>NZ_KQ970759.1:0-4431 GCF_001579175.1 Streptococcus oralis
AATAGGAGAATTACTCAAGAGGCTGAAGAGGACGGTTTGCTAAATCGTTAGGTCGGGTAACTGGCGCGGGGGTTCGAATCCCCCATTCTCCGTAGATTAAGAGTGTTAACTCTTTTTTTGTTTTTGTAAGATAAGTTTACCCCCTCTTAGTTTATAAGAGGGGGGATTTTTAATTACCAACTTGTTAGGGAAATCTCTCCACTATTTAGCCAAATGGTTTTTTTATCTTCTAGTTCTACTTGAAGTTGACCGGTGTTTGAGATGTCTTTTGCCATTCCTTTTTCATTTTGTCCATTTCGCTGGAAGGTAATTTCCTTTCCCAGTACGATTGATCTCTCTTTATAGAGATAGAATAGCTCGTCTGGATCCGTATTGTAGAAACAATTCCATATTTCGCTGATGAGCTCATTACGACTAATTGGTGCAGGTGGCATAAATAGGCTGCCTGCTTTTTCTTTTAGTTCTTCTGGAAAGTCTTCTATAGAAAAATTTATACCAAGTCCGATAATGACATCTGTAACCAAGCCTGTCTCAACTGATGTCATTGCTTCGGTGAGAATACCTGCTATTTTTTATTTTTAAAGTAGATGTCATTTACCCATTTGATATCGACTTCTATCATAGTTAGATTTTTAATGGCTTTGTAGACTGCTGCGGCAACAAGGAGTGTATAGGATGGAAGTTTTTCATAGGGAAGATTGGGTTGAATATGCAGAGACATATAGATCCCACCCTGAGATGGGGAATAGTAGGGACGCTGAAAGCGGCCACGACCTGCTGTTTGACAGGTTGAAAGATAGAGTGTATTTCCTTTGTTTCCAGCTTCAATCCCTTCTTTTGCATCTGTTTGTGTTGATTTGGTCTCAGGTTTGTAGCGAATGGTTAAGTTGGTTTTCTCCTGAATCAAACCAGGCAATATCAGATCGCCTTGGATAAGCTTGTAACCTCTATTTTTAATACTGTCGATCATGAGCCCTTCTTGTTGGAGGCGTTGGATTGCTTTCCATATGGATGTCCGACTTAGATTCAGTTCTTCGCCAATTTTTTCTCCGCTGACATAGTCGTTTTCTCTGGTTAGTATTTGGTAGACTAGTTGGTGTAATTTCATTGATTTTCCTTTTTAACTGTCGTTCATTAGTAGTTATTTTCAACTTTATTATATTCTACCATAGCTTTTCCTTTTTTAGAAGTTTCCTTCTTTTTCTCTAGCAACTACTGGACTGGAATGTCTTTGAATATAATAGAGTATACTTTCATACTTCCGTAAAAGTTTTTTCTTTTTGATAGCGTGTTCATTGTTCCCAAATGACGGAAAAAATGGTAAAATTAAAAGATAGTTTAGCATTTATCTTCTGGAGAAATCCAGAACAGAAAGGATCCGTTTTGAAATCAATTGGATTACTGGATAAGATAAGAGGGCTTTCGAAAAAAGATTTCTTTTTGTATCTGATGATCATGAGTATCTTTTTACCTTTTTATTTGTTCTTAGCACTCTTTGCTTTATATTTGATAGGTTTACTTGTTACTGGGGAGATGAAGGGAATTATCAAAGGATTAGCCAAACATCCTGTACTTCTCTTTTTTATTGCCTACAGTAGTATCATTTCCATCGTCGCCAAGAACTGGCTTGGTCTAGCAGCATCTTTCCTGATGCTCCTATTTCTTATTTTCTTTAGTTTTTACCAGAAGCGTCTGACGCATGCTTTCTTTCGACTGATACTCCAGACGGTTTTGTTTGGTAGTGTTGTCTCTGCCGCTTTTGCTACTTTGGAGCATTTCCAAATTGTAAAGAAATTTAACTACGCCTTTCTTTCGCCCAATATGCAAGTATGGCACCAAAACCGTGCAGAGGTGACTTTCTTTAATCCTAACTACTATGGGATCATTTGTTGCTTCTGTATCATGATTGCCTTTTATCTCTTTACAACGACGAAGCTAAGATGGTTGAAAGTCTTTTGTGTGCTAGCAGGTTTTGTGAATCTATTTGGTTTGAATTTTACGCAAAATAGAACGGCCTTTCCTGCCATCATTGCTGGTGCCATCATTTATCTCTTTACAACCATTAAAAACTGGCGTGCCTTCTGGCTCAGTATTGGAGTTTTCGGGATTGGACTTTGTTTCCTCTTCTCAAGCGATTTGGGAGTCCGTATGGGGACGCTAGATTCTTCAATGGAGGAGCGAGTTTCAATCTGGAATGCGGGTATGACTTTGTTCAAGCAAAATCCGATCTGGGGTGAGGGTCCGCTGACCTATATGAATTCCTATCCGAGAATTCATGCACCTTACCACGAACACGCGCATAGTCTTTACATCGATACTATTTTAAGTTATGGTTTGATTGGAACCATTCTCTTATCCATTTCTTCGGTGATTCCGGTTCACATGATGATGGATATGAGTCAGGAGTCTGGCAAACGACCGATTATCGGTCTTTATCTCTCCTTCCTTACAGTAGTTGCTGTACATGGAATTTTTGACTTGGCTCTCTTCTGGATACAGTCAGGATTCATCTTCTTGCTAATTATGTGCAGTCTACCACTGGAACATCGAACACTGGTGTCCGAAATGACAGATTAAGTTAATAAATAGTGAAGATCTTCTACTCTAGGTAGGAGGTCTTTTTTGTTGGTGAAAATTATTTCTAAATCGAAATAGTTGACAGATGGAACGAGAGGTGTTACAATAAAAAAGATTCGATATAGAAATAAAATGGAGAGATCATGAAAGATAGTCATTTAGTAGCCCACCATATTCGTTTATTGAATGGACGGCTATTTCAAAAGTTATTAAGTCAGGATTCTGAGGCTCTTTATCGGAGTGAACAGGGTAAGATTCTTACGGTGTTATGGAAGAGTGAAACGGGTTGCGCTACGGCGACAGATATTGCGCTGGCGACTGGACTCGCCAATAATACGCTCACAAGCATGATAAAGAATCTTGAGGAGCAAAAGCTGATCACGATTAGTCCGTGTGGGGTAGATAAGAGGAAAAAATATGTCGTTCTGACTGAACTTGGTTCATCCCAGAAAGAAGTCGGCCATCGTATCAGTCAAAAGTTGGATGCAATTTTTTATAAAGGATTCACTGAGGAAGAAATTCGTCAGTTTGAAGCCTTTCAAGAAAGAATTTTGGCTAATCTGAAAGAGAAGGAAAATGAGGAATAAAATAGATTAAATTAGTTATTAAGAGGTTGGTAAATTGCCCAACCGAGGGAAGTTTTAAATTGAGGACAAAGAATGATTGAATACAAAAATGTAGCGCTACGCTACACAGAAAAAGATGTTTTGAGAGATGTCAATTTACGGATTGAGAATGGGGAGTTCATGGTTTTAGTTGGGCCTTCTGGGTCTGGTAAGACGACCATGATTAAGATGATTAACCGTCTCTTGGAACCTACGGATGGCGATATTTATATGGATGGCAAGCGCATCAAAGACTATGATGAGCGTGAACTTCGTCTTTCTACTGGTTATGTTTTACAGGCCATTGCTCTGTTTCCCAATCTAACGGTTGCGGAAAATATCGCCCTCATTCCTGAGATGAAGAGCTGGAGCAAGGAAGAGATTGCTAAGAAAACAGAAGAGCTCTTGGCAAAAGTTGGCTTGCCAGTAGCTGACTATGGTCATCGCCTGCCTAGAGAATTATCTGGTGGTGAGCAGCAGCGAGTTGGTATTGTCCGAGCTATGATTGGCCAGCCTAAGATCCTACTCATGGATGAGCCTTTTTCAGCCTTGGATGCTATTTCGAGAAAACAGTTGCAGGTTCTGACGAAAGAATTGCATAAAGAGTTTGGGATGACAACGATTTTTGTGACGCATGATACGGATGAAGCTTTGAAATTAGGTGATCGTATTGCTGTTTTGCAGGATGGAGAGATTCGTCAGGTGGCGAATCCCGAGACGATTTTAAAAGCGCCTGCAACAGACTTTGTAGCAGACTTGTTTGGAGGTAGTGTTCATGGCTAATTTGATATCAACTTTTCAGGATCGTTTTGGTGATTGGGTAACAGCTCTATCTCAACATTTGCAGTTGTCACTTTTGACCTTATTACTAGCTATTTTTATTGCGATTCCCTTGGCTGTTTATCTTCGCTATCATGAGAAGTTGGCGGACTGGGTCTTGCAGATTGCAGGAATTTTCCAGACTATCCCGTCTCTGGCCTTGTTGGGGCTCTTTATCCCCTTGATGGGAATTGGGACCTTGCCAGCTTTGACAGCTCTGGTGATTTATGCTATTTTTCCGATTTTGCAAAACACCATCACTGGGCTGAAGGGAATTGATCCGAGTCTGCAAGAGGCTGGGATTGCCTTTGGGATGACCAGATGGGAACGTCTCAAGAAATTCGAAATTCCACTCGCCATGCCTGTTATGATGTCTGGGATTCGGACGGCAGCGGTCTTGATTATCGGTACGGCAACCTTGGCAGCCTTG
>NZ_KQ970759.1:4807-18740 GCF_001579175.1 Streptococcus oralis
GTTCCTTTATCCTTTTGGGAATTGACCGCAATAATACCAGTCTGATTTTGATTGGGGCACTTTCTTCTGCAGTGCTTGCCATTGCCTTTAACTTCCTACTAAAAGTGATGGAAAAAGCAAAATTGCGGACGATTTTCTCTGGTTTTGCCTTGGTGACCATATTGCTCGGTCTGTCTTATAGTCCAGCCCTTTTGGCTCAAAAAGAGAAAGAAAACTTGGTGATTGCTGGAAAATTAGGACCGGAACCCGAAATTTTGGCCAATATGTATAAGTTGCTGATTGAGGAAAATACCAGTATGACTGCGACTGTTAAGCCGAATTCTGGGAAAACAAGTTTCCTCTATGAAGCTCTGAAAAAAGGCGATATTGACATCTATCCTGAATTTACGGGTACGGTGACTGAAAGTTTGCTTCAGCCATCACCGAAAGTGAGTCATGAGCCAGATCAGGTTTATCAAGTGGCGCGTGATGGCATTGCCAAACAGGATCATCTAGCTTATCTCAAACCAATGTCTTATCAAAATACCTATGCTGTAGCTGTTCCGAAAAAGATTGCTCAAGAATATGGCTTGAAGACCATTTCGGACTTGAAAAAAGTGGAAGGGCAGCTGAAGGCTGGGTTTACTCTGGAGTTTAATGACCGTGAGGATGGCAATAAGGGCTTGCAATCAATGTATGGTCTCAATCTCAACGTAGCGACCATGGAGCCAGCTCTTCGCTATCAGGCAATTCAGTCAGGCGATATTCAAATTACGGATGCCTATTCGACGGATGCAGAATTGGCGCGTTATGATTTGCAGGTCTTGGAAGATGACAAGCAACTCTTCCCACCTTATCAAGGGGCTCCTCTGATGAAAGAAGCTCTTCTCAAGAAACACCCTGAGTTGGAGAAAGTTCTCAATAAATTGGCTGGTAAAATTACTGAAAGCCAGATGAGCCAGCTCAACTACCAAGTCGGTGTTGAAGGCAAGTCAGCAGAACAAGTAGCCAAAGAATTTCTACAAGAACAAGGTTTGTTGAAGAAATAAAAGGAAAGTCAGTGGTAGCCACTAGCACCCTTCTTTAGCAGACAAAATCCCATCTCGTCTATAATTCGAGATGGGATTTTTAATGTTAGAGTAAGATAAAGAGGAGCGTAATTAAAATTGCTAGTGCTACCCTCACAATATGATGCGATATGTTGTGAGAGCCTTTTTGTCGCCCGTTCCAGTAGGCACCATAGCAGACGATACTCGAACCCACAATCCATAGTAGAATGGTTGCCAGTGGGACGAAGTAAAAGATAGCTAGAGCCAGAGAAGTGATGCAACTGCCGACCAAGATGCACGTGTTTCCCAAACTGTAGTTCTTTTGTTTCATGGCTGCGAAAGCAGCAGCGAGATGGAGAAGTGAAAAACCGAGAGCTAGTACAATCGTTAGTATTCCTAGAATCATCGAAGTTAACATAGTTGGTTCCTTTCTGAGTTACAGGCTTAGTTATCAAGTGGAGTTGTAGAAGTCATCTCAATCACATCTAAGTAAAATCTCACTACTTGGTCTTCTGGATAAGATTTTCCTTTTTTTAGCCACCAGGTCAGTGTTTCGATAAAATTAGTTACTACAAAATGTTTGAGGTAGGAGGCTGGTATGTTCGGATAGGCCACTTGCAAATCCTCCGCTACCATGGGGTAAACATGGTGTTCAAGTTCCTTGTGTAGTTGGCGGAGAAAGTAGTCATTTTTTGAAAAAAGAAGACTAGTGACATGGTCCTGGTTTTTCTGAAAATGTAAAAAGATATGGGCGAGGTAGTCCTCGGTAGTAAGGTGTCCTTCTCTTTCAAAGAGATGATGAAAGAGGTAGCGACAGAGTTCATCTAAAAGCAGTTCCTTACTCTCGTAGTGACAGTAAAAGGTCGAGCGCCCAACATCTGCCAAGTCAATGATATCTTGGACAGTAGTAGCAGCATAGCCCTTGTCGTTCAAAACTTGTAGAAAAGCTTGATAGATGGCTTTTTTCGTCTTGCTAACCCGACGATCTCTTTTTTGCATATAGACACTTGAGGCTAACTGTTCAGAACTGAATAAGACTGACAGTTTGCTTCTATCCTTTCTTTGGATTTTATTAGATAATACAAATGAAAGAAGTATGTATATACCCATTATACCAAAGGAGGGGGAGAAATGAGTTCTAAAACATCTATCTGGTTAGCTTTTTTCTTGAATCTATCATTTTCTGTTATCGAATTTATTTTTGGGGTCATCTTCAATTCAAGCGCTGTATTAGCGGATGCGGTTCATGATTTGGGTGATGCCCTTGCCATAGGCTTCTCAGCTTGTTTGGAAACTATTTCCAATCGTCAGGAAGACAAACGTTACACTCTTGGTTACAAACGTTTCAGCCTGCTAGGTGCCATGCTGACTGCCTTGATCCTTTTGACAGGATCTGTCATGGTGCTCTTGGAGAATATTCCTCGCCTCCTATCCCCCCAACCTGTCAACTACCAAGGGATGCTGTGGTTGGGGTTTCTTGCGATTCTTATCAATCTCTTGGCTAGTTTGGTCGTTCGTAAGGGTCAGACCAAGAACGAAGCTATCCTGACCTTGCATTTTCTAGAAGATATTCTGGGTTGGCTAGCGGTCATTCTGGTTGCTGGTATTTTGTATGTCACTGACTGGTATTTTCTTGATCCGCTTTTATCGCTTTTGATTTCTTGCTTTATTCTCTGGAAAGCCATTCCTCGCTTTTGGTCTACCCTTAAGATTTTCTTAGATGCGGTGCCTGAAGGTATCGAGACTGCTAAGCTAGAGAAAGAGTTAGTAAGGCTAACTAATGTTAAAAGTGTAAATCAACTCAGTATTTGGTCCATGGATGGTCTGGAAAATGACGCCATTGTACACCTCTGTATCGAGGATTGGGAGCAGATGATAGAGACTAAAGAAGCAGTGCGTCAACTCCTAGAAGAAAGAGGCGTGCAGAATATTACTATTGAAGTAGATAGCAGTCAAAGCAATCATGCGCAACATAAGCGGAGGATAACAGCCTTAGAGCAGAACCATGCTCATCATCACTAGAGAAAACGACCTCTTATTGAGGTCGTTTTGATATCCTATTCATTCCTGGTACTTTCTCTCAATGTCAGTCTAGTTCCCAGCATGGTTAGGCTAGGAATTTTCCGACCATGGAGAACTTCCTTGTTAAGAATATCCATACCTGCTCGGCCCATCTCCTCAGTATAGACTGTGACGCTAGAAAGGGGAGGATAGACCTGCTTGGTCAGGCTAGTGTCATTAAAAGAAATGAGGCTGACGCGGTCTGGTAGGCTGATTCCAGCTTCTTGGAGAGCACGGAGAGCACCGATGGCTAAACTATCGCTGGCCGCGAAAAATGCTGGAGGGAGTTGATCCTCCAACTTGTGAATAGCCTCCTTCATCAAGTCATACCCAGACTGGGCAGTAAAGCTACCTTTAAAGACCAGTTTGTCATTGTAGATACCTTTTGATAGAGAGTAGTTTTTAAAATGTTCGAGACGTTTATCCTGAATGATTTCTTCTTGGTCGGTTGTTTCTTCAAGGCCGGTGAGAATCCCGATACGATCCAGCCCTTGACTGAGGAAGTGATCGACAACTTGTTTTACAGCAGTGTAAAAGTCAGTGATAATACAGGTATGTCCCAATGAAAGTGTATCGCTGTCTAAAAAGACTAGGGGTTTTTGGTATTCTTCAAAGGAAGAAATCTGTGATTGGCTGAACTTTCCAATACAGAGTATTCCGATTACCTCTTCGCTCAGAGTAAAAGGATGGTCGTTAAAATAGCGCAAGATATCATAGTCCAATTCTTGGGCTCTTTTTTCAATCCCTAGACGAATCTGGTAGTAGTAGAGGTCGTCTAGTTCCCCCTGCTCGCTGACCCATTGGATAATGGCAATCTTTTGCTTGGGTTTGTGGGATTCGCCTGTCTTGAGGTGCTTGGTATAGCCCAGTTCTTCAGCGACAGTTAAAATACGGTGTCTGGTTTCTTCTGTGACAGATAGACTCTGGTCGCGATTGAGGACACGGGATACGGTCGCGATAGAGACAGAAGCTAGCTGTGCAATGTCTTTTAAGGTAGCCATAAGTCCTCCTCCTTTTAAGTTAGTATATCATATTTTTCTTCTTTTTACCGATAGTTTAGTAAAACTTTAGTAAAAAGGATTGACCTTGGCAAAAGCCTTGGATACAATAGAAGAAAACGATTACACGTTAAGGTGACTTAACGGACAGTCAAAGGAGAATTCATATGACACAACATCTTACTGCTGAAGCACTTCGTAAAGACTTTCTTGCCGTTTTTGGTCAAGAAGCAGACCAAACCTTCTTTTCACCTGGCCGCATCAATCTAATTGGTGAACACACGGACTACAACGGTGGGCACGTTTTTCCGGCGGCTATTTCCTTGGGAACCTATGGAGTGGCTCGAAAACGTGACGACCAAGTTTTGCGTTTCTACTCAGCCAACTTTGAGGACAAGGGCATTATCGAAGTGCCTCTTGCTGACCTCAAATTTGAAAAAGAGCACAGCTGGACCAACTATCCAAAAGGGGTTCTTCATTTCTTGCAAGAAGCTGGCCATGTCATTGACAAAGGTTTTGATTTTTATGTTTATGGAAATATCCCAAATGGTGCAGGCTTGTCATCATCTGCATCCTTGGAACTCTTGACAGGGGTCGTGGCAGAGTATCTCTTTGATCTAAAACTAGACCGTTTGGATTTGGTTAAAATCGGAAAACAAACAGAAAATAACTTTATCGGAGTCAACTCTGGTATCATGGACCAGTTTGCCATCGGTATGGGGGCAGACCAACGTGCTATTTACCTAGATACTAACACTCTAGAATACGACTTGGTGCCACTTGATTTGAAGGACAATGTTGTTGTTATCATGAACACCAACAAACGTCGTGAATTGGCGGACTCTAAGTACAATGAACGCCGTGCTGAGTGTGAAAAAGCTGTGGAAGAATTGCAAGTTGCCATGGATATTCAGACCTTGGGTGAATTAGATGAGTGGGCTTTTGACCAATACAGCTACCTGATTAAAGACGAAAATCGTTTGAAACGTGCTCGCCATGCTGTGCTTGAAAACCAACGTACCCTCAAAGCACAAGCAGCTCTTCAAGCAGGTGATTTGGAAACATTTGGTCGCTTGATGAATGCATCTCACGTTTCTCTTGAGCATGATTATGAAGTAACTGGCTTGGAATTGGATACTCTTGTCCACACAGCTTGGGCACAAGAAGGTGTTCTCGGTGCTCGTATGACAGGGGCAGGTTTTGGCGGATGTGCTATTGCTTTGGTGCAAAAAGATACAGTTGAGGCCTTTAAAGAAGCTGTAGGCAAGCACTATGAGGAAGTCGTTGGATACGCTCCAAGCTTCTATATCGCTGAAGTTGCAGGTGGCACTCGCGTCCTTGACTAGTTAAAAGGAGGCTTTATAGTGACCTTAGTAGATAAATTTGTAACACACGTTATTGCTGAAAGTGCTTTTGAAGAAATGGATCGAGTTTACCTAACCAATCGTGTTTTGGCGCGAGTGGGTGAAGGTGTTTTGGAAGTTGAGACTGATCTAGATGAGTTGATTGACCTCAAGGACCAGCTTGTTGAGGAAGCGGTTCGATTAGAGACGATTGAGGATAGTCAGACTGCGCGTGAAATCCTCGGTGCTGAATTGATGGACTTGGTGACCCCTTGTCCAAGTCAGGTTAATCGTGACTTCTGGGCAACCTATGCCCAGTCACCAGAGCAGGCAATTGCAGACTTCTACCAACTCAGTCAGAAAAATGACTACACCAAACTAAAGGCTATCGCAAAGAATATTGCTTATCGTGTTCCGTCTGACTACGGTGAACTAGAGATTACCATCAATCTCTCTAAGCCTGAAAAGGATCCAAAAGAGATTGCAGCAGCCAAGTTGGTGCAAGCTAGCAATTATCCCCAGTGTCAGCTTTGTCTAGAGAATGAGGGCTATCATGGTCGGGTCAACCACCCAGCTCGCAGCAATCACCGCATTATCCGTTTTGAAATGGCGGGTCAGGAGTGGGGCTTCCAGTATTCGCCCTATGCTTATTTTAATGAGCACTGTATCTTCTTAGATGGTCAGCATCGTCCCATGGCTATCAGCCGTCAGAGCTTTGAGCGTCTGCTGGCGATCGTAGAGCAGTTTCCGGGCTATTTTGCTGGATCTAATGCTGACCTGCCAATCGTAGGGGGCTCTATTCTCACCCATGACCACTATCAGGGAGGCCGTCACGTATTTCCTATGGAATTGGCTCCCTTGCAAAAGACTTTCCGATTTGCTGGTTTTGAACAGGTCAAGGCTGGGATTGTCAAGTGGCCTATGTCAGTGCTACGTTTGACCTCGGATTCAAAAGAAGATTTGATCAACTTGGCGGATAAGATTTTGCAGGAATGGCGGCAATATTCAGACCCTGAAGTACAGATTTTGGCAGAGACAGACGGGACACCACACCATACCATTACACCCATTGCCCGTAAACGCGATGGACAGTTTGAGTTGGACTTGGTCTTGCGGGACAATCAGACATCACCAGAGCATCCTGATGGTATCTATCATCCCCACAAGGATGTTCAACATATCAAGAAGGAAAATATCGGCTTGATTGAGGTCATGGGCTTGGCTATTTTGCCACCTCGTCTGAAAGCGGAAGTGGAGCAGGTTGCTAGCTACCTCGTGGGAGATGATGATATAGTTGCCGACTATCATCAAGAATGGGCAGACCAGCTCAAAGCCCAACATCCGGACCTAGCAGATAAAGAAAAAGCCCT
Source organism: Streptococcus oralis (assembly GCF_001579175.1). Lineage (GTDB taxonomy): Bacteria > Bacillota > Bacilli > Lactobacillales > Streptococcaceae > Streptococcus > Streptococcus oralis_O. Next base: position 11,608 of record NZ_KQ970759.1, read on the forward strand.
TGAAATCGTCAAGGACTCTGTGGGTGCTATTTTTGCACGTGTTTTGGAGGATGCAGGAGTATACAAGCAGACGGAACAAGGACAGGCAGCTTTTATGCGTTTTGTTGAGCAGGTCGGAATTTTGCCAGACTAGGAGCTTTCTCCTTGCACAGTCCTATAAAAAGTAGTATCATAGTGTCGTTTGAACTATCAGGAGGAAACGATGAAAGATTTTCATTTTGATGCTATATCTGCCTTTGAAAATTACGAAATAGAAAAAATGAGAGATGGTTATGTTGTGGTAACGACAAAAGTAGTGGACTCGTCGCTCAACTACTATGGCAATGCCCATGGTGGCTACCTCTTTACCCTTTGTGACCAGATCAGTGGTTTGGTGGTTATCTCGCTGGGGCTTGATGGAGTGACGCTCCAGTCCTCTATCAACTACCTTAAGGCAGGAAAACTCGACGATGTACTGACCATTAAAGGAGAATGTGTCCATCATGGACGCACAACCTGTGTGGTAGATGTTGATATCACCAATCAAGAAGGCAGAAATGTCTGCAAAGCAACCTTCACCATGTTTGTCACAGGTCAGCGGTCTGAAGACAGACAGGTGAGGATATAGAAAAAAGAGGATAGAACCTCTTTTTTATTTCTTTTTCCGATTTAATACGGCATTGAGTACAATGGCGAGTATGCTTGCTACGACGATTCCGTTTGAGAAGAACATTTGGAAGGCTGTCGGCATACTAACGAAGAGATTACTGTTGTTGAGTCCGACACCTGCAGCGATGGAGACTGCTGCGATAAGGAAGTTATGTTCATTGTTAGCAAAGTCAACACGAGCGAGGATTTGCATCCCTTGAATAGATACAAAACCAAACATCACCAGCATGGCACCACCGAGGACAGGGCTTGGAATGATTTGGGCAAGGGCACCAAACTTAGGAAGGAGTCCAAGGAGAACCAGGAAACCAGCTGCGTAGTAGATTGGCAGGCGAGTCTTAATGCCTGATAATTTAACCAAACCAACGTTTTGTGAAAATCCTGTGTAAGGGAAGGTGTTAAAGATTCCTCCGAGAAGTACGGCCAAACCTTCTGCGCGGTAACCGTTGCGCAGGCGTGTGCTGTCGATTGGGTCTTTCGTGATATCAGACAAGGCTAGGTAAACACCAGTCGACTCAACCATAGACACCGTTGCGATGATACACATCATGACAATCGATGAGATTTCAAAGGTTGGCATCCCAAAGTAGAGGGGAGTAGGAACATGGACAAGTGGTGCTGCCGCAACAGGGGAGAAATCAACCAAGCCCATAGTGGCAGCAATGGCAGTTCCGACAACCAGACCAATCAAAATGGAGATAGACTTGATAAATCCTTTGGTAAAGATGTTGATCAAGAGGATAATCAGAACAGTGATGGCTGCAAGCAAGAGACTTTGACCAGTTGGCTTTGGGACGTTATTTCCCATATTTCCAATAGCTACAGGAATCAAGGTTAAACCAATCGTGGTAATAACAGATCCTGTTACGATAGAGGGGAAGAGATTGGCCACTTTTGAGAAAATACCTGAAATCAGAACTACATAGATTCCTGATACGATAAGGGCACCAAACATAGCACCGCTACCGTGGCTTTGACCAATCATAATCAAGGGAGCAACCGACTGGAAGGCAACTCCGAGAACAACTGGAAGTCCAACACCAAAGTATTTGTTGAGTTGGAGTTGGAGGAAGGTCGCCACCCCACACATGAAGATATCTGTGGAGATTAGGTAGGTCAATTGCTCAGCTGAATAGCCAAGAGCTGTCGCAATCATAATAGGAACTAGGATAGAGCCTGAGTACATTGCGAGAAGGTGCTGTAAGCCAAGAACGGCTGCTTGCGAGTGTTTTTCTTGTTGTTGCATTAGAGATCTGCCTCCTTAAATACGACCTGACCGTTTTCAAAACGTTCCAAACGAGCGAGTGAAAGAACTGGATAGCCAGCTTTCTCGAGCAAATCACGACCATCCTGGAATGATTTTTCGATAACAATACCGATGGCTTCGACTTTTGCTCCGGCCTGTTCGATGATTTGGATCAAGCCTTTGGAAGCTTGTCCATTGGCTAGGAAATCATCGATAATCAAGACCTTGTCATCAGGTGAGAGGAATTTCCCAGCGATGGAAACTGTGCTCGTCACCTGCTTGGTAAAGGAGTAAACCTCAGCAGTCAAGATGCCTTCGTTCATGGTGATGTTTTTAGCTTTCTTTGCGAAAATCATGGGAACATCTAAGGCTTCAGCTGTAAAAACAGCTGGGGCAATCCCTGAAGCTTCAATCGTTACAACCTTGGTAATGCCAGCAGAAGAAAATTTTTCCGCAAATACCTTACCGATCTCTCGCATCAAGCTAAAGTCAACTTGGTGGGTTAAAAAGGAATCTACCTTGAGGATGTTGTCACCCAAGATATGCCCATCCTGAAGGATGCGCTCTTCTAATAATTTCATAAGACCTCCTAAAGTCTAAAAGTCAGTTTACTTGTTGGTTAACTGTTTCTATAGTGAACCAGTTTGCTAGTACTGTATACGTATAATACTAGAGTGAGCGAAGCGAGTTTTACTAGATATTTCCCGCTGTAGTGGTATCATAGACAATAATCTTGTTATTGTCTATGACGGAATTTTTGAGACTTTGGGTTCAAAAATTAGGGATGAAATTCCGAAGGAAGTTGCTCCCGTCCGCACTAATTAAGGGAAATATTAAAAATATTTAGTTTACACTTAAAGGCGTACTTTGATAAAAATATTCAAAAAGGACCTACTTAATCCCTTAAGTAAGTCCCCAAAATAGGCATGGCCAACACCATACCTTCAGCTGACATACTCATTGTTAGGTGTTCCGGCACCTTGTAGAAACGTCGTGCCAATTCACGACATAAAAAAGTAAAATGATATTCAAATTTAAATAGGCTACTGCCAATGTTTTTATTTTACACCAATTAGCTTTATAAATCAAATATTTTGTTAGTAAATAGATCATAAAAGCGAACGAATAAAAGGCTGCAACGCTAGAAAGTATTGTAGCCTTTTATTCTTCTATTCGCTAAATCTTAAAAAATAACCATCTGGATCCAAAACTGCAAATTCGTGAGGATAGATATAATGATCCCCAACACGAAATGTTCGTTTAGTCAAAGGACGATAAATAGGATAGTTGGCCTCGGTCACTTTTTGATAAAGTTGTGGGACATCCTTTATACCAAAGGATAGGTTGACACCTTTTCCAAAAGGGTAGGTAAGGTTAGCCAGTTCCTCGGGGGTTCCTTCCTCTAGCATTAGCTGACACTCTTCAAGAGAAAGAAAGAGAAAGTTTTCTTCTGGACGCTCGTATTCGATCCTAAAACCGAGCAAGTCGCAGTAGAAAGAACGGGACTGTTCTAAATCACTTACAACAAACTCGGGAATAACTGCATTGTAGTTCATCGTGAAAATCCTTAAAGTTCAATTTCCAATACAATCGGCGCATGGTCTTGACGCGCACCCGAGTCAATCATGTCAGACTTGATCACCTTGTCAGCCACGCGGTTGCTAGTGAGCCAGTAGTCGATTCTCCAGCCTGCATTGTTGATTTTAGAAGTCTTGCTGCGTTGCGCCCACCAGGTATAACGTTCTGGGACATCGCCGTGAATATGGCGGAAAGTGTCAGTAAATCCAGTTGCCAAAAGGTTGGTAAAACCAGCACGTTCCTCGTCGGTAAATCCAGGCGAACGGCGGTTGCTGGCAGGATTTGCAAGGTCGATTTCCTTGTGGGCTACGTTGTAGTCACCGGTTGCAAGGACTGGTTTTTCTTTGTCTAGTTGAGCCAAATACTCAGCGTATTTGACATCCCAGACTTGGCGTTCTTCCAAGCGTTTCAAACCATCGCCAGCATTTGGAGTGTAAACTTGCGTTACGAAAAATGCATCAAATTCCAAGGTGATGATGCGGCCTTCCAAGTCCATGGTAGAAGGGGCACCGATTTCTGGGAAGCTGATTGTTGGTGTGAGTTCTTTCTTATAAAGGAACATGGTTCCAGCATAGCCTTTGCGGGCAGGTTCTTGAGAGGAACGCCAAGTGTTTTCATAACCTGGAAAGAGTTCTTCAAGTACTTCTAGGTGTTTCTTAGTAGGCCCTTTTGCAGAAAGCTTGGTTTCTTGGATAGCGATAATATCAGCATTTTCGGCTACCAAGGTTTGTAGAACTTCTTGGGACAATTTTGCACGAGCTGAGTCGCTCGTTAGGGCTGCATTGAGGGAATCGATATTCCATGAGATGAGTTTCATAAAGTTACCTTTTTCATTCAGATTACAGACTATATTATACCAAAAAAAGGCGCATTTCCCCAACGTATGGTTTGAAAAATCGGCTTCTTTTGTTTATAATGTAAGAATGATTTTATGAAAGGGAGTGAAAATACATGAAATTCTATTCTTACGACTATGTACTCAGCCAAATCAGTCAGCAAAATGGTATCATGATTGGTTTAGGGATTGTCCTATTAGCTGTGACAGGATTTCTAGCTTTCAAGGCTTATCATGATAAAAAGGGGACTAAATTTCGTGAGTTGGTCATGATTTCAGCTTTGACCTTATTAGCTCTGCTTTTGGTCAGCATCACGACTTATCAAAACAATCAAGTTTCTAATAATAAATTTCAAGCTTCACTTCATTTCATCGAGCTTGTTTCCAAAGAATTGGGAGTAGACAAGTCAGAGGTCTATGTTAATACTTCTGCGGACACGGATGGCGCACTTATCAAGGTAGGTGATCACTATTACCGTGCCCTGAACGGTAGTGAGCCAGACAAGTACCTGCTAGAGAAAGTGGAATTGTATAAAACAGATGCAATTGAACTGGTGGAGGTGAACAAATGACACTCAATTATATCGAAATTTTAATCAAACTAGCCTTGGGCCTCTTTTCTCTGGTTTTCGTGATCAATGTGACAGGAAAGGGCAATCTAGCGCCTAACTCAGCAATAGATCAAATTCAGAACTATGTACTCGGGGGGATCATCGGTGGGGTGATTTACAATAGCGCCATCAGTATCCTTCAGTATGCAGTCATCTTGATCATGTGGACCATTCTGGTCTTGACTCTCAAATGGCTGAATAATAATGTTCACTTTGTGAAACGTTTGATTGATGGGAAGCCAACCCTGCTCATCAAAAATGGGAAGATTGATCCAGAAGCCTGCCGTTCGGTTGGTTTATCAGCAGCGGACGTAGCTCTTAAGCTCCGTAGCCAGGGAATTTTCCAAATGAAACAAGTCAAACGCGCTATGCAGGAGCAGAACGGTCAACTCATCGTAGTCCAAATGGGAGATGAGAATCCCAAGTATCCTGTTGTCACAGACGGTGTGATCCAAGTTGAAATTTTGGAGACCATTGGTCGGAGCGAAGAATGGCTGCTTGATAACCTCAGCAAACAAGGGCATGACAATGTGGCCAATATCTTTATCGCTGAGTATGACAAGGGTGTCGTCTCAGTCGTAACTTATGAATAAGAAAAACCTGGGGTCTTGTACTCTTCAAAAATCAAATTCAAACTGCGTCAACGTCGCTTTGCCGTATGTAGGTTACTGACTTCGTCAGTTCTATCTACAACCTCAAAGCAGTGCTTTGAGCAACCTGCGGCTAGTTTCCTAGTTTGCTCTTTGATTTTCATTGAGTCTTGGCCTCAGGTTTCCATTTGCAATCAGAAAGGGATTTTATGTCCATTATTCAAAAACTCTGGTGGTTTTTCAAGTTAGAAAAGCGCCGTTATCTAGTCGGGATTGTGGCCTTAGTCTTGGTTTCCGTCCTCAATCTCATTCCCCCCATGGTCATGGGGCGGGTGATTGACGCCATTACATCGGGTCAATTAACCCAGCAGGAGCTCCTTCTTAATCTATTTTATCTACTGCTGGCAGCCTTTGGGATGTACTATCTGCGCTATGTTTGGCGCATGTATATCCTCGGGACATCCTATCGTCTGGGGCAGATTATGCGCTCTCGCTTGTTTGAGCATTTTACTAAGATGTCGCCAGCCTTTTATCAGACCTATCGGACGGGAGACTTGATGGCACACGCCACCAATGATATCAATGCCTTAACCCGTTTAGCGGGTGGCGGAGTCATGTCAGCAGTGGATGCTTCCATCACGGCGCTGGTGACTTTGCTGACCATGCTCTTTAGCATCTCATGGCAAATGACCTTGGTTGCCATTCTTCCCTTGCCTTTCATGGCTTATGCGACCAGTCGTCTAGGGAGAAAGACTCATAAGGCTTTCGGAGAATCTCAAGCTGCCTTTTCTGAACTCAATAACAAGGTTCAGGAGTCTGTATCAGGTATCAAAGTGACCAAGTCTTTCGGTTATCAGGCGGATGAGCTGGAGTCCTTTCAGGAAGTCAATGAATTGACCTTCCAAAAGAACCTCCAAACCATGAAATACGATAGTCTCTTTGACCCCATGGTTCTCTTGTTTGTTGGTTCGTCCTATGTTTTAACCCTTTTGGTCGGTTCCTTGATGGTTCAGGAGGGGCAGATTACGGTTGGAAATCTGGTCACCTTTATCAGCTATTTGGATATGCTGGTCTGGCCTCTTATGGCTATCGGTTTCCTCTTTAATATCACTCAGCGAGGAAAGGTTTCTTACCAGCGAATTGAGGAACTCTTGTCTCAGGAATCACTTGTACAGAACCCTGAGTTTCCTCTGGACAGTATTGAAAATGGGCGCTTGGAATATGCCATTGACAGCTTTGCCTTTGAAAATGAAGAAACACTGACGGATATTCATTTTAGCTTGGAAAAAGGACAAACGCTGGGCTTGGTAGGACAGACAGGCTCTGGGAAAACATCCTTGATTAAACTTCTCTTGCGAGAATACGATGTGGATAAGGGAGCCATTTATCTAAACGGGCATGACATTCGGAACTATCGTCTGACAGACCTTCGCAGTCTCATAGGCTATGTCCCTCAGGATCAATTCCTCTTTGCGACCTCAATTTTAGACAATATTCGTTTTGGCAATCCTAACTTGCCCCTTTCAACAGTCGAGGAAGCCACTAAGCTAGCTCAAGTTTACCAAGATATTGTAGCCATGCCTCAGGGATTTGATACGTTGATTGGTGAAAAGGGAGTCAGTCTT
>NZ_KQ970759.1:19002-24251 GCF_001579175.1 Streptococcus oralis
GGTGGGCAAAAGCAGCGTCTGGCCATGAGTCGGGCTATGATTTTAGATCCTGATATCTTGATTTTAGATGATTCCTTGTCCGCCGTGGATGCCAAGACGGAGTATGCGATCGTCGACAATCTTAAGGAAACGCGTAAAGACAAGACAACCATCATCACGGCCCATCGCCTCAGTGCAGTTGTCCATGCAGATCTGATTTTGGTTCTGCAAAATGGCCAAATCATAGAACGGGGTACACACGAAGACCTGCTAGCTATGGATGGCTGGTATGCCCAAACCTATCAGTCTCAGCAGTTGGAAATGAAAGGAGAAGAAGATGCAGAATAAACAAGAACAATGGGCTGTATTGAAGCGCTTGATGTCCTATCTCAAGCCCTATGGCCTCCTGACCTTTTTGGCACTCAGTTTTCTCCTCGCGACTACAGTCATTAAAAGTGTCATTCCCCTTGTAGCTTCCCACTTTATCGACCAGTACCTCAGCAATCTTAATCAATTGGCCGTGACCGTTTTGCTGGCCTACTATGGTCTTTATATCCTGCAAACTCTGGTTCAGTATGTCGGTAACCTTCTCTTTGCGCGGGTGTCCTACAGTATTGTTAGGGATATTCGTCGCGATGCCTTTGCCAATATGGAGAAACTGGGCATGTCTTATTTTGACAAGACGCCAGCAGGCTCCATCGTTTCTCGTTTGACCAATGATACTGAGACCATCAGTGATATGTTTTCGGGAATTTTATCCAGCTTTATTTCAGCAGTTTTTATCTTTCTGACAACTCTGTATACCATGTTGGTGCTGGATTTTCGTTTGACAGCTTTAGTCTTGCTCTTTCTCCCCTTGATTTTCCTTTTGGTCAATCTCTATCGGAAAAAGTCAGTGAAAATCATCGAAAAAACCAGAAGTCTCTTATCGGATATCAATAGTAAGCTGGCAGAAAACATTGAGGGAATCAGGATTATCCAGGCCTTTAATCAAGAGAAGCGCCTGCAAGCAGAATTTGATGAAATTAACCAAGAACACTTGGTCTATGCCAACCGTTCTGTGGCCTTGGATGCCCTCTTTTTGAGACCTGCCATGAGTTTGCTGAAACTCCTAGGCTACGCCGTTTTGATGGCTTACTTTGGCTACCGCGGTCTTTATCTAGGAATAACGGCAGGAACCATGTATGCCTTTATCCAGTACATCAATCGTCTCTTTGACCCCCTCATCGAGGTAACGCAAAACTTTTCTACTCTTCAGACCTCCATGGTGTCAGCAGGTCGTGTCTTTGCACTCATTGATGAGACCAACTATGAACCGGCGCAAGAGAATGACCCTGCCGAAATCCAAGAAGGAAATATTCGCTTTGAACATGTGTCCTTCTCTTATGATGGAAAACACCAAATTCTAGATGATATTTCCTTTACCGTCAATAAAGGTGAAACCATTGCCTTTGTCGGTCATACGGGATCGGGGAAATCTTCGATTATCAATGTCCTCATGCGTTTTTATGAATTTCAGTCAGGCCGAGTTCTCTTGGATGGTGTGGATATTAGGGACTACAGCCAGGAAGAATTGAGAAAAAACATCGGACTGGTCTTGCAGGATCCCTTCCTCTATCATGGAACTATCAAGTCCAATATCGCCATGTACCAAGATCTTAGTGATGAAGAGGTCCAGGCTGCAGCTACTTTTGTCGATGCAGATTCCTTTATTCAAGACCTTCCGCAGGGCTATGATGCTCCTGTTTCCGAGCGTGGTTCGAGTTTTTCTACTGGACAGCGCCAGCTTCTTGCCTTTGCCAGAACAGTTGCTAGTCAGCCTAAAATCCTGATTTTGGATGAAGCGACAGCCAATATTGACTCTGAAACAGAAAGTTTGGTTCAAGATTCCCTAGCTAAGATGAGACAGGGGCGGACAACCATTGCTATTGCTCATCGCCTTTCAACCATCCAAGATGCCAACTGTATCTATGTTTTGGACAAGGGGCGCATCATCGAGAGTGGCACCCATGAGGAACTCTTGGCCTTGGAAGGAACCTATCACAAGATGTATAGCTTGCAGGCAGGGGCCATGTCATAAAGAAGAATTCCTCTAAATCACAGATTTCTTGCACCGCCTTTTCTATTTTGTGGTATAATGAAAAATGTTGACAAATAGTATAATAAAAACAAAGGAGAAACAGCATGCTGAAATGGGAAGACTTACCCGTGGAAATGCAATCAAGCGAGGTTGAGTCTTACTACCAGCTTGTCTCTAAAAGGAAGGGTTCGCTGATTTTCAAGCGTTGCCTGGATTGGGTTCTGGCCCTGTTTTTGCTACTTTTGACTTCTCCCGTCTTTCTTATCTTGAGCATTTGGATCAAGTTGGATAGCAAGGGACCTGTCATTTACAAGCAAGAGCGCGTGACCCAGTACAACCGTCCGTTCAAGATTTGGAAGTTCCGTACCATGGTAACGGATGCGGATAAAAAAGGAAGCCTGGTGACTTCTGCTAACGATAGCCGTATTACCAAAGTGGGAAATTTCATTCGCCGTGTGCGTTTGGACGAACTACCTCAGCTGGTCAATGTCCTTAAAGGCGAAATGTCCTTTGTTGGGACACGACCTGAAGTGCCACGTTACACGGAGCAGTATAGCCCTGAAATGATGGCGACCTTGCTCTTACCAGCAGGAATTACCTCTCCAGCCAGCATCAACTACAAGGATGAGGATACTATCATCAGTCAAATGACGGAGAAAGGTATGTCAGTTGACCAAGCCTATGTCGAACATGTCCTTCCTGAAAAGATGCGCTATAACCTTGCTTATCTCCGAGAATTTAGTTTTTTTGGAGATATCAAAATCATGTTTCAAACCGTGTTTGAAGTATTAAAATAAAGTAGTCATGAGAAAATGAGTACAGATAAAAGGAGCAAATCAATGCCAAATTACAATATTCCATTTTCACCACCCGATATCACAGAAGCAGAAATTGCTGAAGTAGCGGATACCCTTCGTTCTGGCTGGATCACAACAGGTCCTAAGACAAAAGAACTGGAGCGCCGCTTGTCTCAATACACACAGACGCCTAAGATGGTCTGCCTCAACTCTGCGACAGCCGCTCTTGAGTTGATTTTGCGTGTGCTTGAAGTGGGACCTGGTGATGAAGTCATCGTTCCAGCTATGACCTATACAGCTTCATGTAGTGTCATCACTCACGTAGGAGCAACCCCTGTCATGGTCGATATCCAAGCAGATACGTTTGAGATGGACTATGACCTGCTTGAGCAAGCTATCACTGAAAAGACTAAGGTGATTATTCCAGTAGAGCTTGCAGGGATTGTTTGCGACTATGACCGTTTGTTCCAAGTTGTTGAGAAAAAACGTGACCTCTTTACAGCTGCTAGCAAGTGGCAAAAGGCCTTTAACCGTATTGTGATTGTCTCTGATAGTGCCCATGCTTTGGGATCTACTTACAAAGGACAGCCTGCGGGTTCTATCGCTGACTTTACTTCCTTCTCATTCCATGCCGTAAAAAACTTTACAACTGCTGAGGGAGGAAGTGCTACTTGGAAAGCCAATCCAGCGATTGACGACGAAGAGATGTACAAGGAATTCCAAATTCTTTCTCTTCATGGTCAAACCAAAGATGCTCTTGCCAAGATGCAATTGGGTTCATGGGAATACGATATCGTAACACCAGCCTACAAGTGCAACATGACAGATATCATGGCTTCCCTTGGTCTAGTACAATTGGATCGTTACCCAAGTTTGCTTGACCGTCGTAAGGAAATCGTGGACCGTTATGATCGTGGTTTTGCGGGTACTCGCATTCATCCATTGGCACATGAAACGGAAACTGTTGAGTCAAGTCGTCACCTCTACATCACCCATGTTGAAGGTGCGAGTCTCGAAGAACGCAACCACATCATCCAAGAATTGGCCAAAGCAGGAATTGCAAGTAATGTACACTACAAACCACTTCCTCTCTTGACAGCCTATAAGAATCTTGGTTTTGATATGGCAGATTATCCAAGATCCTATGCCTTCTTTGAAAATGAAATTACGCTTCCTCTTCATACAAAATTAAGCGATGAAGAAGTTGATTACATTGTTCAGACTTTGGTGAGAATTTCCGAAGAAATCCTCGGTTCTGGAAAAAAATCATAAAAAAATCTTGACAAAAAGCGGACAATAGCATATAATATTCTCAACAAATCAGAAAAGTAACTATGTTTGATCTTCAGGGAGCCTGTGGTGATTGTGAACAGGTGGTTGGAAATAGTGAAAGTGGGCTGATTTTAAAAATGAATTTGAAACAATGAAAATTCGGTGCGCACACCTTACAGTGCAACTTGTTGTTAGACAAGGTAGAGATGTAAAGGGAATAGTCCCTTTATAATTGAGGTGGCACCGCGTTACCAACGCCCTCACACAGATTATATTCTGTGTGTGGGCTTTTTCATATCTTGAAATTAATACTGAAAGAGGAAAAATTTATGACAACTAAAGGATATTTTGGACAATTTGGTGGCAGTTTTGTACCGGAGCCGATTCAGGCTTTGTTGGATGAGTTGGAAGTGACTTTTGATAAGTACAAGGAAGATCCAGAGTTTTTGGCAGAATTTCGTCATTACTTGAAGGACTATTCCGGTCGCGAAACACCGCTCTATTTTGCGGAAAGTTTGACAGAACACTTAGGTGGAGCTAAGATTTATCTTAAACGTGAAGACCTTAACCACCTTGGTTCTCACAAGCTCAACAATGTTTTAGGGCAAATTCTTCTTGCCAAACGTATGGGCAAGAAACGAGTGATCGCAGAAACAGGAGCTGGTCAGCACGGGGTTGCGACTGCAGCTGCGGCCGCTAAGTTTGGTATGGCTTGTGATGTCTACATGGGGGCAGAAGATGTGGAGCGCCAACGTCTCAATGTTTTCCGTATGGAGATGATGGGAGCGACTGTTCACGCAGTTGAAACGGGGACACGAACTCTTAAGGATGCGGTTGATGCAGCCTTTGGAGCATGGATGAATGACCTTGAAGCCTTCTACGTTTTAGGTTCTGCTGTTGGACCTCACCCTTATCCAACGATTGTTCATGAATTCCAAAAGGTCATCAGTGAAGAATCACGTCGTCAAATCTTGGAAAAAGAAGGACGTCTGCCAGACTACGTTATTGCTTGTGTAGGTGGTGGTTCTAATGCTATTGGAGCTTTTTCACAGTATGTGGCTGATGAAGAAGTCAAATTGGTTGGGGTCGAAGCTGCCGGTCACGGACTTGACACAGACAAG
>NZ_KQ970759.1:24310-27961 GCF_001579175.1 Streptococcus oralis
ACAGACAAGCATGCAGCCACTATGACCAAGGGTAGCGTAGGAATTGTTGATGGGATGAAGACCTATGCAGTCTTTAAGGAAGATGGGGAACTTGCTCCAGTATACTCTATTTCAGCAGGATTGGACTATCCAGGGGTTGGCCCAGAACACGCCTACTTCAAAGACTCAGGTCGCGTGGAATATGTGGCTGCGACGGATGAAGAAGCTGTTCAAGCCCTGCTCCTTCTCAGCAAGACTGAAGGAATTATCCCAGCGATTGAAAGTTCGCACGCTATCGCAGAAGCAGTTAAACGTGCACCGAAACTAAGTAAAGATGACATTATCATCATCAATGTCTCTGGTCGTGGAGACAAGGACGTAGCTGCGATTGCAGACTACCTAGAAGCTAAAAAATAATAGATGGAAAAATTACAGTCCTTTCTCTCACAGAGAGCTTGTGGTTGCTGGAAACAAGTAGAGAAAGCTGTAAGGTTGGGTCCATCTGACACGAGAGAAGAAAACATAATTCTCAAGGGAGTGCCCTTTACCGCACAACCTGTTACAGGAGCTATCTGAGACAGGGATGAGAGATAGGAGAAATCCTATAATTGAGGTGGCACCGCGAATTTCGTCCTCACGCAAGTTATTTTGCGTGGGGATTTTTCATACAGTCACCACGGACTAGAAGTAGAACTGAAAGGGAAATTACAATGGAACGAATCATTCATGGAGATGTCTTATCACCAATCTTGGCTTATATGCGCTTAAAAGGACAACACAAGGTGATCTTAGAAAGTATTCCGAGAGACAAGGAAACCGCTCGTTTTTCTATCCTAGCTTATAATCCAGTTTTTGAGATTCAGTTTGAAAATGGAGTCCTTTATCAAAATGGACAAGTGATTGATCGTGATCCCTTGGATTTCCTTTATGAAGTGACTCATAAGAGCCAGCACCATTCAGACCTACCTTTTGGTGGGGGAGCTATTGGCTTTGTCGGTTACGATATGATTTCTCTTTATGAAGAAATTGGACAAATCCCTCAAGATACAATTGGAACGCCGGACATGCATTTCTTTGTCTATGAGAGCTACATGGTCTTTGACCACAAGAAGGAAAAAATCCATGTCATCGAGGATGCTTTCTATAGTGAGCGTAGTGAAGAGGCCTTGGAAGGAGCCTTGAAGCAAGTGCTGGAGGAATTACGAATTCCTGCTTCAAATGAATTTGAAGACTTGGATCTATCTCCGTTAGACTTCAAACCCCATATCGCTCCTCAGAAGTTTGAGCAAATGGTGGAAACCGCTCGCGACTTGATTCGTAATGGCGATATGTTCCAATGCGTGCTCAGCCAGCGTTTCTCAGCAGAAGTTACTGGGAATCCATTTGACTTCTACAGAAATCTCCGCGTGACCAATCCTTCTAATTACCTCTATTTCTATGATTTTGGGGATTATCAAATCATCGGTGCCAGTCCAGAAAGTTTGGTTTCTGTCAAAAATGGCATCGTGACAACCAATCCGATTGCCGGTACGCGACCAAGAGGAGCAACGGATGAAGAAGACAAGGCCTTGGCGACAGACCTACTTTCTGATGAGAAGGAAACAGCAGAACATCGGATGTTGGTGGACTTGGGTCGTAACGATATTGGCCGTATCTCTGAAACATCCAGTGTCCAAGTTACCAAGTATATGGAAGTGGAGTTTTTCCGCTATGTTATGCATTTGACCAGTGTTGTGAAAGGGCGTTTGCTTCCCGAACTCACTGCCATGGATGCCTTGAAAGCTACACTTCCAGCTGGAACAGTTTCAGGAGCACCTAAGATTCGGGCCATGAGACGCATCTATGAGCTGGAAACAGAAAAACGTGGCGTATATGCAGGAGCAATCGGCTACTTGTCTGCGACGGGTGATATGGATTTGGCCATTGCCATCCGAACTATGATTCTCAAAAATCAAACAGCCTATGTGCAGGCTGGGGCAGGGATTGTCTACGACTCTATTGCCCAAAACGAATACCAAGAAACCATTAACAAAGCAAAATCTATGACTAGAATTGGAGAATTAAGACCGTGATTTTATTGATTGACAACTATGATTCTTTTACCTATAACTTGGCCCAATACATTGGGAATTTTGCAGAGGTGCAGGTTTTGAGAAATGATGATCCCAAGCTTTATGAAGAAGCTGAAAAAGCAGATGGTCTGGTTTTTTCTCCTGGTCCAGGTTGGCCAGTTGATGCTGGAAAGATGGAAGACATGATTCGTGATTTTGCTGGCAAGAAGCCGATTCTAGGGATTTGTTTGGGACACCAAGCCATTGCAGAAGTCTTTGGTGGTAAGCTAGGCTTGGCTCCAAAAGTCATGCATGGGAAACAGAGCTATATCAGCTTTGAAGTGCCTTCTGTTCTCTACCAAGATATTGAGGATGGTCGTCCAGTCATGCGTTATCACAGTATTTTGATTGAAGAAATGCCAGAAGACTTTGAAGTGACAGCTCGTTCTACTGATGACCAAGCCATTATGGGAATTCAACACAAAAGCCTGCCGATTTATGGTTTCCAGTACCATCCAGAAAGTATCGGAACGCCAGATGGCTTGTCTTCTATTCGGAATTTTATCGAGAAGGTTGTAAAGTGAGGAAACTAGGATGAAAGAGATTATTGAGAAATTAGCAAAATTTGAAAATTTATCAGGTGTGGAAATGACGGATGTCATCGAGCGTATCGTGACTGGACGCGTAACAGAAGCGCAGATTGCTTCTCTCCTCTTGGCACTTAAGATGAAGGGAGAAACACCAGAAGAGCGCACAGCCATTGCCCAAGTCATGAGAGGGCATGCCCAACACATTCCAACTGAAATCCATGATGCTATGGACAACTGTGGTACTGGTGGAGACAAGTCCTTCAGCTTTAACATTTCGACAACTGCAGCCTTTGTCTTGGCTGGTGGCGGCATTCATATGGCAAAACACGGTAACCGCTCGATTTCTTCTAAATCGGGTTCGGCAGATGTCCTTCAAGCCTTGGGCATCAATCTTGACCTCAAACCAGCTGAACTAGGTAAGGTTTTCGATAAAACTGGCATCGTCTTTCTCTTCGCTAAAAATATGCACCCAGCAATGAAATACATCATGCCAGCTCGTTTGGAGTTGGGAATTCCAACGATTATGAACTTGACTGGTCCACTGATTCATCCAATGGCCTTGGAAACACAGTTGCTTGGTATTAGTCGTCCAGAACTTCTAGAAAGTACAGCTCAGGTGTTGAAAAATATGGGTCGCAAACGTGCCATCGTGGTTGCTGGACCAGAAGGGCTTGATGAAGCTGGCTTGAACGGAACAACCAATATTGCTCTTCTTGAAAATGGCGAAATCACCTTGTCAAGCTTCACTCCAGAGGATTTGGGGATGGAAGGCTATGCTATCGAAGATATTCGAGGAGGAAACGCTCAGGAAAATGCAGAGATTTTGCTTAGCGTTCTTCAAAACGAACCAAGTCCATTCTTGGAAACGACAGTCTTGAATGCTGGTCTTGGTTTCTATGCTAATGGTAAGGTAGCTAGTATCAAGGAAGGAGTTGCCTTGGCCCGTCAAGTGATTGCTAGTGGCAAGGCCCTTGAAAAACTTAGACTGTTACAGGAGTACCAAAAATGAGTCAGGAATTTTTAGCACGAAT
>NZ_KQ970759.1:27981-40191 GCF_001579175.1 Streptococcus oralis
GGAGCAAATCCAGCCCTTGCGCCAGACCTATCGCTTGGCAGAATTTTTGAAGAATCACCGTGACCGTTTACAGGTAATCGCTGAGGTCAAGAAAGCTAGCCCTAGTCTGGGAGATATCAATCTCGATGTGGATATTGTGCAACAGGCCCAGACTTATGAAGCAAACGGTGCAGTGATGATTTCGGTTTTGACAGATGAGGTTTTCTTTAAAGGACATTTGGATTATTTGCGTGATATTTCCAGTCAGGTAAACATTCCGACGCTCAACAAGGACTTTATCATCGATGAAAAGCAAATCGTCCGCGCTCGTAATGCAGGGGCGACAGTTATTTTGCTCATTGTGGCTGCCTTGTCAGAAGAACGTCTCAAGGAACTGTATGACTACGCGACAGAGCTTGGACTGGAAGTCTTGGTGGAAACCCACAATCTAGCTGAACTAGAAGTAGCCCACAGACTTGGTGCTGAGATTATTGGGGTTAATAACCGCAACTTGACCACCTTTGAGGTCGACTTGCAGACCAGTGTAGACTTGGCTAAACACTTCAAAGATGATTGCTTGTACATATCTGAATCTGCTATTTTCACAAGGCAGGATGCGGAACGACTAGCACCATTCTTTAACGGAATTTTAGTTGGGACAGCTCTGATGCAGGCAGAAGATGTAGCCCAGAGAATCAAGGAGTTGCAGATTGACAAAGGTTAAAATTTGTGGACTATCGACCAAAGAAGCGGTGGAAACAGCCGTATCAGCAGGGGCAGACTACATCGGTTTTGTCTTCGCACCTAGTAAAAGGCAGGTGACCTTGGAAGAGGCTACAGAGCTGGCAAAGCTCATTCCTGTCAACATTAAAAAGGTTGGTGTATTTGTTTCACCAAGTCGAGCTCAACTGTTAGAAGCGATTGAAAAGGTTGGCTTGGACTTGGTTCAAGTTCACGGTCAGGTGGCGGATGATTTGTTTGAGGATTTGCCTTGTGCCAGCATTCAGGCTGTGCAAGTGGATGGAAAGGGGCATGTACCCAATTCTCAGGCAGACTATCTACTCTTTGATGCCCCAGTGGCAGGGAGTGGCCATACCTTTGACTGGGGGCAACTGGATATAACAGGACTAGCACAGCCTTTCTTTATCGCAGGTGGCCTTAAGGAAGATAATGTAGTAAAAGCAATTCAATACTTTACACCCTATGCAGTAGATGTATCAAGCGGAGTGGAGACAGATGGACAAAAAGATCATGAAAAGATTAGAAGATTTATAGAGAGAGTAAAGCATGGCATATCAGGAACCAAATAAAGATGGATTTTACGGAAAATTCGGCGGACGTTTTGTCCCAGAAACATTGATGACAGCAGTTTTGGAGTTGGAGAAGGCCTATCGTGAAAGTCAAGCAGACCCCAGTTTCCAAGAGGAATTAAACCAACTTTTGCGCCAGTATGTAGGACGTGAAACTCCCCTTTACTACGCAAAAAACTTGACCCAACATATCGGCGGAGCCAAGATTTACCTCAAACGGGAAGATCTCAACCATACAGGGGCCCACAAAATTAACAATGCCTTGGGACAAGTTCTTCTGGCTAAACGTATGGGTAAAAAGAAAATTATCGCTGAAACGGGTGCTGGTCAGCATGGTGTGGCAACTGCAACAGCTGCAGCCCTCTTTAATATGGAATGTATCATCTATATGGGTGAAGAAGATGTCAAACGCCAAGCCCTTAATGTCTTCCGTATGGAGCTTTTGGGAGCCAAGGTCGAGGCCGTGACAGATGGTTCGCGCGTGCTTAAGGATGCGGTCAATGCAGCCCTTCGTTCATGGGTGGCAAATATCGATGATACCCACTATATCCTTGGTTCTGCCTTGGGGCCTCATCCTTTCCCAGAAATCGTTCGTGACTTCCAAAGTGTCATCGGTCGAGAGGCTAAACAACAGTACCGTGACTTGACAGGTCAAGATTTGCCAGATGCCCTAGTAGCCTGTGTTGGTGGTGGTTCTAATGCCATTGGTCTCTTCCATCCCTTTGTAGAAGATGAGTCAGTAGCCATGTATGGGGCTGAAGCAGCAGGACTTGGTGTGGATACAGAGCACCACGCAGCGACCTTGACCAAGGGACGTCCAGGTGTTCTTCATGGTTCTCTCATGGATGTGCTCCAAGATGCCCATGGTCAAATTCTTGAAGCCTTCTCCATCTCAGCAGGATTGGACTATCCTGGTATCGGTCCAGAACATTCTCACTACCACGATATCAAACGTGCAACCTATGTCCCTGTGACAGACGAGGAAGCCTTGGAAGGATTCCAACTCTTGTCTCGTGTGGAAGGGATTATCCCAGCCTTGGAATCTAGTCATGCTATCGCTTTTGCAGTGGAATTGGCCAAAGAACTCGGACCAGACAAGTCTATGATTGTCTGCCTATCTGGACGTGGGGACAAGGATGTGGTTCAAGTAAAGGACCGCTTGGAAGCAGATGCAGCAAAGAAAGGAGAAGTTCATGCCTAAGACTTTAACAGAAAAATTGAATGCTATCAAAGCAGCTGGAAAAGGAATTTTCGTTCCCTATATCATGGCTGGAGACCACGAGAAAGGTTTGGATGGTCTCGCTGAAACGATTCACCTTTTAGAAGAATTGGGAGTTTCAGCTATTGAAGTGGGCATTCCCTTTTCAGACCCAGTTGCAGATGGACCTGTTATCGAAGAAGCAGGCTTGCGCAGTCTAGCCCACGGAACTTCTACCCAGGCTTTGGTTGAAACCTTGAAAACCATTCAAACAGAAGTTCCACTTGTCATCATGACCTACTTCAACCCCCTCTTTCAGTACGGTGTGGAGAAATTTGTTAAAGATCTGGCAGATACAGCGGTCAAAGGCTTGATTATCCCAGACCTGCCTCATGAGCATGCCAACTTTGTAGAGCCTTTTTTGGCAGACACAGATATCGCATTGATTCCCCTAGTTAGTTTGACGACTGGACTTGAGCGTCAGAAAGAGTTGATTGAAGGGGCGGAAGGCTTTGTCTATGCCGTTGCCATCAATGGGGTGACAGGGAAGTCAGGAAATTACCGTGCAGACTTGGACAAGCACCTGGCACAATTGCATCAAGTAGCTGACATCCCAGTCTTGACAGGCTTTGGCGTATCTAGTCAGGATGATGTGGAACGATTCAATGCGGTGTCTGATGGCGTTATCGTCGGTTCAAAAATCGTAAAAGCTCTCCACCAAGGAGAGCCGATTGAGGACTTTATCAAACAAGCAGTAGCTTACCAAAAATAATCAAACAAGCAGCAAGTAAGAGGAAAGGCACAAAAGGAAGTCTTTCCTTTTTCTTTTGGAGGAGAAAGGCTAGAATCCCCGTCGCAGAAGAAAACTGGATCAAGATCAGCAACTCTGTCGCGCTAAAGACGAGAGCACAAGAAGCCAGAAATAGAAAATCCCCTGCTCCCATGCGGATATCGATAAAGTGGGACAAAATTCCGATAACAAGGAAGAAGACCATAACCAGATTACAACCACAGAAAGCCATGAGGATTAGGTGAAACGTCAGCCAGACTAGTAAAGGATATTCCTGATGGCGAAAGTCGTAGATGCCCAAGGTCAGACCAGCAGTGATTAGGATAACTTGACCCAAGGAGAGCCATCCCCAAGAGTAAATCAGAAAGATGAGTCCTAAGCCGAGTTCAAAGAGGGCATACCAGAATGGATAGCGAATCTTGCAGTAGCGACAGCGAAAGCGACCAATCACTTGAGAGATAATCGGAATCAAATCTAAGGGACGCAAGCGAGTCTGACAGGAATCGCAGTGACTAGCTGGTCGAATAATGGATTGCTCAGGGAAACGGTCAATGACCAAACCAAGAAAGGAAGCGAGAATGCTCCCAACAAGAAAAAAATAAAAATCAATCATACTTATCTATTCGTAAAAAATGGAAGAAGTAGTATAATGGAGAAACACAGATAAGATGGTGAGGAAAATATGACAATTCGTTTTGAAGAAAAGGTAAGCACAGAAAATGCTCAGCACGTATGCCAATGGTCCAACTCCATAGGCAAATCCTTTCAAGAACAATGGATGGGAACAATGATTCCTTTTCCCTTGACAATTCAAGTCTTGCAAGATTTGGAAGGGATCTTTTCAATCTTTGATGGACAAGAGTTTGTGGGGCTTATCCAGAAAATCAGGCTAGAAGACAGGAATCTTCATATCGGGAGATTTTTTATCAACCCCCAGAAGCAGGGGCAAGGCTTAGGTAGCCAGGCTTTAAGGAAATTTGTTAGTTTGGCATTTGAAAATGAAGACATAGATACTATTTCTCTAAATGTCTACGAGGCAAATCACACAGCTTACAATCTTTACCAAAAAGAAGGATTTGAAATCGTTCAAATGGTTGAAACACCTATACGAAAATACATCATGAAAAAGGGTAGATAGCAGTCACTTGAGTTAGAGTCCCAAGGATATCAGAGGATAAGGTAGTTACCTTTCAAAGTTAGAAACAAGACTTCTGTGATTTCTAAGATAGAGGAGATAAAAATGTCGAGACGTAGAAAAATACGAATCTTGCTCGCTTCTGTACTTGCCTTAGTTGTTGGTATCAATCTTTATTTTCAGTATCAAAGCCACCAAGAACGGTTCCAACTAAAGGCTTCCTTTGAAGAACAGGACAATATAGCAGTCTTACAATATTTAATGGATTCAGGAAAATATGCACCTGACATCCGTAAAGCGGGCTATGTTGTTCCTCCCGATGGTGCTATCCGCTTGGATGGAGGGATTGACTCCATAGGGATAAAAGGAGACATCGATTTGGATATCTCAAATCCGGGACGGAATGGGGTAACTGCTTATTTTAGAATAGAGATAGATGGTAAAATAACTAGTGTACTATATGAATTGGATAAGAACTTTGATTTAGTTTCTAGCAGCTACTTTCAAGTTAATGAAAACAATATAAAAGAAAGTGTGAACACCTCTCCAGCCGAAGAAGAACGCCTGTTAAAGATTGTTCGAAAAGAGTTGAAAGCTTTTCTAGACAAGATGTATCAGACTTTGTATGGTTGATGTTACTAGTGAGAAATGGATGCGAGACTCTGTTTAGGATGTCAACGATGATGAGAAAGGGGGGATAAAATGTTTACAGAATTGCTCTTTATTGTCTCTTTTGTGTTACTTTTACGTTTGTTTAAAAGTAGGCGCTCACGAATGATTATAGGAGTCTTGTATAGTTTGCTGCTAGTTTGGTTTGTCTTTTCCGTTTTGAACTATGGCAAATACACTCTTCAACCAGGTCAATCCGTCAACTTAAGAGTAAATCCCAGAACACAAGATTTGGAATACTATTCAATCTTCATCTTGAAGAAAAAAGATTCTAGCAGAATTAAATTAACTGGCTCAAGTGTTTGGAGTGAAAGAAATGGTGATGTATATTATGGAGTAGAGGAACAAAAAATTATAAAAAGCCATGGTTTGGACGAGGAGGATGAAGAACTTCCAAACACCCAACCAGATATTTATTTAGAAAAAGATGGAGTTGTTGTGAGTTACCAAGGTGAAAAAGTGTTTGATGCCACCAATAACAAGCCCTACAGGATTACCATTACCAATGTGGACACCTAGCCAGCCCAATTTGAGGCTCAAGTGGTGGATAAATAAGTCAGTCTAGTAGTGTGTAAGCTTTTCAATTTTCTTTCTTTAAAAAGGGAGCTATTATTTTAAACAAGCAAAAAGCCTGGATTCCAAGGCTTTTTCTAGTTGATAATTCCTTTTAATGAAGAATCGGAATCGTTTTTAGGATCCTATATACAAAAAGAGAACAGTAACTGTTCTCTCTCCGGCTAATATTGTTATTAGATGAATTAACGTTTAGCCTTATTTTTCATCTTTGTGAAGCATGTTTTTAACACCTTCAATAGCGCCTTCGACAGCATCTTTAGCATCTTCAGCAACTTCTTTTACTTTAGAAACAACTTTTTCAGCTGCTCCTTCTTTTTCCATTTTTTCATCGCCGATCATTTTGCCGACACCTTCTTTAATGGAACCTTTTGCTTGGTTTAATTTTTCTTCTGTTGACATGATTCTGCCTCCTTTAAATTGATTGATTTTGATCAGATGAATTAGTGTACGCGAGCATTTTCCTTTGTTTCGCCTTTAACGGCTTCAACACCTTCGCCTACTTTTTCTTGAACAGCAGCTACACCTGAACCGATACCAGATTTCACTTTTTCAAATTGTTCTGAAGCAAATTCTCCTGTTGAAGAAGCCACGTCAGTTACTCGGTCTTGGAGGCTTACTGAATCTGCTTCATGCTGTTCCTTCGTTTTGATATCAACAACATTCACATTGACTTCAACAACTTCTAGATCAGTCATTTTTGTAACTTGTGACACGACAACATCTTTGATTTCCTTGTATAAAGCTGGGACATTCTTTTGGTATTCAACAACAATGTTCAAGTCAACTGCAACTTGTTCTTTCCCAACTTCAACATTGACACCATGAGTGACATTATCTGTGTTGATAATTTTTTCTGTTAGATTAGAGAAGAAGCCTCCATCAACATCCAAAAGTCCAGGTACTTTTTCAAGTGAAAGACCAATGATTTTTTGGATGACTTTATCTTCATAAGTGAGTTCCCCTTTAACATCTTGAGAAACAACAGCGACATCTTTTTTTTCTACATTTTTATCTACGTTTGACATACGAGACTCCTTTATTTATTTAAATATTTTTCCTTAACATAGTATCCAGCAAATGCTCCTAGGGCTCCACAAATTAGTACAAAGAGTGTTTTGAAAAAGCCAAAGGATAAGATAAAGCAAGCGAGAATGACACCTACTAAACCGGCAATAATTGGATACTGATATTTTTTAAACCATTCCATTTTTACTTCCTTACTTTACACGACTAACAGTCTTTTTGGTCGTTTTTCGAGGTTCAACTTCTTTTACTTTAACTTCAAGTTTTACCTCACGTTCAATACCAAAGAACTGCTTTAATCCATGAGTTATTTCATTCTGAATGACTAGACATCGATTTGAGATGTTGTCTGAAGGAAGAATTTTCCCTTCTACAGTAACGAAACATTTATTTTTGCGGCTATTAACATGGACCGTTGGTTCTTTCATCAACTGATGATCAATGACCAAACATCGAACAAAGCCTTCGATAGCTGAATTTTTTAGTTTTAATGTATCTTCTTGAGTTTCTAATTGAATCTCTAGATATTGTTTAGGATAGAAGAGTATCACTAACATTGAAATTAAAACTAAAACAGATAGGACAAGTGTCCCCCAAAAGACATATCTAGCAATCAGGAATTCAGCGTAGAGTTCTCTCCAACTGAATAAGTGGATTCCTAAATCACTGACCTGATGATAATCTATGAGAATAGGAAGGAAAATAGTCAAGATTATGATACAGAAAATAAGTAACAATATTTTCTTTGATTTTGACATATTAAATCCTTTCAATTGAAAAGCTTTAAACCATAATTTTACCCGTCTATAGTATTCAAAATTATGGCTTATCACTTTAATTTCTTATTAGGTAATGCTTATTTTTTACCAAATAGAAATGAAACGACTGCAACAACAATCACAGCACCAACAATTGATGGAATAATAGCCATTCCAGCCAATGAAGGTCCCCAGCTTCCTAGAAGTGATTGCCCTACAGACGAACCGATAAGACCTGCAAAGATATTTGCAATCAATCCCATTGAACCACCTTTTTTAGTGATTGCACCTGCGATGAGACCAATAAGACCTCCTACAATAATGGACCACAACATAGTGTATCCTCCTTTTCTATTTCTAAATCAAAGAATCAATTTCTTTGATTGAACTAATTATATAGTATTTCAACTTGGAAACATAATAGTTCGTCTTAAAAACCGTACTGTAAACATGTACTTTAGATACAAATAAATAAGAAAATCTTGATGCTACTGAGTTTTTAAGGGATTAGACTAGTCTTTTTATGACAAGCAAAAGTCGTTGTAAGAGGATAAATTCATTCCATGTGGTATAATTGCATGAAGATTGAAAGACAATCCTTTAGTTTATTATAAAGAGAGAAAAGCTATTCATGAGAGATTTATTATCGAAAAAAAGTCACAGACAATTAGAATTATTAGAATTACTTTTTGAAAACAAACGCTGGTTTCATATTTCAGAACTAGCAGAATTATTGCACTGTGCAGAACGTTCTGTAAAAGATGACTTGTCCCAGGTCAGGTCTTCCTTTCCTGACT
Source organism: Streptococcus oralis (assembly GCF_001579175.1). GTDB lineage: Bacteria > Bacillota > Bacilli > Lactobacillales > Streptococcaceae > Streptococcus > Streptococcus oralis_O. The sequence goes on from NZ_KQ970759.1 coordinate 36,217, forward strand.
TGATATTTCATTCCTCAACAAACGGCATCCGTATCATTAATACCGATGATAGTGATATTGAGATGGTCTATCATCATTTTTTTAAGCATTCAACCCACTTTTCAATTTTAGAATTTATCTTTTTTAATGAAGGATGTGATACTGATAGTATTTGCAAAGAGTTTTATATCAGTTCTTCCTCTCTTTACCGTATCATCAGTCATATTAATAAAATTATTAAGAAGCAATATCGTTTTGAAATTAGCCTCAATCCAGTTCAAATCACTGGAAATGAAATCGATATCCGTTACTTTTTTGCCCAGTATTTTTCAGAGAAATATTATTTCCTTGAATGGCCCTTTGAAGATTTTTCTGTAGAACCTTTGTGTAAACTGTTGGCACTGGTCTATAAAGAAACTGCATTTCCTGTCAATTTCGCCACTCAACGAATGTTAAAGTTGCTCCTCGTTACGAATTTATACCGCATTAAGTTTGGTCATTTTATGGAAGTTGAGAAAAATTCTTTTAACAATCAATTGTTAGAGTCTTTCATGCAGGCAGAAGGCATCGAAGAGATTGTAGCGAGCTTTGATTCTGAATATCGTAACTCTTTGAATAAAGAAGTGATAGGTCAACTATTTGTATCCTATTTTCAAAAAATGTTTTTCATAGATGAAGATGAATTTCTCAACTATGCAAAAACAGACAGCTATGTAAAAAAATCGTATCAGTTATTGGGAGATCTAGTAGATCAGGTATCAAGAGAGTATAATCTTCAAGTAGACAATAGAGACAATCTGATTTGGCATATGCACAATACGGCACATCTGCATCGCCAGGAATTATCAACAGAGTTTATCTTATTTGATCAAAAAGGCAATACAATCAAGAACTTTCAAAATATTTTCCCTCGCTTTGTTTCAGAGGTGAAGGAAGGAATGGAACACTATCTAGAGGCTTTGGATATGGATCGTAATTCAATGAAGGTCAATCATTTGTCTTATACTTTTATCACTCATAGCAAACACTTGGTGCTAAATATTTTACAAAATCAACCTAAATTAAAGGTTTTGGTCATGAGTAATTTTGATCAGTATCATGCAAAATCAGTAGCAGAGACACTTGCTTACTATTGCAGTAACAATTTTGAACTGGAAGTTTGGAGTGAATTAGAGTTATCCCTTGATGCTCTAAAAGAATCACCTTACGACATCATTATTTCTAATTTTATTATTCCTCCTATTGAAAATAAGAGACTGATCTATTCCAATAATGTCAATACAGTTGCTCTCATCTCTTTGCTTAACGCAATGATGTTTATTCGATTAGACGAGTAACTAAGAATAAAAAAACGCTATCTAGCGTTTTTTCTTATAAGAAAAGAATTTCATCTATATTAGACTCAGAATATCCTAAAAATTTTGTCATTTCTTAGTTCAGAACAAACAAAAAAGCCTTGACTCCAAGGCTTTTTTTATGTTATAAACTCATTAAAAGAACCCCCAGTTAGATTTGGAATATTTTTTATTCTGTGTCACATAAAAATAAATAAAATGAATGGCTATAGCTAGAGCTAAAATGGTTGTTATACTCACTACTATTATAGGATTAGAAGCAAAGATTAAAGAGAGAATCAAGGCAGCCAGATAGAGTGTCGCTTGGACACAGTAGTAACTTTTCGAATAGCGAAGATAGTGTTTGTTATAGGGCCCATTTACTAGGACAGCAGCTTGAAAGAGGCCAAATCCGATATAAGAGAAGCTGGTTGCAAAGAGAAGATTAGCTTCAGGATTTAGAAGAAAACTCATCGAAACGGTCATCATAATAAGTCCAATGAAAATAGGATAGTGACTGTAAATTAGAAATAGTCCCTTTTGATTAGATTCTTCATCAATAGCATGGTCGAATTGACCAAAATAAAACAAGAACAGAGAAAGCATAATAATGAAATAAAGAACCGAATAAATCGAGAAATTCTCGATTGTAAAGAAGTTAGCTAGCTCCATAATCATCTCTCCAAACGTAATAATGACAAGAAGGGAGATGCGCTCGATTAAATGGGGGAGATTTACCTGGTAATGCTTATCTTTACTAAGCAAGATAATTGGCATAATAAATGTTAGCAGAATACTAGCAAATAAGACAGAGACTCCAACGTAAATAGGAAGAAGAGCTGCTAGATAGACTCCTAAACTTCCTAGACCTGTTATCCATAGAAAACCTTTGATACTTTCCCGTTCAACATTATCGGTTGATTTTCTAAAAAATTCAACCAAATATTGTAAAAATAAGGTAAAGGTTAATGTACCAACAGCCCAACAAAGATAATGAAAATATTGTTGCCAATCAGGTCCAATCATATTGGCTATAAAGAGTAAAAGTCCCATTTTGATAAACATGATTACCATGTTAAATAAAGAGTTCTTTCCATAGCGATTGGTATAAACGGTTTGAATCATCCAGGAATCGGTGAGAACCAAGACAGCCATGAAAAAATCAAGGAAAGAATTCCAAGTCAAAATACCGTTATGAAGATGGTCAATTAAAGTAGTTGCTTTTGAAATTGCAAAAACAAAAACTAGGTCATAAAATAGTTCTGAAAATTCTACACGTTTATGTTTAATGAGAGTTGTCATCTTAAGACCTTTCTATTTTAGAAGTACAATTTATTATAACAGAAAATGATAATGAAAGAAAAGGAGATGCTTAAATAACTTCATGTGGCGCGAATTGTCAAAACCTTGACCTCTTTTTTCATTTACTTGTCGGTTTCTGTTTTGTAAAATAGTCTCATAAATCAAATGAAATAAAGAGAAAATCATTATGTCAAATAAAAGTCACTTAAATTCGTGCGAGTAAATACCAAAGAATTATGAATAAGTATGGACAAACAGTTGGTAGAAATTTTCTTGGTAGATTGAATACTGGGATTCATCAGAGCATCCAAATGGCAATTGTCGACAAAGTTCTAATAGATGATTTTACACAACATGTCGAATTATTTTCATCCAAAGAACAACAGATGACAGAAGAGAAATATTTACATACAGAAAAGGACTATCTGGATTTACTTTTAGCAGTAAGGAGAAAATTTTTGAAGAATTTAATCAAATTAGAGATGTCTGGAAAGATTGCTCATAAAAAAATGTGGGGCAAATCAGTTATAGACAAGCAAAAAAGCCTTGGTTCCAAGGCTTTTCCTGTTGTATTTAGATGCCCCCTGCAGGGCTCGAACCTGCGACCCATAGATTAAGAGTCTACTGCTCTACCAACTGAGCTAAGAAGGCAAATAAAAAGCTGTATTGGTGCCGAAACTTCACGGTTTGTATTGAACCCGCGCAATTAAGCAGGTGGGCAACTCGCTCTAACTGAAGCTGTTTCCGTGTGAGACGGCCTACATGCTGTTAGAAGACTTTTGTTTCCCTAATAATACAAAAAATAGTCGGTCAACACTTAAGTGTGAAGTCGTACACCACAGCGTTTCTATATTTATATGATACCACTTTTTTAAAAAATTCAAGAGGAAAATTTATTTTTTTGAAAAGGATTTCACAAGTTTCTTAATTTATCAATGGTCTCCTTGCGTTGAGCTAAGGCCCGTTCGTACTTGCCAGTATCTTCCGGAGTGAAGTAGTGCTGGTCTTTGATTTTTTCTGGCAAATAGTCTTGTTTGACCCAGTGTCCAGGATAGCTATGGGGGTAGAGATAGTTTTGGGCATTGCCCAATTCCTTGCTACCGCTATAATGTCCATCACGTAGATGTCGCGGAATGGGCAAATGCCCTGATGTTTTGAGGTCAGCAAGAGCCTTGTCTATAGCCACATAGGCTGAGTTGGACTTGGGTGAAAGAGCCAGATCAATCACGACATTAGCAATGAGAATGCGGGCTTCTGGGAAGCCAATCCTTTGTGCAGCCTCTAGAGCAGTTACGGTATGAATCTGCGCTTCAGGATTGGCCAAGCCGATATCTTCATAGGCGATAACGGTCAAGCGACG
>NZ_KQ970759.1:40211-64130 GCF_001579175.1 Streptococcus oralis
CCGATATCTTCATAGGCGATAACGGTCAAGCGACGAGCGAGGCTAGGCAAATCACCAGCTTCAATCAAGCGGGCTGCGTAGTGGAGACTGGCATCCACATCTGAGCCGCGGATGGACTTTTGCAGGGCAGAAAGGACATCGTAGTGACCGTCCCCATCCTTGTCCATGGTAATGTAACTCCTCTGCAAGCTATTTTCCATGACATCAAGAGTGATATGGCGGGTGCCCTTGTCATTCTCAGGGGTAGAGAGAACAGCCAAATCTAGTGAATTAAAGGCAGAACGCAGGTCTCCGTTTGTAGATGTTGCGATAAAATCAAGGACCTCATCATCCAACTCCACTGGGAAGTCAAAACCTCGTTCAGGATTAGTGAGAGCGATCTGAATCGCTTCTTTGACATCTTGATTGGACAAGGGTTCCAATTCAAAAATCTGAACACGGCTACGAATGGCTGGAGTGACAGAAAAGAAGGGATTTTCAGTTGTAGCGCCAATCATGACAACCAGACCACTTTCCAAGAGTGGCAGAAGAAAGTCTTGCTTGGTTTTATCTAGTCGGTGAATCTCGTCCAGTAACAGGACTAATCCTCCAGAGAATTTAGCTTCTTCAGCGATTTCTTGTAGTCGCTTCTTACTATCCACTGTCGCGTTAAAGGTCCGAAAGGCATATTTGGTCGTTCCAGCGATGGCAGAGGCAATACTGGTTTTGCCGATACCCGGAGGTCCGTAGAGAATCATGGAGGACAGACGATTGGCTTCCACCATACGACGGATAATTTTTCCAGATCCTACCAGATGCTCTTGACCGATGACCTGGTCGATGGTTTTTGGGCGCATGCGAAGTGCGAGATTGTCTGGCATAGCAGTCCTTTCTAACATGGATTTTCTGATGTATATGTGGTAAGATGGTAGTATCTATTTTAGCATAATTCCGAGTATTCGGGGCGATTTAAGAGTCGCATAGAAAGAGGACAAAATGGCAACATACGGATTTTTAGATGTTTTAGAGGAAGAATTGGACAAGAACTTTCCTTTTGACTTTGAGATTAGCTGGGATAAGCGCAACCATGCGGTTGAAGTGAGTTTTCTATTAGAGGCGCAAAATGCTGCGGGAGTAGAGATCCTGGACGAGGACGGAGATGTGTCATCAGACGACATTCTCTTTGAAGAAGCAGTCCTTTTTTACAATCCGGCCAAGTCAACAGTCGATGAGGAAGACTATTTGACAGTTATCCCTTACCTACCTAAAAAAGGTTTTTCTCGTGAGTTTTTAGCTTATTTTGCGCTATTCCTCAAAGACACTGCAGAGGTTGGGCTGGATGCGCTCATGGACTTTTTGGAAGACCCAGAAGCAGAAGAATTTGTCATGGAATGGAACCAAGAAGTCTTTGAAGAAGGAAAAGTTGGCTTGGAAGAGGGAGAGTTTTATCCTTATCCGAGGTATTAGGAGTTTGGAGAAGGTAGTATGAAAAAATTTGGGACGTATTTGGTTTATGTGCTAGCTTTTGTCTTTATTATGCTAGCTTTTGCTTGTGGAACCATCGCATTTGCAGAGTTGGGGTATTCCGCAGTTTTAGTCTTTACTTTTGGTTATACCTTCGCTCTTCTAAGCATGTATATAATCTTTATTCTTCATGAGTTGGGTCATGCTTTTTGTGGCTACTTGACAGGCTATCGGCTGGTGGCTTTTGGATTAGGACATTTTCTTTTGACCAAAAAGTCAGGCAGGTTTCATCTTAGTCGAACAGCCATTCTGAAAAATGTTGGTGCTCAATACATTGGTTTAAAAGAGGACGAAAGCGATCAAAGAATCATCCTGATGCTATCAGGAGGTTTGCTGGTTCATCTCGGCTTGATCTTATTGGCGATATTGTTTGGATTTTTGACAAAAAGCTGGTATTTTGCTGGTACTTGGATTTTTCTGAATTTGTCTTTCTTCCTAAACAACGTTTTGCCAGTCGGCATCACCGATGGAGCGAAAATCTGGGAATTGCGACAACACCCTGAAAATACCAAATACGCTTACTTGGTGTTGAGGCATTCTGCCCAAACTTTGCTGGCTCCTCAAGAATATGATTTGAAAGACTTTATTATGCCTGTTGCTGAGGATGCGAGAGGGAGTTTTGCAGAAAGTATTGAAACTCTTAAGGGAGTGGTTTTCATATTGGATGGTCATTTGGAGGCAGCTAAAAAGCTATTTCAATCTTTACTAGAGAGAACAGAACACTCGCTGTCTGAAACTTTTTGCCAACTATACCTTCTTCAAATCGCCTTGCTAGAAGGAGATAATGAAAAAGCGGAGCAATATGCAAGTAATCGAGGAGTCAAATCCTTTTTATCTCTAAAAATGGCAGATGTGCAAATGATTCAAGCCTGGTATCAATTTAAAGTTAAGAATGATGTAGCTCAAACTCGCAAGGCTATGAAAATTGCTAGACAGAAAATGAATAGCAGCCGAATGCTACGGGACGAGAAACGCTATTATGAAAACTGGTCAGTAGAGTTGGAGAAGGCATTAGCCGAAGGAGTTTGACATGGAAATAGAAATTTCTGATTTTACAGGTTGCAAAATTGCCCTCTTTTGTGGTGATAAGCTCTTAACTATCTTACGCGATAATAAATCAGACATTCCATTCCCTAATACCTGGGAATTGCCAGGTGGTGGCCGTGAAGGGGATGAAACTCCTTTTGAGTGCGCAGCGCGTGAAGTTTATGAAGAGCTGGGAATTCATTTGACTGAAGATTGCCTGCTCTGGAGTAAGATGTACCCAAGTATGCTTTTTGAGGGGAAGGAATCCGTCTTTCTGGTTGGAAAGTTAAGGCAGGAACAGTTTGACAAGATTGTCTTTGGCGATGAAGGACAGGGCTACAAACTGATGAGCATTGAGGAATTTCTTGGCTCAGATAAGGTTGTACCTCAGTTGCAGGATAGGGTGAGGGATTATATGGAGAGTAACTATGATTAGACTAGAACGAGCAGGAGCGGAAGATTTAGAAACTATTATTACAATTCAGAGAGCCAGCTTTAAGGCTGTCTATGAGAAATATCAAGATGAGTATGATCCCTACCTAGAGGATCGTGAACGAATCAAGTGGAAATTGGTTGAGCGTCCCAATAGTTATTACTACTTTTTGAAAGAAAAGGACGAAAATATCGGATTTTTACGAGTTCAGACCAATGAGGAATTGACGGAGGCTTGGTTGGGAACGGCAGCGATTTTGCCCCAGTATCAAGGAAAAGGTTATGGCTCTGAGGGATTGAGATTACTGGAAAAGGAATTTCCAACGATTAAACTGTGGGATTTGTGTACGGTATTACAGGATGCGGGCATGGTCGCTTTTTATGAGAAAAATGGCTATCAGCCAACCCATATCGAGCCTGAAAAAGAAGGTATGGATATGGTCTACATGAAAAAATTGATTGACAAATAGAAAGGATGGTTCGGTTACATTTCTAAACTGAACCCGCCCTAAACACTGTGCCAAAAAGATAAACGTCTCTTAGACACAAGCGTCTTCAGAGAATTTCCTATTTTGGCTTTGTGTTTTACGGGCTTGGTATCTTAATTATGGAAACATGGCAAGAGTTAAAAGTAACGGTCAATCGTGAGGGGGAGGAAGTGGTTTCCAACCTCTTGATTGAGCTGGGAGCACAGGGTGTCGCGATTGAAGACAGCATGGACTATATAGGAAATGTCGACCGTTTTGGCGAGATTTTCCCAGAGGTGGAGCAGCAAGAAGAAATCGTGGTGACAGCCTACTACCCTGATACGGTGGATGTAGCAGTGGTTGAGGCGGATTTGCAGGCTCGTCTAGCAGAATTGACGGATTTTATGGATTTGGGTGAGGTCAAGATGGGGACGACTGCCTTGGCCGAGGAAGACTGGGCTGACAACTGGAAGAAATACTATGAACCAGCTCGCATTACTCATGATTTGACCATCGTACCGTCCTGGACAGACTATGAGGCGACTGCGGGAGAAAAGATTATCAAGCTAGATCCTGGTATGGCCTTCGGGACAGGAACCCATCCGACCACTAAGATGAGCCTCTTTGCCTTGGAGCAGGTTCTCCGTGGTGGAGAAACAGTGCTAGATGTGGGGACAGGTTCAGGTGTCCTCTCCATTGCTAGCTCGCTGCTTGGTGCCAAGGAAATCTTCGCCTATGACCTGGATGATGTGGCGGTTCGAGTCGCTCAGGAGAATATTGAGCTCAATCCCGGCATGGAAAACATCCATGTAGCGCCAGGTGATTTGCTCAAGGGGGTAGAGATGGAGGCAGATGTCATCGTGGCTAATATCTTGGCGGATATTCTCATTCATCTGACAGAGGATGCTTATCACTTGGTCAAGGATGAAGGCTACCTGATCATGAGTGGGATTATCAAGGACAAGTGGGACATGGTGCGCGAGTCAGCTGAGTCAGCTGGATTTTTCCTTGAAACTCACATGATTCAAGGGGAATGGAATGCCTGTGTCTTTAAGAAAACCAAGGATATTTCCGGTGTGATTGGAGGCTAGCATGCAGCAGTATTTTGTCAAAGGAAGTGCAATCTCTCCTGTCATTATCGAAGATAAGGAAACCAGCAAGCATATGTTTCAGGTCATGCGCTTGAAAGAAGATGATGAGGTGACCTTGGTCTTTGATGATGGCGTCAAGCGCTTGGCGCGCGTGCTTGATGTGGAAGCACGTCAGTTTGAGTTGGTTCAAGAATTAGCTGACAATGTGGAACTGCCAATCCAAGTGACCATCGCATCTGGCTTTCCCAAGGGAGACAAGCTGGAGTTTATTACTCAGAAAGTAACAGAACTAGGAGCTAGTCAAATCTGGGCCTTCCCTGCCGACTGGTCAGTTGCCAAGTGGGATGGTAAGAAATTGGGCAAGAAAGCCGAAAAACTAGAAAAAATTGCCCTTGGAGCAGCAGAACAAAGCAAGCGGAATCTGGTCCCAAGTATCCAACTTTTTGAGAAAAAAGCAGACTTTCTAGCCCAGCTGGACCAGTTTGACTCTATTGTAGTGGCCTATGAAGAATCAGCAAAAGAGGGAGAAGCCGCTGCGCTCTTACAAGCAGTCACTGGTCTTGAAAAAGGAGCCAAATTGCTCTTTATCTTTGGGCCAGAAGGCGGTCTCTCACCAGCAGAAATTGAAAGTTTTGAATCTAAAGGAGCTGTTCTTGCAGGACTTGGCCCTCGCATTCTAAGAGCAGAAACAGCGCCACTTTACGCCTTATCAGCCCTTAGTGTTTTATTAGAATTAGAAAAATAAGAGGAAGAAAATGGAACAAAAACACCGTTCAGAATTTCCAGAAAAGGAACTTTGGGATTTAACCGCCCTATACCAAGACCGTGAGGATTTCTTGCGTGCAATCGAGAAAACGCGCGAAGACATCAACCAATTTAGCCGTGATTACAAGGGTAATCTTCACACTTTTGAGGATTTTGAGAAGGCTTTTGCGGAATTAGAACAAATTTATATTCAGATGAGCCATATCGGCAATTACGCCTTTATGCCTCAGACGACAGACTATAGCAATGAAGAGTTCGCCAATATCGCCCAAGCTGGGATGGAATTTGAAACAGATGCCAGCGTAGCCTTGACCTTCTTTGACGATGCCTTGGTGGCAGCGGACGAGGAGGTCTTGGACCGTTTGGGTGAATTGCCACATTTGACGGCAGCCATTCGTCAGGCCAAAATCAAAAAAGCCCACTATCTAGGGGCGGATGTGGAGAAGGCTTTGACAAATCTGGGTGAAGTTTTCTACAGTCCACAGGACATTTATACTAAGATGCGAGCTGGGGACTTTGAAATGGCTGACTTTGAAGCCCATGGCAAGACCTACAAAAATAGCTTTGTTACCTATGAAAATTTCTACCAAAACCACGAGGACGCTGAGGTTCGTGAGAAATCTTTCCGTTCTTTCTCAGAGGGACTCCGTAAGCACCAAAATACGGCTGCGGCAGCCTATTTGGCCCAAGTCAAATCTGAGAAATTGTTGGCAGATATGAAGGGCTATGATTCAGTCTTTGATTATCTCCTAGCTGAGCAAGAAGTGGACCGTGCCATGTTTGACCGCCAGATTGACCTCATCATGAAGGGATTTGCGCCAGTTGCCCAGAGATACCTCAAGCATGTTGCCAAGGTGAATGGTCTTGAAAAGATGACTTTTGCAGACTGGAAATTGGACTTGGACAGCGCCCTGAATCCAGAAGTGACTATTGATGATGCCTATGATTTGGTCATGAAGTCAGTAGAACCTTTGGGACAAGAATATTGTCAGGAAGTTGCTCGCTATCAAGAAGAACGCTGGGTGGACTTTGCTGCCAATAGTGGCAAGGATTCTGGTGGGTATGCGGCGGATCCATATCGCGTGCACCCTTATGTCCTTATGAGCTGGACAGGCCGTTTGAGCGATGTCTATACTTTGATTCATGAGATCGGGCATTCTGGTCAATTCATCTTTTCTGACAATCACCAAAGTTACTTCAATGCCCATATGTCGACCTACTATGTTGAAGCGCCATCAACCTTCAATGAATTGCTTTTAAGTGATTATTTGGAACATCAGTCTGATGATCCGCGTCAAAAACGCTTTGCCCTTGCTCACCGTTTGACAGACACCTACTTCCATAACTTTATTACTCACCTCTTGGAAGCAGCCTTCCAGCGCAAGGTTTATACATTGATTGAAGAAGGAGAAACCTTCGGAGCAAGCAAGCTTAACAGCATTATGAAGGAAGTCTTGACGGATTTCTGGGGAGATGCCATTGAAATTGACGACGATGCGGCTTTGACTTGGATGCGTCAAGCTCACTACTATATGGGCTTGTATAGCTACACCTACTCAGCTGGACTAGTCATCTCGACAGCGGGTTACCTTCATCTGAAACATTCAGAAACTGGAGCTGAAGATTGGCTCAATCTTCTCAAATCAGGTGGCAGTAAGACACCACTTGAGTCAGCCATGATTATTGGAGCGGATATCTCAACAGACAAACCACTTCGTGATACCATTCAGTTCTTGTCTGATACAGTTGACCAGATTATCGCCTACAGTGCAGAGTTGGGAGAGTAAATTAAAAGAGTCTGGGACAAAAGTCTAACCTTAAATATAAAAAGCGAACAAAACGAGTTATCTGACACTCAGAATACTATCTTGTTCGCTTTTTTTCTAATCTATCGATTTTAAAAATTTATAATAAAGAATTCCTAAAATCAAAATTTTTTGTCCCGGTCTCTTAAATTATTCCCAAAAGCTATCTTCTTCAGCTTGATCTGAAGAGAAGAGCCAAACTTCTTTGATTTTTCCGTCTTCAATACGGAAGAGGTCAATCCCGTTCATATTGAGTTCAGTACCATCAGCACGTGTTCCGAGAAAAGTAACATTAGCTGCGATTAAATCCTTATTGTCAGAAACCCAATTTGTTATCACCTTAAAGGTTCCATGAGTTTTCTCAGCAAATGTAGATAGGTGAGATCCTAGCTTGTCCTTACCAACAACTGAACCAGATATACTATGATTACCAGGTTGATGCCAGACAATATCGTCTGCCATAGTTTCAAAGACACCAGGAAAGTCACCAGCAATTAAAGCTTGGTTATAAGCATTGAAAATTTCTAAGTTTGTTGACATATATATTCTCCATTTCTTTTTTATGATATAATTGTAACAGTTACAATCTAAAAAACAAGTAGACACTTTTTCGATAGCTGGTATCAAAACTAGTACTATTGTTGCTACTAAAAGATAAATTTTTTTTAAAAAAAATAGAAAGAAGATATTTTATGCCAAATAAAGTGAGTGAGTATGGTATTTGTCCATTTGCGACAACGCAGAGGGTTTTAACAGGGAAATGGGCACTGGTAATCATTTATCAGTTGAGTACGGGTACAAAACGATTTAAAGAATTGCAGAGATTATTGCCTGGGATTACTCAAACTATTTTGACCCGTCATCTCCGTCAATTAGAAAAGGATAAGATTGTTCAACGAAAGGTCTATGCCGAAGTTCCCCCACGAGTTGAGTACAGCTTAACCGAAATGGGGCAGAAATTCAGAGTTGTTTTAGATGCTGTCGAAAACTGGGGTCTGGATTATATTAAGTTGCTAAATGCTAATGAGATAGGCAACTGATAAGTCCCATAGAGGGAATGTATTTTTTATCGAATCCCTCAATTAAAAGACAGTAAGGCAAACCAGTAAATTTCCAATCAATTTTCTTGAAACCCTTTCCTTCTTTTGATAGACTAATACATAGTTTGAAAAAAAGGAGATTTATCATGAAAAAATTTGTTGCTGAATTAATCGGTACATTTATGCTTGTGTTCATTGGAACAGGAGCTGTTGTTTTTGGAAATGGTCTTAATGGCCTTGGACACCTTGGAATTGCTTTTGCCTTTGGTTTGGCAATTGTAGTTGCAGCTTTCTCAATCGGAACTGTTTCAGGGGCTCACTTGAACCCAGCGGTTTCGATTGCGATGTTTGTAAACAAACGTTTGTCATCTTCAGAGCTTGTAAACTACATCCTTGGACAAGTAGTTGGAGCTTTCCTTGCGTCAGCTGCGGTATTCTTCCTCTTGTCTAACTCAGGCATGTCAACTGCTAGTCTTGGTGAAAATGCCTTGGCAAACGGTGTCACTGTCTTTGGTGGTTTCTTGTTTGAAGTCATCGCAACTTTCTTGTTTGTTTTGGTTATCATGACTGTAACATCAGCAACCAAAGGAAATGGCGCGATTGCTGGTTTGGTAATCGGTTTGTCCTTGATGGCTATGATCCTTGTAGGATTGAACATCACTGGACTTTCAGTAAACCCAGCTCGTAGTTTGGCTCCAGCTGTCTTGGTTGGTGGCGCAGCTCTTGAACAAGTTTGGATTTTTATCCTTGCTCCAATCGTTGGTGGCGTTCTTGCAGCCCTTGTTGCGAAAAACTGCCTTGGAACAGAAGAATAAGAAACGAAAAAAGAGTCCTGTTCTCAGTTTGAGGAACAGGGCTTTTTCTATGCAAACAAAAAGCACTCCCTTTTTGAATGGGAGTGTTTCGTGATTAGCTCAATTCAGCAACGATAGCCTTGATTTGTTCTGAAGTGTGTACTCCAGCAACTTGTTTTACCACTTGGCCATCTTTTTTGAAGAGAAGGGTTGGGATAGACATGATTCCAAAAGCACGAGCTGTGTTTGGATTTTCATCAACGTCCATTTTAACGATTTTCAAGACATCTTCTGAAAGTTCTTCAGACAATTTGTCCAAGATTGGACCTTGCATACGACATGGACCACACCAAGTTGCCCAGAAGTCTACCAAGACCAAACCGTCTTTTGTTTCTTGTTCAAATGTTGCATCTGTAATTGCTTTTGCCATTGTATTTCTCCTTTTTAATTATATTGGCTTAAATCTTGTTTCATGAGATAGAAGAAGACATCTCCATAAGTCCCATGGTAGTCCAAATCATGACCATTGTAGGTTAATTTTTGGACAGTGTAGTAATCCGCAACGCCGATAAGGCAGGCGTGTTGAGAACGTTCAAAGTCTTGGTATGACTCGAAAGTCATGGTTCTCTCTTGCTTACTGGCGTCTAGATAGGTAATTTCGATCATATAAAACTCCTTTGTTGTTTGATCTTGACTTTATTGTACTCCTTGAAAAGAGGAATGTCAAGAAAAATGATTGCGCACGCAACTTTTTTAAAAAATCTGATTAAGAAATGAAATCAAGACTCGTTTCCAGACTTTCTTCGACGGCCTTTTGCAGGTAAGCTAGGGTTGTTTGTCCCTCGTCAGTCAGGCAGATAAAACTAGCCCGTCTATCCTGATCACAACATCGGCGACTAAGCAAACCGCAGTTTTTCTCTTCTAGTCGGGCCACCATTCGAGAAACAGCGCTCGGACTAAGATGGAGTTTATCGGGTAAATCAATCTGTCGTAAGGATTTTTCATCAGCTAGATCCAGATAGTAGAGCAGGTAAAACTCTTTCAAGGTCAACCTTTGTTCACTCTGCTGGGCAATAGTTTCTTCCAACAACGCTTCCATTTCCTTTTGACGGCGGTTATAGTCAAACCACTTTTCCAGATAGGTCATTGCTTTCTCCTTTCTTTTCAAAGTAAAAATAGCAAAGTCATGACTGACTGTTCTTGCAACACAAGATGATTGCGCATGCAATGATTATACTACTTTTAACTAATCCTTGCAAGAAAGAAGAATTGCGATATTTCCTTGAAATTTTCTGAAAAAAGAGTAAACTGGTATGCAAGAAGTCTATTTTGTGGAGTTTAGGATGAAATTATATGTTCAATTAATGATTCTCTTTGTGATTTCTCTAATCGGAGAGGGAATTTCTAGTTTCTTACATCTGCCCATCCCAGGCAGTATTATTGGTTTGATTATTCTCTTTCTAGCCCTACAATTCAAGTGGTTGAGAACCAGGCATGTCAACATGGTCGGGAATTTCTTGCTGGCCAATATGACCATTCTCTTTTTGCCGCCAGCAGTGGGAATCATGGAGAAGTTTGATGTGATTGCTCCTTATCTCTTGCCCATTGTTTTGATTGTCTTTTTTGCGGCTGTCATTAACATTGTCCTCATCGCCCTAGTAGTTCAGTTTATCAAGAGACGATTTGAGGGAGATTATGAGAAGGGAGAAACGAAATGAGTGAATTTGTATCCAATCCTCTATTTGGGATTGCATTATCTATCCTAGCTTATCTAGTAGGGATGTTGATTTACAGACGTTTTCCCCATCCTTTGACAACGCCCTTGCTTTTGTCAGCTGTTTTTATCATTATTTTTCTCAAGGTGACTGGTATTTCTTACCAAGACTACTATCAAGGTGGGGTTTATCTGAACAACTTGATAGTCCCATCGACCGTGGCTCTAGGGATTCCGCTTTATAAGAGTTTTCACCTGATGAAACATCATGCTCGGAGTATTCTCTTTGGTAGTCTGTTAGCAGTGATTGTCAATACTAGTTTTACGGCCTTAGTTGCGAAAATCTTTGGTATGGACTTTTTTCTAGCCATTTCTCTCTTTCCCAAGTCAGTGACAACCGCCATGGCAGTGGGAATCACAGAAAAATTGCAGGGTTTGACGACTGTGACCTTGGTCGTCGTAGTGGCCACAGGGATTTTGACCAGTGTGATTGGCCCCACCCTTTTGAAGTGGTTGAAGATTGATGATCCAGTGGCTGTTGGACTTTCCCTCGGTGGGACAGGTCATGCTGTCGGAACGGGAACCGCCCTTCGCTACGGCTCTGTAGCAGGAGCCATGGGTGGCTTGGCTATCGGTATCACTGGTATTCTTTATGTTTTTGTCAGCCCCATTGTAGCCAGCTTGATATTGAGTTAAAGAAAAACCCAGCTTTCTAGCTGGGCATTTTTTATTGCAAGTTAACCTTGTTTTTCAAGATGTAGTAGGTTCCGAGGTAATAGATCGTCGCTAGAACGAGATCACGAAGGATTTCTACTCCAATCATCGTATGAAAGTCATTTTCAATTCGTAAGAAGAAGGTGATATAACCAATAACGATGGCAATGACGATATAGGCTAGAATCCCCATAGCTGTTCGATACTCATTAAAGAGTTGACCGATCGAGATTGCGAGGTAGATGGACAAGATCCAGGAGATCGAGCTGACAAGTAGTGAGACCGCATAAAGTCCACCGTGGCTGAGGTAAGGAGAAATGAAGTTATAGAGGGAAGTGAAGTCTTTTTCTATTGGTGTTAAGAAAATGATAATCAATATACTTAAGATAAAGACGATATAGCTTAAGATGGACCAGACAAGGGCACTGAAGAGTTTTGCAGTAATAATTTGGTGTTCAGAGACAGGCAAAGTCAAGGTCAAGTAACCTTGGCGGTCATAGACACTACCCTTAAATCTTCGGATGATTAAAAAGATTGTTGCAATCCAAAGAGTGACGCTGAGTCCCCCGAAGACTAAAATCAAAAAGAAAATGAGATAGCCTGTATTATCAGGGTTGTAACTAGGACTAAGACTGCTAATAAAAATTCCAATCAAAACTGAAATTGCAAGCACAGCACCGTAGAGTGCCAGATACCATTTATTGATATTTTTAAATTCATAACGAACTAAATTCCAAAACATAATAATCTCCTTTAACTAAGCCTTGAACTCTTGACGGAAGAGCTGGTCAATGGATTCACCTGACTCGTAACGAATATCATCAACATTGCCTTGGCGGACGACTTTTCCGTCTTTGAGGAAGATAATCTCATCCAAGATTGGTTCAATATCTGAAATTAAGTGGGTTGAAATCAGTACCGTTGAGGTTGGTGAGTAGTTGTTGATGATGGTATTGAGGATATAATCACGGGCAGCTGGATCCACTCCACCGATCGGTTCATCGAGGACATAAAGACGAGCTTCGCGGCTCATAACCAGAATGAGTTGAACTTTTTCCTTGTTCCCTTTTGATAGTTTCTTGAGGCGGTTGTTCTCATCAATGCCAAGATCAGCTAACAGGTGTTGGGCTCTATCGAGATTAAAATCCTGATAGAAGGTTTTAAAATAGGTTAGAGCATCCTTGACCTTCATCTCTTCATTGAGATAAGTTGTGTCAGGCAGATAAGAGACAATCGCCTTGGTGGCTGGACTTGGATCCTGTCCGTTAATGAGGACACGTCCTTTATCGGGCTGAAGGAGGCCATTGATCAGTTTGATCAAGGTTGTTTTTCCGGATCCGTTTGGTCCAAGGAGTCCGACAATCTTTCCGGCTGAGATCTCTAGTGAGATATTGTCAAGTGCCGCAGTTGCTCCATAAGATTTTGATACATTCTCAAGTGCTAATAATGTCATAGTCTTAAACTCCTTTGATATAATCACTTAATACATTTGGCAGTTCTTCTTTTTTGTAGCCAAATTGAAGCATACAAGAGACGAAGTGTTGCAGTTGCTCCTCGGAAAGTTGTTTGCGGGACTGAACAATGAGGTCCAAATCCTCGGTGACAAAACGACCAGTTGTTCGCTTGCTGTATACAAATCCTTCACGTTCAAGGTCAGATAAGGCGCGCTGGATGGTATTGGGATTGACCCCAGCCTGGCTCGCCAGTTCTCTCACGGTTGGGAGCTGTTGGTTGGGTTCCAGTTCATGGGAAACAATCTGTAGTTTGATTTTTTCCATAATCTGTAAATAAATCGGTTTTGTATTATCAAATGACCAGGACATCATAGTCTCCTTTCTTTGTCTTTCTTGTTCTAATCAAATAATACAATAAAACAAAAAACTTGTCAAGTAAAAATAAGAATTGTTTTGGGAATTGCTCAAAAAATGGTATAATGAAAAGAAAACGACAAGGAGGGAAATGCATGCGTTGTCCAAAATGTGGGGCTACCAAGTCTAGTGTTGTTGATAGTCGACAAGCCGAAGAAGGAAATACCATCCGCCGAAGACGTGAGTGCGACGAGTGTCAGCATCGTTTTACAACCTATGAACGAGTAGAAGAAAGAACGCTGGTTGTCGTCAAAAAAGACGGTACGCGAGAGCAGTTTTCGAGAGATAAGATCTTTAATGGGATTATCCGCTCGGCCCAGAAACGCCCTGTTTCAAGTGATGAAATCGGTATGGTGGTCAATCGCATCGAGCAAAAACTCCGTAGTCGCAGTGAGAATGAGATCCAAAGTGAATATATTGGGTCCTTAGTCATGGAAGAATTGGCAGAGCTGGATGAGATTACCTATGTCCGTTTTGCCAGTGTTTACCGTAGCTTTAAGGATGTGAGTGAGTTGGAGAGTCTGCTCCAGCAAATTACCCAGTCCTCTAAAAAGAAAAAGGAAAAATAGATGAAACCAAATGACCGTTTTTCTTTTCTAAAGAATAATCGGGTGTCGCAAGATACCTCTTCTCTGGTGCAGTGCTACCTCCCGATTATCGGTCAGGAGGCACTGAGCCTCTATCTATATGCCATTACCTTTTGGGATGGTGGGCAAAAGGAGCATCTCTTTTCCCATATCCTCAACCACTTAAACTTTGGCATGCCGACCTTGCTCCAATCCTTTAAAATCTTATCTGCTTTGGATTTGTTGACCCTTTATCAGAAAGGGGAGGTCTATGAGTTACAGCTTCATTCTCCCCTACCTATTCAGGATTTTTTAAGTCATTCTGTCTATAGCAGACTGTTAGAAAAAAAGATTGGGGATACAGCTGTTTCTGCTATGAAGCAGGCTCCAAGTGAGGGAGAAGCACTCTCTGTTTCTTTGAGCCAAGTATTTCCAAAACTGACCGAAGAAGTGACTTCAACCGAGTCTAAAAGCAAGTTAAAAAACGATTTTGACTTGGAACATTTTCAGCGCCTGATGGCTCGAGATGGCTTGCGTTTTGAAGACGAGCAGGCGGATGTTTTGGAATTGTTTGCCATCGCAGATGAAAAAAAATGGACTTGGTTTGAAACTTATCAATTAGCCAAGGCGACAGCGGTGGCTCAGGTTATTTCAGTCAAACGCATGCGTGAAAAGATAGCACAAAAACCAGCGTCTTCTGACTTTAGCCCAAAAGAAATGACCATTATCAGGGAAGCCAAAAATAAAACTCCCCTAGAATTTTTAGCCGAAATCAAGCAAACGCGCAAGGGGAACATCACCCAAAGTGAAAGAGAACTCCTTCACCAGATGGCGTCTTTAGGCTTGTTGGACGAAGTCATCAATATCGTCTTGCTTTTAACCTTTAACAAGGTTGATTCGGCTAATGTCAATGAAAAATATGCCATGAAAGTCGCAAACGACTATGCCTATCGCAAGATTCGGACAGCAGAGGAAGCCGTGCTTCGGATTCGAGAGCGTCAGCAAAAAGGCCAGGAAGACCAGAAATCGAAAACGAGCTCGACTAAGACAAATGTTCCTAAGTGGAGTAATCCAGAATACAAGAATCAAACCAGTGAGGAAACTCGTCTGGAACTAGAACGCAAAAAACAAGAAATGTTAGCCCGATTAGAAGAAGGAGGAGACTAGATGGAAAGTGTTGGTGATGTAATCAAACGTCAGACAAGTCGTTTTCAGTATCAGGACTTGGTCCAGCAGATCATGAAGGACCCCGATGTAGCGGCTTTTATCCAGAAAGAATCCCTCAGCCAAGAGGAGTTAAATCGTAGCATTTCCAAGTTCAACCAATATATCACAGAACGGGACAAGTTTCTTCGTGGGGATGCTGACTATATAGCGCGTGGCTACAAGCCTATCTTGGTCATGAATCACGGCTATGCAGATGTATCTTATGAAGAAACACCAGAACTAATCGTGGCTGAAAAAGAGGCGGCAATCAAGAATCGTCTCAAGTTGATCAATCTACCAGCAAGTCTCAAGAAAGCGAAATTGGCTCAGATTGACCTAGATGATCTAGGTCGTTTGCCGATTTTTGAGAGACTCTATGCCTTTGTTGACCTTTACCCAAGTATCCGAAAAGGTCTCTATCTTTATGGAGATTTTGGTGTCGGTAAGAGTTTCATGATGGCGGCTCTTGCCCATGACCTATCTGAAAAACGTGGTGCTTCAACAACCATTCTCCACTATCCAAGTTTTGTCATTGATGTGAAAAATGCCATCGGTGAAGGATCAGTGAAGACCTTGGTGGATGACATCAAGTTAGCAGAGGTCCTGGTCTTGGATGATATTGGTGCAGAACAGTCGACTCCTTGGGTGCGTGATGAGATTCTCCAAGTTATTCTCCAGTACCGCATGCAGGAAGATTTGCCGACCTTCTTTACTTCCAACTTTAATTTTCAAGATTTGGAAAAACATTTTGCCAAAGGAAAGAATGGAAATGATGAGACTTGGGAAGCTAGACGGGTTATGGAAAGGATCCGCTATTTAGCAGAGGAGACAAGACTAGAGGGAGAAAATCGCCGATGACAGAAACCATTAAACTGATGAAAGCTCATACTTCAGTTCGTCGCTTTAAGGAGCAAGAAATTCCTCAAGCGGACTTGGACGAGATTTTGACTGCTGGACAAATGGCGTCATCTTGGAAAAATTTCCAATCCTACTCTGTGATTCTTGTACGTA
Source organism: Streptococcus oralis (assembly GCF_001579175.1). Classification (GTDB taxonomy): domain Bacteria; phylum Bacillota; class Bacilli; order Lactobacillales; family Streptococcaceae; genus Streptococcus; species Streptococcus oralis_O. Next base: position 56,214 of record NZ_KQ970759.1, read on the forward strand.
GTCAAGAGAAGAAAGATGCCTTATATGAATTGGTTCCTCAGGAAGCCATTCGCCAGTCAGCTGCTTTCCTGCTTTTTGTTGGTGATTTGAACCGAGCTGAAAAGGGAGCAAACCTTCATACGGACACTTTCCAACCCCAAGGAGTGGAAGGTCTCCTCATCACATCTGTGGATGCTGCTCTTGCTGGGCAAAATACCTTGCTTGCGGCTGAGAGTCTGGGATATGGTGGTGTGATTATCGGTTTGGTTCGTTACAAGTCGGAAGAAGTGGCAGCGCTTTTTAACTTGCCTGACTATACCTACCCCGTTTTTGGGATTGCCCTTGGCGTGCCAGATCAACAACACGATGTCAAACCAAGACTGCCTTTGAACCAAGTGGTATTTGAAGAAGAATACCAAGAACAGCCAGTTGAAGCGATTTTGGACTATGACCAAGTACAGGCAGACTATGCTGGTGCGCGTGCGACGACCTCTTGGAGTCAGCGTTTGGCAGAGCAGTTTGGCCAAGCCGAACCTAGTTCAACTCGGAAGAATCTAGAACAGAAAAAGTTATTGTAGAAAGTGAGAAAACATGGCCTTACCAACTGTTGCCATTGTAGGACGTCCCAATGTTGGGAAATCAACCCTATTTAACCGAATCGCTGGTGAGCGAATCTCAATCGTAGAAGATGTCGAGGGTGTGACACGTGACCGTATCTATGCAACGGGTGAGTGGCTCAACCGTTCTTTCAGTATGATTGATACTGGAGGGATTGACGACGTCGACGCTCCCTTTATGGAGCAAATCAAACACCAGGCAGAAATTGCTATGGAAGAAGCAGATGTCATCGTCTTTGTCGTTTCTGGTAAAGAAGGGATTACAGATGCGGACGAGTACGTAGCTCGTAAACTCTATAAAACCCATAAACCTGTTATCCTTGCCGTTAACAAGGTTGACAATCCTAAGATGCGAAATGATATCTTTGATTTCTATGCACTAGGCTTAGGTGAACCGTTGCCAATTTCATCTGTCCACGGTATTGGTACGGGTGATGTACTGGATGCCATCGTGGAAAATCTACCACATGAAGTCGAAGAAGAAAATCCAGATGTGATTAAATTCAGCTTAATTGGACGTCCAAACGTTGGAAAATCAAGTTTGATCAACGCCATTTTGGGAGAAGACCGTGTGATTGCTAGTCCAGTAGCTGGAACAACGCGCGATGCCATTGATACCCATTTTACAGATGCTGATGGACAAGAGTTTACCATGATTGATACAGCTGGTATGCGGAAGTCTGGTAAAGTCTACGAAAATACGGAGAAATATTCTGTCATGCGTGCTATGCGTGCTATTGACCGTTCCGATGTGGTCTTGATGGTTCTCAATGCCGAAGAAGGTATTCGTGAGTACGACAAGCGTATCGCAGGTTTCGCCCACGAAGCGGGTAAAGGAATGATCATCGTGGTCAACAAGTGGGATACACTTGAGAAAGACAACCATACCATGAAGAACTGGGAAGAAGACATCCGTGAGCAGTTCCAATACCTGCCTTATGCACCGATTGTCTTTGTTTCAGCTTTGACCAAGCAACGTCTCCACAAACTACCTCAGATGATCAAGCAAATCAGTGAAAGCCAAAACACCCGTATCCCATCAGCTGTCTTGAACGATGTGATTATGGATGCCATTGCCATCAATCCAACACCGACAGACAAAGGAAAACGACTCAAGATTTTCTACGCAACTCAAGTGGCAACCAAGCCACCAACCTTTGTCATCTTTGTCAACGAAGAAGAACTCATGCACTTCTCTTACTTGCGTTTCTTGGAAAATCAAATCCGCAAGGCCTTTGTCTTTGAAGGAACCCCGATTCATTTGATCGCAAGAAAACGCAAGTAAGCCTTGCTTATTTTTCAATAAGAATAACTGAAAAGAAGACTAGTCTGTCTTCTTTTTCTTTGAAACAAAGTATAAATTTCTAATTATCTTTTTATATTTTCTTAAATGCTCGTAAAGCCTTATTCTATGTGCTTTCGAGTATTTTTACTGTAGGAAGATACTTCACGTTTCTTTGCATATTTCCTCATGTCTTAGCTGTCAGAAGTGGTAAATAAGTAGTAAATTCATTTGTACTACTAAGCAACAAGACGCTCCTGTTGCTTCTCTTTATTCAAGCGTTTCATTTCTGCCATTGCAGAATCGAATGTTGCATGTGCGTAATAGTTCAGCGTCATGGCTATATTAGCATGTCCCATAATGTACTGTAATGCCTTTGGATTCATTCCTGCATTTGCATAGTTGGTACAGAATGTATGTCGCAAACTATGTGGAGTGATGTGTGGCAATTTATCCTCGTTATACTTATTGTATTTCTTAACAAGACCTTTCATCATGCCGTTGTAATCACTTGCCACTTTTGGATAGTTCTTTCTATTAAGAAAGAGGAAATCACTATATCCATCAATCTCAACACGCTTATCATTCTTTCGATTCGCTAACACTCGCTTAAATGCTTGATAGGCTTCTTCAACCATAGGAACTTGACGTTCGCCACTTTTGGTCTTTGGTGTTTCAATGTAGTACCCAATTTCAGTATCTCTCAATAGCTGATGGTCTATATTGACAAGACGATTCTCAAAATCTAAATCTGGAAGTGTCAAACCACCAAACTCTGAAATACGAAGACCTGTTTTTAAGAGTATCAGAATTTCATCATAATTTTTGCTGTAGGTTTTATCAGCTTTTGCAAAGGCTAACAGTTTTTCTTCCTGTTCTTCTGTTAGTACGGTCTTAGGGACAGTATCATCATCAAGAACTGCTTTCAGTTGAAAGTCAAATGGATTCTTCCGAACACAATCATCTTGTATAGCAATATAGAATGAAGCCTTTAAAGAACGTTTGTAGTTATTGATGGTTTGATAAGCATAACCATTTTCACTCATTCTAATAGCCCATTCTTTAGCGTCTGATGGCTTAATACTGTCAATACTTCTTACACCTAACTTGTCTTTCTTCAAAATATCCATAAGATATTTGCGTCCAGTTTCAGTGTTTTTTCTAACCTTTGGTCTTTGAGCGTTCTGTTTTGCGTAAAGCTGGCAGAGTGTCATTTTCTTTCCTACAACATCAATACCATCATGAATGTCTTTCTGTAACTCTGCGATTTTCTCTCTAAGTGAGATACAATCACGCTTTCCTGCTGGTACTCGGTCTGTAGCCACAAGTTTCCACGAGTAAACAAATTGCGGTTCTCCAAATGAATCTATATATTTGTATAAGTATCTTCCGTCTTTTCGTTGGCTCTCTCCAGTCTTTAAGATTCGACCTTTATTGTCACGTCTTTTTTCTGACATGGCATTTGCTCCTTTCCTTTATGGAAAGAGCCTTGATACGACTTAATACTATTTTATCATATACAAGACCCTTTGGCGACGCTAGATTGCGTCCAATGTATCTATAATTTTTTCAAATTGTTTTCGTTTAATCTGAATACGATTGCCATTCATAATCAGCCAATTTGCATTTTTATTTTCCTCTGCCAAGCGTCGTAGCTTGTTTTCGCCAATACGAAAATATTTTGACGCTTCTTCAATGGTTAGGGTATAACGTTCCCAAATAGGAATGTCAGTCTGCTTCATAAAATCCTCCTTTCCAAATCACTTATTTGGATTTCATAAAAGTTGTTTTACCAGCAATCGAACAGCTTTAGCAAAGCTCACGGGAGTTCCACCCCTGCATGGTTCTCATGTAGCCATACTCATTGCCTGCGACGGTTTTATCACGCTCGGACTATTGACTGTATGGGAGTATCATTATCACGATAAGAATGTCGTTGCAGGCAATCCTGCTAAAGATTGCTTCTCGGATCACTAACATGAATCGCTCGCTATCTTTATAAGATAGGTCATGGCGGTTAGCTCCGTTGGCTCTTTTCTTATCGAAACGTATTCAATTACTTTTATTCAGTTTTCAAAGAACAATGGCTCGTTAGCCTATCAAAACACATTGAAAGCTCAATATGCTTTGATGGAATAACAAACCTCCCTGTTCGGGAAGCGTGGAATAGTATGGCACGCTTCCACGAAAAGAGAGAGGTTATTACTTAATTTCAAATGACAGAATCTTTGTAATCAGTCTGGTTTCCATTCTTCCACGTAAGACTTCATCAAAGACCATACTTTGATTGCCATATTCATCTTTCATAAGTCGTAGGGAACGCTTCGTTATGTACCCTCTGTAATGATGTAGAATCTGGTTAATCGCTTCTGTATCGCCATCTGTTGCCTTTACAATGAGAGGAAAGGGAATCATAGGATATTGTGTTTTCATTCTTCAAATTCCTCCATAAACTTTTTGATTAAGGCTAGTCCACTGGTTCTATGCCGATAGACAGTAGAACGGTTCAATTTCAACAGGTCTGCAATTTCTGAATCGCTCATGTCCATAAAGTAAAACAGCAGTAGAATTTCACGTTTCTTGTCTGGCAACTCACGTAATGCTTCACTCAATAAATCATTTTCAACACCAACTGATATTCCATTGAGTGTAAAAATCTGAAAGTCAGTTGAATAGTTATCTGTTGTCGCAAACTGGCTAACAAGATAATCGCCAACATCCGAAAAGGACACTTCACGCTTTGCGATCCTTGAAAGATAAAGCAGATAATTCTTTCGCTCGTCTTCCATAGCACGTTTACAGATATAGTCAAACTGATTTTCTATTGTGGTCTGAAAAAAAGATGGTTTCATGTTTCTCACCCCCTTTCTGTCTAGGAAAGGAAGTGAGCCTTGCTCTTTTATCTCCTTTCACTCTTAGTCCCAATGTGAAAGGGGGATTTGTTGCATTACTGATGAATAAACTTTGTAAAAAAGTTCTGAATAACCAAAAAAGCACACAAACAGATTGATTTCTCTGTTTACATGCTTTTATTTTTCTATCTATATGATTTATAAAACCACATTGGTGGACGTACTTATCTATTGCAGATAGACGACTTTTTTTGATAAATACTCAATGTGGGGAACTTGATTGTATGTGATATACTTCATGGCGACTTTGACCTCCAACAAACCGCCATTTGGAAGTAAGATACAATATTTTAACAGCATAAATAGCACTACCATATAACGGTTTTTTTTATTGGCGTTTAGTAGTGCTTTTTATTAAATATGAACCTATAAACTATATAACATGTTTTTCTATACCTGTTTCTAATTCAATAGGAACAGTAAAATGTATAGAGGTGGTCTACTATGCGTAAAAAAGAAGATAAATATGATTTTAGAGCCTTTGGTTTAGCCATTAAAGAAGCTCGATTGAAACGAGGTTTAACTCGTGAACAAGTGGGAGCATTGATTGAAATTGACCCACGTTACTTAACTAATATTGAAAATAAGGGGCAACACCCCAGCATACAAGTTCTTTATGACCTTGTATCGTTACTTCATGTTTCCGTTGATGAATTTTTCTTACCTGCTAATAACTTGGTAAAAAGCACCCGACGATTACAGATAGAGAAATACATGGATAGCTTTACAGACAAAGAACTATCCTTAATGGAATCTTTAGCCAGCGGTATCAACGAAGCAAGAAACATCGAAGACTAATTAAAAGAATCCATACATAACGGAAAGAGCCGATAAAATGAGATTGTATTAATCTCATTTTATCGGCTCTGCGTCTTTGCGTCTGGCTCTGTAATCACAGTTACTTTGAACTGCTTTATTTCAATTAAATTTTCTTGTCTGCATTTCGGACAATAGAGGGGGAATTTTTTTAATTCAGTATCTTCCCTTATCTTTAATCGTGTTTTATTTCCACATACAGGACACAATATCCACTTGTAGTTTATAATAACTATCTCCTCCTTTACACTTTAATTCAAATCTTTATTAAAGAATATTTCATCTTATTTAACAAGAAACCATATTTATATAACAACATAAAATACACTAAGTTATTTTATTGAACATATATCGTACTTTATCTATCCGACTATTTGGACGACGGGGCTGGCAAACAGGTTCACCGGTAGTAACATGGTACCCTTTTAACTCTGTTAAACAAACACTACGTCCATTTGTAAAGAAAGTTAAATCACTACGATATTCTTGAATACACCGAGCAGGGATTTCTCCACTAAGAATGACCTCATTATTTTTCAATTGAGTGTCTACGATGTTCGCACAATATTTAGGAGCATCGTTGTATGCTCGTGAAAGATATTCCTGTGGCGCATAAATTTTAAAACTAAGATATGGCTCTAACAATTCTGTTCCAGCTTTTTTTAAGACTTGTTCCAATACAATAGGAGCAAGCATCCGAAAATCTGCTGGGGTACTAACAGGGCTATAGTATAAGCCATACTTAAAACAGATTTTACAGTCCGTCACATTCCAACCATACAATCCTTGTTCACAGCCATAGCGTATCCCCTCCATAACTGCATTTTGAAACGATTGATTTAAGTATCCAAGAGAAACCGAGCTCTCATACTGTACTCCGCTCCCTAATGGAAGCTGTGCTACAGATAGACCAATGGAAGCCCAGAAAGGATTCGGTGGAACTTCGATGTGAATGGTATACTCTGCTTTTTTTAACGGTCTTTCCATATAAATGACTGTAGGCTCTTTTATTTCTATCTCCACATGATACTTTTCTTGCAGCAGAGCACAAGTCACTTCCATTTGTACTTTCCCTAAGAAAGAAAGTATGATTTCATGTGTCGCAGAATCCACATAATATCGCAGAAGCGGGTCACTGTCGGAGATTTCTAAAAGTGCATCAAGTAACATTTCCCTTTGTTGAGGTTTGCTCGGTTCAACAGTCGTTTGCAGCAGAGGGAGGGGATTTTCAATTCTCTCTCTCTGTGGCAATAGCTTTGTATCTCCAAGAACACTATTTAACTTCAAAAACTCATTCTGCAAAATAACAATTTCCCCGGAATAAGCCTTATCAATTTTACATAATTCACCATTTATTGAAGTATACATTTCTGTAATTTTTATTTTTTCCTTTTCCGATATTCTAACCGAATCTCGCAAATGCAGTACGCCACTATAAAGACGTATATATGCAAGACGCTGTCTTTTTTCCGAATACTCAATTTTGAAAACTTTTCCGCAAAGTTCAGACTGACCTCGATGTGTTGATGAATAAAATTTATTCGTAATCACTTCTATAAGGTTATCAATCCCTATATTGTTTTTTGCACTTCCGTGATAAACAGGGAACAGAGAACAATTCTGAAATCTTATGCTTTCCTCTTGTTCGAGTTCCAATGCTTCTAATGATTTACCGGACATATATTTCTCTAAAAGGTCATCGTTTCCCTCTATTACCGTATCCCATTGTTCAGATTCGGTAAAGTTCGTCACACACATATTAGGATACAGTTCTACCTTCTGTTTGATTACAATTTCGGCAGAAAGTTTCTCTTTAATATCCTGATAAACCGTTGATAAATCAATTCCATTTTGGTCAATCTTATTGATAAAAAAGATTGTGGGAATCCCCATTTTCCTAAGTGCATGAAATAATATACGAGTTTGTGCTTGTACGCCATCTTTTGCAGAAATCAGTAGAATTGCCCCATCTAAAACTGATAATGAACGATATACTTCTGCTAAGAAATCCATATGTCCTGGCGTGTCTATGATGTTCACCTTCGTATTTTCCCACTGAAAAGAGGTTATTCCTGTCTGAATTGTAATTCCTCTCTGACGTTCTAAAAGCGTATTATCCGTCCTCGTTGTACCTTTGTCCACGCTTCCTAATTCTGTAATCGCTCCACTGTTATATAATAAGCTTTCTGTTAAGGTAGTTTTTCCTGCATCAACATGAGCTAAAACTCCAATATTAATAATTTTCATGTGATTTTCCTCCATTCAAAAACCCAAAAGGGCATAAAAATCCCAGTGATAAATACTTTTATCA
>NZ_KQ970759.1:64325-79029 GCF_001579175.1 Streptococcus oralis
GGCATAAAAAGCATACAGATATTCTCCGGATACTTTAGAATCACATGATAAAGGTATTCTTAAACTGGGTACAAAAAACTAAGCCCTCCTAAAAAAGGACATCCAATTATTTGTTCCCACTATCAAATTGACAGTTTATTTAAGAATACCTTGCCGCATATTTATTAACTCCTTTTAAATAGATACTTAAATTATAGCACGTAAGAGCATATTTGTAAAGGAATCTCCAATTTTTTATCAAAGAGAGTACGTGATTACAAAATAGCTGTAATAATGTACCAATATTTGTTATTCTATAATCTTCCAATTACTCCCGTTCTTTTCAAGTACCAAATCAAATTGAGATACCTGCGTTGCTTTGGTCTGCTGGTCGATATACTCCACTGTCAGCGATACCGTGACTTGATTATCCTTACGATTGTGAATAGGATTTACCAGTTCTTGAAAGATGTACTCTTTTCCGATTGGTTTTAATATCCCGTCATTCACATAGTAGGAAAGTTCACTGGCTGTCGCTGTAGGATAGAGCTTGAAGAACGTCGTTAAAAACTCATTGATTTCATTGGTTGTAATGGAATCAACCGTACCCTCACTTTCAATAGCTTTTGGTTTATAGTCTGATTTCTTTGGTATGCTAGTAATGGTCGGATTCTTAATGAGGACCATATTTCCAGTACTGTCTACATAGACACTCACTATATAAGCAGAGTGGACGGTCTTTGTATTTTCCCCCTCTGTAATGAGTTGGTCTACACTGTAGGTTACATCAAATTGATTGTCGCCATCTGCTTCTACCGTCCATATCTGAAATCCTTTTACAGAAGACGATACAGGAATATCTTTACGAACTGTATCGACATTCAGAGCTTGAAGTTCCTCTGTCAGATATGCTTTCAGGTTTTCTATGCGATTATCAATGGACTTGTCGTTTAGTTCCCATGAATAGTAGACTTTCGCAAAGTTCTCTACAAAATTTTCCACATGATGAGTATCGACATATTCCTTTTCTATGATGGTGGTTTCATGAATGGTATGGGTATCAATGGCTGTAAAGTGCTTGAATATCGCAAAGCTGAAACTAAGTCCTAAAAGTACCCATAGGACAATCACAACCTTTTTACGAGGATTGACCTTATAGACACGAGGTTTCTTTTCCTTTGGTGTCTGTTTTTCTGTATTCTGATTTTTTCCGAATTTCATCATTGAATCGTCCTTTCTTATTGTTTGATTCGTCCTGCTCCCACTAAATGCTGTTGCCAGTAAGAGCTTGTTAAGTCGGCATAACCGATAGGGTCGCCTGCATGAAACATACGGTTATCGCCTAAATAAATCCCGATATGAGTAATATAAGAGCCAGCGTTATAGGTAGAATGAAAGAAAACCAAATCGCCGGCTTTTGCTTCCAATAATGGGATATGCCGGGTTACATCATATTGCTGTTGTGCTGTTCGTGGTAAGTTGATTCCAGCTTTTCCATACGTCCATTGTGTCAGTCCGCTACAATCAAAAGAGGTAGTCGGGGAAGCTCCGCCATAGACATACTTCCAGCCTTCAAATTTCAGAGCTTCGTCCATGATGGCTTGTACTGTATCATCATTAAACTCTGTTGTGACAAGATACTGCGTTACCAGTTGCACATAAAACATATTCCCGTAATTGTATCGCCAGCCCCCATTGATAGGTATGGCTATGGGATTGGGGTAAGACACTTTTTCGTCACCCGAATACTCTTTTGAGAAACTTTGAGCCAGTTCAAAGGTATATTTATTCCCACGATTAGCCACATATCCTAAGAAACCACCACCATAATTGTAGGACTGGATAACCGATTCTAAATCTACACCAAGCCTTTCGCTACTGGCTAATAACTCACTGAAATACTTCACACCTTGCTTAATGGATTCTTCTGTACTCAATGAATTAGGTGGAAGACCGAGGGATTCCGAGGACTGCATAACATCTTCTGCTGTACCACCCGATTCCACCTGTATAATCGCAAGAAGTATATTGACGTATTCTTCAATTCCATATTCTTTGGCAACTTTTTCTACCATAGGCTTATGAGCCAGCACTTCTGCGGAAACATCCACACCGCCATAGTGAATGTTGGAAAAACCGCCATCTTGTTCATCTGAAAATAAAATGGCGACAAACAGAAGCAGTGAGAAGACCATCAAGAATAATCCCGAACCACCAATCACTAAAGTTTTCAGCTTCATGGTTTCTTACTGCCTTTCTTAATGGTGGCGGTTTTGATTGGTGGTCTACTTCTTGTATTTTGTAGTGGTACTCTTTGAACAGTAGACGGACGTTCTTTTGTGATTGGACGTTGTGAAGTTCTATCTGCTGTAGTGGTTGAAGTTGCTGGCTTTTGAACGGTTTTTTCTTGAACGGTATTGCCTTGGCGTTCCACTTTTGGACTTGAAAAATCGGACTTAACTGCTGGACGCTCTTGTTTGGCTTGTTGAGATTCCTTATATGAAGTCTGAATATTAGACTGTTTTGAGGTCTGTTCATCATGATATTGTTCTTGTCTTGTAGTCGGTCTTTCATGAACAGAAGAAGCAGGCTGTTTTTTCTGTTTGACCTGTTCCATTTCAGAGCGACGCTTCGCAATGGTTTTTCGCCTTTGTTCCTGCTGTTCCTTGCGTCCACTGGCTCTGTCCGCTTTGGTTTGAGAAATACTACTGGTTAAATCACGGACATTCTCTTTTACTTTGGATTTTCCTTGATATACTGCATATCTTGCATTGGTCGGCAAATCTTTAACCTGTTCTTTCAAACCACTAGCAGTGTCTACCATTCTGTCTTTGGTATCAGCTACTGTACCGATGGTTTGACCGATACGTTTTCCAAGTGTTGATTTTTCCTTTCCGTCTGGTCGGGAGTGATCTGCTTGTGTCCTTGCAGAACTCCCCGAACCCGACTGTCCTTTTTTACCTGTAACAATGGCAGACCCAGCCCCTAGAGTAGTCATGGAACGTCCAAGTTTCCGCTGTAGACGGTGCATGTGAGCGTGCATAAGCATACGAGGTTTTCTCATCACACGACTTCCCACACTTTGAGAATCGTTACTCTGTAGAGAAAACATACTCATTAAATCGCCCAGCTTGAAGTAGATTCCTGCAAAGGTCACAATCTGTAGAAAAGCAATCAAAAAGAACGGATAACCAGCCGATAAGGTATAGAGCATGGTTGAAATACTAAATGCTGTCGTAATAATCAATGTGATTCCAGCTCGTGTCAAAATGGTATTAAAGAGCTTTGTTATGGCTCGTTTTGACATACCATCAAATGATGGAATCATGCTTAAAATAAAGCTCACAGGCAGAAACATAGCATAGATGATAAAAAGTACCTGCGAGAAAATCATGATTCCTGTTAATAGGAATACAAATATGGAAATCCCAATATTGAAGACAAATAGGAAGAAGACTGTACCTAAACGGTTAATGGTCTTTGTAATGGTTAGATTGGTATTGCTTCTGTCTTCAATTTCTTCCGCAACAATTTTTTCTCTGTCTTCGCCATTGTTGGAATCTGGGCTGGTGGAGAGCAGGCTTTCCACACGGTCAATACCGATACTTTCAATGTCTGAACTGTTGTATTGAAGCAGTAGCCACGGTTGCTGAACCTGTATGGAAAACAGGCTATCTCTGATTAAGTCCACGCTGTCCTTGCCTTGACTATCGGAATGGGGCATGACAATCTTCGTGCCAAGTGATAAACTGGCATTACTGATGTCTGATGAAAAGTCATTGATTTTTTTAATGTAGTCGGGAGCGTAGGCAATAAAGGAAGCCGATAGGATAAACACCAGCACAAAATTCATAATGGCATGAATTGCCTTTGTGGTTTCTCTCTTTATCAGTCCCGTATAGGCAACATAAACCCCAAGAACCAAAATCAAGAGTAAGAGGAATCCAACATAGAAACCCTCTGTTGAAAATCCGTTTGCACTCACACCAGCTAAGGTCTGCATATTCTTACCAATGGAATCTGCTGTAGCGGAAATGAAGTCTAAGGAATAGGCTTCCTGTACTAAGTAACCTGTCGCATTGGAAACATACAAACTGATTGTCCAAATAAAATTGGTAATGGCATATAGTCCATACATGACCTGTTTTCCAATCCCGTCCGACCAGTTCCACGGAAGCCAGCCCCAGCTATTATCCACATAAAAATCCAGTTGATAGTTTTCAAGTGGGTATCGGCTGTATTCATTTGCCACATTGACCGTATCATCTACCAAGCCCGCAGCTTGAACCACCGTTCCCAGCATGGCTAAAAGAAAAATGGCAATCACAAGTGTGAAAGCCACTGTCATTGCCACTTTACCTAGACGTTTCAGCGTCCAGTTTGATTTTATTCTGTTTACTATTGATGGTTTCACATTTACACCTCTTTTCGCACAGGTGGTCTGGTATCAAAGGCATGGAGCAGTTCTTCAAATACAGGGTGGAACTGTATCACACCGACACGACCATATAAATCACTGATAAGGCATTGCCCGTTTTCCAAATCACGCAATCGCTTCTGATTGTTTTCGTCCTCTGGGTCTACACCAAAAAAGGCTAAGGTCTTTTTAATCTCGTTAAGGTCAGTGGAACGAAATGCAAATTTTAAGCCGAGGTTATTTTTCAGTTTTTCATCTAAGAGGTCGTCTGTATTTTGGGTCACGAAATATACCCCAGCGTTCATAGCACGACCAGCCCGAACCAGCTTCATAGATAGTGTTTTTCCTTGTGCTACCTGTAAAAAGCTCCATGCTTCGTCTAAATCTACAATCTTGAAAATGCTTCGGTCTGTATGGATAAAGTCTAAAGCAAAGGTACTAATGACAATCAGCATAGCAACGGATAAAAGCTCCATAGTGGTATATTCCTCAAAGGAAGTTTCCTTGTCGGGAAGTACCAAGTCCGCAACCTGTATAATGTTCAGTTGTTTTTCTAAGCTGATAGACTGCTCCACATAACCATTACTGAATAATAAATGTGCAAAGTCATAGTCTGTAAAACTTTCGATATGGTCGGCTATACTGGTACTTAGTGGCGTATTCTCAACCCGTAATTCCTCAATCACTTTCATCAACCCTCGTACTTCACTATTGGTTACTGCACGAATGGCTTTTCTAAGGATTGGGAAGCGTTCCCCATCACGAGAGGAAATCCCCGTAAGGAATGTCAGAATATCAATAGCCAGTGATTCAGAATCTTTGGGATTTTTCATAATCACATAAGGGTCAAGTAAGCCTTTGTTTTTCTCATCAGAAGTCAGAGTGACGATATTGATTTCATGGGAAATCTCTGGCAAGGTTTCTTTCCATCTGCCACGTTCTGCTTTTGGGTCTACAATCACTGCTTGTGCCCCATAAAGCACCGCATAATAGACGATAAGGTTATTCGCAAAGGATTTACCACCACCCAGCGAACCAACAAAAGCCGACGCTAACGCATTGGTTACTGAACCCTTAACCCCTTGACTGGCAAGAGCAGGTTTCAGATAGACATTGCGTCCAGTATCTAAGCTGTAGCCAACATAAATCCCCTCATTTTCCCCCAGCATTTGAGTAGCACCAAAACCTAAACCAGCGAGGAAATCAGAGGTCACGTATTGAATATAATCATTCATATAACGCTTGCTGGCAGGTAAAAATTCTTCATGTAAGCCGAGCATATCCCCAAATGGTCGTACCAGTTTTACGCTTAAATCGTCATAAAAATCTTTCACTTCATTACAACGACGTTTGAGTTCGTCAAGATCATTTGCTGATACCCTTACCACATAAGACAGCTTGTACATAGATTCCTTGCTTTGGTCTAAATTGGTTTCCAGCTCATTCACACTTTCCAGAGCTTCCGCCACATTGGAGCTGGTTTCATTATCACTTTGCCAAGCGTGGTTATCCAAGTCTTTCAGTTCTTTCTTTTTATTGCGGACAGTAGATAGGGCTTTACGATTCGCTACAATTTCCACATTCATTGACGTATCAATCGGGAATGTAAATTGCTGTTGCTGGTAGTAGAAGATTTCAGAGGACGGGAAGTCCAGTTCTCCGACAATGCTGTTAATGGTAAAGTAAGCTACATAGACGGTTTCATCTTCCTGCTGGATTTTCAAATATCGCTGTTTTTCTTCCACCAAACAGCGAGTAGGCTTAATCAAGTCATAGTATTTAATCAGCGTTTCATTATCCAGCTTTTTCTTTGATAGATGGTACTCATACTCTTCATAGGCAGTGCCTGTCTGTCCGTAAAGGTGTTCAATCAGATAGCCGAAGTCGTCCTTATCTAACCTGCGGATTTTGAAACGACGAGAGATTTTATTTTCTAAGAGCTTTTCCATCTTCTGAAAACGCAGGATTTCATCATTACTCATACTAACAAAATCGCCCATCAGCTTATGGTTCACATCATAGACAAAATCAGACAAAGCATTTTTTGCTTCAACGGTAAGACTTTTCATAGAAAACTCCTGATCGTTGAGAAGCAACTTAAAGCCGATAAAGAAACGGTAGTTCACTTGATTTTCGCCAATCATGGATATTAAAGCGTCTGTCTGTTGGTCGATTTTGTCATAGGCAACCGCTTTGAGCTTGCCAGTGACTTCATTTTTGGAACGCTCTTGTGCAGAACGTATGCTGGATTCTGTACTGATTTGTAAAGCATGAATTTTGCCATCACGATTTTGTGCGATAAGCTGTCTGAAAGAATCATGCACTTGTATTTTCTGTTCTGGACTTAGAAATGAGTAATTGTAAGGAACAAGCTCATAGTAAGCATAACATTCCCCGTCTTTATTCCAGACGAGATTGTTTTCAATGTATTTAATTGGATATGCCATAAAATTCACTCCTAACTGCTGTAATGGCTTCTTGTGGCTGGTTTCTGCCAAGCGTTACTTTTTTTCCTGCATAGGTCAGCTTTGGTCGCAGTGCATAAGCAATGACAGACTTCAAAAATCCATAAGGCTTTTTACCATCAAAAGTTTTTGTAGACATAAACCATGTGAAAGCCACAGGAATCCCAAAGTATTTGAGAAATGCTCCCTCTATCATGGAAAGAGGGGGCAAGTTGCCAAGTATCATCACTGCAAAGAGTGACACGACAAACCATGTCATTTGCGTAAAGGTTATGGGAAACGGAAGTCTAAAATCATTGATAGAATACAGTACCTTTTCCACAGACCAGATACTGGTATAGCTTCGTATTTTCTTCATGTAATCAATCCTTTCATAAAAAATAGGGGTAGCTGATTGAGCCACCCCGTAAAATAGAAAATCTGCCAGTAGTAATGTACCGACAGATTTAATAGACGATTTCAAAAATCCCATGATTGGTTGAGATAAACGTTCCTGAAAGGTCTAAATCCCGACCATAGGCTTGATAATCAATATAGTTTTGAAGACTAGCTGGTACTTCGCCTAAAGCACCCGTTTCTTCAATGTAGTAGCGTGCCACGTCATACATATCATCACAATCGGAATGAATGATAATATCCTCTTGATGTTCGCTTAGTTCTTCAATGCTTGAAAAATGAGTGAGCAGAGCAGATAGCTCCGATTGTAATTCTTCGGGTAATTCCGATACCATTTCCCATAGTCGATTGAGTTCGCCAATGGAAGTGTATTCGTCAACCGTAAAGGGTAACTCGTAGTCATGAATGGCGTATTCCTCATATTCATCATTCAAGCCGATTTTCTCTTTGACTTCCTCAAAGTCAATGGGAAAGGTAAACCACGCACCGACCAATTCGCCCTCATTGTATTTGCCTAAATTCGCAATATAGACTTGCATATCGTCCATATATTCACGTCCTTTCTTTGTAGAGATTCAAAAATCCCTACCGCACTTCGTTTGGTGTACCATTCCTTTGCGGAACATAAGAAAACCACTTATATTCCACAAAAGAACGGTTTTATTTAAGCACCAATAATGCGATTGAATAGCTCTAGTAAAATGTCTTTTACTCCAGCAGCGTTGAAGACTAAGCCAACCGCAATAATCGCAATAATTAAAAAGCCAATCAGTTTGCTAAACTCACGCTTGAAGCCAAGATACAAGCCAATCACAACGATTGCTAAAAGCACCAGTGATTGAGCGTTTGATAGAAACCAGTTATAAAGGTTTTGTCCAAAATTCATAAAAATGTTCTCCTCTCTATATTCAATGAATTTGTATTTGAGTTATTTTTTTGGGGTATACACTTTCTGGTATGGATAGAGATTCCATGCCAGATTTTTTTATACAAAAAAGAGGACATTTGCTGTCCCCTCGTTATACAATCAATTCACCACAAAAATCATGAAAGAAGGTTAAACAAATGTCCCATAATGATTCTATCCTAAATATTCTTGGAATTAAAGATAAAAATATTAAAATTATTTCTGTTGAAGAAGCTGAACACAACAACGATTCTGTTAAAGAGTATATAACGCTAATAACAGCTACTCTTTCTTATCCGATTAATCGTTGTCGTAACTGTGGCTTTCCCACAGTTAATAAGGATGGCTTTCGCAAAACTCATGTACGACTGGCAAGTTTAAATGGGAGAAGATATGAACTAGAGCTTCGTAAACAACGCTATAAATGTAAATCATGCCATACTACTTTTGGTGCTATTACTAATTTAACCAAAGAAAATCAAACCTTATCCAGTGATCTCAAAAATCAAATCATGCTTTTAGCTCGTAAAGGCTTATCTGGTCAGCTTATTGCTGAAATGTGTCACTGCTCTCCTAGCAGTGTTCGTCGAACAATCTTAGAGCGCATGGAACCACACTATCGTGTGGCTAAGTTGCCTAAGCATCTATGTTTTGACGAGTTTCGTTCAATTAAGTCTGTGATGTCCTTTATCTGTTGTGACGCTGAAACCCACCAAATTGTCACAAAGTTACAGGATCGTCTATCACCTACCATTGTTGATTATTTTGAAAGTCGTTATTCAAAAGCCGAACGCGAATGCGTTCAATCAGTTGTAATTGATTTAAATGCTCAATATCAAAGTTTTATCTATCGCCTTTTCCCTAATGCCAATATCATTATTGATCGCTTCCACCTTGTACAATTAGCTGGTCGCGCTTTGGACAATTGTCGTATCTCTATCCTAAAGCAACTTGATAAACAGAGCCAAGAATATAAAATTATGAAGTCACATTGGAAGCTATTCCATAAAAAAGCTGAAGATCTTCACCCTGAAGAAGTAGTTTTTCTTCGCGGCGTTAAACAATATATGACTCGCCAAAATGCTGTTGATCTCATTACTAGTAAATTTTCCAAGTTCGCTGAAGTATACCAAACTTACCAAGATATCACGAAAGCCCTAAACGAGCGCAATAGTGAATTACTAGAGTCAACCATCTTAGACTACCAAAAAACCAATACAGAAATGGATACTGCTATTCAAACCCTTCGTCAAAACAGAAAATATGTCTTAAATAGCGCTAAATTTGAATACTCTAATGGTCCTTTAGAAGGCATCAATCGCAAAATCAAAACCCTAAAACGAACTTGTTATGGTTTTGCCAATCAAAAATTTTTCTTTTTAAGAATCGATTGTATTTTTTCGTAAAAAAATACCCCCTACATTTTCGTAGGAAGTATTTTTAGTCAACCATACCAGTTGACAGATATCCCACTTAGGACATTTTCCTACAAGGGGTCCCGAGCGCTTAGTGGGAATTTGTACCCCTTATCGATACAAATTCCCCGTAGGCGCTAGGGACCTCTTTAGCTTCTTGGAAGCTGTCAGTAGTATATCTAATAATTTATCTCCATTCCCTTTAGTAACGTGTAACTTTCCAAATTTAAAAAAGCGACTCATAGAATTATTTCCTCCCGTTAAATAATAGATAACTATTAAAAATAGACAATACTTGCTCATAAGTAATGGTACTTAAATTGTTTACTTTGGCGTGTTTCATTGCTTGATGAAACTGATTTTTAGTAAACAGTTGACGATATTCTCGATTGACCCATTTTGAAACAAAGTACGTATATAGCTTCCAATATTTATCTGGAACATCTGTGGTATGGCGGGTAAGTTTTATTAAGACACTGTTTACTTTTGGTTTAGGATGAAAGCATTCCGCTGGCAGCTTAAGCAATTGCTGAATCGAGACTTGAGTGTGCAAGAGCAACCCTAGTGTTCGGTGAATATCCAAGGTACGCTTGTAGAATCCTTCTTCAACAATCAGATAGATGTCAGACGCACGGCTTTCAAAAACCACTTTTTTAATAATTTGTGTGCTTAAATGGTAAGGAATATTCCCAACAATTTTATACCTCTGTTTGTTAGGGAATTGAAACTGTAGAATATCTTGGTGAATTAAAGTGACACGAGTATTCAGTTTTAATTTTTCTGACGATAAGTTGAATAGATGACTGTCTAATTCAATAGACGTTACCTGTTTACTTATTTTAGCCAGTTTCGTCGTTAAATGCCCTTTACCTGTTCCAATTTCGTAAACGGTATCGGTTTCTTTTAAATTCAATTGTTTTATTATTTGGTTGAGTACTTTTTCACTCGTTAAAAAGTTTTGAGAATATTTTATATTTTTGTTCATGTAATCTCTCCTTCTTAATTACAAATTTTTAGCATCTAATTTAACTTCAATTCCTATTATACAAAATTTTAAGATAATGCACTATCAACACACTCTTAAGTTTGCTTCTAAGTCTTATTTCCATAACTTCTTTTACGTTTCCGCCATTCTTTGCTGTTTCGATTTTTATGATATGGTGCAAGTCAGCACGAACACGAACCGTCTTATCTCCCATTATATCCTTTTTTTGTTGTTATCACGTCCTGTTCTTTTACTGACTGTTGCTTCAAAATCTGCTTGTGTCGGTCTGTCAGTTTCGCATGGTCGAGAATGTCTTTTACAACCTGCGTCTGGTTGATTTCATCAAGTTTAATCGCAACCTTTAAGGTCGGGGCAACTTGATGAGATAGCCAGTTCAGCGTCCTTTGGAAGGAGTAAGGCTCTGGTTTTGTGGTTAGTTTTAATCGTTCACGATTGTTCCCAATAAACCAAGCCCATTCTTCATTCAGTTTCCAATCAGAACGAGGTTTGGAATCGTCTTTATCTACAAAACGGATATACCGATTGATAATTTTAAAGGCGGTATGCTCTGGATTGTCATAGACGAGTAAATCACGGACTGCATAATAGGCACGCTCATTTTTCAATCGAATCTCAAAACGGTTTTTTACTTCTGCGTCTTCAATGGGAATATCATTTTTCTTGTACTGCTCGTAGTCCTTTTCATAGATACAGAAATAAACTTCACTTTGTAATGAACCGATATAGAGGGTGTTTCCCATACATTCCTTTTCCTCTTTGCGTACCAGTTCGCCACTGCGATAGCTTTTAAAACTGCGGAAGACGGAGATACATTCTTCCTGTTGGCACTTTTCAGTGAGTACAGGGATATTTAAAATCCCTGTCTTATCGTTAATGGCAAGGTCAAGGCGTTTCATCACACCGCCAGCCACCAAAACGTCCATAAAGAACTCATACCAGCTTCTTTGTTGTGCCAGAAGATAGCTTTCAAATTGTCTGCACCCACGACCTTTCAATTCCACCAGAACTCCTTTGTCCAGTTCATGGGAGCAAAGGACGAATATGTCGCCTAAAGCATAATGCTCTGAATAAGAATAGAAACCATAGTCCTCATGAAGAAAATAGGACAGTTTCAGTTGTAAGATGTTTTCGACCACCTGCTGTACGTCTGTTGTCGGAAAGCGAATTCTTACATAATCAAACAGCATTTCAAGGGGAGCGTCGGGATTGAAGCGTTCCAGAGCTTCCCAAAGGGACTGCTGTAAATCCTCTGATGGCTTGACTTTTCCTGTTTCAATATCGCTTAGATACTGCCTTGTAATACCAGTCGCAACAGCTAAACGGTTTTGAGATAGTCCATAAGCCAAGCGTTTTTCTTTTAAATGCTGTAACCAAGTTTGTTCATTCAGTAAAAATCCCTCCAATCAAAAAGGCGTATGTCAACTTTTAAAGCCCATTTGACATACGCTGAAATTTTGTAAATCCCTTGTAACCAAAGGATTTTCTAATGTTTTTTTGACTGTTTCCTGTCGATTTGTACCCCCCTGTTAGAAACGGGGGGTTAAGTGCTGGCGTGGCTATTGCCACACCAGCCAGCAAGATCAGTCCACACCTGCGACTTCCGCTTCGCACGTCGCCTGCGTGGACTGTCTGCTGTTGGATAACTTTTTAATTTCCTCCAAGAAATCATATCCTTTTGGTACAAGGGGAGTATAAAACTCTGATATGACACTTGTTCCTACATCAACATAGCCACGACCTTTGATTCGCTTTAAGAAGAAATCCTTTTGTACGTCACTGCCAAACATCATGCCATAGCCCATTTCAGACATACGACCTAAAGCCACTCTGAAATTAAACTGATCACGGATTCCGTCGCCTAAATATTTTGCGTCTGGACGTTGACAAGCCAGTATTAGAAAGAAGCCAGCTTGACGACCTAACATGACAATCTGTTTCAGCTTATTCATAACTGCGGTGTTTTCTTTTGTTCCCAGCATTTCCATGAAAGCGACGTATTCATCAAAGATTAAGAAGTGTGCCGGGAGACCTAAGTAAGCATAATTTTTGCCAGTCTTATAGTTCTTCATCTGCTTCATTTCCTCACTACGTTTCATCATTTCTTCATAGAATGTTTCAATGCAAGAAAGCAAGTCTTCTTTTCTATAGTAGACATTTGCCATCACAGAACCTAAGTCCGCAAGATCAGCATTTTTCGGGTCAAGAATATACAGTTTTGAATCTGTATGAAGCAAGGCTTCAATCAGTGTCAGTATAAAGTAAGTTTTACCGCCACCTGTACCACCAGCAATCAACATATGAGGGAGCTTATCATATTCCCACCATACGTTTTTCATTAAGCGAAGTTTACCATCTTTAGCTTCTACTTCATCAATAGAAATACGACTGGCTATGGTGTCATAGAGCAAAGTATATTCCACATAGGAATCCTTTAACTCTTTATCCGTCAGCTCACAGTACAAGCCACTCTCTAATTTCTTTTCCAAGTGTAAGAGTTGGTCTTGATATTTTCCCAGCGTGATTTCCACCCGTATCTGTATCAAGCCATTTTTAAGTCGATAATACATTTTAGGGAAGTAGGTTATCTTTTCCTTTGTACGACCAGCACTATCTTTAAAGAAACCCTCTGTTTTGACCTGTTCAGATTCATACCACTTGTTTTCAAGTATCATCTTTGCCAGTTTTTGACGGTGGTAAAGTTGTTTAACCGTATCATAGCGAACCCGTTTGAATACAAACGCTACCAGCAAGCAGATAAGAATTGCGACACTGAAACTGATAATTAAATAGGGAATGTCAATCTTATCTGCTTGTGATAGGTTAAAATCCTGCCAGTTGATCTGCTGGATTGTCTTCACATGAAACAGTCCGACAACCAGCAGGAAAACAGGCAGGAGTGACGCTATCGTAAAATGAAAGACTAAATCTTTACCAGATGGGCGAATCCTTTTACCACGCTGTTTCATGCGAAAAAGTCTCCTTTCTACCTAGCGACTATTTGTCTTGTGTCGGTTCTTTCTTTGCTTGTGGTTGAGCTTTGAATGAACTAGAATCCTTTGTCAGCACAATATCGTCTGCCTTGATATACCAGTCAACATCTGCTCCTTGATAGGTGGCAGTAGCAACGGTGTCCGCAATGGGATTGATAAGTTCCACCCGTGCGTTATAATCAAACTCTTTCAAAGGCACGCTGGCAGGAATACTTACTTGAATCATGCGTCCTTGTCCTTTGGATTTTAAGTCATAGGTACGTTCCTTGATTTCATCTGAAACCGACCCGTCTTCATTTTGGATTCTCACTTCACGACGTAGAGCAGAGAATTTCAATTCTCCAAAAGTCGTGTCTTTATCTAATACAATGCCATTTGCTAATCTCATCATTTTTCCTCTCTTTCTTTATTCTTTTATCATGTCGTCAGCATGTAAAAGGTAATTTGTAAAACCACGAGTGCCGATTTTGTAGCCCTCTGCGGTAATACGTGGATTGACTAACTTCACACGTTCCTCAAAGCCGAAATGTTTTTCGCCAGCTTCAGCAGGAAGCACCACCACAATATCATCTGCTCTTTGAACATCAGAATAGAGATTATAGCTTCTTGATAAGACAGTTAGCCGTCCGTTGATTCTTCGCTGAACGACTTTATCCTCGCCAGCAAATTCTAAATTGCCGAATGTTTTTTCCATGTTGGGAATCACAAATTTAAGTTCCATATTTTTACCTATCCTTTCTTTTTTATTGGCTGAATGAATGTTTGATGGTCTTAAAGAGTGGGGAACGACCTTTTGATTCTTGATTTTTTGTTTTCATAAGTTCACTTCCTTTCAAAATCGGGTAAAAAAATAGACACCTCATTTTTTGAAGTGTCTACCTATTAAATATTCAAATTTTATTGGAAGTATCTTTATATCTTCACTTTTCAAGGATAAATCGTCGTATCAAAGCTCATCCATAAGTAGTAAATTAGTAGTAAATTGAGTGGTTTTGACCTTGATAAAGTGTGATAAGTCCAGTTTTTATGCGGATAACTAGATTTTTATGCTATTTTTTCTATAAAATAGGTGAAAAACTCCTGTCAAATCGAAGGAAAAATCTGTCATCAAAATTCAATCATTTTCCTA
>NZ_KQ970759.1:79290-88900 GCF_001579175.1 Streptococcus oralis
AAATGCTATAATTCCTTAAATCAATTTTCCTTTATCAGGGAGGTTATTATGAAAAGAAGCAGATTATTTAAACATAGTTTGTTGGTTCGTTTGCTTGGATTGCTGATGGTTTTTCTCTTCTTGTCAGCATTCACAGCACCTGAAAAACCTGAGTACGGGATTTATGACCCGGATCACTATCTAACGGATGAGACTATAAGTCAGATTCGGGAATTGAATAATGTCAATAGTAAAAAATCAGAAAAATTCCAGATGGGTGTTTACGTTGTGAAAAGCCTAGATGGAGAAACAATTGAAACAGTCGCCAACGAAACAGCTAGAGCTTGGAAAATTGGCTACTCGGGAGACAATCACGGTGTCTTGATTGTGGTAGCAGTCCAAGATAGAAAATCACGGATTGAAACCAGTAATAATGTGGCCAGTAAAATCACAGACTATCAGACTCACAGGTTCTTGACAACAGCACGCCCTTACTTTAAAAATGGTGACTATAACAAGGGTGTTCTCTCAATAGTCAATAATCTCAACTACATGTTCTATAGTGGATCGAGTACACCTGCTTCAAGTTCTAAAAGTAGTTACGACTATGCTACTAATTCTAGTCGTCTAAGAGAAATTGAAAAGTATACCGCTGGGAGTCAATCTTCGAAACGGCATCGAAAAAGTAGCTTCGATGACGGAGTTATCGGATTTGGAGTTCTCATTTACTTCATCTTGATGATCATTGGGTTTATATTTGGAGGTCGTGGTGGTTCTAGTGGAGATGATTCTGGCGGAGGCTGGTGGGGCGGTGACTCATCAGATTCAGGATCCTCTTGGTCTGACTCAGGCTCCGATTCATCTGGAGGCTGGGACGGCGGTGGTTTTGATGGTGGCGGTTCGTCTGATGACTGGTGAGTGATTGTATATTGCTCAAACCAATTTCTCCATGCAGTAAGGTGACTCCTTTGCAACAGTTCACTCCTTAATTAAAAACAAAGTTTGGGAAATTGATTTGAAATCTGAGTATTTTCTCAGAAAAGTTGATAAAAGAAAGTGTTAAGGTTTTGGTATGAAACAAAATAAAGTAATTCTCTCAATAGTGGCGATTTTCTTTGGACTACTAGTTCTGGGAAGTTGTTCCGCAGTGACGACCTATAACGGTTTGGTAGCTGAGCAAACCAAGGTGGAGCAGGCTCAGGCAGATGTATCGACAGCCCTCCAACGTCGTTCGGACTTGATTGGTAACTTGGTGGAGTCCGTCAAAGGACAAATGAATCATGAAACCGAAGTCTTTACCAAGATTGCCGATGCTAGAGCTAAAATCGGTAGTAGCTCAGTAACTTCGGAAGAAAACCAAAAGGCTCAGGGAGAATTGAGCTCCGCTCTTTCTCGCTTGATTTCCTTGACGGAGAATTATCCAGAACTCAAGAGTAATCAAAATGTTGAGCAACTAATGGTGGAACTTTCAGGAAGTGAAAATCGTATCTTTGTAGCACGTAAGGACTATAACAAAGTTGCAGCCGAGTACAATCAAAAACGGAGAAGTTTTCCAACCGTGCTCTTTGCGAATATGATGAACTTTAAAGAAGCTGAAACCTTCAAAGAAACAGAAGAAGCCAAGACAGTTCCTAAGGTCGATTTTGGAACATCTTCATCTAGTCAATAAAGTGAATCAGCTTATGAAAAAAGGGATTTCTCTAGCGTGACTAGTGATTTCAAACTCAAACCTGGAAAACCTTTTCCAGGTTTTTTTGGTATAATAAAATAAAAAGAAATCTTGGAGAAAGCTATGCTAGAAAGACTTCTGCAACTATTAATTTTGTCACCTTACTTTTATTTTTTTCATTGGATTGAGAAGGCGGATAAAGATAGTAAATATTTCGCGTTTTTCTATTACTTTTACTGGATTTATCTCCCTTTGTGGGCTTTGTTTAGTATCGCTTTTACAATTTTTTCATTTTTAATTTTCAATTTTGTGTTGAAAAATCCCATGGATCTAACAAGATGGGGGATATGGATTCTTTTAGTCTTTTTATCTCTCGTGAATGACTGGAAAGTCTATGTCTGCCTGAAGAGAATGTTCAAGCTGAGACAGATCAATAACAGAGACTCATCACAGAATAGCTAATTTTTAGAGGAGGTTTAAGATGTCAAAGGTAAGGCAGTTTATGAATAACTATTACAAAGTCTATATTCTTGCAATTTGCTTTCTCTGGTTGCTCGTATTTTTTCTTCCTTGGAGTTGGCATATAGGAGGAGTTTCAATTTATTATTTCGTTATGAAAAAACTCTTCGTGGTCTTTGGTGTTTTATCCATTCTATACTCCATACTGATTAAAAAGATCAGTCTCTTTATCTTTGGAGTGCTATTTTGCATGGCCTTCTGGATCAATCTCTTTTTGTACTTTGCCTTATTGCCAGCATTTTTGGGAAATTAAACATTAAAAATTGAAGGACTAGACGAGCTTCTAGTCCTTTTTACTTTCTTGACAAAATAGTTTGAGAAGTGAAAATGATTTTGTTGACGAGCTATCTATATGATATAATAAGTTCCGTAAACAGAAGATTAAGGAATTTAAAAATGGCGAAAAAAGTAAAGGATTATTATGACTTGGCTTATGCTAGGGATTTGAGTCGACGGTTGCAAGAAGCGTCCCCTGCCTTTGATGGACAAAAATTCAGCTTGTTGCTAGAAAAAGACTTGGAAGAGTTGGAGTTTAGCCAACGTCAAGAACTCTTGGCTAAAAGTATCAAAGAATGTCTCCCCCTATCTTATCAGGACTCTCTCAAGGTTTTTGAGAAAATTTTAGGTCCTGAGTTAGAGGGTGGTTTAGGCATGTTTTCAGAAGGGTATTGGCTTTGGCCAATCGGCAAATATGTAGAGCTATATGGAGACAAGGAATTTGAATTGAGCGCGGCCTTTAGTAAGGAACTCACCAAGCGGTTTACGGGAGAATTTTCCATGAGACCCTTACTGGCTCGCTATCCTAAGGCTACAATAGCCTTGCTGTTAGAATGGAGTCAGGATGAAAATTTGCGCGTTCGCAGACTTGCCAGCGAATGTATGCGTATCCGTCTACCTTGGGCTAAGAGACAAACCGTGGTGTTAGATTATCTTGAGGATTTCACCACGATTCTGACCAATCTAAAGGATGATAGAGACAAGTCCATTCAAAAAAGCGTAGCCAATAATTTAAATGATTTATATAAGGAAGCACCCGATAAGTTTGAAAGGATACTTCAAACTTGGCAGAAGGAGGATGTAAGCCCAAGTTGTGCCTGGATCATCAAGCATGCATCTCGAACAAAAAACAAAAAAATAGCAACAGAAGATTGATGCAAAAAAAGCTGAATTTCAGCTGGCCTTTTCCGTTGTAAATTAAGGATTCTTTCTTGAAAAATAATGGTAAATATGCTAAAATTAAAAGAACATTCTAAAATATTCAGAATAAAAAGTAAGGAAAATCATGGCTAATATTTTAAAAACGATTATTGAAAATGATAAAGGAGAACTTCGTCGTCTGGAAAAGATGGCTGATAAGGTTCTTAACTATGAGAGCCAAATGGCTGCGATGTCAGACGAAGAACTAAAAGCAAAGACTGACGAATTTAAAGAACGTTACAACAAGGGTGAATCACTTGATTCATTATTATATGAGGCTTTTGCGGTAGTTCGTGAAGCTGCAAAACGTGTCCTTGGGCTTTTCCCTTATAAGGTTCAGGTCATGGGTGGGATTGTTCTTCACCATGGTGACGTTCCTGAGATGCGTACCGGTGAAGGGAAGACCTTGACAGCGACCATGCCAGTATACCTCAATGCCCTTGCAGGTAAAGGGGTTCACGTAGTTACAGTCAATGAATACCTAACAGAACGTGATGCGACTGAGATGGGTGAGCTCTACTCATGGCTCGGTCTGTCAGTAGGGATCAACTTGGCAGCTAAATCTCCAATGGAGAAAAAAGAGGCTTACCTTTGCGATATTACCTACTCAACAAACTCAGAGATTGGTTTCGACTACCTTCGTGACAACATGGTCGTTCGTGCAGAAAACATGGTGCAACGTCCACTCAATTATGCCTTGGTCGATGAGGTTGACTCAATTTTGATCGACGAAGCCCGTACTCCTTTGATCGTTTCAGGTGCCAACGCAGTTGAAACAAGCCAACTCTACCATATGGCAGACCACTTTGTGAAGTCTTTGGACAAGGACGACTATATCATTGACGTGCAGTCTAAGACGATCGGTTTGTCTGATTCTGGTATTGACAAGGCAGAAAGCTACTTCAAACTTGATAATCTCTACGATATCGAAAACGTAGCTCTTACACACTTTGTTGACAATGCTCTCCGTGCCAACTATATCATGATTCTTGATATCGACTATGTGGTTAGTGAAGAGCAGGAAATCTTGATTGTCGACCAATTTACAGGTCGTACCATGGAAGGTCGTCGTTACTCTGATGGCTTGCACCAAGCCATCGAAGCCAAAGAAGGTGTGCCAATCCAAGACGAGACCAAGACTTCGGCTTCTATTACCTACCAAAACCTCTTCCGTATGTATAAGAAATTGGCAGGTATGACAGGTACTGGTAAAACAGAAGAAGAAGAGTTCCGTGAAATCTATAACATTCGTGTTATCCCAATCCCTACTAACCGTCCAATCCAACGTATTGACCATTCAGACCTTCTCTATGCAAGTATCGATGCCAAATTCAAGGCTGTTATTGAGGATGTGAAGGCGCGTTACCAAAAAGGTCAACCAGTCTTGGTTGGTACTGTTGCCGTTGAAACCAGTGATTATATTTCTAAGAAATTGGTAGCAGCAGGCGTTCCTCACGAAGTCTTGAATGCGAAAAACCATTATAGAGAAGCTCAAATTATCATGAACGCTGGTCAACGTGGTGCGGTTACTATTGCAACCAACATGGCCGGTCGTGGTACCGACATTAAGCTTGGTGAAGGGGTTCGCGAACTTGGTGGACTGTGTGTCATCGGTACAGAGCGCCACGAAAGTCGCCGTATTGATAACCAGCTTCGTGGGCGTTCAGGACGTCAAGGAGACCCAGGTGAGTCACAATTCTACTTGTCTCTTGAAGATGATTTGATGAAACGTTTCGGTTCAGAACGTTTGAAAGGTGTCTTTGAACGTCTCAACATGTCTGACGAAGCCATCGAATCTCGCATGTTAACGCGTCAAGTTGAAGCAGCTCAAAAACGTGTCGAAGGAAATAACTACGACACTCGTAAACAAGTCCTTCAATACGATGACGTTATGCGAGAACAACGTGAGATTATCTATGCGCAACGTTATGATGTCATTACTGCAGATCGTGACTTGGCACCTGAAATCCATGCTATGATCCGTCGTACCATTGGCCGTATCGTGGATGCACATGCTCGTTCTAAACAAGATGAAAAACTCGAAGCAATCTTGAACTTTGCGAAGTACAACTTGCTTCCAGAAGATTCCATTTCACTTTCAGACCTAGAAGGTTTGTCAGACCAAGCTATCAAGGATGAACTATACCAACGTGCATTGAAAGTCTACGATAGCCAAGTTGCTAAGCTTCGTGACGAAGATGCAGTGAAAGAATTCCAAAAAGTCTTGATTCTTCGTGTTGTAGACAACAAGTGGA
Source organism: Streptococcus oralis (assembly GCF_001579175.1). Lineage (GTDB taxonomy): Bacteria > Bacillota > Bacilli > Lactobacillales > Streptococcaceae > Streptococcus > Streptococcus oralis_O. Next base: position 84,910 of record NZ_KQ970759.1, read on the forward strand.
CAGATCATATCGATGCCCTTGACCAGTTGCGAAATGCTGTTGGCCTTCGTGGTTATGCACAAAACAACCCTGTTGTAGAATACCAAGCAGAAGGTTTCCGCATGTTTAACGACATGATTGGATCGATTGAATTCGATGTGACCCGCTTGATGATGAAAGCACAAATCCATGAACAAGAACGTCCGCAAGTTGAACACAATATCAGTACAACTGCGACTCGTAATATCGCAGCTCAGCAGGCAAATCTTCCAGAAGATTTGGACTTGAGCCAAATCGGACGAAATGACCAATGTCCATGTGGATCTGGTAAGAAATTCAAAAACTGTCATGGAAAGAGACAATAATATGAGATAAGATACAGGCGGATACCTGGTGAAAATCATTTTTTACTTGGTGTCCGTTTGCTTTATAAGGAGATGAATCATGGTATTTAAAGCTAAAAGTCCTAAAATTAATATTGAAGAAGTTCGTGCCTTGTCAAAACTAGATGATTTGGCTTATGAGAAAAAATACCAGCGTGATCAAGAACTAGAAGCCATCATCCGTGGAGAAGACCAGCGTATTCTTTTGGTGATTGGACCATGTTCATCTGATAATGAGGAGGCAGTCCTCGAGTATGCCAAGCGTCTATCTGCCTTGCAAGAAGAAGTCAAAGATCGTATCTTTATGGTCATGCGGGTCTATACAGCCAAACCTCGTACCAATGGAGATGGCTATAAGGGCTTGATTCACCAGCCAAACGCGACCGAAGCCCCTAGTTTGATCAATGGAATCAAGGCTGTTCGCCAACTGCACTATCGTGTGATTACCGAGACTGGTATGACAACTGCTGATGAAATGCTATACCCAGAAAACCTTCCTTTGGTGGATGATTTGATTTCTTATATGGCTGTTGGAGCTCGTTCTGTAGAGGATCAACAGCACCGTTTTGTAGCGAGCGGAGCAGATTTCTCAACAGGATTTAAAAATCCAACATCTGGAAATCTCAATGTTATGTTTAATGGGATTTATGCGGCGCAAAATAAGCAGAGCTTTCTCTTCCTCGGCAAAGAGGTGGAGACGACTGGAAATCCTTTGTCCCACGCCATTCTTCGTGGTGCCTTGAATGAATATGGGAAAAATATTCCCAACTACTACTATGACAATTTAGTGGATACCATTGATCAGTATGAAAAGATGGGCTTGGAAAATCCCTTTATCATCATTGATACCAATCATGATAATTCAGGCAAGCAGTACATGGATCAAATCCGTATCGTTCGTCAGACTTTGATTAACCGTGACTGGAATGAGAAAATCAAGAAATACGTTCGTGGTTTTATGATTGAGTCCTATCTAGAAGATGGACGTCAAAATGAACCCGAAGTTTTTGGCAAGTCTATCACGGACCCTTGTCTAGGCTGGGATAATACGGAAGTACTTGTTCGCGAAATCTACCAAACGCTAGGAGAATAAGATGGCATTTATCGAAAAAGGTCAAGAAATAGATATTGAAGCAATAAAGGCTGCAACTCAGCTGTCACCTGAAGTCTTGCGTTATAAGGAAGCGCGAGATCGAGAGTTAGCAGCTATCATCTCGGGTGAGGACGACCGAATCCTTTTGGTGATGGGACCTTGCTCTTCTGACAACGAAGAGGCTGTTTTGGAATATGCCCACCGTTTAGCTGATTTGCAGAAAAAAGTTGCGGATAAAATCTTTATCGTCATGCGTGTCTATACAGCTAAACCTCGAACCAATGGAGATGGCTATAAGGGCTTGATTCACCAGCCAAATGCTAGCGAGGCTCCTAGTCTCATCAATGGTTTGCAAGCTGTTCGTCAGCTGCACTACCGTGTGATTACCGAAACGGGCTTGACGACAGCTGATGAGATGCTTTATCCGTCAAATCTCATTTTGGTCGATGATCTGGTCAGCTACCATGCTGTAGGAGCTCGTTCAGTAGAAGACCAGGAACATCGCTTTGTAGCCTCTGGGATTGATGCTCCAGTTGGGATGAAAAATCCAACATCTGGCAACCTCGGGGTTATGTTTAATGCTATCTATGCAGCTCAAAACAAGCAAACCTTCCTTTACCATGGCCAAGAAGTGGAGACTTCAGGAAATCCCTTGGCCCACGTGATCCTTCGTGGCGCCATGAATGAATATGGAAAAAATGAACCCAACTTCTACTATGAGACCCTCTTAAACGCTATCAACCGTTATGAAACCATGGGACTTGAAAATCCCTTTATCATCATCGATACCAATCATGATAATTCGGGTAAGCAGTACATGGAACAAATCCGCATTGTTCGCCAAGCCTTGCTGAATCGTGATTGGAATGAAAAGATTAAAAAGACGGTTCGAGGCTTTATGATCGAATCTTACCTAGCAGATGGTCGCCAAAACCAACCAGAGGTCTTTGGTTGCTCTATTACTGACCCTTGTCTAGGTTGGGAAAATACAGTGGCCTTGGTAGAAGAAATCTACACTACCTTAACAAAATAAGTGAAAAGGATGGAGTTGGGGGAATCTCAACTCCTTTTGATGAGAATGATAGTTGGACATGGAATTGACATCGAAGAATTGGCTTCGATAGAACGCGCAGTTACACGGCACACAGGATTTGCCAAGCGGGTACTGACCACTAAGGAAATGGACCGCTTTACCAGTCTCAAAGGCCGCAGACAAATCGAATATTTGGCTGGTCGTTGGTCGGCTAAGGAAGCCTTTTCCAAGGCTCTGGGAACGGGTATTGGCAAACTGACCTTTCAGGATTTGGAAGTCTTGAACAATGAAAAAGGAGCTCCCTATTTTAGTCAGGCACCATTTTCAGGAAAGATTTGGCTATCGATCAGCCACACAGAGCAGTTTGTGACAGCCAGTGTCATTTTGGAGGAAAATCATGAAAGCTAGTCCACATAGACCGACCAAGGCTCTGATTCGTCTGGGAGCCATTCGAAAAAATATCCAACAGATGGGAGCTCATATCCCTGAAGGAACGCTCAAGTGGGCAGTGGTCAAGGCCAATGCCTATGGACATGGTGCTGTAGCTGTTGCGACAGCTATCCAAGACGATGTCGACGGCTTTTGCGTTTCCAATATTGATGAAGCTATTGAACTTCGTCAGGCTGGAGTTAGCAAGAAAATCCTTATCTTAGGAGTTTCTGAAATAGAAGCTATTGACCTAGCTAAAGAATACGATATCACTTTGACGGTGGCTGGACTGGAGTGGATTAAAGCGCCCTTAGCTAGGGAGACAAATTTATCTGGCTTAACGGTTCACCTCAAGATTGATTCAGGAATGGGACGGATTGGTTTTCGAGAGGCCAGTGAGGCTGAGCAGGCTCAAGCCTTGCTTAAGCAACATGGTGCTCGTGTTGAGGGGATTTTTACCCACTTTGCGACTGCAGATGAAGAATCAGATGCCTATTTTAATACCCAGTTAGAACGATTTAAAGCTATTTTGGCAAGTATGAAAGAAGTGCCAGAGCTGATCCATGCCAGTAATTCTGCCACGACCCTCTGGCATGCAGAAACCATTTTCAATGCAGTCCGTATGGGAGATGCCATGTATGGCCTGAATCCTAGTGGAGAGGTCTTGGACTTGCCCTATGATTTGACACCAGCCTTGAGTTTGGAGTCTGCCCTTGTTCATGTCAAAACAGTGCCAGCTGGAGCTTGCATGGGCTATGGAGCAACTTATCAGGCGGATAGTGAGCAAGTCATTGCGACGGTACCAATCGGCTATGCGGATGGTTGGACAAGAGACATGCAGAACTTCTCCGTCTTGGTGGATGGGCAAGCTTGCCCAATCGTCGGCAGGGTTTCGATGGACCAAATCACCATTCGATTGCCTAAGGTTTACCCGCTAGGAACCAAGGTAATCTTGATCGGCTCCGACGGAGACAAGGAAATCACAGCAACTCAGATAGCTGCTTACCGTGGAACCATTAACTATGAGGTAGTTTGTCTTCTCAGCGATCGCATTCCACGAGAATATTATTAAAA
>NZ_KQ970759.1:89006-98106 GCF_001579175.1 Streptococcus oralis
AACCCTTGCATGTCTTGCCTGGTGTGGGACCAAAGTCGGCAGAGAAATATGCCAAACTAGGAATTGAAAACTTGCAAGACCTCTTGCTCTACTTTCCTTTCCGTTATGAAGATTTCAAGACCAAGCAGGTCCTAGAGCTGGAAGATGGTGAAAAGGCTGTTCTTTCTGGTCAGGTAGTAACTCCTGCTAGTGTCCAGTATTATGGTTTTAAGCGTAATCGCTTGCGTTTTAGCCTTAAGCAGGGAGAAGTCGTTTTTGCGGTTAATTTCTTTAACCAGCCTTATTTGGCTGATAAGATAGAATTGGGAGCAACGCTTGCCGTTTTTGGCAAATGGGATCGTGCTAAGGCCAGTCTGACTGGGATGAAGGTTCTTGCTCAGATTGAAGATGACCTCCAGCCTGTCTATCGTCTGACTCAAGGAATCAATCAGGCAGGGCTGGTTAAGGTCATTAAGATAGCCTTTGATCAGGGGTTGGACCTCTTGATAGAGGAAAATCTTCCCCAGTCTTTACTGGATAAATACAAACTCATGTCCCGTTGCCAGGCTGTTCGTACCATGCATTTTCCTAAGGATTTGGCAGAATACAAGCAGGCCCTTCGTCGTATCAAGTTTGAGGAACTTTTTTACTTCCAAATGCAGTTGCAGACGCTCAAGTCTGAAAATAGAGTTCAGGGAAGCGGTCTGGTTCTGAACTGGTCTCAGGAAAAAGTAACGGCTGTCAAAAAAAATCTGCCTTTTGCCCTGACTCCAGCTCAGGAAAAGAGTTTGCAGGAAATTTTGTCCGACATGAAGTCCGACCTCCACATGAATCGACTCCTCCAAGGAGATGTGGGGAGCGGAAAAACGGTGGTTGCTGGCTTGGCCATGTTTGCGGCAGTGACGGCTGGCTACCAGGCGGCCCTCATGGTGCCAACAGAAATCCTTGCTGAGCAACACTTTGAGAGTTTGCAGAACCTTTTTCCAGAGTTGAAACTCGCTCTCTTAACAGGTTCTTTAAAAGCTTCAGAAAAGAGAGAAGTTTTAGAGACCATTGCCAAGGGTGAGGCTGATTTGATTATCGGAACCCATGCTCTGATTCAGGATGGGGTGGATTATGCTCGTCTTGGTTTGATTATCATCGATGAGCAGCATCGCTTTGGTGTGGGGCAAAGGCGGATTTTACGGGAAAAAGGGGACAATCCAGACGTCCTCATGATGACGGCGACTCCCATTCCACGGACCTTGGCCATCACAGCCTTTGGAGATATGGATGTTTCCATTATCGACCAGATGCCCGCAGGTCGGAAACCCATTGTGACACGTTGGATCAAGCATGAACAACTACCTCAGGTACTGACTTGGTTAGAAGGAGAAATTCAAAAAGGTTCTCAAGCCTATGTCATCTCTCCCTTGATTGAAGAATCAGAACCTCTGGATCTGAAAAATGCCATTGCCTTATCAGAGGAGTTGACGGCTCATTTTGCAGGGAAGGCCGAAGTGGCTCTTTTACATGGTAAGATGAAGAGTGGTGAAAAAGACCAAATCATGCAGGATTTCAAAGATAGAAAGACAGATATATTGGTCTCTACGACGGTTATCGAAGTTGGGGTAAATGTGCCAAATGCGACAGTCATGATTATCATGGATGCTGACCGTTTCGGACTTAGTCAACTTCACCAGCTCAGAGGTCGTGTCGGTCGTGGAGATAAGCAGTCCTATGCGGTTCTCGTTGCCAATCCCAAGACCGAGTCAGGGAAAGACCGCATGCGCATCATGACAGAAACCACCAATGGCTTTGTCCTTGCTGAGGAGGATTTGAAAATGCGGGGTTCTGGTGAGATTTTTGGAACCAGACAGTCTGGGCTACCAGAGTTTCAGGTGGCTGATATCATCGAAGATTTTCCGATTTTAGAAGAAGCCAGGAAGGTTGCCAGCTACATTAGTTCGATAGAAGGTTGGAAAGAGGATCCAGAATGGCGCATGATTGTTCTTCATCTAGAAAAGAGAGAACATCTGGATTAAGCCTTTTCTAAGAAATCTATAAGCTAGCTTTTAGGTTTGGGTCTTATACTAGAGTCATCAAAAAGAAACGAGGACTCTCATATGACGATTAAAGTAACCTACCAAAAGAAATTTCAGACTTTCAAACTAGAGAAAGGAGCTAGCACCTATTGATACACAAAGAGCGGAAACGCTCTTTTTATTTTTACGAAATGGTCGGCTATAAATCAAACTTAGTCGAGTGATAAAAAGATATTAGTCTCCAAGCCTATTTACTCTTTGACTAAAGCTTGATATAATTGCCCCATCTGAGTAAGGAGGAGTGAGAAGAATGTTAGAAACCAGAACGATTGCTATCCAAGATAGGTATGGAGAACGATTTCAGCATTGTTGGGGATGTGGTCCCAAGAATGATTTAGGCTTACATTTAAAAACCTATCCAAGTATAGATGGAAAGAGTTGTATTAGTCGGATAAAGCTTGAAAATGCTTATACTGGTGGAGTTCCATCAAATGTCTTTGGAGGAATGATAGCGACTATTTTTGATTGCCATGGTACGGCGTCAGCAGCTTGGTTTGCTCATCATCAAAAAGGGTTGGAACTGACGGAATCTACTGTGATAGGACGTTTTATTACAGCTCGCTTGGAGATTGATTACCTTAGTCCTAGTCCAATTGAAGATGAAATTGTAGTCACTTCTACATTGGAGGAATTAGGAGAAAGGAAAGCAATTATTTCTATGGAGATGACAGTGGCTACTAAAGTCCGTGCTAAAGCTAAAATGATAGCAGTAGCGGTAAAGGACCATATGTAAAAATATTGATTCAACATTAAAATGTTTAAAACTACTTTCAGACGATCAGTTTGAGGGAGGAGAATCTAAAATCACTTTCTGTTTCCCATTCTTTCTTGCATTGCTTTTCTAGATATGCTACAGTTATGATAGCGATTATAAAACAAAAGGAGCATACTATGAAAAATCCAGCTTTACTAGAAGAAATGAAGACTTATCAAGGACGAGATGAAGTTCCAAAAGATTTTGATGCCTTTTGGGATGAAGAGTTGGGAAAGGTTGCTAGCCTTCCAGCTTATCAGTTAGAAGAGCGTGATTTCCACATTCCAGGAGTCAAGAGCTATGAGCTGACCTTCCAAGGGACTAAGGAAGGTAAAGTATATGCACGTGTGGTCTTGCCAAAGAGTGAAGGAAAGGTTCCCCTTATCTTCCATTTCCATGGTTATATGGGACGTGGTTGGGATTGGACAGACATGCTAGCCTTTACAGTTGCTGGTTATGGCGTGGTTTCCATGGATGTGCGTGGTCAGTCAGGCTATTCACAAGATGGGTTGCGTGCTCCACTGGGAAATACAGTTAAGGGACATATTATCCGTGGTGCGGTTCAAGGACGTGAACACCTCTTTTACAAGGATGTCTATTTAGATATTTACCAGTTGGTTGAAATCATTGCCAGTCTCCCTCAGGTGGATGAGACGAGACTAGCTAGTTATGGTGCCTCTCAGGGCGGAGCTTTGGCACTAGTTGCCGCAGCACTGCACCCTCGTATAAAACGTACGGTTGCCATCTATCCATTCTTGTCAGATTTTAGACGCGTCCTAGAAATTGGCAATACTAGCGAAGCCTATGATGAGCTATTTCGTTACTTCAAATTCCATGATCCCTTCCATGAAACAGAAGAAAAAATTATGGAGACCCTTGCCTACATCGATGTGAAAAATCTTGCCCATCGAATCAAGGGAGAGGTGAAGATGATTACAGGTTTGGATGATGATGTCTGCTACCCAATCACTCAGTTTGCCATTTACAACCGTCTGACCTGTGACAAGACCTACCGTATCATGCCAGAGTATGCCCACGAAGCCATGAACGTCTTTGTCAATGACCAAGTGTACAACTGGCTCTGTGGCAGCGAGATTCCGTTCTTATATCAGTAAAGTAAATGATTTACTCCTTACACAAAAACCATCCAGAATCTAGGACTTTTCAAGGATTTGGGATGGTTTCTTTTTTTGTTCATTGGATAAGTAGATGCCTTATCTGTACTCAAAAAGCTCTATACTCTCTATAGTGAAAGCGTCACTACAGAAAATAGAGAGCTAGTACATCTGTATCTTATTCTTTATTTTCGTGTTCGTTTAAAGAATGTGATGCCAAAGGCGAGACCGAGCAAGCCTAGAAGACTGAGTTCAAAGTTGTTTGCTAGTCCTGTTTTTGGTAGTTGCTCTTCTTTAGTAGGAGATGAAGCGGTGTCGGAAGGGTCATTCTTTTGTCCGTCTTCGTCATTTGAAATTCCTTGTTGGTCCTGCTTCTTGTTTTGATCGTTCAGAGGATCAGTATTTGAAGTTTGCCCGGGATTCTCATGTGGAGGTGTCTCCTGTTTTTTGTAAAGTACACCATAAAGGCTGAAATGGTTCACTGTAATCTCGATATGATGGGCATCAACCTGAGTGAATGGAAGGCTTGTAATCTGACCATCTTCAGAGAGACTAAAAGCTGTCTCTACTTTAGAGCTGACAGGGATACGCACCTTTGCAGTGATGTTGTCTACAGGAACTTTATGCCCTTCAGTATCCACGAAATAGAGGTCGTAAAGGTCACCTTTTTTCCCGTCAAATACATGGTAGTTGCCTTGACTGAGGGATTTGACAATCAAACTAAACGTATTTTGTGGGAGCTGTCCAAAAGCTGTTGTTACTGAAATGAAATGGGGCTCTGTTCCTTTAAATGTGACAGTATTATCTGTACCAAGGGAGACTTGTTTACTGTTATCGAAATAACTTGGGACAACAAAGGTTGGTAATTCTTCTTGTACGGGTGCTGTTTGAGGAACCTCGGAGTAGACCTTAGCCAATTGTTTCGCATATCTTCGACTCAATTCTTCAACTTTTTGATTCATGCGAGCGACTTCGGCTTCTACCGCCTTGTTTTGTTCCATGCTCTTGGATTCGTTGGCACCATAGGCATTTACCACACCGTACTCTCTTACCAGAGATTGGACAAAAGTGTCAATTTCATCGGCAGTTTCTGGGATTGCTTCTTTAATCCAGCGAAGTTTTTCAATCTGTCTTTTGGCTTCTTTGAAGTTTTCAAAGCGTGGACTGGTCCGTGGTGTCTTGTCCTTGCCATCCTTATCTCCAGGGTAAACGAGGAAAGGATCGCCACTTTCCCACCACCAGTGATCGATATTGGTCAGGGGATCTTTGACCCAAGCATCATAGGCCCAGCGCAAATAGCCATCCATACCGAGAGATTGGGCGTACCAGAGGGTCCAAGCACTCTCTACAGGGGCGCTACGAGCAAAGGAACTAGGGTAATCTCCGACACAGGTGTAGAGGGTTGTTGTAAAGCCTTTTTGGCGACGGTCGTGCGCTAATTTGCGTACAGCAACTTCGTCTTGGATTTGGGCTAGGTCAATGGAAATGTCATGAATGTGATTGAGAATCTCAGCTTTTTCAGCACTATAATTCATGGCTGCGGAGATTTTTAGGGATTTTCCATCCTTGTTTTTATATTGTTCGATGAGAGAAACCACATGCTCCATGGTCTCGAGCGGACGTTCGTCCATGGACATATAAGCAAGGTCGAACCAACCTTTCTCATCGAGGTGCTGGATATAGGCCTTGAGAAACTCTCCCCAAATAGCTGTCCATTCGGCGCTTCCGACTGGCAAAGAGAGGGATTGCATACGCTGTTGCGTCACATCAAAATAGCCGATTTGATTTTCCCAAGGAGTGAGGGAGAAGGATTTGATTTGCTTATTGATGCCGAGACTGAGGGCAAGTTCAACATATTTGTCATAGTTTGTAAAATCAAAATCAAAGTGTCCATCGGCTTGTTTGGTCCATTTGACCATACTTGGGTAAGCATCATAGGTCTGATGATTCCACGGATCTTCGCTGATAGTAGTTGTGATAGCTCCTCCACCAATTTTGACATACTCAGACAACTGCTGTTTGAGGATTTCCATATGCTTGTCTGAGAACCATTCCTCTTCGCTCAAACCATAGTAGCGAGCAGTTGTGAATGGATATTGCCAGAGTTCCATACTGAAACGGTTGGTATCCTTCGGTTGCTCAATCGGCAATACTTCAAATTGGTAAGGCACTTGGATTGGCTTGCTTAGGTTCTCTGCTGTAACAGTGAAATGCCCTTTATATAGACCAGGTTTGGCATCACGAGGAACGGAAATCTTGAGCCAAACAGCCTGTAAGTGATTGCTAGCTAGATCTGTATAAGCAGCCTTATCTAAAATGTCAGGCACCATTTCATGCGGGGCGCTGGCGTCTGGAAGGACAAACTTTTGCCCACCGCGACCGACATAGGCACTGGTTTCCTTAAGGAAATAGGTCTGAACCTTGTCTGAAGAGATACTTCCTGCATCGGAGATAAAGTCACTAGGAGAGATGTGGATTTGTTTTAAGTCTTGATTTTTAGATTTTAGGATAAATTGTCCGTTTACCTCATCCCCTAGCCAAACGGGACGAGACGCTGTCGTGACCTGATCAAGTTCTAAGACATGGTCGTATTGGTCTTGGGAGGTGTGTTGATCGGTGCTTCCTTGTGAGATGCTCAGATTATTTTCTGCGGGGATAACAGTCACAGGAACAGTCCTTTCAATGTTTTGAGTTTTGAGTACAATCTCAGTTTGTCCCTCTTTGACTCCGTAGACAATCCCTTTCTCATCTACCTGAGCAATTTCAGGATTTTTACTTGAGAATTGGACACTTTCGTTTGCGTTAGTAGGTTGTCCTTGGAAGGTTAGAACTTGGCGACTGAGAGTGTCGACTGTGATGCTTTCAGGCAAACCTGTCAGTTCTGTAATGAGTCGTACCTCCTCATTGCGGTAGGTCGACATCCCATTATAGTAGAAATAATTATTAGAATCTTTTTGTTTTAGCAAGACTGTGTGAGGACCTTCTTCTAAATCAGTGATTGTATACACATTGACCCCATTTTCATAGTCTGCTGTGTGAGCATCGAATTCTCCGTGTTTGACACCATCAACCCAGACTTCGACAATACCGGACAAATCGGATTTGGTCGCCCAAATCTGAGCACGATGACCAATGAAGTTTACTTGTACGTCCCCGTAACCTCCGTGTAAGTAACCATAATCATCCCACTGCCCAATATAGGTGGTGTTAAAGTCTGTCCCGCTAGTCTGACCATGTTCGATATCGGTCTTAATTTCAGGACTATCTGCTGCAACGTGGGCTGGTAGGTAGAGACAGGCAAATAATAAACCTGCCAAAAGGGCTTGTTTTGTTTTCATAAGATCTCCTTATTATTTTTGTATGCGCCTTCTTTTATTTTATGTAAAATAAATCCTAAAAGAAAGGAAAAAACTATATAGAAAATTCTCCATTTTAAAGAGGAGGGAGGCAAGATGAGGAACTCTAAATGGATATCCTAGTTTGTTTCTATATTTTTCATGTTTGATTTGCCTGCTTAAAACGGGAGATTGCTGTGTCCCTATCCAGTCTAAGAAATGCACAGACCTTCATTAGCAATGATCCTAGCTTCTAATTTCAGTTGAAGTCTGAAACTACTTTCAGGATAGTCTGTTCTATAAAATAGTTTTGAAACTGAAATCTATTCTATCACAAGCTATTGAAAGCGCTTAACAAATGATATATAATAAGCCCATAGAAGAAAGAAAGGGAGGAAAGAGGATGCCACAGATCAGCAAAGAAGCCTTGATTGAACAGATCAAAGATGGAATCATTGTCTCTTGTCAGGCACTTCCTCACGAACCGCTTTATACAGAAGCGGGAGGGGTTATCCCCTTGCTAGTCAAAGCGGCTGAGCAAGGTGGAGCAGTCGGTATCCGAGCAAACAGTGTTCGCGATATCAAGGAGATTAAGGAGGTTACGAAACTCCCGATTATCGGGATCATCAAACGTGACTATCCGCCACAGGAGCCATTCATTACAGCGACTATGAAAGAAGTTGATGAGTTGGCTGAACTAGACATTGAGGTTATTGCTCTGGATTGTACCAAACGTGAACGTTACGACGGTTTGGAAATTCAGGACTTCATCCGACAAGTCAAAGAAAAGTATCCAGATCAACTCTTAATGGCTGATACTAGCACTTTTGAAGAAGGGCTAGCAGCAGTCGAAGCAGGGATTGATTTTGTGGGAACAACCCTATCAGGTTACACTTCTTATAGTCCAAAAGTGGATAGTCCAGACTTTGAACTGATCAAAAAACTTTGTGAAGCAGGAGTGGATGTCATCGCTGAAGGGAAAATTCATACACCTGAACAAGCCAAACAAATCCTTGAATATGGGGTGCGAGGCATCGTTGTTGGTGGAGCGATTACTAGACCAAAAGAGATTACGGAGCGCTTTGTTGCCGGTCTTAAATAACACAATCTCAAAAAAGAGGAGAGTGGTTGATGCGTCGGACAAAATGAAAACGTATACAAATATAAACTTGCTCATTATCCAATATGGATACGCTTATCAATTAGGAGAATACAAATGAAATTTAGAAAACTAGCTTGTACAGTACTTGCAGGTGCTGCGATTCTTGGCCTTGCTGCTTGTGGTAACTCTGGTGGAAGTAAAGATGCTGCAAATTCTGGTAGCGATAGCGGAAAAACAGAAATCACTTGGTGGGCATTCCCAGTCTTCACACAAGAAAAAACTGGTGACGGTGTTGGAACTTATGAAAAATCAATCATCGAAGCTTTTGAAAAAGCAAATCCAGATGTAAAAGTGAAATTGGAAACCATCGACTTTAAGTCAGGTCCAGAAAAGATCACAACAGCTATCGAAGCAGGAACAGCGCCAGACGTACTCTTTGACGCACCAGGACGTATCATCCAATACGGTAAAAATGGTAAATTGGCTGAGTTGAACGACCTCTTTACAGATGAATATGTCAAAGATGTGAATAATGACAATATCATTCAAGCAAGTAAAGCTGGAGACAAAGCTTACATGTATCCAATCAGTTCAGCACCATTCTATATGGCTATGAACAAGAAAATGTTAGAAGATGCTGGAGTTCTTGACCTTGTTAAAGAAGGCTGGACAACAGATGATTTTGAAAAAGTTTTGAAAGCGCTTAAAGACAAAGGCTATACACCAGGTTC
>NZ_KQ970759.1:98126-100358 GCF_001579175.1 Streptococcus oralis
GGGGGAGACCAAGGGACACGTGCCTTTATTGCTAACCTTTATGGCGGTTCTGTAACAGATGAAAAAGTAACCAAGTATACAACAGATGATCCAAAATTTGTGAAAGGTCTTGAAAAAGCAGCTGGCTGGATTAAAGACGGTTTGCTAAACAATGGTTCACAATTTAACGGTGGAGATGACCTTCAAAACTTTGCTAACGGTCAAACTTCTTACACAATCCTTTGGGCGCCAGCTCAAAATGGTATCCAATCTAAACTATTGGAAGCAAGTAAAGTAGACGTGGTAGAAGTACCATTCCCATCAGACTCAGGAAAACCAGCTTTGGAATACTTGATCAATGGATTTGCAGTCTTTAACAATAAAGATGAAAAGAAAGTTGCAGCTGCTAAGAAATTTGTTCAATTCATGGCAGATGACAAAGAATGGGGTCCTAAAGACGTCGTTCGTACAGGAGCATTCCCAGTTCGTACTTCATTTGGTAAACTCTATGATGACAAACGTATGGAAACCATCAGCTCATGGACTAAATACTACTCACCATACTACAACACAATTGACGGATTTGCTGAAATGAGAACCCTTTGGTTCCCAATGTTGCAATCTGTATCTAATGGTGATGCCAAACCAGCAGATGCTTTGAAAGCATTCACTGAAAAAGCAAATGAAACCATCAAAAAAGCTGCCAAACAATAAGCACTAATGAAGATTTTATAATCCCCCTTTTCCCTGTACACAAGCGTGTAAGAAAAGGGGGACTTTTATTTAAATGTAAGAAACGATCATGTGAAAATTAAAATGAAGTTCTTACATATGCTTGCATTAGAAAAATTTCATTTTGATTTTAAAATAGTTTTAAACAAAAATAGAATATCTTTAATTGAAAGTGAGGTGCCGACTGTGAAAGTCAATAAAATCCGCATGCGGGAAACAGTGATTTCCTATGCTTTCTTAGCACCAGTTTTATTCTTCTTTACCATTTTCGTGTTAGCTCCTATGATTATGGGATTTGTTACGAGTTTCTTTAATTACTCGATGACGAGCTTCGAATTTATCGGACTAGAAAACTACATTCGTATGTTTAAAGATCCGGTCTTTACAAAATCGTTGATTAATACGATTATCTTGGTAATTGGTTCTGTACCGATTGTTGTTCTTTTCTCGCTCTTTGTAGCTTCACAGACCTATCATCAAAATGCTATTGCCAGATCCTTCTACCGTTTCGTCTTCTTCCTACCAGTTGTTACAGGGAGTGTTGCCGTTACGGTTGTATGGAAATGGATTTACGATCCACTATCAGGGATTTTGAACTTTGTCCTCAAATCAAGCCATATTATCAATCAAAATATTTCATGGTTGGGTGATAAAAACTGGGCTTTGATGGCGATCATGATCATCCTCTTGACAACTTCTATTGGGCAGCCGATAATCCTTTATATCGCTGCGATGGGAAATATCGATAACTCCCTTGTAGAAGCTGCTCGTGTGGATGGGGCTACTGAGTTTCAAGTATTTTGGAAGATCAAATGGCCAAGCCTCCTTCCAACAACACTTTATATCGTGATTATTACGACCATCAACTCTTTCCAATGTTTTGCGCTGATTCAGCTCTTGACTTCTGGTGGTCCAAACTTCTCAACCAGTACCCTCATGTACTACCTTTACGAAAAAGCCTTCCAATTGACTGAGTATGGCTATGCCAATACTATCGGTGTATTCTTGGCAATCATGATTGCCCTTGTCAGCTTCGCTCAGTTCAAGATTCTTGGAAACGATGTAGAATACTAAAGAAAGGAGCTACCTATGCAGTCTACACAAAAGAAACCCTTAACCGCATTTACGGTTATTTCAACCATTATCTTGCTCCTTTTGACAGTACTTTTCATCTTTCCATTTTATTGGATTTTGACAGGAGCTTTTAAATCTCAACCAGATACCATTATGATTCCACCGCAATGGTGGCCAGCAAATCCAACAATGGAAAACTTCCAGCAATTGATGGTGCAAAACCCAGCCCTTCAGTGGATGTGGAACTCAGTATTTATCTCACTAGTGACCATGTTCTTGGTGTGTATCACCTCATCGCTTGCGGGGTATGTACTGGCTAAGAAACGTTTCTATGGACAACGGATTCTCTTTGCTCTTTTCATTGCAGCTATGGCTCTTCCAAAACAAGTTGTCTTGGTACCTTTGGTGCGGATTGTCAACTTTATGGGAATCCATGATACGCTTTGG
>NZ_KQ970759.1:100766-106861 GCF_001579175.1 Streptococcus oralis
GGGGTTTTCCTTATGAAACAGTTCAGTGAAAACATCCCAACAGAACTTTTGGAATCCGCTAAAATCGATGGTTGTGGTGAAATTCGTACTTTCTGGAGCGTAGCCTTTCCAATCGTGAAACCTGGATTTGCAGCTCTTGCAATCTTTACCTTTATCAATACTTGGAATGACTACTTTATGCAGTTGGTTATGTTGACTTCACGTCAAAATTTGACTATTTCACTAGGGGTTGCGACCATGCAGGCTGAAATGGCAACCAACTATGGTCTCATTATGGCAGGAGCAGCACTTGCTGCAGTGCCAATCGTAACGGTCTTCCTTGTCTTCCAAAAATCCTTCACACAAGGGATTACCATGGGTGCTGTTAAAGGATAATACTCTGCGAAAATCGAATTCAGACAATGTCAGCATCACCTTGCCATACTTAAGTATTGCCTGCGGTTAGCTTCCTAGTTTGTTCTTCGATTTTCATTGAGTATAAGAGAATACAGAGTTATAAGTGTCTACAAAATGTTGGGTATTTGTATGCCATAGAGATTTTGTCAGACACTTATAAACTTAAGAATGAACTCTTTTCATGATACTAGTTAGAGTAGGTTCGTTTTATGGTATCTATTTCCCGCTTTAGTGGTATCTAAGATAAGCAACTTACGCTTTATCTTAGACGGAATTTTTGAGACTGACGATGAAAGAGCAACAGGCTCAAAAATTAGGAATGAAATTCCTAAGGAATTTGCTTCCGTCTGCACTATTACAGGGAGATAGAGAAAGGATAATTCGAAACTGAAAAATAGTAACTATCAGAAACGAAGGAAACAGTATGATTTTTGACGATTTGAAAAACATAGCCTTTTACAAGGGAATCCATCCCAATCTAGACAAGGCTATCGACTATCTCTATCAGCACCGTAAGGATTTTTTCGAACTCGGTAAGTATGAGATTGACGGGGACAAGGTCTTTCTAGTTGTTCAGGAAAATGTCCTCAATCAAGCTAAAAATGATCAATTTGAGCACCATAAGAACTATGCAGACTTACATTTGCTGGTAGAAGGACATGAATATTCAAGCTACGGTTCACGTATCAAAGACGAGGCAGTAGCATTTGACGAAGCGAGTGACATTGGTTTTGTCCATTGTCATGAACGCTACCCACTATTGTTGGGTTATCACAATTTTGCGATTTTCTTCCCTGGAGAACCGCACCAGCCAAATGGCTATGCAGGGATGGAAGAGAAGGTTCGCAAATATCTCTTTAAAATTTTGATTGATTAAAAGAATCAGGAGG
Organism: Streptococcus oralis; assembly: GCF_001579175.1. Lineage (GTDB taxonomy): Bacteria > Bacillota > Bacilli > Lactobacillales > Streptococcaceae > Streptococcus > Streptococcus oralis_O. Next base: position 102,053 of record NZ_KQ970759.1, read on the forward strand.
AGCAAACATGGCACAAAAAGGAGTAAGCCTGATCAAGGCAGCATTTGATACAGATAATTTTCTCATGCGTTTCAGTGAGAAGGTCTTGGATATCGTGACAGCCAATCTTCTTTTTGTTGTCTCTTGTTTGCCTATCGTGACGATTGGGGTGGCGAAAATCAGCCTCTACCAAACCATGTTTGAGATTAAGAGAAGCAGGCGAGTACCTGTTTTCAGAACCTATCTGAGAGCTTTCAAGCAAAATCTAAAACTGGGTTTCCAGTTAGGTTTGCTAGAATTGGGCATTGTTTTGCTGAGTCTTATAGACCTCTATCTTTTCTGGGGTCAGACAGCTTTACCTTTCCAGATTGTGAAAGCTATTTGTTTGGGGATTCTCATCTTCCTCACTCTGGTGATGTTGGCTAGTTATCCCATCGCTGCCCGCTATGATCTGTCTTGGAAAGAAGTGCTGCAAAAAGGGCTTATCTTGGCAAGTTTTAACTTTCCATGGTTCTTCCTCATGTTAGCCATTCTCTTTCTCATTGTGATGGTTCTTTATCTATCCGCCTTTACTCTCCTTTTGGGTGGATCAGCTTTTATCCTCTTTGGTTTTGGTTTGCTAGTCTTTCTCCAAGCAGGTTTGATGGAGAAAATCTTCGCCAAATACCAGTAGGTTGAGGTGTTTCTGAAACTACTTTCAATCGTTAAAGTTTCTAAAATACAAGTAGAAACTAAAATCTAAGTGTATACAAGATATTGAAAGCGATTTTCACAAGGTGTATACTAAACTTGTAAAGAATAGAACTGCTCTCAGCAGAAAAAAAGAAATCTTAGGAGAAAATCTATGTCAGATTTGAAAAAATACGAAGGTGTCATTCCAGCCTTCTACGCATGTTATGATGATCAAGGAGAAGTAAGTCCAGAGCGTACGCGTGCCTTGGTTCAATACTTCATTGATAAGGGAGTTCAAGGCCTCTATGTCAACGGTTCTTCTGGTGAATGTATCTACCAAAGTGTAGAGGACCGCAAGTTGATTTTGGAAGAAGTCATGGCAGTTGCTAAGGGCAAATTGACTATTATCGCTCACGTAGCTTGCAACAATACTAAAGACAGTATGGAACTTGCTCGCCATGCGGAAAGTTTGGGAGTAGATGCTATCGCAACGATTCCACCGATTTACTTCCGCTTGCCTGAATACTCAGTTGCTAAATACTGGAATGACATTAGTGCTGCAGCACCAAACACAGACTATGTGATCTACAACATTCCTCAGTTGGCAGGTGTTGCTTTGACTCCAAGTCTTTATACTGAAATGTTGAAGAATCCTCGTGTTATTGGTGTCAAGAACTCTTCTATGCCAGTTCAAGATATCCAAACCTTTGTCAGCCTTGGTGGAGAAGACCACATCGTATTCAATGGTCCAGATGAACAGTTCCTAGGTGGACGACTCATGGGTGCCAAAGCTGGTATCGGTGGTACTTACGGTGCGATGCCAGAACTCTTCTTGAAACTCAATGAGTTAATTGCTGAGAAAGACTTGGAAACTGCGCGTGAATTGCAATACGCTATCAATGCAATCATTGGTAAATTGACTGCTGCACATGGAAATATGTACTGTGTCATCAAAGAAGTTTTGAAAATCAATGAAGGTTTGAACATTGGTTCAGTTCGTTCACCATTGACACCAGTAACCGAAGAAGATCGTCCAGTTGTAGAAGCAGCTGCAGCCTTGATTCGTGAAACCAAGGAGCGCTTCCTCTAATCCATAAGGAGGTATTTATGACACACTACGTTGCAATTGATATTGGCGGAACCAACATCAAATATGGTTTGATCGATCAAGAAGGCCAACTTGTTGAATCGCATGAAATGCCAACTGAGGCGCAAAAGGGTGGCCCCCATATCTTACAAAAGACAAAAGATATCGTTTCCAGCTATTTAGAAAAAGGCCCAGTAGCAGGTGTTGCCATTTCTTCTGCTGGGATGGTGGATCCTGACAAGGGAGAGATTTTCTACGCTGGACCGCAAATCCCTAACTACGCAGGAACCCAGTTCAAGAAGGAAATCGAGACGAGTTTTGCGATTCCTTGTGAGATTGAAAATGATGTCAACTGTGCAGGTCTTGCTGAGGCAGTATCTGGTTCAGGCAAGGGAGCGAGTGTGACACTTTGTTTGACCATTGGAACCGGTATCGGTGGTTGTTTGATTATGGATGGGAAAGTCTTCCATGGATTTAGCAATTCGGCCTGCGAAGTCGGTTATATGCACATGCAGGATGGAGCTTTCCAGGATCTTGCTTCTACGACAGCCTTGGTAGAATATGTAGCAACAGCTCATGGTGACTCAGTTGATCAGTGGAATGGGCGACGCATCTTCAAGGAAGCTACTGAAGGAAACAAGATCTGTATGACAGGCATTGACCGCATGGTAGATTACCTTGGGAAAGGTCTGGCAAATATTTGCTACGTTGCCAATCCAGAAGTGGTTATTCTCGGTGGCGGTATTATGGGACAAGAGGCAATCCTCAAACCAAAGATCCGCACAGCCTTGAAGGCGGCCTTGGTACCAAGTCTAGCTGAAAAAACACGATTAGAATTTGCCCATCACCAAAATACAGCAGGTATGTTGGGTGCCTATTATCATTTCAAAACAAAACAATCCTAGTTTGGAACTATAGAATTAAGAAGAACACTTAATCACTAGTCGAGTGAAAAATGTTCTGCTTAATTCTTTTTTTATTGAAAAATTAGAGCCAAAGGAGGTAATCGAGAGAAACTAGGAGAAAATAACCACCTTACATGAAAAGTTAAGGCGAGATGATGAACTACAAGGCGAGGACAATTCTATCAACCATTTAATTGATATTTATCTTGAGTAAATGAGAAAATATTGAAAAATGATATAATAAGATGGACGAAAAATTGACAAATTAGAATTTGTAGCGGTGAGAAAAATGTAATGGCAGCTCATCCAACTTAAATCGAAATAGTATCAAATCACGAGGAGATTATCAGATGAACAATTATATAAAATGTAATCAAGATAGATGGAATAATGTAAAAAATGATTATACTGAGCCGTTGACACATGAAGAATTAGAAGAAGCTAGAAAGCATCTAATTTCTGTTGCCTTAACTGTTGGGAAAAAAGTGCCCACAGAATGGTTTGAAAAAGCCAAGGGAAAAAAGATATTAGGGTTAGCTTGTGGTGGTGGCCAGCAGGGACCAGTTTTTGCTCTAAAAGGTTATGATGTCACCATAATGGATTTTTCCGTAGCACAATTACAAAGAGATGAGATGGTTGCTGAAAGAGAAGGATTAAAAATCAATACAGTCCAAGGCGATCTGACAAAACCATTCCCATTTGAAGATGAAACGTTTGATATTATTTTTAATCCAGTTTCAAATGTATATATAGAGGATTTAGAAAACATGTATAAAGAAGCCTCTCGAGTATTGAAAAAGGGCGGTTTGTTAATGGTCGGATTTATGAATCCTTGGATCTACATGTATGATGCTGACACTGTATGGGACAAACCTGATGAGGAATTACTGTTAAAGTTTTCAATCCCTTTTAATTCAAGAGAGCTTGAAGAGGAAGGCAAAATCACCATCAATCCAGAATATGGATATGAATTTAGCCATACCTTAGAAAGTCAGATTAGAGGACAACTAAAAAACGGTCTCGCTATGATCGATTTTTATGAATCATGTGACAAAAGACATCGCTTGTCACGTTATGGAAATGACTACATCGCTACACTTTGCATTAAACTATAATCTTATAGAACATACTTCTGGAGAATAGCTCGTTTTATTTTACGATTAGAATTTGCCCATCACCAAAATACCGCAGGGATGTTGGGTGCCTATTATCATTTCAAAACAAAACAATCCTAGTTTGGCTCAACCAAACTAGGATTTTCTAACACGTTTTTGTCTACGATAGCCATTGAGCTTTTTGTTTTCCCAATAACTATTAAAGATTTTTTCTTTGCTCTCGCGATTGATTTCCAAAAAGTAGGCATAAATCAAATCTATTAAAATGAGCATAGGGAGTTGAGCGGAAATACGCTGGATGTAAGAAGATTGACTATGGCTTGCGACAAGGACTGTTTCGGTATAAGCCTGACTATTTTTATTTGGAGCACTGGTAAAGAGGATGGTCTTAGCACCCATTTCCTTGGCATCCAACAAACTATCTAAGACGGATTGGGTAGTGCCTGATAGAGAAAAGCCAAGTACCAAACAGTTTTCATCCATGATACTGGTCGTCCATGCAAAGCCATCCTGATCGGTCAAAGCTTCACAGACAACACCTAGTCGCATAAAGCGCAGTTTCATCTCACGGGCAATCAGACCAGAACTGCCCGTTCCAAAAAAGTAAACTCGTTCCGCGTCATCGATTAATTGGGTGACGCGTTCCAGTTGTTCTTCGTCAATCAAATCTTGAGTTTGTTCTCGCATGATACTGTAGCTTCGTAAAACACGTTTGGTCAAAGGACTATGTTTGTGCGAATGAGTGTCCGGTTTACTAGCCTGATGCTGGTATTGAAAGACGAATTCTCGGTAGCCTGTAAAACCACACTTTTTGGCAAAGCGGGTCAAGGCTGCTTGGGAGATATGTAATTTCTGGGTAACTTGCTGAGAAGAGAGATCATCTTGGATTGTTTCAGTTTGTAAAAAATAACGAGCGATTTCTTGCTCGAGCTCGGTTAATTCTTCAAAATGGAGATCGATTATGGTTGCGATATCTGGCTTGTTCATGAGGCTCCTTTTTATGAGTCAAAGTCTTAAAGGTTAACGCTTTCCTAACTATTACTATCATTAT
>NZ_KQ970759.1:106881-120918 GCF_001579175.1 Streptococcus oralis
CATTATATCATAGAAAATAAGATAACCAAATAAAAAGGCATTTTCAGTTAAAAGTCAAAAAATGCTTCGACTTTTCCAAGAGTTTCTCCGTAAAATATGGTACAATGAAATGTACTGAGATTCACCTATTTACTCTATTATTTTAGGGAAAATAAAGGTGGAAATCGGGAATTTTTCTAGAAAAGAGTCTTAGTTGTATGAGAAAATTTAATAGCCATTCGATTCCGATTCGGCTTAATTTACTATTTGCGATTGTCATCCTGCTCTTTATGGCCATTATTGGTCGTTTGTTATACATGCAGGTGCTCAATAAAGATTTCTATGAAACAAAATTGGCCTCAGCCAGCCAAACAAGGGTAACAACCAGTTCAGCTCGTGGACAGATCTATGATGCGACAGGGAAACCCTTGGTAGAAAATACTGTCAAGCAGGTTGTTTCTTTCACACGAAACAATAAAATGACGGCAGCTGAATTGAAGGAGACAGCCAAGAAACTCCTCACTTATGTAAATGTAACCTCTCCTGATCTGACAGATCGACAGATTGCAGACTACTACTTGGCGGACCAGGATGTTTACAAAAAAACAGTCGAATCCTTGCCAAGTGATAAACGCCTGGATTCAGATGGAAATCGTTTATCAGAAGCAACTCTCTACAATAATGCAGTTGAAAGTATTGAGGTGAGTCAACTTAATTATACAGATGACCAGAAAAAGGAAATCTATCTCTTTAGTCAGCTCAATGCCGTTGAAAATTTTGCGACGGGCACCATTTCTACTGATGGCTTAGATGATACCCAAGTTGCTCTCGTTGCATCAGCGTCCAAGGAATTACCAGGTATCAGCATTTCAACCTCATGGGATCGTAAAGTACTGGACACTTCTTTATCGACAATCGTCGGTAGCGTTTCAAATGAAAAGTCAGGACTTCCAGCAGAAGAAGTTGATGCCTATCTCAAAAAAGGCTATTCTCTCAATGACCGAGTGGGAACTTCCTATCTTGAAAAGCAATATGAAGATGTTCTTCAAGGCAAACGCTCCGTCAAAGAAATCCACCTCGACAAACACGGAAATATGGAAAGTGTGGAAAATGTTGAAGAAGGAAGCAAAGGAAACAATATCAAGTTAACGATTGATCTAGCTTTCCAGGATGGTGTGGATGACCTACTCAAGAGTTACTTCAACTCAGAGTTGGGCAATGGTGGAGCCAAATACTCTGAAGGAGTCTACGCTGTAGCTCTTAATCCTAAAACCGGAGCAGTTTTGGCGATGTCAGGTGTCAAGCATGATGTCAAATCCGGTAAATTAAGTTCAGATTCGCTTGGAACGATAACCAACGTCTTTGTGCCAGGATCTGTTGTTAAGGCAGCGACCATCAGCTCTGGTTGGGAAAATGGAGTCTTGTCAGGTAATCAAACCTTGACAGACCAGCCGATTGTTTTCCAAGGTTCGGCCCCTATTAATTCATGGTATACTCAAGCCTACGGTTCATTCCCGATTACAGCTGTGGAAGCCTTGGAGTATTCTTCTAATGCCTATATGGTTCAAACGGCTTTGGGCATTATGGGTCAGACCTATCAACCCAATATGTTTGTTTTAACTAACAATTTAGAATCCGCCATGGGGAAACTTCGTTCGACATTTGCGGAATATGGTCTTGGAGCCTCAACAGGCATTGACCTTCCAGATGAGTCAACTGGTTTTATACCAAAAGAGTATAATTTTGCTAATTACATTACCAATGCCTTTGGTCAGTTTGATAACTACACCCCAATGCAATTGGCCCAGTACGTTGGAACTATTGCCAACAACGGTGTTCGGATTGCCCCCCACATTGTTGAGGGGATTTATGGAAACAACGAACAAGGTGGCTTAGGCAGTCTGGTTCAAGAAACAGCCATTAAGGAACTAAACAAGGTCAATATCTCAGAATCAGATATGGCTATCTTGCAGCAAGGTTTCTATCAAGTTTCGCATGGAACGAGTGCTCTGACAACTGGTCGTGCCTTTTCAAATGGCGCAGCCGTTTCCATCAGTGGGAAAACGGGTACTGCCGAAAGTTACGTTAATGGCGGTCAAAAAGCCAATAATACCAACGCAGTCGCCTATGCACCAACCGAAAATCCTCAAATCGCGGTCGCAGTCGTCTTTCCTCATAACACCAATCTAACAAACGGTGTCGGACCTTCGATTGCACGCGACATTATCAATCTTTATCACCAACACCATCCAATGAATTAGAAAGGAACTTATGCTGTATCCAACACCTATTGCCAAGCTGATTGATAGCTATTCAAAGTTACCAGGTATCGGGATTAAAACGGCTACCCGCCTAGCCTTCTATACCATTGGAATGTCTGATGACGATGTCAATGAATTTGCCAAAAATCTCCTGTCTGCTAAACGGGAATTGACCTATTGTTCCATCTGTGGCCGTTTGACCGATGATGATCCTTGCTCGATCTGTACGGACCCGACTCGAGACCAGACAACCATCTTGGTGTTAGAGGATAGTCGCGATGTGGCTGCTATGGAAAATATCCAAGAATACCATGGACTCTATCATGTCTTGCACGGCCTCATTTCTCCGATGAATGGTATCAGCCCAGACGATATCAACCTCAAGAGTCTCATGACCCGTCTCATGGATAGTGAGGTTTCAGAGGTGATTGTGGCAACCAATGCGACAGCGGATGGAGAAGCGACATCTATGTACCTTTCTCGTCTCCTCAAGCCAGCTGGTATCAAGGTCACTCGCCTAGCACGAGGTCTAGCCGTGGGAGCAGATATCGAGTATGCGGACGAAGTCACACTCTTACGAGCCATTGAAAATCGGACAGAGTTGTAGGAGTCAGTTAAAACGTAGCTCATTTTGACACATAAGACGAGCCCTAGGAATTTTTCTAGGGCTTGTCTTTTTCTGTTTCTCACGAGAGGTGAACAAGCCTTGCTAATAAGACTACTCAAATTATAAGGCATCAAAAAACGGGTTTCCAAAATGACTAGTGGCGTCTTTGTCAAACTCATTCACTGAGCGATAGAGTTTACTCTAAGGAGATGAGCGCATTTGCCCTTAGGGTTTGTTTTGAAATCGCACTATTTTTGTGTTATGATATGGTCAATATACAATGAATAAGGGGAGTTTGAAGTATGGGTGGAAAGATAAAATCTAGCACGATAGCAGCAGAGGCAGCTATTAATGAATTGGTCGGGTATGACACGAGCAAGAAGCAAAATCAGCAAGTAGAATTTTCATATACTTCTGAAATCGCTGGGATGGAAGCGGGACGTCAGGCCTGCAACCAAATGCTTCAGGCAGTCAGTGATTTCAGCTCGGCTGTTTTGACCCAAGCAAATAAGTTTCCAGAAATTGCTCATAAGATTGAAAAACGCGACGTAGAGCTGTCTAAGAGAGATGGGAACATTAAAAATGGCAGATAAGAACGAAGAAAAACGCTACAAACTTTGGCGAGAAATTGTCAAGATTGACGATAAAGAAGAAAGTCTTCAGACTCTAAAAAGACAATATGAACAGCAGGTAACTCACTTTCACTCAGAAATCCAGAGTATCCACCATCGTATGGCGACTCTATTAGCTATCTCGCCTAGTTCTCGTCAGGTGATAGAGCAAATCGAAAGTGATAATAGAACCATTCAACGACAGATCAACTCTTATGTAGAAGAGGAACTGGATGAATTGGGAAAACAAACGAAGAAGGCTCGTCGAACTTTCGATGAAGCCAGAGAAGAACTGATAGCGGAAAGGAATCGGCTACCATGGGAGTAAAATACAGCGCACAAGAATCCCAAGAATTGATTCAGGCCATGACGAACAACCTCCAAGTCGCAAACGAAGTCACGGACCGCTTATCTAGTGGATGTGACCACCTGATTTCCTCTTTAGACTCAGGTGAACTGTCAGGAGCAGCCTACACAGCGGGTAAAGGTCTCTTTACAGACATTATCATCCCCTGTATCAAGAAGTTACAAGAAGCGGTAGACGATATCCAACTAGAGTTGACATCCTACAAATATGCGGATGCTCAGGTCTCTGGATATGGTGATTTGGACCTAGACCAACTCAAGGAACTGAAAAAGCTGAGGGAAGAGCAGTTAGCTATCGTAGAAGCTCAGATTCAAGCGAGGGAGAACTGGCTAAATCAAATCACGGATCTCTTTAGTCTCAATTGGGGGAAAGCCTTCTCTGAGAAGACCATCCTCTACAATACCAAGTCTCAAATCGAGTCAGGTATTCAGGATTTGGAAAACAAGATTGAAAAACTAGAATTCTTTGTCTCACAGGTTTCCCAGTATTTTAGTGATAGTCTAGAAGTCCTTGGCTTAGCGATTCAAGGAGCTACGCAACTAAGTAAAGTCATTGTCGATAGCGATGGCAACTACTATGCGGACGGTGTGGACATGAGCTGGGTACAGAAGATGAAGGATGTGAAGATTGTTTCGCATGCCAAAAGAGATTTTCAAGACTCTGAAACTCGTGCCATCAATAAAGCTTCTAGGGATATGATGCTATCGGAAGATGGTGATGCCTACTATCGTGCCGAATTAAAGAAGCGCTTAAAAGGTCACGACAAGTCTGAATGGGATAAAATAATTGACGACTACAATCACACTCTTAAGATTGACGAAACAGGGAATATCATTGAAATTTACCCATTTCAGCAAGGCTATGTCGTTTCAAAAAACGGGAAATACGATGCTGACTATACTCATTTGGTCAACAAAAAGTTTGATGAACTAAAAGCACAAAACTTTGAAGCAAATTCAGCCGAATTTTGGAGTGGAGTAGCTCAAATATTCTCTGGATTGGGAGTTTACTTTGCGAGTGGCGCCCTTGAAGTCTTGAGTATCATGGCTGGTCCACCAACAGCAGGGACAAGTATCGTAGCTGGTACGGCAGCATCTGTATCAGGGGTACAATATGGGAATGTACTGATGGCTAGTGGAGCAGTAACTAGCTTATCAGCTATCACAAAGACAGCCTTACAAAATGGCGAAATTCAGGTTGATTATTCTAGCAACTACGATAGCTGGAAGGCCAATAAACCTACGAGTAAGACTTTTGGGACTGTTGAAGGAAAAGTAAAAGGAAAGAAAGCGAATATTCGCGTAGATGCAGAACCCCATAGTGGTAAAGTTCAGATTCAGTCAGGGGGAGGGAAAGTCAGGTTATAGAGTTAATGCCCATAGGGGAATGGATGAAATTGTCGATGCAGCAAGTGCTAGAGAATGGATTGATGATATTTCAGAATTGAATAAATTATCAAATTATGAAAAAAATCAATTAGTCAAATATATTTTAAAAGCTGTTAAGTGGTTAAAATCATAGGAGGGAAAATGAAAGTTTACATCAAAGGTGATTACACCAAAGAAATTCCATTTGATTACATGGAACTAGCGAAAAGGATGTGGTTTGAGGAAAAAGATGGAAAAGAGCCGGATTTGTCGTATGCTGGGTATCTAGAACTACCGATTGAGAAACTTTCTATTCACTTAGAATTAGACAAGAAAACTCATGATGATAGATGGAAAAGTGTTCAGATTAAGGAAGGGATAAAGTATGATTTTTTATCCCATAAGTCAGAATACATACAGTTAGACTATGAAGATGCTATCATGTCGGATTTTCGTGAGAAAGGTGAATGTTTAAGAATTGCTTCTAAGCACCTTGACCTTCTCACTGTTGATAAACGAGCTATGTATATTATGGCGCTTGAGATTGCAAAGGTCATTGACGGGCAAATTAGCGAAGATGATAAAGAGAGCTGGTTAAGTGTGGAGGAATTTAAAAAACGGCATGAGGCTATCCTTTCGATGAGTTATGAAGAGGCTAATGAGCTGAGTTTGGAAGAAATTCCGTTTATGGACGATGTAAGAGACTCGGTTTGGGAAGAAGACGAACGCAGGAATGAAGAATACATCAAAATCCATGGTGAGCCAGTTTATGATGACGAGGAAGATGAGTGAGAATTTATAATCCCACCTATTTGAAAGAGAGTGTTGATAGAGGAAAGGCGAATGTTAGATAAAGTAAAACAGTTTAAGTGGTTGATTGTATTGTCCTTGTTCCTATTAGCGATTCCTTTATATTTTACTTACAATCATTTCCAACAATCTAGTGCTTTAAAGGAAGCTTTTGAAAAAAATGAAAGAATTGAAGTTCTTCATCGTTTGACGTCATCAGAAAAATATGCGTCTGATATCCGCAAGGCAGGCCATACTATTCCTTCTGATGGAGCTATTCGATTGGATGGAGTTATTTATCCATTAGAAATAGAAGGAGAACTACACTTGAAAATTAGCCCTCCAAAAAAAGATGCTAAGGATTTTCAGTTGTTTTTCATTACACAAGTTAATGAAAAACAAACGCATGTAGCTTTTATTTTAGATAAAAAGCTGAATTTAATTGATTCTAGCTATTCTCAGCAAAATGATAACGGGAAAAGAGAGATTATTTCTGTCTCACAATCCGAAGAAGCTTACTTGTTGAAAAGTGTTCAAAGCGAGATTGATGACTTCATTAAAAAAATGTATCAAATCTTGTATGGTTAGATTGTTAGAGAAAGTAACTTCTTGCTCAACACAATGCTGTATGAACAACACTTCTATGCTTATTTAGATAGAGGGGATGAAAAAAATGTCGGGACTTAAAAAAATACTAATCGTGATTGGATCTGTAATTGCCCTAGCTACTGGCTTGAATCTTTATTTTCAGTATCAAAACCACCAAGAACATATGCAATTAAAAACCTCCTTTGAAGAGAGTGACAATATAGTCGTCTTACAACGTTTGATGGCATCAGAAAAATATGCACCTGACATCCGTAAAGCGGGCTATGTCGTTCCACCCGATGGAGCTATTCGATTGGATGGAGGAATTGACTCCATAGGGATAAAAGGAGACATCGATTTCAAAATATCGCATCCTGGACGGAATGGGGTTACTGCTTATTTTGAAATAGAGATAGATGGTAAAATAACTAGTGCACTATATGAATTGGATAAGAACTTTGATTTAGTTTCTAGCGCCTATTTTCAAATAAATGAAAAAAATATAAATGAGAGAGTGAACATCTCTCAATCCGAAGAAGAGCACCTATTAAACATTGTTCAAAAAGAGCTTGAGGCTTTCATGGAAAAGATGTATCAGACTTTGTATGGATAGTTTACCAGAGAAAGTGGCTTCTTGCTCAGCACAATGCCGTATGAACAACTGGGCGTGTTGAGGAATTTTACTAGAAAAAGATGCTGTAGATGACAGACCAGCACACTTTGAAACTCAAGTGGTGGATAGGTAAAATTTCAGCTCTCAAATGAGGGCTTTTTTAGATACAAGTTTCAAAAAAGAAGCAAATATGATATACTAAAGAACGAGTATTCTATTAGAATTAGGACAAGCAATATGAAACAAACAATTATTCTTTTATACGGTGGGCGTAGTGCAGAGCGTGAAGTCTCTGTCCTTTCAGCTGAAAGTGTTATGCGTGCGGTCAACTACGACCGTTTCACAGTCAAGACTTTCTTTATCAGTCAGTCAGGTGACTTTATCAAAACACAAGAATTTAGCCAGACTCCAGGTCAAGAGGATCGTCTTATGACAAATGAGGCCATTGACTGGGACAAGAAAATTGCGCCAAGTGCTATCTACGAAGAAGGCGCTGTGGTCTTTCCAGTTCTTCATGGTCCTATGGGAGAAGATGGCTCTGTTCAAGGGTTTTTAGAAGTTTTGAAAATGCCCTATGTCGGCTGTAATATCTTGTCATCCAGCCTTGCCATGGACAAAATCACAACCAAGCGTGTGTTAGAATCTGTTGGGATTGCTCAAGTTCCTTATGTGGCTATCATCGAAGGGGATGATGTGACTGCTAAAATAGCTGAAGTTGAAGAAAAACTGACTTATCCAGTCTTCACTAAGCCGTCAAACATGGGTTCAAGTGTCGGTATTTCTAAGTCTGAAAATCAAGAGGAACTCCGTCAAGCTTTGGAACTTGCCTTCCAATATGACAGCCGTGTCTTGGTAGAGCAAGGGGTGAATGCTCGTGAAATTGAGGTTGGTCTCTTGGGCAACTACGAAGTGAAGAGCACGCTTCCTGGTGAAGTGGTCAAGGATGTTGCCTTCTATGACTACGATGCTAAGTATATCGACAACAAGATTACCATGGACATCCCTGCTAAGATCAGTGAGGATGTGGTTGCTGTCATGCGCCATAATGCAGAAACAGCCTTCCGTGCAATCGGTGGCCTTGGTCTATCTCGTTGTGATTTCTTCTATACAGATAGGGGCGAAATTTTCCTAAACGAGCTCAATACCATGCCAGGTTTTACCCAGTGGTCTATGTATCCACTACTTTGGGACAATATGGGAATCAGCTACCCAGAACTAATCGAGCGTTTGGTTGACTTTGCTAAGGAAAGCTTTGACAAGCGCGAAGCGCATTTGCTATAAAATGAAAGAGAGGGTAGAAGACGGAACCGTCACTGTAGGTGATTAGAGTTCTCGGACTTCACCCCTTTTTAAAGGAGTAGAAATGAAATTAACAATCCATGAAGTGGCACAAGCTGTTGGGGCTAAAAATGATGTCAGCATCTTTGAGGACACCCAGATAGAAAAAGCTGAGTTTGATAGTCGCTTGATTGCGAAGGGAGATTTGTTTGTTCCGCTCAAGGGAGCGCGTGACGGTCATGACTTTATCGAAACAGCTTTTGAAAATGGTGCAGTAGTAACCTTGACTGAGAAAGAGGTTGCAAATCATCCCTACATTCTAGTAGACGACGTTTTGACTGCCTTTCAAACTCTCGCAGCCTACTATCTTGAAAAAACAGCGGTTGATGTCTTTGCTGTTACAGGTTCAAATGGTAAGACAACGACCAAGGATATGCTGGCGCATTTACTGTCAACAAGATACAAGACCTACAAAACACAAGGCAACTACAATAACGAGATCGGGCTTCCTTATACAGTTCTTCATATGCCTGAGGAAACAGAAAAGTTGGTCTTGGAGATGGGGCAGGATCACTTGGGAGATATCCATCTCTTGTCTGAATTGGCTCACCCCAAGACAGCCATCGTGACCTTAGTTGGAGAAGCTCATTTGGCCTTTTTCAAAGACCGTTCCGAGATTGCCAAAGGAAAAATGCAAATTGCAGACGGGCTGGCACCAGATTCTTTGCTTTTGGTGCCAGTTGACCCTATCGTAGAGGACTACTTGCCAACTGATAAAAAGGTGGTTCGTTTTGGTCAAGGAGCAGAGCTGGAAATTACCGACTTGGTTGAGCGCAAAGATAGTCTGACCTTCAAGGCCAATTTCTTGGAGCAAACCCTTGATTTGCCAGTAACTGGCAAGTACAACGCTACTAATGCTATGATTGCATCCTATGTTGCCCTGCAAGAGGGAGTTTCAGAGGAGCAAATTCGTTTAGCCTTCCAAAATCTTGAATTGACGCGTAATCGCACCGAGTGGAAGAAAGCGGCCAATGGAGCAGATATCCTGTCAGATGTGTATAATGCCAATCCTACAGCGATGAAGTTGATTTTGGAGACTTTTTCGGCTATTCCAGCCAACGAAGGAGGCAAGAAAATCGCTGTCTTGGCAGACATGAAGGAACTCGGCGACCAGTCTGTCCAACTCCATAATCAGATGATTTTGAGCCTATCACCAGATGTGCTGGATACCGTTATTTTCTACGGAGAAGACATTGCGGAATTAAGCCAGCTGGCTAGTCAAATGTTCCCAATCGGCCACGTTTATTACTTCAAAAAAACAGCTGACGAAGATCAATTTGAGTCTATGATAAAGCAGGTCAAGGAAAACCTCGGTGCCAATGACCAAATTTTGCTCAAAGGCTCTAACTCCATGAATCTAGCCAAGTTGGTAGAAAGTTTAGAAAATGGGAGCAAGTGATTTTGCCAAGTATCTGCAAAGAATGATTGCCATTACAGATACTGGATTAACCTTTACAAAAGATCCTTTTGACCGCGAGCGTTACGAAGACTTGCGAAGCCTTTTATCTGAAATGTTGAATCAGGTATCAGACCTCGATGCAGAAGAAGTGGCAGAAGTCTTGAAACCAACGTCCGCTTATGCAACTCCTCTGATGGACGTCCGTGCTTGGATTGTTGAGGATGAAAAAGTCTGTTTAGTTAGAGGAAAAGGGGAGGATAGTTGGGCTTTGCCAGGTGGTTTTGGTGAAGTTGGCTATTCTCCAACCGAAAATATTCTTAAGGAAATTGAAGAAGAAACTGGTTTTACAGCAAAAGCTGAAAGGTTACTTGCAGTTTTTGACACTAATCGTTTCCAACTACAGAGCAAACAATATGCAAAGTTTGTCTTTGAATGTAAGCTTTTTGATGGACAATTTCAAGAAAATCAAGAGATTGCTGAGCTTCAATTTTTTGCTATTGACCAACTGCCGGCCTTATCTGAAAAACGCATCACCAAGGAGCAAATGGAGATTCTTTGGCAGGTTTATAAAGGACAAAGAGACCAATATGTTGATTAGTTTATGCTAGAGAAGTTGACAAATCAAAAAAGGGTATCTGCAAGGTGCATTTCTGCAATACAAATGATATAATAGGTTGCGAATTTAAGACGCAAGTATTCTATGCATGGCATGGAATCAAGTTTTTCAAAAAATTTAAAAGCTGGGGAAAGTGAATTTTTTACTGCCTCTAGCTAGATGAACGAGGAATAGAATATGAATTTGTGGGCTAAATTATTTACCACACAGATATCAGAACCGCCCCAGTTTGAACTCCACTGGTACATTGGTTTGTTATGTTTACTGGCTCTTACTTTCTATGCTTCTTATCGTTTTCGCGATAAAGTGGCTTACCAGCGTTTTGTTCAGATCCTTCAGTCTGTTCAACTGATTGTTCTGTATAGCTGGTATTGGGGAAATCTCATGCCTCTGTCAGAAAGTTTGCCCTTCTATCATTGCCGTATCGCCATGTTTGTGATGCTCTTGATTCCAGGGACATCCAAGTACAAACAGTACTTTGCCTTTTTAGGAACTTTTGGAGCAACAGCAGCACTGGCTTACCCACTCTTTGATCCTTACCCATTTCCACACGTGACCATTTTGTCCTTCATTATCGGACATGTTGCCCTTTTAGGAAATGCGCTCCTATACTTGTTTAGAAACTATCAACCTTCCCTTCTCGATTTGAAGAATGTGGCTGTGATTACCTTCGCCTTAAATGGCTTGATATGGGGTGTCAATTTAGTTGTAGGTGGGGATTATGGTTTTTTAAACAAACCACCACTTGTTGGGAGCTTCGGCCAACCCTTAAATTATCTCATTGTTTCGACTGTTATCGTAATAGCAATTCGCTTAACAGGGAAATTAGTAGAAAATTTTTTACAACAAAAATCGGAAGAATTTATTCAAGAGAAGATCTAAAATGATCTTCTCTTTTTTTGGTTTTTAAGAAACAAAAAGAAAATTGTGAACGTTAACTTCAAAATATCTCTTAGAAGAAGAATTTTTCTAGAAATTTATCAAAATCTGAGCACAATCGGATTTTTTGTGTTATAATATTCTGTGAATAGCTATGCCCAAGTATAGTTATTAAATAGAAGTGAGAAACTTGGAAGACAGAGAGGATGCGATGTAATGACTAGAGATGGTTTTTTTACAGGCTTAGATATCGGAACTAGCTCGATTAAAGTGCTAGTGGCTGAGCATAGAGATGGCGAAGTAAACGTAATTGGTGTAAGTAACGCCAAAAGTAAAGGTGTCAAAGACGGAATTATTGTTGATATTGAAGCAGCTGCTTCAGCGATCAAATCCGCAATCACACAGGCAGAAGAGAAAGCTGGTATTTCTATTAAGTCTGTTAACGTTGGGCTTCCAGCAAACCTCTTGCAGGTTGAACCAACACAAGGAATGATCCCTGTTACTTCAGATACTAAAGAAATCACAGACCAGGATGTTGAGAATGTTGTCAAATCAGCTTTGACAAAGAGCATGACTCCTGACCGTGAAGTGATTACCTTTATTCCAGAAGAATTCATCGTGGATGGTTTCCAAGGAATTCGTGACCCTCGTGGTATGATGGGTGTTCGCTTGGAAATGCGTGGTCTGCTTTACACAGGACCTCGTACAATTCTACACAATCTCCGCAAGACAGTGGAGCGTGTAGGTATTCATGTTGATAATGTGATTATTTCACCTTTGGCAATTGTGAACTCCGTTCTCAATGAAGGCGAACGCGAATTTGGTGCAACTGTCATCGATATGGGTGGAGGTCAAACTACTGTAGCGACTATCCGTAACCAGGAATTGCAATTCACCAACATCTACCAAGAAGGTGGAGATTACGTTACAAAAGACATTTCTAAAGTCTTGAAAACATCTCAAAAAATTGCTGAAAGTTTGAAACTCAACTATGGTGAAGCTTATGTTACACTAGCAAGTAACGAAACTTTCCAAGTTGAAGTAATTGGTGAAGTAGAGCCTGTTGAAGTGACAGAAAGCTACTTAGCAGAAATTATTTCAGCACGCATCAAACATATCTTTGACCAAATCAAACAAGAGTTGGAAAGAAGACACTTGTTAGATTTGCCAGGTGGTATCGTCCTTATCGGTGGAAATGCAATTTTGCCAGGAATTGTTGAATTGGCCCAAGAAGTATTTGGTGTTCGAGTAAAACTTCACGTACCAAACCAAGTGGGAATTCGCAACCCTGCATTTGCTCATGTGATTAGTTTGTCTGAGTTTGCTGGTAAATTGACAGAAGTGAATCTTCTTGCTCAAAAAGCGGTTAAAGGAGATGAATTCCTTCGTCAAAAACCAATCAACTTTGGTATTCCAAATCAACGTTTGAATCCAGTAGCGCAACCAAGTCCAACACAAGCAGCTCCAGCTGAAACTGTGACGGAAGCTCCAGTTGCTCCTAAGGAAGAATTCCAAGCAAGTTCTCAAAGTAAACCGAAGCTAACAGAACGTTTCCGTGGTTTGATCGGAAGCATGTTTGATGAATAAAAGAGGATAAGAAATTATGACATTTTCATTTGATACAGCAGCAGCTCAAGGCGCAATTATTAAAGTAATTGGTGTCGGTGGCGGTGGTGGTAATGCCATCAACCGCATGGTTGACGAAGGTGTTGCTGGTGTAGAATTTATCGCAGCCAACACTGATGTACAAGCTCTTAGCAGTACGAAAGCAGAAACAGTTATCCAACTTGGTCCAAAATTGACTCGTGGTTTGGGTGCTGGGGGTCGTCCAGAAGTTGGACGTAAGGCTGCAGAAGAAAGCGAAGAAGCTCTGACTGAAGCAATCAGCGGTGCAGACATGGTCTTCATCACTGCTGGTATGGGTGGAGGATCTGGAACAGGTGCTGCCCCAGTGATCGCACGTATTGCTAAAGATCTTGGTGCCCTTACAGTTGGTGTTGTGACTCGTCCTTTCGGTTTTGAAGGAAGCAAACGTGGTCAGTACGCTGTAGAAGGAATCAACGAACTTCGCGAGCATGTTGATACTTTGTTGATTATCTCAAACAACAACTTGCTAGAGATTGTTGACAAGAAAACGCCACTTCTTGAAGCACTTAGTGAAGCAGATAACGTTCTTCGCCAAGGTGTTCAAGGAATCACAGATTTGATCACGAACCCAGGATTGATTAACCTTGACTTTGCCGACGTGAAAACGGTTATGGCAAACAAAGGGAATGCCCTTATGGGTATCGGTATTGGTAGTGGTGAAGAGCGTGTCGTTGAAGCAGCTCGTAAAGCGATTTACTCACCACTTCTTGAAACAACTATTGACGGTGCTGAAGATGTCATCGTTAACGTTACGGGTGGTCTTGACTTGACATTGATTGAAGCCGAAGAAGCTTCAGAAATCGTCAACCAAGCAGCTGGTCAAGGAGTGAACATCTGGCTTGGAACATCAATCGATGAAAGTATGAAAGATGAAATCCGTGTGACCGTTGTGGCTACAGGTGTTCGTCAAGATCGAGTGGAAAAAGTAGTTGGTTCTCATGCGCCATACACAACAGGCCGCCCATCAGCTAAAACT
>NZ_KQ970759.1:121065-124872 GCF_001579175.1 Streptococcus oralis
CCGTCAATTCGATTTGGAAGAAACAGCAGAATTGCCTAAATCAAGTCCACGTCGCTTTGAAACAAACCAAGCTTCTGCTTTTGGAGACTGGGACTTGCGTCGTGAGTCTATTGTCCGCCAAACAGATTCAGTAGTTTCTCCAGTAGAACGTTTTGAGACACCAGTTTCACAGGATGAAGATGAGTTGGATACACCACCATTCTTCAAAAATCGTTAATCAATGAATTTGAAAAAAAATACTGAATTAGTATTTCAGCAGATTGCTGATGCTAGTCTAGAAGCAAACCGTGCTTTAGATGATGTTTCAGTTATTGCAGTGACAAAATATGTAGACATACAAACAGCGGAAGCCTTGCTTCCGCTTGGTGTCCGTCATATAGGTGAAAATCGAGTTGATAAATTCTTAGAAAAATATCAGGCCTTGAAAGATTATCCAGTCACTTGGCATTTAATAGGAACACTACAAAGACGGAAAGTAAAAGAAGTAATCCCATATGTGGATTACTTTCATGCTTTAGACTCCCTAAAATTGGCTCAGGAAATTCAAAAGAGAAGAGACCAGGTTATCAAGTGTTTCTTGCAGGTCAATATTTCTGGGGAAGAAAGCAAGCATGGGTTTTCAAAAGAAGAATTGCTAGAACTTTTGCCAGAATTGGCTAAGTTAGATCAGATTGAGTATGTTGGTTTAATGACCATGGCTCCTTTTGAGGCAGATAGTGAGAAATTGAAAGAAATTTTCAAAGCAACACAAGCTCTGCAGGCAGAAATTAGAGAAAAACAAATCCCTAATATGCCGATGACAGAACTCAGCATGGGAATGAGTCGTGATTTCAAAGAAGCCATTCAGTTCGGCTCAACCTTTGTTCGAATCGGTACAGCATTTTTTAAATAGGAGAGAGCTATGTCTTTAAAAGATAAATTCGATAAATTTATAGATTATTTCACAGAAGATGGAGAGGAAACAACTAACTACCAGCCTCAACAAGAGGAAACAGTTCGTCCGGCCGTCTCAACTTCTAAGGAATTACCAGCACCTGCTC
Organism: Streptococcus oralis; assembly: GCF_001579175.1. Classification (GTDB taxonomy): domain Bacteria; phylum Bacillota; class Bacilli; order Lactobacillales; family Streptococcaceae; genus Streptococcus; species Streptococcus oralis_O. The sequence continues at coordinate 122,106 of NZ_KQ970759.1, forward strand.
AGTCAGGGCCAGCAAAAGATGCAAACATTACTCGCTTACATGCTCGTCAACAAGAATTGGCAATGCAAAGTCATCGTTCAGATGAGAAAGTGACAATTGACGTTCGCTATCCAAGAAAATATGAAGATGCAACTGAAATTGTAGATTTGTTGGCTGGAAATGAAAGTATCTTGATTGATTTCCAATACATGACAGAGGTTCAAGCCCGTCGTTGCCTTGATTACTTGGATGGAGCCCGTCATGTTTTGGCTGGAAATATGAAAAAAGTTGCGAGCACGATGTATCTATTGACTCCTGTCAACGTTATCGTGAATATTGAAGATATCAAGCTTCCAGATGAATCACAAAGCGCTGAGTTTGGTTTTGATATTAAACGAAATAGAGCAAGATAATGATTTTCTTAATTCGTTTAATCCAAAATGCTGTTAGCATTTATTCCATCATTCTCGTTGCATTTGCTCTTCTTTCATGGTTTCCAAATGCCTATGAAAGCCAGCTAGGTCGCTTAGTTATCAGACTTGCTCGCCCAGTTATTGAGCCCCTTCGTAAGCTCAATCTACAATTTGCGGGGCTTGATTTTACTGTTTGGGCTGCGCTCATTCTAATCCAGTTTGTTGGAAATCTCTTAACACGACTAGTCCTATTATTATGACAGAAAATCGAGCCATTTATCAGCACTTTTCCCATGAAGATATTCCTTTTATTGATAAAGGATTGGAGTGGATTAAGCGGGTGCAAGATACCTATGCACCGGTGCTTAGCCCTTTTATCAATCCTCATCAGGAACAGATTTTGAGGGTGCTAGCTGGGACACATGGACTGAGTTGTCAAAGTAGCGGTGATTTTTTTCAGACTGAGTCGGTTCGAGTTCTTCTCTATCCAGATTACTTTGAACCGGAGATATCAGACTTTGAAATGGCCTTGTTGGAAATTTTCTATCCGAGTAAGTTTGAACAACTGAGTCATGGAAAAATATTGGGAACAATCATCAACCAGCTAGGAATTGACCGTAAATTATTTGGTGATATCTTGGTAGATGAAAAGAGAGCACAGATTTTTGTCAATCGTGATTTTATTCCTCTTTTTCAAGATGGGATAAGAAAAATTGGCAGACTTCCTGTATCGCTGGAGGAACGTCCTTTTACCGATAGGATTATATCTAAAATTGACTATAGAGAACGAGAAATTATAGTTTCGAGTTTTCGATTGGATGCCCTCTTATCAAGTGCCTTGAAATTATCTAGAAATCAAACTAGTCAACTGATTGAGAAAAAATCTGTCCAGGTAAATTATCATGTGGTTGAAAAATCTGATTACCAGGTTGCAGTTGGAGATTTGATCAGTGTGAGAAAGTTTGGTCGTTTGAAAGTTGTCAAAGACAATGGTCAGACCAAAAAGGATAAGAAAAAACTAACAGTCCGGCTACTTTTAAGCAAGTGAGAAAAAATATGTCGATTACACCACAAGAAATAAGTGATAAAGCTTTCTCAAGAACATTCAGAGGCTACAATCAGGAAGAAGTTGACCTCTTTCTTGATAAGATTTACTTTGAATTAGAGGAGATGATTCGATACAAAGATGAAACTGAACTCTATATCAAAAAACTAGAAGAACGTCTTTCCTATTATACGAATGATATTCCTAAGAGAACAGTAACAAGCGAGCAAGAACCAGAAGCAATTAATGATTCTATTTTTTATTAAGTAAGTGAGGAAAAGTATGCCAATTACATCGTTAGAAATTAAAGATAAAACCTTTGGTACAAGATTTAGAGGTTTTGACCCAGAAGAAGTAGATGAGTTTCTTGATATCGTTGTTCGTGATTATGAAGACTTGGTGCGTAGCAATCACGACAAAGAAACGCACATCAAAAATTTAGAAGAGCGTTTGTCTTACTTTGATGAAATGAAGGATTCCTTGAGCCAATCAGTTTTGATTGCCCAGGATACTGCTGAGCGTGTCAAACAAGCTGCTCAAGAACGTTCAAACAATATTATTCAACAAGCTGAACAAGACGCTCAGCGTTTGCTCGAAGAAGCGAAATACAAGGCAAATGAAATTCTCCGTCAGGCAACAGATAATGCTAAGAAAGTTGCCGTTGAGACTGAAGAATTGAAGAACAAGAGTCGTGTATTCCATCAACGCCTCAAGTCTACGATTGAAAGTCAATTGGCTATTGTCGAGTCATCTGATTGGGAAGATATTCTTCGCCCAACAGCTACTTACCTTCAAACAAGTGATGAAGCCTTTAAAGAGGTGGTTGGTGAAGTTCTTGGTGAATCAGTATCTTTACAACCAGAGGAAGAACCAATTGATATGACTCGTCAATTCACACCAGAAGAGGTTGCTGAATTGCAAGCTCGTATCGAGGCTGGCAACAAAGAATTAGCAGAGTTTGAAGCTCAACAAAATCAACAGACAGAAGAAAGTGACCAGCATGAAGAGTCAGTTGAAGTAGAAGCTACTGCAGCAACTGAGGAAGATGCAAACAAAGAATCTGTTCTTATCCTATAAGAAAATGTGAGAACAAGATCGAACCAACTATATTTTCAGCGAGCGGGAGATGGTGCGAGTCCTGCAATCCCTAGTGGTTAGATTATCCTCTCAACAAATCCAGTCCGAAAGCAGTAAGACTAGACGTCCCCCACGTTACGGGAAAAGAGGAAAAGAGACCCTGTCTTTTTTCGAACAAAGGTGGTACCACGATTTTCGTCCTTTTTGCGAGTCGTGGTTTTTAATTTGTCTATATAATAAAGGAGATATAATG
>NZ_KQ970759.1:124892-126924 GCF_001579175.1 Streptococcus oralis
TATAATGAAACTCAAAGATACCCTTAATCTTGGAAAAACAGACTTTCCAATGCGTGCTGGTCTTCCAACCAAAGAGCCAGTTTGGCAAAAAGAATGGGAAGAAGCAAAACTTTACCAACGTCGTCAAGAATTAAATGAAGGAAAACCGCATTTCACGCTTCATGATGGCCCTCCATACGCTAACGGGAACATCCACGTAGGACATGCCATGAACAAGATTTCCAAAGATATCATTGTTCGTTCTAAGTCTATGTCTGGATTTTACGCTCCTTATATTCCAGGTTGGGATACACATGGTCTGCCAATCGAGCAAGTCTTGGCAAAACAAGGTGTCAAACGTAAAGAAATGGACTTGGTTGAGTACTTGAAACTCTGCCGTGAATACGCTCTTTCTCAAGTAGATAAACAACGGGAAGACTTTAAACGTTTGGGGGTTTCTGGTGACTGGGAAAATCCTTATGTAACCTTGACTCCGAATTATGAAGCAGCCCAAATCCGTGTCTTCGGTGAAATGGCTAAAAAAGGCTATATCTATCGTGGTGCCAAGCCGGTTTACTGGTCATGGTCTTCTGAGTCAGCCCTTGCAGAAGCGGAAATTGAATACCATGACTTGATTTCAACTTCCCTTTACTATGCTAACCGTGTCAAAGATGGAAAAGGTGTCCTAGATACTGATACTTATATCGTTGTTTGGACAACCACTCCATTCACCATCACTGCTTCTCGTGGATTGACAGTTGGAGCGGATATTGATTACGTGGTCGTTCAACCAGCTGGTGAAACTCGTAAGTTTGTGGTTGCTTCAGAATTGTTGAACAGTTTGTCTGAGAAATTTGGGTGGGCTGATGTTCAGGTCTTGGCGACTTATCGTGGGCAAGAATTGAATCACATTGTGACAGTCCACCCATGGGATACAGCAGTAGATGAACTGGTAATCCTTGGTGACCACGTTACGACTGACTCTGGTACAGGTATCGTTCATACAGCTCCAGGTTTTGGTGAGGATGACTACAATGTCGGTGTTGCAAACGGCCTTGAAGTTGCTGTAACCGTCAATGAACGCGGGATCATGATGGCAAATGCTGGTCCTGAGTTCGAAGGTCAATTCTACGACAAGGTGGTACCAACGGTTATCGAGAAACTTGGTAATCTTCTTCTTGCCCAAGAAGAAATCTCTCACTCATACCCATTTGACTGGCGTACCAAGAAACCAATCATCTGGCGTGCAGTGCCACAATGGTTTGCCTCAGTTTCAAAATTCCGCCAAGAAATCTTGGACGAAATTGAAAAAGTGAAATTCCACTCAGAATGGGGTAAAGTACGTCTTTACAACATGATCCGTGACCGTGGTGACTGGGTCATCTCTCGTCAACGTGCTTGGGGAGTTCCTCTTCCAATCTTCTACGCAGAAGATGGCACACCAATCATGACTGCTGAAACGATCGAGCACGTGGCTCAACTCTTTGAGGAACACGGCTCTATCATCTGGTGGGAACGGGATGCCAAAGAACTCTTGCCAGAAGGATTTAGCCACCCAGGTTCACCAAATGGTGAGTTCAAGAAAGAAACAGACATCATGGACGTATGGTTTGACTCAGGCTCATCATGGAATGGAGTTGTGGTAAACCGTCCAGAGCTCAAATACCCAGCAGATCTTTACCTAGAAGGCTCTGACCAATATCGTGGTTGGTTCAACTCTTCACTCATCACATCCGTTGCCAACCATGGCGTAGCGCCTTACAAACAAATCTTGTCACAAGGTTTTGCCCTTGATGGTAAAGGTGAGAAGATGTCTAAATCCCTTGGGAATACCATTGCTCCAAGCGATGTTGAAAAACAATTTGGTGCGGAAATCTTGCGTCTCTGGGTAACAAGTGTGGATTCAAGCAACGACGTACGTATCTCTATGGATATCTTGAGCCAAGTATCTGAAACTTACCGTAAGATCCGTAACACCCTTCGTTTCTTGATTGCCAACACTTCTGACTTTAACCCAGCTGTGGATGCTGTAGCTTATGAAGAACTACGTTCA
>NZ_KQ970759.1:127124-133394 GCF_001579175.1 Streptococcus oralis
AGCTGTGGATGCTGTAGCTTATGAAGAACTACGTTCAGTTGATAAGTACATGACTGTCCGCTTTAACCAGCTTGTGAAAACGATTCGTGATGCCTACGCGGACTTTGAATTCTTAACCATCTACAAGGCCTTGGTGAACTTTATCAATGTTGACTTGTCAGCCTTCTATCTTGATTTTGCGAAAGATGTTGTCTACATTGAAGGTGCCAAATCACTCGAACGCCGTCAAATGCAAACAGTCTTCTATGACATTCTTGTCAAAATCACCAAACTCTTGACACCAATCCTTCCTCACACTGCAGAAGAAATCTGGTCATATCTTGAGTTTGAAGCTGAAGACTTTGTTCAGTTGTCAGAACTGCCAGAAGCTCAAACTTTTGCCAACCAAGAAGAAATCTTGGATACATGGGTAGCCTTCATGGACTTCCGAGGACAAGCTCAAAAAGCCTTGGAAGAAGCACGTAATGCAAAAGTAATCGGTAAATCACTCGAAGCACACTTAACAGTTTATCCAAATGAAGTGGTGAGAACGCTTCTTGGGGCATTGGATAGCAATGTGGCTCAACTTTTGATCGTGTCTGAATTGACCATCGCAGAAGGTGTAGCTCCAGAGAGTGCAGTTAGCTTTGAAGATGTTGCCTTTACAGTTGAACGCGCTGCAGGTAAAGTATGTGACCGTTGCCGTCGTATCGATCCAACTACTGCAGATCGTAGCTACCATGCAGTCATCTGTGACCACTGTGCAAGCATCGTAGAAGAAAACTTTGCGGACGCGGTCGCAGAAGGATTTGAAGCCAAATAATCAGATTAGAAATATGTATTCTCATAGTTTAAGATGAGATGAAAAGGAAAAAGAGAGGAAGTCATTTCTCTCTTTTTTGTTGGATTCTAGTCTTCTTATATCTGAAATAGAATTGCATAAAATACGATTTTAAGTATATTTTTGGAATTTTTTATAATAATCATGAAAATCTTTAGTGCTTGATAAAAGTGTTTTTAGAAGCATTGGTTTCCTTAAAAATTGTGACAAATAAATTGAATAATCTAGTAAATTTCGGTAGAATAGAGGGGATTGAAATCATGATGAAGGAAAGATTAGGAATGAAAAGAAGTTATTTAGGAGAAAAGCACCAACGTTTTTCATTGAGAAAAGTTTCGGTTGGTTTGGTTTCTGCTCTGGTAGGGGTTTTCTACCTTTTTAGTGGAGGAGGTTCTCTTGCAAATGTAGAAGCTAGTGAACAGACGCCATCCGTCACAAAACAGATTCACTATAAGTACGTGACAGAGAGTGAGCTCACGGACCAAGAGAAGCAATTGCTAGTCAAAGAATTGCCACAGTTTGCTGAGGAAACAGATGATACATACTATTTGATTTATCGTCCGACGAGACAGTTACCTGCAACTGGTCATAGCCAACTCATTAGCTCAATTGCAGCGGGGGCAGGCATAGTTCTACTGGTCGTAGCAATTAAACTGGGCAGAGATGATCGCAAGAAACTAGCTTCTTTCATGCTTTTGACCAGTCTAGGAAGTCAGCTGATTGCGCCAACTTCCTTGGCTTTGACAAATCAAATTCTGGCAGACTATAATCAGGAATTGACTGTACAGGTTGGAGAAGCATTGCAATTACCACTTGCGATTGAAGGCTACCAATATGTAGGGTATTTGAAGTCTCAAAAAGAAGTGAAGTCACCAGTTGATGGTAAGAAAGAGTTAAGCCATTCGGCTCCTATTGATACTCCAGTTCAAACTTCAAACGGAAGCCAAGCGCAGGAAGAGTATCGTGCTCAGAAACCAAGTGATGCTCCTGTATTTGAACAACCAGAGTTAAAGGTTGAGAGTAAAGAAACGAGTCGCACCGATAGCATTCCTTTCCAAGTGGAGGAAGTCGAGGCAGCTGATTTGCCACAAGGTCAAACTGAGGTGATTCAGGCAGGGAAAAATGGTAGTCGTACCATTGTGACCCGCAGCTACATTTTAAATGGTCAGGTGATCCATACAGAGGAGATTTCCAATCAGGTAACGACTGAGCCGACTTCTGAGATTAGAAAAGTCGGAAGCAAGGTCCTTTCTCCTACAAAACCAAGCCCAGAGGAGTCCATTAGTGACAAGCCAACAGATGCTCCTGTAAATGAAGTTCCAAGCTTAAACGTTGAAGAAAAAGATGTTACCACGACGGTAGCAGAACCCTACACTCGAGAACGAGTAGAGAGTGATAGCTTGCCAGTTGGCCAGACCAAGATAACGCAAGCTGGTCAAGATGGAGTGCGTACGATTGTCACCCGTCAGTACATGGTAGATGGCAAAGTAGAGAGAAGCCAGGAAATCTCCAACGAAGTGACGACTCCAGCAGTATCAGAGATCGTAACAGTTGGAACAGGCCCCGTTAGCGAGAAACCAACAGACGCTCCAGTAAATGAAGTTCCAAGCTTAAACGTTGAAGAAAAAGACTTTACCACAACGGTAGCAGAACCCTACACTAGAGAACGTGTTGAGAGTGATAGCTTGCCAGTTGGCCAAACCAAGATAACCCAAGCTGGTCAAGATGGAGTGCGTACAATCGTCACCCGTCAGTACATGGTAGATGGAAAAGTAGAGAGAAGCCAGGAAATCTCCAACGAAGTGACGACTCCAGCAGTATCAGAGATCGTAACAGTTGGAACAGGCCCCGTTAGCGAGAAACCAACAGACGCTCCAGTACATGAAGTTCCGAGCTTAAATGTTGAGGAAAAAGATGTTACCACAACAGTAGCAGAACCTTACACTCGAGAAAGAGTTGAGAGTGATAGTTTGCCAGTTGGCCAGACCAAGATAACACAAACTGGTCAAGATGGTGTGCGTACGATCGTCACCCGTCAGTACATAGTCGATGGCAAAGTAGAGAGAAGCCAGGAACTCTCTAACGAAGTGACAACTCCAGCAGTATCAGAGATCGTAACAGTTGGAACAGCTCCTGTTAGCGAGAAACCAACAGAGGCTCCTGTAAATGAAGTTCCAAGCTTAAACGTTGAAGAAAAGGACGTTACCACAACAGTGGCCGAACCCTATCCAATCAAGGAAGTGGAAAGCGCAGAACTGCCTTTGGGGCAAAGGGAAGTTAGCCAAGCTGGTCAAGATGGAGTGCGTACGATCGTCACCCGTCAGTACATGGTAGATGGAAAAATCGAAAATACAGAGGAAATCTCTAACACTATCACAAAAGAAGCGGTTCCTCAGATTATCAAAGTCGGTACAAAACCAATTTCTACAAATGCGGATCATGCTCCTGTAGAGCCAGAAAAAGGAATCCTCGACCTCGAGCCCTTACACCAATTAGTGGAAGAGGCCGATAACATTCAGAAAACGCATCAGTATTTCAATGATACCACTGCAGATCAGGAGTCTTATAAACAGGCAGTTGCAAATGCCCAAGCTCTCTTTGAGGCATCTCATACTAGTCAAGAACAGGTTGATTCCTTGAAACAGGCCCTTGAAACTGCTAAGAAAAACCTAGACGGCCAAGCTGTTGATAAGAAAACTCTCGGAGTTGAATTTGAGATGAAGGATGTGACTCAGTCTACAGTTGCTTACCAGTATGCTGATGAACAAGCCAAACTCCGTTATCGTCGTGCTCTAGATCAGGCCAAGCTCGTTTTGGATAATCCTTTCGCCAATCAAGCCTTAGTCGATCAAGTTCGGACGGATCTCGAGGCAGCTCGTCAAGCTCTGGATGGAGTCAAGAGAAAACCAACTCTCTCTCTAGTCAGTGTCGAGAAGGAAGAAGATCAACGCCAAGTTTCTCTAAGCTATCACTTGACGGATGCTACAGCTAGCTATCAATCAGCCAAAGTGCAGCTATACAAGGGCGAAACGTTGATCAAGGAAGTTGACCTTGTGGATCTCGCTCAAAAATTGACACTTGATGACTTGGATTACTATACTCCTTATACCCTCAAAACCGTCATGAAATATGACCTAGGTCAAGGGGAACAAACTAGTATAGAGGATCAACGTCCAGTTCAGCTAGATTATAAGAAGGTTGAAATCAAAGACATCGACCGCATCGAACTGTACGGTAAAGATGGCAGTCACTACCGACGTTACCTATCCTTGTCAGAAGTGCCGTCTGATTTGAACAATTACTATGTCCGAATTCAGTCAGACAAGTTCAAGGATATGCTCATGCCCGTTTCTAAGATTACAGATAAGGGCAATGCCTACTCCGTAACAGTATCAGCTAATCAGCTTGTTGAGGGAGAAGGGGATCATTATCGTCCAGATTACTCCTTTGATCTTCCGAAAACCCCTCTTAGTCAAGAAGGAGTCTATATGTCCTTCAAAACGCTCATAGAGGCCATGAAGTCAAACCCGACTGGAAACTTCACATTAGGAGCGGATGTTTCAGCAGATGAGATTGAGTTGGAACAGTCTACGACAAGCTATGTTCCAGAAGAATTTTCAGGTAGCTTAACGAGTCGAGTAGATGGCAAAGATTATGCTATCTACAATTTAGCAAAACCACTCTTTGCAACCTTGAAAAATGCCACTATCCAGCAACTGACCTTGAAATCGGCTGCAGTTTCAGGTAAGGACTCTATAGGGGCCTTGGCTAGCAACGCTCAGAACGCAACGATTACGGATGTTTCTGTAAGTGGTAGTCTATCTGGTAACAAGCATATCGGTGGACTAGTAGGAGTTGCCCAAAATACAAAACTAACCAATGTTGCCTTTAAAGGGGCTATCACCAGCACCCAAGATGGAGGGCAGGAGTACAATATTGGTGGCCTAGTCGGTAATTTCCACGGGAACCAATCACTGACGCAGAAGAGTCAGGCGGATGTATCTATCCAAGTAACGGGTCGAAATGGAGACCAGCGTGTTGGTGGCTTAATTGGTCGCTTGCAGAATGGAGCTATCTTAGAAACGTCTTATGTGACCGGTTCTATCCAAAATGGAGGTCATTCTGGCCAAGTTGGTGGAGCAATTGGATCTACTTGGAACAATGGACATGTTCGAAATGTCTTGACCAGTGTCAAGGTTCAAAATGGACATGCGATGACAGGAGACCCATATCCTGAGGCTTCTGTTCGGGACTCACATGTTCTTGAAGGGACTACAGCAAATAGAAAAGATGAGCGATTTGTCCGTACTATTTCAGAGGTAGATGGACAAGCCAAACGTCAGTCATTTGGAATCACTTCGACCTTGACGGACCAGGAGCCATTGCAGCAAGCTTACCAGCATCAAACAGACTATAGTCGAGTGAGGGGAGCCCAGGAGTCCAGAAAACAAGCCTACGAAAATGTAGAAAAACTGTTACCCTTCTACAACAAAGACTTTATCGTTCATACAGCCAACCAATTAGCTGAAGATGATAAACTTAACAAAGTAGCCTTGTTAGATGTGGTTCCGATGAAAGATGGGACATTGATAACGGATGTCAACAGTCATAAGGGTGAAATCAATAGGCTGATGCTGCATTATGCAGATAAGACGATTGCTTATCTTGATCTGACCTACAAGGGTGATTTTGCCAATGGCCAGATTGCTGAATATAGCATCGCTGAAAAGAATTTGCTCTATACACCAGAGGCCTTTCTATCGGACTACCAGTCCATTAAAGAGAGTGTCTTGGATGAACTCAAAGCTGTGACTTATGACTCAACTGCAGTGCGTAAGGTACTGGGAATTGGTGAAACAGCTTCCTTGGATGATCTTTATCTGGAAAAAGTCTTTGAACAAACCAAAGCCGAACTAGGTCAGGAACTCCTCAAGGTGCTTTCAGTTGACAAGTCGATCAACACCCTAGGCCCTGCCGTAGCGGATATGATTAGCCAAAAGATTCTGCAGAACAAAGAAGCCTTCATGCTTGGTCTGACCTATCTCAATCGTTGGTACAATGTCAACTATGGAACTTTTAACACCAAGGACCTTAATGCCTATAAGTTTGATTTCTTCGGCAATCAAGCAGCTTCGACACTCGATACCATCATTGCTCTCGGTAACTCTGGAATGAGCAATCTTCGAGCACAAAACAACTTCAATACTTATCGACAATCTCTAGCCAAGGAAAAAGGCAAAGGAGACCTCTTTGCTTACTTAGAAAGTCTGCGTGAACTCTTCTTGCCAAATAAAACCAACAGTGAATGGTTCAAGGAAAATACCAAGGCTTATATCGTAGAAGCTCGTTCAAGTCTGCCAGAAATTCAAGCTAAACAGGACAATGCAGATCGTAAGAGTAAGTATACAATCAAGGTCTACGACAGACTGACTCAGGGAGATTGGGGCTTC
>NZ_KQ970759.1:133607-151564 GCF_001579175.1 Streptococcus oralis
TGACTCAGGGAGATTGGGGCTTCAAGCAAATGGTTCTCCAGCTTCTGACCTTACCTGAAAGAGATGTCTATATCATCAGCAATATGTCGACCATTGCCTTTGGTAGTTTTGGAAGCTACAGGAAAGAAGGTGGCAGAGTTCTCTCAGGCGAGGAACTCCATCGACACGTTGAAAAACTTGTGGATCAATCAGCTGAATGGCAACGAAACCACTATGACATGTGGTACAACATTTTAAGTCCAAACAGGAAAGACACTCTATTCAGACGGGTGATCGTTACAGACGGTTTCTTTCTTTATAATGATAAAGGTCATCAATATTGGGCTCCGCGTAATGATAAGACCTCTGTTGCTATGTACAATTTCTTTGGCCCTGCTGGAAAGTATCACGGAGACAATGGACTAGGAGCCTTTGCCAATGGTTATGAAGTCTTCTACGTCTATGACCAGATGCTGGGAGCTTCTGGAACCATGGTCTATACCCATGAAATGACCCACAACTCGGATGGTTCTATCTATTTTGAAGGACATGGTCGCCGTGAGGGTGAAGGACCTGAGAGCTTTGCTACAGGAATGTTAGAGTCTGTAACCAATGTTAGCGAAAAAGGTCTCGTTCTCAATAGTTTCTATCAAGGAGATAAAGATTCAACCTCTCGTTACCATACCTATGATCCTGTTGCCCGATTCTCCTCATCAGACGCTTTACGGGATTACATGCATGGAGTCTTTGATGTGCTGAACCTTCTCGATTATGTAGAAGGGGATATTGTTACTGGTGTTCTAACTGATCAACAGAAAATGAAATGGTACCGCAAGGCTGAAAATTATAAATTTGAGAATACGTCTTATGGTAAGAAAGCACATGCTGATGATCGCATTGTCCCTATAACAGCCGAAGAAGCAGCTAAATTAAAATCTGTCGATGCTCTGGTTGATCATAATATCATTGGTCGTCGCGATGGTTGGGATACAGCTAGTTTTGGACGAAATGGCTACTATGTCATCAATATGTTTGCTTCCTTCTATGCAGCTCTGGACAATCCAACTGGTGCACCTGGGGGGCTTATGTTCCGCCGTAGAGCCTATGAATTGCTCGGAGACAAGGGTTACCAGCAAGGATTTGTCCCATATGTATCTGGCCAATACGCTGGCCAAGCGCTTAAAGAAGGTCATAAGACATACTCAATCTGGAACAGAGGAGATGTCGGAGTAGTTGGAGATGATCTGGTTTTCAAAAATCTCTATGGTAGCCAGTATGAATCATGGAAGGATTTGAAGAAAGCTATGTTGAATGAGCGATACAACAAGGCTCAAAACTTCCTTCGTCCTATCACCATCGAGTTTGAAGCCGGAAAACTAGATAGCAAACGACAAATTACGATTTCTTCTTATGAGGAATTACAAGATTATATGTACTTAGCAGTACTAGCGGATGCCTCAGCTAAGAACATTGATCGTGCCTTATCAGACAGCTCTAAGAGCAGTGTCGCCCAACTCAAGTATCGTATTTTCAATGCTTATCTACGTGCCACAGATGACTTCAGACAGTCCATCTTTGAAAGATAGATACGAAAAAAGAAGATCCAAGTGATCTTCTTTTTTAGGGGAACGGCTTGCTTAGTACAAAAACGAATGAATTCACAAATAAATTGATATATGATATATTTCTTGCTCGAAATGTCTGTTTAGAAATTTGAAATCATTCATCATCTAGTATCCTCATTTTGAAATTCCTTTTGTTTTTCATGAAAATATGATAAAATGATAGCTGTACAAATTTTGAAGGAGATTCGGATGAAAACAAATACACTTGCTCGCGTAAATGCGATTTTTGGTCTTATTTCAGGTATTGTCTTACTGTTGGCTCCAGTTGTTATATTTATGATAGCTGTCGGTGCTGCTGCGGCAACGGAGGACTCAGATGCAACAGTTGGGCTATTGACGATTTTTTCAATTATTTTATCATTGGTGAAAATTGCAATCTTGGTTTTAGGAATTGTGGCTATTGTTTATTACAAGGATGATAAACGTGTAACTCCTGCACCGTCTGTCTTGTTTATCGTAGGTGGTGCTGTTGGATTAATCCCATTCTTGGGCTGGGTAGGAGGAATTCTGACAATCATTGGTGGCTCCCTCTACTTTGGACTTTTGAAAAAGTTCGAGATTCAAGAATAATGACTTTTTGTTAGGAATATTTTTAAATAAGAGAAGGCGCTTAGCCTTCTTTTTTTGTCATCAAGCAGGGGTAAAATTGACAGGATAAATAAGCTTTGACATTCGTGAAATCTAAAGCATTTATTTGAGACAAGGAAGTATTTTTATAGTATAATGGTGGATGTGAAATACCTATATCAAAATATAATACTAGTTATTTTCTTGATAGAGGTTGAAAAGTTGAGAGGATATAGAATGAAAAAGATTTTTGGAGAGAAGCAGCATCGTTTCTCCTTACGAAAATTAGCAATTGGACTTGTGTCAGCTTCGATTTCAAGCCTATTTTTTGTGTCCGTTGCGAGCAGTGGGACCGTATTTGCTCAAGAAAATGCAGCTGTTCACTACAAATATGTGACGGAAACGGAGCTGAGTGGGCAAGAAAAGGACTTGATTGTTAAGGATATTCCGAAAATTGCTGAAGATAGTGAGAGTACCTATTATCTAGTCTACCGTATGGATGAGAAAGCTCAGCTGGGTCAGTTGCCCAATACAGGGGGGCAGAATAGCCTTACTAGTGTTTTAACTGGTGGAGCCTTGGCTTCGATTGGCCTTCTTATTTTTGTAGTGTCGAAGAAGAAAGGCAAAAAGAAAGCCCTTTTGAATGTGATTTTGGTAACAGGGATGGGCAGTGGTTTGGCTTCTTCGGTTCAGGCTATTGAAAATCAGCTTTTGCTCCAATACAATCAGGAATACCAATTATCCCAAGGAGATAGTCTGCCTTTGCCACGCGCCTTATCGGGTTATACCTACCTAGGCTATATTAAGCAAGACAAAGAGATTAATCAGCAAGAAACTGTTGCTAGGGATCAGAAACTTGACTATACGGTTCAACCTCATTTCCAAGCCAACGAAGGTGGACAAAGGGCAGGAGATGAGCAGAAAATACCATCTCCTACACTCCCTGCTGAAAAACCAATCCCTTCTCAAGATTCATCCGATCCAAAACCGTCCGGTCTTGCTAGTATTGATCCTCAGGATGAAGTCTTGGCTGGTCGCGTGAACAAACCAGAGCTCCTATACAAAGACCAAGAAATTGTAACCAAACTAGACTTTTCAGAAGTGGTTCAAGAAAATTCAGAACTAGCAGAGGGAACCATTCGTGTCAAACAAGAAGGTCGTGCTGGGAAGAAGATTGAACTTGTTCGCATTTTCACTGTTGAAAACCAAGAAATTTCTCGGGAAGTTCTATCAACTAAATTAGAAGAATCCTTGCCACGTATAGTAGAAAAAGGGACTAAGAAGGCAGTTGCTCCGAGTGAAGCACCTCAGTCTGCAAGAAAAGGAGAGCCTGAGACTCAGGCTACATTACCAGAATATACAGGCGAGCAAGCGGGAGCGGTTGTAGCCCCAGAGACAGCTGAAAAAACAGAATATACAGGCACCCAAGCAGGAGCAGTCGTTGAACCCGAGCAAGTTGCTCCATTGCCTGAGTATCAGGGAACTCAAGCTGGTGCCATCGTTGAGTCGGAAAAAGTTGAGCCGAAGGTTGGGGGCGTCCAGTCAGGGGCTTTGGTGGAACCAGAAACGACTGACAAACCAGCCTATACAGGCGAGCAGTCTGGAGCAATCGTAGAACCTGAACAGGTGACACCAACACCAGAATATACAGGAACTCAAGCGGGAGCGATTGTAGCCCCAGAGACAAGCGAAAAACCAGAATATACAGGTGAGCAATCTGGTGCAATAGTAGCTCCAGAGACAACTGAAACACCAGAATATACAGGAACTCAAGCAGGAGCCATCGTGGAACCGGAACAAGTCGCTCCTCTTCCAGAATATACTGGCAATACCGAGCAAGTAAAACCGGAAGCTCCGACAGAAAAACCAAAAGAAAAAGATCCAGAGAAGACGCTTGAGCTAAGAAATGTTTCGGATCTGGAGTTGTATAGTCAGACCAATGGTACTTACAAACAACACGTTTCTTTAGATGGTGTCCCAAGTAATCCAGACACTTACTTTGTCAAGGTTAAATCTTCGTCATTTAAAGATGTCTATCTACCAGTTTCTTCAATAACGGCTGAAATAAAAAATGGGCAGCCAGTTTATAAAATCACAGCCAAGGCCGAGAAACTCCAGCAGGAGCTAGAAAATAAATATGCTGACAATTTCACCTTCTACCTAGCTAAGAAGGCTAGAGAGGAAATGACAACCTTTACTTCCTTTAGCAACCTAGTCAATGCTATCAAGCAGAATCTCTCTGGAACTTATTATTTGGGAGCTAGCTTGAACGCTAACGAAGTGGAGTTGGGTCCTGATGAAAAATCCTATATCAAGGGCACCTTTACTGGTCAGTTGATCGGTGAAAAAGATGGCAAGCAGTTTGCTATTTACAATTTGAAAAAGCCTCTGTTTGAAACCTTGAATGGCGCCACAGTAGAAAAATTGAGTCTGAAAAATGTCACCATTTCAGGGAAAGATGATATTGGTTCACTGGCCTATGAAGCCCAGAATGGCACAAAGATTCAGCGAGTTCACGTCGATGGTGTTCTGGCTGGTGAACGTGGCATCGGTGGTTTGCTGGCAAAGGCTGAGCAATCAAGTATCACAGAGAGCAGTTTCAAGGGAAGAATTATCAACACTTATGAAACGACTGCTGCCTACAATATCGGTGGTCTGGTCGGTCATTTGACAGGAAACAGAGCTTCGCTGACTAAGTCAAAAGCGACAGTGGCTATTTCATCCAACACAAATACTTCAGATCAGACTGTGGGTGGTCTTGCAGGTCTTGTAGACCAAGATGCGCAGATCCAGCATAGTTATGCTGAGGGTGATATTAACAATGTCAAGCACTTTGGTAGAGTCGCTGGAGTGGCAGGCAATTTGTGGGATCGAACTTCTGGTGATGTAAGGCATGCTGGAAGTTTGACCAATGTCCTTAGTGATGTCAATGTAACCAACGGGAATGCCATTACCGGTTACCACTACAATGGAATGAAGGTGAAGGACACATTCAGCAGCAAGGCCAACAGACTCTATAATGTCACCTTGGTCAAGGACGAAGTCGTCAGCAAGGAATCCTTTGAAGAAAGAGGAACCATGCTAGATGCTTCCCAAATTGCAAGCAAGAAAGCAGCAATCAATCCTCTCACTCTACCTACAGTGGAGGCACTCTCAACAAGTGGCAAAAAAGACAGTGATTTTTCTAAGGTGGCTCATTATCAAGCTAAGCGCGCCTTGGCTTATAAGAATATTGAAAAATTGCTACCTTTCTACAACAAGGCAACCATCGTCAAATACGGAAATCTGGTCAATGAGAACAGTCTTTTATATCAAAAAGAACTCTTGTCAGCAGTCATGATGAAGGATAACCAAGTCATCACAGACATTGTTTCTAACAAACAGACTGCAAACAAACTCTTGCTACACTACAAGGACCATTCATCTGAGAAGCTGGATCTCAAGTACCAGAATGATTTCGCCAAATTAGCAGAATATAGTCTAGGAAATACGGGGCTTCTCTATACGCCAAACCAATTCTTGTACGACCAAAGCTCCATCATCAAACAAGTCTTACCTGACTTACAAAAGGTGGACTACCACTCAGAAGGAATCAGAAAGACACTCGGTATTTCTCCAAAAGTCGAGCAGACTGAGCTCTACCTTGAAGACCAGTTCACCAAAACAAAACAACATCTGGAAGACAGTTTGAAAAAACTCTTGTCAGCAGATGCTGGACTTGCCGGTGATAACCCAGTCACCAAGGGCTATCTTGTATATAAAATCAAGCGCAACAAAGAAGCCTTGCTACTTGGCTTGACCTATCTGGAACGTTGGTATAACTTTAGCTATGGTCAGGTGAATGTCAAAGACCTGGTTCTGTACCATCTGGACTTCTTTGGTAAGGGAAATGCTTCGCCACTCGATACTCTGATTGAGTTGGGTAAATCTGGCTTTAACAATCTTCTAGCTAAGAATAATGTCGATACTTATGGTATCAGTCTTGCTAGCCATCATGGAACAAAAGATTTGTTTAGCACGCTAGAACATTACCGAAAAGTCTTTCTACCAGAGAAAAGCAACAATGACTGGTTTAAATCAGAGACTAAGGCTTATATCGTCGAAGAAAAATCCACTATCGAAGAGGTGAAAACGAAGCAAGGACTAGCTGGCACCAAGTATTCTATCGGTGTTTATGATCGCATTACGAGTGCCACATGGAAATACCGCAATATGGTCTTGCCTCTCCTGACCTTGCCAGAAAAATCCGTCTTTGTCATCTCAACTATGTCTAGTCTAGGATTTGGAGCTTATGATCGCTACCGTAATAGTGACCATAAAGCGGGCAAGGCTCTCAATGACTTTGTAGAAGAAAATGCGCGTGAAACAGCCAAACGTCAGCGAGATCACTACGATTATTGGTATCGTATTTTAGATGAACAATCACGTGAAAAACTCTATCGTACGATTCTCCTTTATGATGCCTATAAGTTTGGTGATGACACAACATCAGGAAAACCTACAGTGGAGGCTAAGTTTGATAGCTCCAATCCAGCTATGAAGAACTTCTTTGGCCCAGTTGGCAATAAGGTAGTACACAACCAGCATGGAGCCTACGCTACAGGGGATGGTGTCTACTATATGTCTTACCGTATGCTAGACAAGGATGGAGCCATTACTTATACCCATGAAATGACCCATGATTCGGATCAGGATATCTACCTTGGCGGCTATGGTCGAAGAAGTGGTTTGGGACCAGAGTTCTTCGCAAAAGGCTTATTGCAAGCCCCTGACCAACCAAGTGACGCAACCCTCACCATCAACTCCATCTTGAAACACTCAACATCAGATAGTACAGAGGACTCCCGTCTGCAAGTCTTGGATCCGACAGAGAGATTCCAAAACGCTGCAGATCTTCAGAACTATGTCCATAATATGTTTGACCTCATCTACATGCTGGAATATCTCGAAGGGCAGTCAATTGTTAAGAAACTGAATGTTTACCAGAAAATGGCAGCTCTCAGAAAAATCGAGAACAAGTATGAGAAAGATCCAGTAGATGGAAATGAGGTTTATGCCACTAACGTAGTCAAAGAATTGACAGAAGAAGAGGCAAAGAGACTAACCAATTTTGATAGTTTGATTGATCATAACATCTTATCATCTCGTGAGTACCAATCTGGCGACTATGAGCGAAATGGCTACTATACGATTAAACTCTTTGCTCCAATCTTTTCAGCTCTCAGCAGTGAGAAAGGAACACCTGGTGATCTTATGGGACGTCGGATCGCTTACGAACTTTTGGCTGCCAAAGGCTTTAAGGATGGAATGGTACCTTATATCTCAAATCAATACGAAGAAATTGCCAAACAAAAAGGTAAAACCATCAATCTCTATGGTAAAACACGAGGATTGGTGACAGATGATCTTGTATTGGACAAGGTGTTTGAAGGCAAGTATGCATCTTGGGCTGCCTTTAAGAAAGCCATGTATAAAGAACGTGTGGATCAGTTTGAAAACTTAAAACAAGTGACCTTTAAAGATCCGACAAAACCATGGCCAAGCTATGGGATCAAGACCATCAATCAAGTGACTGAATTGCAGGCCCTCATGGATCAAGCTGTTCTCAAGGATGCTGTAAGTCCTCGTTGGAGCAACTATAATCCAGAGTATGACAGTGCCGTTCATAAGTTGAAGAGAGCAATCTTTAAAGCCTATCTTGACCAAACAAACGACTTCAGAACCTCTATTTTTAAGAAATAAGGGGTGGAAAATGAAAAGGGAGGATCGACAGATCTTCTCTTTTTATGTCCGGATGTCTGAAAGCTGGTAGGCGATTTGTTTGTGACGGAGAAGGTCTTTTGTTTCTGGAGCAAATATGGTAGAATGATAGCTACGAGAGAAGGAGGTTTTTATGGAGAGAGATAGATTGGTTCGACTCAATTGGAGACTGGGCATGGTGGCAGGTATAACCTTGCTTTTGGGACCTGTTCTACGATTTTTGCTATCCTATACTGGGGCCATCATCTATAAAGATCCTTCAAAAATGCTGGTTGTTACGGTTGCCTTTTCCCTGCTCCTGACATTTTTTAAGATTTTGATAATTGCATTAGGAACCTTTATGCTAATCTATTTCGAAGAGGATCAACAACTTCGAATGCTGCCATCTATTTTATTTATCATTGGTGGCGTGCTGGGATTTCTTTCAGCGACCGAGTGGATAGGAGGATTTCTAATCATTAAAGGCGCTGTTTCTTTTTCTAAATTTTTGAAAGAAGTCCGTGGCCTTGTCTGATAGTCTAGTGAAACAACCCATTTGTGTAATGACATCAAAAAGTTAGACAAATAATTTAGGTGAAGGATTTAGTTCTGTATTAACAGTACTAAGTGCTTTTCAAACTCTACTAGTTTTGCATCTTACTTCTGGTGGAACACCTGTTGTCAGTGTGGTAGTATTTGAAAAAGCTAATCTTGAAAATTGCAAAGAAACAATTGAAGGTCTCATTCATAATCGTTACAATGATACTAATGTAACTTAGAATACTGATCGTTTAATTGATGCTTTAAATAACAAATAATTGCAATTGTTTCTTGATTGAATATCGCGAATTAATAATAACTAGATGAGAGGACACTGTTCTCTCTTTTTAATTGATTTTAACTAGCTTTTTTGTGAAAAATTGTGTAAAATAGAATAGATAAACGAGGGAAACCTCGAAAAATAAAAGGAGAATCCATCTAATGGTAAAATTGGTTTTTGCTCGCCACGGTGAGTCTGAATGGAACAAAGCTAACCTTTTCACTGGTTGGGCTGATGTTGATTTGTCTGAAAAAGGAACACAACAAGCGATTGACGCTGGTAAATTGATCAAAGAAGCTGGTATTGAATTTGACCAAGCTTACACTTCAGTATTGAAACGTGCGATCAAAACAACAAACTTGGCTCTTGAAGCGGCTGACCAATTGTGGGTTCCAGTTGAAAAATCATGGCGCTTGAACGAACGTCACTACGGTGGTTTGACTGGTAAAAATAAAGCTGAAGCTGCTGAACAATTTGGTGATGAGCAAGTTCACATCTGGCGTCGTTCATACGATGTATTGCCTCCAAACATGGATCGTGATGATGAGCACTCAGCTCACAATGACCGTCGTTACGCTTCACTTGACGACTCAGTTATTCCAGATGCTGAAAACTTGAAAGTGACTTTGGAACGTGCCCTTCCATTCTGGGAAGACAAAATCGCTCCAGCACTTAAAGATGGTAAAAACGTATTCGTAGGAGCTCACGGTAACTCAATCCGTGCCCTTGTAAAACACATCAAACGCTTGTCAGACGACGAAATTATGGACGTGGAAATCCCTAACTTCCCACCATTGGTATTCGAATTTGACGAAAAATTGAACGTCGTTTCTGAATACTACCTTGGAAAATAATCTATAAACAGAAAGCCTAGGATTCCTAGGCTTTTTGTTTTTGCTTCTGGTTTCCAACTAGTTGAAAAAGCGTTATAATGATAGTAAAGAGTGACTTGATTGTAAGAAAAGTAGATATGCTTGAAACCCTGAAATCAGTAGAGTAATTCAAGGTTTTAAACAGTAAATCAGTTGACAAAGTCCCTGCTTCTTGGTAGAATAAGAACTGTCGGAAAGACAAATAACTTCTTCTTGGTTACAGGCATGCCAACCTGTCACTCGGATGAAGCCAAATAAAAAGGAGAAACATCATGGCAATCTCAAAAGAGAAAAAAAATGAAATCATCGCACAATATGCACGTCACGAAGGTGATACAGGTTCAGTAGAGGTTCAAGTTGCTGTCCTTACTTGGGAAATCAACCACCTTAACGAACACATCAAACAACACAAAAAAGACCACGCTACTTACCGTGGATTGATGAAGAAAATCGGTCGCCGTCGTAACTTGCTTGCATACTTGCGTAAAAACGACGTTAACCGTTACCGTGAGTTAATCAACTCTCTTGGACTTCGTCGCTAATCTTGCGTCTAAAACGTTTCTATACTTCGTTGGCTTCAGCTCGATGTACCATTAGTACAATCTTCGCCTCGTCGCCTAGTCTATAAACGTTTTATCCAGCAAGACTTGAGCTCTCTGATATTCAGAGAGCTTTTTTACTTTTGTCACCCTACCTCGATATACTAAAGTATTATCTTCGGTTACGGTTTCTAGCACTGTAAGGTAAAATAAACCAAATCATCTCCCTTTGGGGAGATTTTTTGTTTCACTAGGATTCTGGCTCTAGTTCAAATCAGCTCTCTGTTATCAGAGGGCTTTTTTATTGAGGTTTTATCGGTCACAATTTTGGAGACTACAAAAACCAAGCCGTCAGGGTATGTCTTAATCATTTCGTTTTATCGGTCATAATTTTGGAGACTACAAAAACGTAATGTTATCCATTTAATTGTAGCTTCGGGTTTTATCGGTCATAATTTTGGAGACTACAAAAACCTCAAATGGTATCAGCTAATGACACCATGAAGGTGCGCAGTTACTCGGCTTTTCAAGTCGAGTAGCTGTCTGCAAGCCCCCTCGGAGAGCCCACACTTTACGAAGTAAAGTATAGTATGTTATACTTTACATGGAAGTAGTCACCGAATTTCAGTTAGAAATTACTTTGTAACTACGTTTTGAGGAGGAGTAAAATGCTTTCCTACGTTCGACATTACCCACTAGCGATAGCTAAATTAATGTGTCTGTGCTCTCCTAAAATCTGCTGATTTATTACTGACTAATACAGGAGGCTTTTATGGGACAGACAATCATATCTGCTATTGGTGTTTATATTTCCACCAGTATCGATTATTTAATTATTTTAATTATTTTATTTGCACAGCTATCACAGAATAAACAGAAATGGCATATTTATGCGGGGCAATATCTAGGAACAGGCTTACTTGTAGGGGCGAGTTTAGTTGCTGCTTATGTCGTTAATTTCGTGCCTGAAGAATGGATGGTTGGATTGCTTGGTTTAATCCCTATCTATTTAGGGATTCGCTTTGCAATTGTTGGAGAAGGTGAGGAAGAAGAGGAAGAAATTATTGAAAGATTAGAACAAAGCAAGGCAAATCAACTGTTTTGGACAGTTACATTGCTGACAATTGCGTCTGGCGGAGATAATTTAGGTATCTATATACCTTATTTTGCTTCGTTAGATTGGTCACAGACCCTCGTGGCGTTGCTTGTGTTTGTAATCGGCATAATTATCTTTTGCGAGATTAGTCGGATGTTATCCTCTATTCCGTTAATACTCGAGACAATTGAAAAATACGAGCGAATCATTGTGCCCATAGTATTCATTCTACTTGGACTATACATCATGTATGAAAATGGCACGATAGAGACTTTTCTGATCGTGTAGATTTTTTTGTTTCACTAGGATTTTAGCCCGGGCTCAAATCAGCTCTCTAATTTTAGAGGGCTTTTTATGTTGTCACTTTACCTCGATATACCCAAGTATAATCTTCGGTTACGATTATTAGCACTGTAAGACCAACTATATTTATTTTTCTCATCTTGTTCCATTGTTGAAAATATGCTATACTTTTCATGAGAATTTTCTAAATTTTTAAGATTCTATCAAAGGAGGTTTGCATGCTTTCCAAATTTTCTGGAAGCCGACAAGACCAGCAATTTGTGTTACTTTTAGTTATTTTGCTAGGTATTTTAGGGATTTCTCTCTTTCTAGCAGTTTCAATGGGATCTGTTGCGATTGATCTAGGAGATACCTATCGGATTATTTTGAGCAGGTTAGGATTTCCTCTTGAGATAGGAGAGGTTTCCAAGTCTACTCTTGCCATTGTATGGAACATGAGATTCCCCCGAGTATTGTTAGGTCTGATAGTAGGGGCTGGACTTTCTATGTGTGGTAGCGTGATGCAGTCTACAGTGAACAATCCCATCGCAGAGCCCTATGTCTTAGGAATTTCTGCGGGTGCAACTCTAGGGGCAACTTTGAGCATCATTCTTGGTTTAAAATTGGTGATTAGCCTTGGAGCTTTCCTTGGAGCTATTTTGGCAACAATCGCTGTCCTCATCATTGCCTCTATGCAGGGCAGGATAACGACTTCTAGTCTGATCTTATCAGGAACGGTGGTCAATGCTCTCTTTCTGGCATTTTCCAACTTTATTATCTCAGTTGGCGCTAATGCGGACAGTGTGATGACTATTAAGTTTTGGACCATGGGTTCGCTTGCTGGGACTACTTGGTCTGACTTAGTCCTGCCAACTATAGTAGTAGGATTGGCCTTTCTATTTTTCGCTACTCAGTATCGTGTTTTTAATGCGATGATGATGGGAGATGAGGCTGCTTTAACTTTGGGAATTCCCTTACGCTTCTATTGGTATCTTTACGTGACCGTGGTGGCTGTGCTGACAGCTGTCTTAGTGGCAACTTGTGGGATTATTGGATTTGTTGGTCTGATTACTCCTCACTTAGCTCGAGGGTTAGTAGGAACGAATTACAGGAGGCTTTTTCCTATTGCGACCTTACTGGGTGCCCTCTTTGTGGTCTGGGCAGATGTACTCTCTCGTATCATCATTCCAAACGCTGAGTTGCCGATTGGCATTTTCACAGCCTTAGTAGGAGCTCCCTTCTTTATCTACATTGTTGGAGGAAGACGAAGGGAGGTGAGGGCCTGATATGGACTTGATTTGTCAGGATGTTCACTTTGGACTAGGAGAGAAAAAAATCCTCAAAGGAGTTTCTCTTAAGGTTGAAGGGCATCAATTTCATACGATACTAGGACCAAATGGAAGTGGAAAAACCAGTCTGCTTAAACTCCTCTATCGTCAGGAAAAGGCGGACAAAGGCTTGATAAGCCTTGATGGAAAGAAGCTGGAGCATTGGTCACTCAAAAAAACGGCTAAGCAGATGGCAGTTGTTACCCAGTTTAATCAATTGCAGTTTGATTGTACAGTTGAGGAAATCGTCTTGCTGGGAAGAACTCCCCACCTCTCTTTTTTACAGAAGGAAAAGGAAAGAGATTATGCCCTCGTTCAAGATGCTCTCGTCAAGGTGGATATGCTTGAGAAGAAAACTCGTCTCTATTCGTCTCTGTCAGGGGGGGAGAAACAACGAGTCTTATTAGCTCGCGCCTTGGCGCAAGAGCCGTCTCTCTTGCTCCTGGACGAACCAACAAATCACCTGGATATCAAGTATCAGCTAGACTTGTTGGCCATTGTGAAGAATCTCAAGGTCAATGTTTTAGCTGTCCTACATGATATTCAACTTGCTTGTCGCTATTCGGATTATCTCTATCTGATGAAAGAGGGAGAAATCCTTTACCAAGGGACTCCAAAGGAGACCATCACCCCTGAGTCATTGCAAACTGTATACGGAGTTCAAAGTCAGGTTACTTGGACCGAGGATCAGCAAGCTATGATTCACTATTTATAAGAATGAAAAGGAAAACAAGATGAAAAAAACACTAAGCATTTTACTCGTAACAGTAGCTACCCTAACCATGGCAGCTTGTGGCAACACTACTACAGAAAAAGCTACCACACAATCTAGCTCAGAAACAAGTCAAAAGGCCAGCACAGAGACAACTTATCCACTAACGGTCAAAACCTATGACGCTAAAGGGAACGAAGTCGAACAAGTTTTTGAGAAGGCACCTGAAAAAGTTATCACCAACAATCTGTCAACCACTGAAATCTTATTGGAGTTAGGCTTGAAGGATAAAATTGCTGGTATGCTTAACCCTGATAATGCAGTGACGGACAAATACAAGGACGCGATTGCGACGATTCCTCAAATCGGTGATAAAAAAACAGTCTCACAAGAGACAGTCCTTTCTTATGAGCCAGACGCTGTGATGGGTCGAAACATGATGTTTTCTGAAAAATCCTTGGGAACAGTTAGCACTTGGAATGAAAACAAAATCCCAGTCTATACGCAAAAAGCTTCTCTCTCAACGATTCAGCAAGATTTGGGGAATATTGTAGAAGATGTCAAAAATCTTGGAATGATTTTTAATGTTCAGGACAAGGCTAATGAATACGCAACTCAATTACAAGCTAAAATTGATGCTGTTAAGAAAGCAAACCCAGCAAGTCAAGGTGAAAAGAAAAAGGCTTTGATTATGGTTGCTTATAACGACGAAACCTTCGGTGCTTACAAGTCTGCTTTGCAAGAAAGCCTGCTAAATCAACTTGGTTATACCAACGTTGCAACGGGAACATCAGGCTTGACCTTGGAGAATCTCGTGTCAATGGATCCTGAATTGATTATCTATGTAACTAGTGACCGCAATAAAAAATTGGATGCCAATGCAGTAGAGTTGATGAAAGCAAATGAAGTTTTGGAAAACGTTCCTGCTATTAAGAATCAAAAAATCATGACCATTTCTTACGATGAGTTGATGGACTATGGTCCAGCAGTAATTGATTCCCTTGAGAAAATCAATGACTTTATCAATAAATAATGAGTTTGATTGGGAAGGAATCCAAGTTAAGGTCAGCCTTCCTTCGACCTATGACCCCAATCAAACCTATCCAGCAATTCTCTTGAATGATGGAAACTTGGATTTCCTATCTTCCCTTTCAGAGTCTGTGATTTTAGTGGGTTTGACCTCTAAAAATCGCCTAAACGACTACACTCCATGGAAGGCAGCTGCTCTGAGAGAGGGGGCTCCAGATTTTGGCGGTCAGGCAAATGCCTATCATGGTCATTTATTTGGAGGTCTTTTAGACAAGTTGCAGTCGCTTTATCGCCTGGACAAAAATCGCCTTGCCTATGGAGGTTACTCACTAGGTGGTTTGGCGGCCGTTTACAGTCTTTTCCGTTTTGATAAGGTCTCTTGTATCTTCTCTATCTGTGGTTCCTTTTGGTATCCTGATTTTGTGACTTATTGCAGGGAAGAAAAGGTGAGAAATTTAGATTGTTTGCTGTATTTACAGAATGGTCAAACAGAAGGAGCCCATCATACCAATCGCTTGGCTCAAGCACCAGTCTATGCTGAGCAGATCCATACTAGCCTTCAGAAGCACTATCCGGCTGGTCAGTTTGTCTTTGATTCTTATGGACATCATGAGCAAGTGGTTGAGCGATTTCTAGTCTTTTCCAGCTGGTTGGCCCAAGAATGGGAAATTGCATAAAAGAAATATCCCTTGGTAAAAGCCAAGGGATAATTGTATTTTTTAACCAAGAGACTCTCTCTTCTTATCTGGATTCCAGATAAAGCTTGCGATGAAGGTGAAGATAATCGTTAGGATACCAACAATCACAGCAAGGAAGAGGGCAGGGATACGGACAAACCACCAGAGTGGATTTGGTTTTTTATCATTGTGCCATTGCTTGGTTTCTTGGTCCAAACGTTGGAATTCTGCTTGGATACGGTCTGCAACCATTTCAATCCCTTCATCATTCATTTTCTTGATGTCTGAGATATCGATAGGATTTCCAAAGTTCATATCCACACGTTCACGGCTAACCAAACCTTTCAAGGTCATGGGACCAGTATAGGTAACTGGCATGATACGGACCTTAGCCATCTTGGCAATCAGAGCAACTCCGCCTTTGACATCTGTCGAGTGGCGACTACCACTAGGAAACATGATGAGAGAGCGGTCGCTTTTTTTGAGGACGTTGATAGGGTACTTGATGGCAGAGGCACTAGGTTTTTCCCGGTCAATAGGAAAGGCGCCACACATACGGATCCACCAGCCAAAGATGCGGTTGTTAAACAGCTCTTTTTTGGCCATAAAGATGAACTGTTTTGGCTTGGTCGCAAAAGCCATGTAAACTGGATCCCACCAGGTACGATGAGGAGCGACGAGGATATAGTTTTCATCTTGACTAGGGATTTTATCCGTATTGTGATAGTGGGCATTGCCATTGATGGACCACAAGATCAGCATGACTAGTCCACGTAAATAAGTATAAAACATGAGATCTCCTTCGATTGTATTGCTTTTATTATTATACCTTATCAAAAGACTGATGGCAAACTTTTTCAGTTGACAGTGGACAGTTTTAGATGGGATTAGAATTCTTTTAAAAAAAATGATATGATAGAATTTATGGATAAAAATAAGATTATGGGATTAACCCAAAGAGAAGTCAAGGAAAGACAGGCTCAAGGTTTGGTCAATGACTTTACCGCATCAGCCAGTACCAGTACTTGGCAAATCATCAAACGAAATGTTTTTACACTTTTTAACGCGTTGAACTTTGCCATTGCCTTGGCGCTAGCTTTTGTGCAGGCTTGGAGCAATCTGGTCTTCTTTGCCGTTATTTGCTTTAACGCTTTTTCTGGGATTGTGACCGAGCTGCGAGCCAAACACATGGTGGACAAGCTCAATCTCATGACCAAGGAAAAGGTCAAAACCATCCGTGATGGTCAAGAAGTCGCTCTCAATCCTGAAGAATTGGTTCTAGGAGATGTCATTCGTTTGTCTGCTGGAGAGCAGATTCCTAGTGATGCCTTGGTTTTGGAAGGTTTTGCGGAAGTCAATGAAGCTATGTTGACGGGTGAGAGTGATTTGGTGCAAAAAGAAGTGGATGCCTTGCTTTTATCAGGGAGTTTCCTAGCCAGTGGCGCAGTTTTGGCTCAAGTTCACCATGTCGGGGCAGACAACTATGCTTCAAAACTCATGCTGGAAGCTAAGACAGTGAAACCGATCAACTCCCGTATCATGAAATCGCTGGACAAGCTAGCTGGTTTTACTGGGAAGATTATCATTCCCTTTGGTCTAGCTCTCCTGCTTGAAGCCTTGATGTTAAAAGGCTTGCCTCTCAAGTCATCCGTTGTAAATTCGTCGACAGCACTTTTAGGTATGTTGCCTAAGGGAATCGCCCTTTTGACCATCACTTCGCTCTTGACTGCGGTGATTAAGCTGGGCTTGAAAAAGGTCTTGGTGCAGGAGATGTACTCTGTCGAGACCTTGGCGCGCGTGGATATGCTCTGTCTGGACAAGACGGGCACCATCACCCAAGGAAAGATGCAGGTGGAGGCTGTTCTTCCTTTGACCGAAGAGTATGGTGAGCATGCGATTGCCAGCATTCTGACCAGTTATATGGCCCATAGTGAGGATAAAAATCCGACAGCTCAAGCTATTCGCCAGCGTTTTGTGGGAGAAGTTGCTTACCCTATGATTTCCAATCTGCCTTTCTCTAGCGACCGCAAGTGGGGGGCTATGGAGTTGCAAGGTTTGGGAACTGTTTTCTTAGGTGCACCTGAGATGTTGCTGGAAAATGAAGTCCCTGAAGCTAGAGAGGCCTTGGAGCGAGGTTCTCGTGTCTTGGTCTTGGCTCTCAGTCACGAAAAACTAGCCCACTACAAGCCACAAAAACCATCTGATATTCAAGCCTTGGCACTGCTGGAGATCTTGGACCCGATTCGAGAAGGAGCCGCTGAGACGCTGGACTATCTCCGTTCTCAGGAAGTGGGCCTCAAGATTATCTCTGGTGACAATCCAGTCACTGTTTCCAGCATTGCCCAGAAGGCTGGATTTGCAGACTATGACAGCTATGTAGATTGCTCGAAAATTACGGATGAGGAATTGATGGCCATGGCGGAGGAGACTGCGATTTTCGGACGTGTTTCTCCTCATCAAAAGAAACTACTGATCCAAACCCTGAAAAAAGCGGGTCATACAACGGCTATGACAGGAGACGGTGTCAATGATATTCTGGCCCTTCGTGAAGCAGACTGCTCTATCGTGATGGCTGAGGGAGATCCTGCGACTCGTCAGATTGCCAATCTGGTTCTCTTGAACTCAGACTTTAATGATGTTCCTGAGATTCTCTTTGAAGGCCGTCGTGTGGTCAATAACATTGCCCGTATTG
>NZ_KQ970759.1:151827-153739 GCF_001579175.1 Streptococcus oralis
TTCTTGCTTGCAGTCATCTGTATCGCCAGTGTTCTGCTGGGACGGTCTGAGTGGATTTTGATTTTCCCTTTCATTCCAATCCAGATTACCATGATTGATCAATTCGTGGAAGGTTTCCCGCCATTCGTTCTGACTTTTGAGCGAAATATTAAGCCTGTTGAGCCAAACTTCCTCAGAAGATCCATGCTACGTGCCCTACCAAGTGCACTTATGGTCGTCTTCAGCGTTCTTTTTGTCAAAATCTTTGGGGCTAACCAAGGTTGGTCAGAGTTAGAAATCTCAACCCTCCTCTATTATCTCCTTGGGTCTATCGGTTTCTTATCCGTATTTAGAGCCTGCATGCCATTTACTCTCTGGCGTGTCCTCTTGATTGTTTGGTCAGTAGGCGGTTTCCTAGCTACAGCTCTCTTCCCAAGGATTCAAAAACTGCTTGAAATTTCGACACTTACAGGACAAACATTCCCTGTTTACCTTGTCATGATGGCTGTCTTTACTGTGATATTTATCTTAACCAGTCGTTATCAAGCTAGAAAATAAAGAAAGGCTGCAATCTGTGGATTGCGGTCTTTTTAGGAGCAAGATTGCTAGCTGAAATATGGTATAATAAGAGGTAACAGAGTTTTGGAAAGTGAGAGAAGATGATTTCAAAGAGATTAGAATTGGTAGCGTCCTTTGTGCCACAGGGGGCCGTTTTACTAGATGTGGGGAGTGACCATGCTTATCTGCCGATTGACTTGGTTGAAAGAGGAAAAATCAAAAGTGCCATTGCAGGTGAGGTTGTGGAAGGCCCCTATCAGTCTGCGGTTAAAAATGTTGAGGCTCACGGTCTAAAGGAGAAAATCCAAGTCCGTTTAGCCAATGGCTTGGCAGCCTTTGAAGAGGAAGATCAAGTGTCGGTTATCACCATTGCAGGTATGGGTGGCCGTTTGATTGCGACCATATTAGAAGAAGGCTTGGACAAGTTAGTTAATGTAGAACGTTTAATCCTCCAGCCCAATAATCGTGAGGACGACTTGCGTATCTGGTTGCAAGACCACGGTTTCCAGATCGTAGCAGAAAGCATCCTAGAAGAAGCTGGCAAGTTTTATGAAATTCTAGTGGTGGAAGCAGGACAAATGAAGTTATCAGCCAGTGATGTCCGCTTTGGTCCTTTCTTGTCCAAAGAAGTCAGCCCAGTCTTTATCAAAAAATGGCAAAAAGAAGCTGTTAAGCTAGAGTTCGCTCTTAGCCAAATCCCAGAAAAAAATCTGGAGGAACGTCAAGTTCTAGTAGATAAAATTCAAGCCATCAAGGAGGTGCTCCATGTTAGCAAGTGAAGTAATTAAACGTTATGAAGCCTTTTGTCCTCAGGAATTTTCCATGGAGGGAGACAGTCGTGGCCTGCAAATCGGTACCCTAGACAAGGATATCCAAAAAGTCATGGTTGCTCTGGATATTCGTGAAGAGACGGTGGCTGAAGCCACTGAAAAGGGTGTGGACTTGATTATCGTCAAGCACGCGCCCATTTTCCGTCCCATCAAGGATTTGGTAGCCAGCCGTCCGCAAAATCAGATTTACATCGACCTTATCAAGCATGACATTGCCGTTTATGTCAGTCACACCAATATTGACATCGTTGAGAATGGTCTCAATGACTGGTTCTGCCAGATGCTAGGCATTGAGGAGACGACTTATCTTCAGGAAACAGGCCCAGAACGTGGGATTGGGCGTATTGGTGACATTCAACCACAGACTTTTGAAGCATTTGCTCAGCATGTCAAGCAAGTCTTTGGTCTTGATAGTCTTCGCATGGTGCATTATCAAGAGAGTGATTTGAAGAAGGAAATTTCAAGAGTTGCCATTTGCGGCGGTAGTGGTCAGTCTTTCTATCCTGATGCTTTGGCAATGGGGGCGGATGTCTATATTACTGGTG
>NZ_KQ970759.1:153759-157552 GCF_001579175.1 Streptococcus oralis
ATACAGCTCAGGATATGCTGTCTGATGGCTTGTTGGCGCTGGACCCGGGACACTATATCGAAATTCTTTTTGTCGAAAAAATTGCAACACTTCTTGCCCAATGGAAGGCAGAAAAGGATTGGACCATTGATATCATACCTAGCCAAGCATCGACCAATCCTTTCCACCATATCTAGTTAGGAAGTGAAGACAATGAAAAAAGTTGCCATTATTGGAGCAGGGATTGTGGGGGCATCAGCTGCCTACTACCTCTCGAAAGAAAGTGACCTAGAGGTGACCGTTTTTGACCATGGACAAGGTCAGGCTACCAAGGCAGCAGCAGGAATTATCAGTCCTTGGTTCTCCAAACGCCGCAATAAAGCTTGGTACAAGATGGCGCGCTTGGGAGCTGACTTTTATGTGGATTTGTTGGCTGATTTAGAAAAGTCTGGCCAGGAAATTAACTTTTACCAACGTTCGGGAGTTTTTCTCTTGAAAAAGGATGAATCCAAGCTTGAAGAACTCTATGAACTAGCCCTCCAGCGCAGAGAAGAGTCTCCCTTGATAGCCCAGTTAGCCATTTTAGACCAAGCGTCTGCAAATGAATTATTCCCTGGTTTGCAGGGATTTGACCACCTGCTCTATGCTTCTGGTGGAGCGAGAGTAGATGGCCACCTCTTAGTGACTCGTTTGCTGGAAGTCAGTCAAGTCAAGTTAGTCAAAGAAAAAGTGACTCTGACTCCTGTATCAGCAGGCTACCAGATTGGCGAAGAGGTGTTTGAACAGGTTATTTTGGCGACGGGAGCTTGGTTGGGGGACATTTTGAAACCTTTAGGATATGTGGTAGATGTTCGTCCCCAAAAGGGACAACTACGAGATTATCAATTTACCAAAGATATGAAATCTTACCCGGTTGTCATGCCAGAAGGGGAGTGGGATTTGATTCCTGTTGCAGGTGGGAAATTGTCCCTAGGAGCTACCCATGAAAATGATATGGGATTTGACTTGACGGTAGATGAAACCTTGCTCCAACAAATGGAGGAAGCAGCCTTGCCATACTACCCAGCCTTGGCTGAAGCTACTATAAGAGGTGAGCGAGTAGGAATCCGTGCCTATACCAGTGATTTTTCTCCATTTTTTGGGCAAGTTCCAGACTTAGAAGGTGTCTATGCAGCTAGTGGACTAGGGTCATCAGGTTTGACAACAGGCCCTATCATTGGTTACCATCTAGCCCAATTGGTTCAAGATAAGGAGTTGACCTTGGACCCAGTAAACTATCCAATTGGAAACTATGTCAAACGAGTAAAAAGCGAATAGAATTTTACTGAAATTTTAGCCTACCCTCTAGGATGGCAAATGACATTCCCTATCAAAAATGATAAAATAAGAAAAAATAATCCGAGAATCGAGGAAAAAAGATGCAAGAAAAGATTTTGGTAACTGGCGGTGCTGGATTTATCGGAACCCACACTGTTATTGAATTGATCCAAGCAGGTCATCAAGTCGTTGTGGTGGATAATCTTGTCAATAGCAATCGTAAGAGTTTAGAAGTTGTTGAAAAAATTACAGGAGTTGAGATCCCTTTCTATGAGGCAGATATCCGTGACACAGATACCCTCAGAGATATTTTCAAGCAGGAAGAGCCGACTGGCGTCATTCACTTTGCTGGTTTGAAGGCTGTTGGTGAATCAACACGTATCCCTCTTGCCTACTACGACAACAATATTGCTGGAACAGTAAGCCTTCTAAAAGCTATGGAAGAAAACAACTGTAAGAACATCATCTTCAGTTCTTCTGCGACAGTCTACGGAGATCCTCATACAGTGCCAATCCTAGAAGATTTCCCACTTTCAGTGACCAATCCATATGGCCGTACCAAGCTCATGCTAGAGGAAATTTTGACCGACATCTACAAGGCTGACTCAGAATGGAATGTGGTCTTGCTTCGTTACTTCAACCCAATCGGAGCGCATGAAAGTGGAGACTTGGGAGAAAATCCTAATGGAATTCCAAACAACCTCTTACCTTATGTTTCACAAGTAGCAGTGGGCAAACTAGAACAAGTACAAGTTTTTGGAGATGATTACGATACGGAAGATGGGACTGGTGTTCGTGACTATATCCATGTCGTAGACCTAGCCAAAGGTCACGTTGCAGCTCTACAAAAGATCCAAAAAGGTTCAGGCCTTAACATTTACAACCTTGGAACAGGTAAGGGCTACTCAGTTCTTGAAATTATCCAAAACATGGAAAAAGCGGTGGGACGTCCTATTCCATACCGCATCGTAGAACGCCGCCCAGGTGATATCGCTGCCTGCTACTCAGATCCTGCAAAAGCCAAAGCTGAACTGGGATGGGAAGCAGAACTCAGTATCACGCAAATGTGTGAAGACGCATGGCGTTGGCAAAGCAAGCATCCAAATGGATTTGAAGACTAAGATGATGATCTCAATCATTGTCCCATGTTTAAACGAAGAGGAAGTACTTCCTCTTTTTTATCAGTCTGTTGAAGCACTGCTTCCAGAATTGGGAGCAGAGATCGAGTATGTCTTTGTGGATGACGGGTCTAGCGATGGAACCTTAGACTTGCTAAAGGCCTATCGGATGCAAAATCCTGCGGTACGTTACATTTCTTTCTCGCGAAATTTTGGGAAAGAAGCAGCTCTGTATGCAGGCTTGCAGCATGCAACTGGAGACATGGTGGTCGTGATGGATGCAGACCTCCAGGATCCTCCTAGTATGTTGCTCGAAATGAAGGCCTTACTAGACCAGAATGCAGACTTAGACTGTGTTGGGACACGGAGAACCAGTCGGGAGGGAGAACCCTTCCTTCGTAGCTTCTGTGCCGATCTCTTTTACCGCCTCATGCAAAAAATTAGCCCAGTAGCCTTGCCCTCGGGTGTCCGTGATTTTCGGATGATGAGAAGGTCTGTGGTGGATGCTATTTTAGCCTTGACAGAGTCCAATCGTTTTTCTAAGGGTCTCTTTGCCTGGGTTGGTTTTCGAACGCACTATCTTGACTATCCAAATGTCGAAAGACAGGCTGGCAAGACCAGTTGGAGTTTTGGGCAGCTCTTTTTCTACTCGATTGAAGGGATTCTCAACTTTTCAGATTTTCCCTTGAGTATAGCCTTTGTAGCGGGACTCCTATCTTGTTTTCTTTCGTTTGTGATGACTGTTTTTGTAGTGTTTCGGACTCTTATCTTAGGAAATCCCACATCTGGTTGGACCTCTTTGATGGCTGTCATTCTCTTTCTTGGAGGGATTCAACTCCTGACCATTGGGATTCTAGGCAAGTATATCAGTAAGATTTATTTAGAGACCAAAAAAAGACCACTCTATCTGGTCAAAGAAAAAAGTGATCTTTCTATTTTTGAAGGAAAAAATAACCGAAAAAGACTATAAATTTACCTAGAAATATGCTAAACTAATAGATAAAGGGGTTAAAGTGATAAAACGAATCTACAATATCAATCTCCCTTTTAAACTATGACGGATCTTTTAGAAGTGCACGTGTAGGACAATTTTTGATGGCCTCCAGAACATCGCTGGTCTCAGTGATTTCTCTTTGTAATTCAACTGGATCATCATAAAAGCGAACGATTCCATTATCGTGATAATCAAAGAGTTCAGAATAGGTTTGGCAAAGCCCACAGGCGATGCATCGTTCAGGTATAAGTGTGAGTTTCATATTTATATTGTAATAAGAAAGTTTAAAAAATACAAGGAGTAAGGTATGGAAAAAGAACCATGGCAAGAAGATATTTATGAAAATACTGAGGAAGAATCAAGATCGGAACGTCGTCACCGTAAA
>NZ_KQ970759.1:157604-169938 GCF_001579175.1 Streptococcus oralis
GAAAAGGCGTTGTTGCCAATCGTGTCTTGACAGTTCTAGCTAGCCTCTTCTTTGTAATCGTTGTAGCAATGGTTGTCGTATTGATTTACCTTTCTACTGGAGGAAGCAACCGCACGGCTGCCTTGAAGGATTTTTATGATCCTTCAGCACCTGCTAGCAGTTCCACTTCAAAAGTGGAAGAGTCTTCACCTTCAAGCAGCAAGGTAGAAGAAACGGCTGCTTCTGAAACAACTCCGTCAGAAAGTAGTTCTGAAGAGCACACCGAGGGTGAAGGAACAATTACTGTTCAGCCAGGAGAGGGTGAAGCAGCTCTGGCACAACGTGCAGGGATTTCCATTGCCCAGTTGGAAGCTTTGAATCCTTCTCATATGTCATCGGGTTCTTGGTTTGCTAACCCAGGTGATGTCATCAAGACAAGATAGGAGTCGGAAATGAAGACAATTCAAATTGCTATTGATGGTCCTGCCTCCAGTGGTAAGAGTACGGTCGCAAAGATCGTCGCAAAAGATTTTGGCTACACTTATCTCGACACGGGAGCTATGTACCGTGCGGCTACCTATATGGCCATCAAACACCAAGTAGATGCTGAAACTGTAGACCAACTTCTTCATCTCCTAGACCAACACCCCATTAGTTTTGGACGTTCAGAGGCAGGTGAACAACTTGTCTTTGTTGGTGATGTAGATATTACTCATCCTATCCGTGAAAA
This sequence comes from Streptococcus oralis, assembly GCF_001579175.1. GTDB lineage: Bacteria > Bacillota > Bacilli > Lactobacillales > Streptococcaceae > Streptococcus > Streptococcus oralis_O. The sequence goes on from NZ_KQ970759.1 coordinate 158,314, forward strand.
TGAAGTGACCAACCAGGTTTCAAGCATTGCGGCTATTCCAGAAGTGCGTGAGAAACTGGTCTCTCTTCAACAGAAGATTGCCCAGCAAGGTGGTATTGTCATGGATGGACGTGATATCGGGACAGTTGTTTTACCACAAGCTGAACTCAAGATTTTCCTAGTAGCATCTGTTGAAGAAAGAGCAGAGCGTCGTTACAAGGAAAATATTGCTAAAGGGATTGAGACAGACCTTGAAACGTTGAAAGAAGAGATTGCGGCGCGTGACTACAAGGATAGTCATCGTGAGACCTCGCCTCTCAAACAGGCTGAGGACGCAGTTTACCTTGACACAACTGGACTAAGTATCCAGGAAGTGGTCGAAAAAATCGAATCAGAAGCAAAAAAATATATGTCCTAGGGACGAGAGGAGCAGGCTAAATGAAGCCTGCTCCTTTTCTCTCTTTTGCGCGCGTTTCAAAACAGCCTTTTTGGGAGAATTTTGATAAAATAGTAGTATCAATAAAAAGGATGGAAGCATGACAAAGAAAATCATAGCCATTTGGGCCCAAGATGAAAAAGGTGTGATTGGTAAAGAAGACCGTCTTCCTTGGCATTTGCCAGCAGAATTACAACATTTTAAGGAAACAACTTTGAACCACGCCATCTTGATGGGACGAGTGACTTTTGATGGAATGGGGCGTCGTCTGCTTCCCAAACGCCAAACCTTGATTTTGACACGAAACAGTGACGAAGTCGTGGATGGTGCGCTAGTGTTTCAAGATGTGAAATCTGTTTTAGCTTGGTATCAGAGTCAGGAAAAAAATCTCTATATCATTGGTGGGAAACAGATTTTTCAGGCTTTTGAGCCCTATTTAGATGAAATCATCGTGACGCAGATTCATGCTCAGGTGGAGGGAGACACCTATTTCCCTGAGGATTTTGACTTGTCTCTTTTTGAGACAGTCGCAAGTAATTCCTATACCCGAGATGAGAAAAATGACTATGATTTTACCATCCAATACCGAAAGAGAAAGGAAGTCTAATGGAGCGCAGTATATTTGGATTTTTTACAGCCTTTTTGTGTGTGATCTGTATTTTGGCAGGAGCACAGGCTTTTCGTAAGAAGCGCTATGGACTGTCTGCCTTACTCTGGTTGAATGCTTTTACCAATCTGGTCAACAGTGTCCATGCTTTTTATATGACCTTATTTTAGATAGAATGAAAATATAGAACGGAAGGAAATCATGCCTACAAATAGGAAAAACGATATGATGGTTTATTGCTCATTTTGTGGCAAAAGCCAAGAAGAAGTAAAGAAAATAATCGCTGGGAACAACGCCTTTATCTGTAATGAATGTGTGGAGTTGGCCCAGGAAATCATTCGGGAGGAGTTGGCCGAGGAAGTTTTAGCAGACTTGTCTGAAGTACCAAAACCAATCGAACTCCTCAATATCTTAAACCACTATGTGATTGGTCAAGATCGTGCCAAACGTGCCTTGGCAGTGGCAGTTTACAACCACTACAAACGCATCAATTTCCACGATACTCGTGAAGAGTCAGAAGATGTGGATTTGCAGAAGTCAAATATCTTGATGATTGGCCCAACGGGTTCAGGGAAAACTTTCTTGGCCCAGACCTTGGCTAAGAGCTTGAACGTGCCTTTTGCTATTGCAGATGCGACAGCTCTGACTGAGGCTGGGTATGTGGGTGAGGACGTTGAAAATATCCTCCTCAAACTCTTGCAGGCTGCTGACTTTAACATCGAACGTGCAGAGCGTGGGATTATCTACGTGGATGAAATTGACAAGATTGCCAAGAAGAGCGAGAACGTGTCTATCACACGTGACGTTTCGGGTGAAGGGGTACAACAAGCCCTTCTCAAGATTATCGAGGGAACTGTTGCTAGTGTGCCACCTCAAGGTGGACGCAAACATCCACAACAAGAGATGATTCAGGTAGATACCAAGAACATCCTCTTCATTGTGGGTGGTGCTTTTGATGGCATTGAAGAAATCGTCAAACAACGTCTGGGAGAAAAAGTCATCGGTTTTGGCCAAAATAACAAGGCGATTGATGAAAATAGCTCCTACATGCAAGAAATCATCGCAGAAGACATTCAAAAATTCGGGATTATCCCTGAGTTAATTGGACGCTTGCCTGTCTTTGCTGCTCTTGAACAATTGACGGCCGATGACTTGGTTCGCATCTTGAAAGAACCAAGAAATGCCTTGGTCAAACAATACCAAACCTTGCTTTCTTATGATGATGTTGAATTGGAATTTGACGATGAAGCCCTTCAAGAAATCGCTAATAAAGCCATCGAACGCAAAACGGGTGCGCGTGGTCTTCGGTCTATTATCGAAGAAACCATGCTAGATGTTATGTTTGAAGTACCGAGTCAGGAAAATGTGAAATTGGTCCGCATCACCAAAGAAGCTGTCGATGGAACGGAAAAACCCATCCTAGAAACAGCCTAGAGGTGACTATGGAAATCAATACACATAATGCTGAGATCCTGCTCAGTGCAGCCAATAAGTCTCACTATCCGCAGGATGACCTGCCAGAGATTGCTCTAGCAGGGCGTTCAAATGTTGGCAAATCTAGCTTTATCAACACCATGCTCAACCGCAAAAATCTGGCCCGTACATCTGGAAAACCTGGTAAAACCCAGTTGCTCAACTTCTTTAATATTGATGACAAGATGCGTTTTGTGGATGTACCAGGTTACGGCTATGCCCGCGTTTCCAAAAAGGAACGTGAAAAGTGGGGTCGCATGATTGAGGAGTACCTGACAACTCGGGAAAATCTCCGTGCGGTTGTTAGTTTGGTGGATCTCCGCCACGACCCGTCAGCAGATGATGTGCAGATGTACGAATTTCTCAAGTATTATGAGATTCCGGTTATCATCGTTGCGACCAAGGCGGACAAAATTCCTCGCGGTAAGTGGAACAAGCACGAATCAGCAATCAAAAAGAAATTAAACTTTGACCCAAGTGACGACTTCATTCTCTTTTCATCTGTCAGCAAGGCAGGGATGGATCAGGCTTGGGATGCAATATTAGAAAAATTGTGAGGGAAAGAAATGGCAAAAACAATTCATACAGACAAAGCTCCAAAGGCTATCGGACCTTATGTTCAAGGAAAAATCGTTGGCAACCTTTTGTTTGCGAGTGGGCAAGTTCCTCTTTCGCCTGAAACTGGGGAGATTGTAGGAGAAACGATCCAAGAACAGACAGAACAAGTTTTGAAAAACATTGCTGCTATTTTGGCTGAAGCAGGAACAGACTTTGACCATGTTGTTAAAACAACTTGCTTCTTGAGCGATATGAATGACTTTGTTCCTTTTAACGAGGTTTACCAGACTGCCTTTAAAGAGGAGTTCCCAGCTCGTTCAGCTGTAGAGGTTGCACGTCTTCCTCGTGATGTAAAAGTCGAAATTGAAGTGATCGCAGAGATTGGATAAGCTAGTTGAAGTTTGGCTCTGCCAAACTTTTTTTGATATAAGGAGAGATAGATGACAAAGAAACAACTTCACTTGGTGATTGTGACAGGGATGAGTGGTGCAGGAAAAACCGTAGCCATTCAGTCCTTTGAGGATTTAGGATATTTCACTATTGACAACATGCCGCCAGCCCTCTTGCCAAAGTTTTTGCAGTTGGTGGAAACCAAAGATGATGACCACAAACTGGCTTTGGTAGTGGACATGCGTAGCCGTTCCTTCTTCTCGGAGATTCAAGCTGTTTTGGATGAATTGGAAAACCAGGATGAATTAGATTTCAAAATCCTCTTTTTGGATGCAAAAGATAAGGAATTGGTAGCCCGTTACAAGGAAACCAGACGGAGTCACCCTCTAGCAGCAGATGGTCGAATTTTAGATGGGATTAAGCTGGAACGTGAACTTTTGGCACCTTTGAAAAATATGAGCCAAAATGTGGTGGATACGACAGAACTTACCCCGCGTGAACTTCGTAAAACCATTGCTGAGCAATTTTCGGACCAAGAACAAGCCCAGTCTTTCCGTATCGAGGTCATGTCTTTTGGATTCAAGTACGGCATCCCTATCGATGCGGACTTGGTATTTGATGTCCGTTTCTTGCCAAATCCCTATTACCTACCAGAACTGCGTAATCAAACGGGGATGGATGAGCCTGTCTACAACTATGTCATGAAACATGCAGAATCAGAAAGTTTCTATCAGCACTTGCTTGCCTTGATTGAGCCAATCTTACCAAGTTACAAGAAAGAAGGCAAGTCCGTTTTGACCATTGCAGTGGGATGTACAGGTGGACAGCACCGTAGTGTTGCCTTTGCCAAACGAATCGCAGAGGACCTAGCTAAAAACTGGCCTGTCAATGAAAGCCATCGTGACAAAGACCGAAGAAAGGAAACGGTAAACCGTTCATGAGAAAACCTAAAATAACGGTGATTGGTGGAGGAACTGGTATCCCCGTCATTTTGAAAAGTTTGCGGGAAAAGGATGTTGAGATTGCAGCCATCGTAACAGTCGCCGATGATGGTGGATCTTCTGGTGAGCTAAGAAAGAATATTCAACAACTGACACCGCCTGGAGATCTTCGTAATGTTTTGGTGGCCATGTCGGATATGCCCAAGTTTTATGAGAAGGTTTTTCAGTACCGATTCTCAGAGGAGGCTGGCGCTTTTGCTGGTCATCCCCTAGGGAATCTCATCATCGCAGGCCTTTCTGAAATGCAAGGATCCACTTATAATGCCATGCAGCTGCTAAGTCTCTTTTTCCACACAACAGGAAAAATCTACCCCTCAAGCGATCAGCCTTTGACACTGCATGCAGTCTTTAAAGACGGTTCTGAGGTGGCAGGTGAGAGCCACATTGCAGATCATCCAGGTATGATCGACCATGTCTATGTGACCAATACCTTGGATGATGAAACACCCCAAGCCAGCCGTCGAGTAGTCAATACTATCCTCGAGAGTGACATGATCGTCTTGGGTCCTGGTTCCCTCTTTACATCGATTTTGCCCAATATTGTCATTGAGGAGATTGGGCAGGCTCTCTTGGAGACTAAGGCTGAGATCGCCTATGTCTGCAATATCATGACCCAGCGTGGGGAAACAGAGCACTTTTCAGACAGTGACCACGTGGAAGTCCTCCATCGACACTTAGGTCGGCCTTTTATTGATACGGTCTTGGTGAATATCGAAAAGGTTCCTAGAGAATACATGGATACCAACCGATTTGATGAGTATTTGGTTCAGGTAGAGCATGACTTTGCTGGTCTTTGCAAACAGGTTCCTCGTGTGATTTCATCCAACTTCCTTCGTTTGGAAAATGGAGGAGCCTTCCATGATGGCGATTTGATTGTAGATGAATTGATGCGCATTATACAGGTGAGAAAATGAGTTTTACAGTTGCAGTAAAAGAAGAAATTCTTGGTCAACACCATCTCAGTCGCCATGAACTGTCGGCCATTATCAAGATGTCTGGCAGTATCGGTCTCTCGACTTCTGGCCTAACCTTGTCAGTCGTGACTGAAAATGCCAAGTTAGCTCGGCACCTTTATGAGTCTTTTCTCCATTTTTATGAAATCAAGTCAGAGATTCGTCACCATCAGAGAAGCAATCTTCGCAAGAACCGTGTCTATACGGTCTACACTGATGAGAGGGTGCAGGAGCTTTTAGCTGATTTGCGGCTTGCGGATTCCTTCTTTGGTTTGGAGACAGGCATTGATCCTGATATTTTAGCAGATGAAGAAGCAGGTCGTGCCTACTTATGTGGGGCCTTTCTGGCAAATGGTAGCATTCGTGATCCTGAGTCTGGCAAATACCAGTTGGAGATCAGTTCCGTTTATCTGGACCACGCCCAAGGACTGGCCTCTCTCCTCCAGCAATTTTTACTGGATGCCAAGGTCATTGAGCGCAAGAAAGGTGCAGTTACCTATCTCCAGCGTGCAGAGGACATCATGGATTTCTTGATTGTGATTGGGGCCATGCAGGCGCGTGATAATTTTGAGCGCGTCAAGATTTTGCGTGAAACTCGTAACGATCTCAATCGAGCCAATAACGCTGAAACAGCCAATATCGCTCGAACGGTTTCTGCTAGTATGAAGACCATCAATAATATCAGTAAAATCAAAGATAGAATGGGCTTGGAAAATTTACCAGTGGATTTGCAGGAGGTGGCTCGCTTGCGGATCCAACACCCAGACTACTCTATCCAGCAGTTGGCAGATAGCCTGAGCAATCCCTTGACCAAGAGTGGTGTCAATCACAGACTGAGAAAAATAAACAAGATTGCAGATGAATTATAAAACCACGAATCGTTGATTCGTGGTTTTTTCTTGAAGTTAATAAATATATGAGAAGAATTTTAAAGGAAGCCAACTCCATAATCTATGGTATACTATAGATAAGTTATACTGTAGCATAAAGGAGGCACCATGAAAAAACCTAAAAAAAGCATGATTATTTTATTCAGTATTTTAGCAGTCATTGGAATAGCAGTAGGAGGATGTAGTATGCACCAATATCAAAAGAAACAAGAAATGATTGCCATCGCGACAAGTGATGAGGCGAGAAAAATTTATGAAAGTCATATGAAGCATAGAGATTCAGAAGCTCTGACAGAAAAAGGGCTAATCAAATCTTATAAAATTGATACTGATTCATTAGAGTATAATCCAATGGGAGGAATGGAAGTAAGAGTCTATGTTAATGATGAAAAAGATTTATGTTTTCAATTTGGTATTGTAAGAAATAGAGAGGGTAATTTAGAATCCAGTGGTTATGTTACGTATCCAAAACTCGCAGAACTTCTTAGGAGCAGTAATTAATTATGGAGAAAGAATACATTAATGATTACCATTTACAAATAGCAATGACGGAATACAGAGATTTGTTTAAAGATGGAGAAGCTGTTACACCTAACAATGATATTCTTGGCACTGTCACCCAAGTCTACAACAATACTACAGGAGCGGGCGAGCAGGTTTATGCAGTTGTAAAAAATTCTGACGAAGAAGCTGATAAGGTACAGGAAGTAACGGTTCTCTTTCGTGGTTCTACGGGTCCAGATCATTTTTGGGAAGAAACAGCTGATGTCTGGAATGACTGGGCTGAAAATGATGCAGTTATAGCCAAGAGAATTGTAATGCAAAGCAATCCCAGCGACCGAGACAAATCTACCGAGCAGCTAAAGGCTTCTGCCAGAGCTTTAAAAGATGTCATGGAAAAATATCCTAATGCCAAGATTAACATCTATGGGCATTCTCTTGGATCTATGGATGCTCAGTATGCTATGGCTGACCTAGAAGCGGCCCAAATCGAGCGAATCCAACAGGCTTATATCTACAACGGCCCTGATATCTATCGAATCCTTAGCCCCAAACAGAGAAAAATTGTTGATCAAATCAAAGGGCGTATCTACAACTATGCTGACCCTAAAGATAAGATTAGTATGGTTGGTAGAGATCCCTCGAAGGGCAGTATCGGTTCTGTAGGTATGGTTTATTATGTAGATAGTGAACAAGAAGATTTTGTAAATCAGCATATGACCTATGGTTATCGCTTGGATAAGGATGGAAAAATAAAAATTCTCTCCAATACCAGTACAGTTGCTTATAACAACTTTCTGATTAAAATGGAGAGTTTCAAAAGACTTAAGAAGAGTCTAGCTTCTGATGGGTTTACATCTGATGAGCGAATCTTTCTAGACTCTGAACAAGCTAAGCTTACGGCGTCAGGTATTTGCCATATTGTAACAGAAGAACTAGATGTTCTCAAAAAAATATATAATGATGGTGTTCAAGATGCGAGTGAAGTGCTTGTATCTTGCAGTAATGTTCCTTGGGGTTTTATCCTAAGTCCGTACGAAACAGAGGTTGCCTATTCTGATGGAGGAGTGACTTATGAAACAACTGTTGGTGTCATTCAAAAGAGGTTTACTCCAGTTCTTGATACTGCGAAACAATTAGAGAAAGATTTTACAGATTTAGAAAAGCAAATCAAAGATGGTATTCAGAAAAAATTAGATGAAGATGAAGAATTGGCTAATGAATTTAAGCAATGGGAGAGTTTGATATGATAGAGGATGAAATTAGGAAAAAGCAACAGCGTATTGAAGAATGTGAGGATGACTATCGACGTTCTTTCAAAAAAATCGAAAATCAGTACGAAGAAGCAAACTATAAGTTTCAACAGTTGCGTCATATGATTGAAGAAAAGTATCAAATTATTTCTCATTCCTTAGACCAACTAGGTGGAGACACAACCGAATGGCGTTATCAATCCAATCGACTAGCATCCAACTTTAGTCAGCAAATCGAGATGGCGTATAGAAATAGACAAGGACAACTCGAACAAGAAGAATTGGAGCTCGAACAGGATTACAAGCGGCAACACCGTCTCTTAGAAGATGAGCTTGCCAGGGCTCAGGAACAAAAAAGACGCTTAGAAGAACGAGGTTAAGGACCATGGCGAATGTATTTGATTACATTAATGATTTTTTCGCAGGGGGAGAGGAAGCTCTAAGAAATATAGAAAAAGAGCTGGAACGATCATTTATAAAAAACATCTTGGCTCCAGCAAAAAAAGCTCGTATTTCCACTATAGAAAAAGATACAGAAAAATATATGAAGATTTCTCTATTAAGTGCTCAAAAAAGTTTGAAAGAAGTTTCGAAAAACATTGATAGTTCGATGAAGGGAGAATTTTCTACAAAAGTAGTTGAAACTATAGAAACGAAAAGTAAAGAATATCCAAAAGCTTTAAATGGTACAAAGTAGACTTTTGATTCTTAAAGTAGAACTCCAGTATGTTGCTTTTTATAGCAGATGAATTATAAAACCACGAATCAGTTGATTCGTGGTTTTTTTCTTATAAACTGGTCGAGTGTTTGGGTTGAACTTTTTGTTCTGGGTCAATGTAGTTAATGGCATTGTTAACAGCTGTTGGAGCTTCACCTAGTCCAGTAGCAATCAAATCAATCTTACCTTCATAGTAGCAGCAGTCCCCAATGGCGTAGATACCCTCTTGGTTGGATTCTTGCTTGCTATTGACAATAATCTTGTGTCGGTTGAGGTCCAGCCCCCAATTTTTAAGATTACCAACAGATGATTTGAAACCATAGTTAACAAAGAGATGGTCTACTTCGATAGTTTCGGTTTCATCAGATTTGACTTTGGTGATTTCTAGTTTGTCGAGCGTTTTTTCCATCTCCAAGGAGTTGGCTGGGAACGAACGGTGTTTTGATGGTTACTGATGATTCTTGTAGAGCTTGCACACTATGTTCCAAGGCGCGGAAATTATCTCGACGGTGAACGAGAGTAGTTGGGGCAATCTTTTCAAAAGCTAGAGCCCAGTCCACTGCAGAGTCCCCTCCACCAAGGATGGTCACTTTCTTACCAGCGTATTGCTGGATATTGGCAACGTGGTAGTGGATATTTTCATAGTTTTCGACGCCATCTAATTCGAGCGGACGTGGTTTAAAGGCACCACCACCCATGGCAATGATGACTGTTTTAGTCAGGTGACTCCCCTTGTTAGTTGTAATGCTAAATCCCTCATCTTGTTTCTCAATCTCAAGAACGGTTTCGTTGAGGTGAACAGGTGTTTCAAAGCCGTTTAGCTGTTCAAGTAAACGCTTGGTTAACTCTTCTCCAGTTAAGTTTGGGAAACCTGGCACATCAAGGATTTGCTTTTCAGGGTAGAGGATGGCAGGCTGACCACCGAGCTGGGGAAGGGAGTCGATGATTTGGACTTTGGCTTGGCGTAGGTGGGCGTAAAAGGCAGCAAAGAGGCCGACAGGACCGCCACCTACAATAGTAATATCATAGAGTTGAGACATGATTTCTCCTTCGTTTTTTCTAGTCAGTTTATTTTATCATAATTTTGCTTAATTTAAAATGAAGTAGGATGGGGAAAAAATGAGTAGAAAATGGTATAATAGTACGGAAAGTGTTTTGACAGGGAGGAGGCCAGGGATGAATTTTCAACAATTATCCAATTTGCAATACTGGACGAGTTTGTTTTCAAGTCCTTGGACGATAGTCATCAATCTGATTGATATTTTGATTGTGACTTATATTTTGTACCATTTTACTAAAGCGATTGCAGGGACTAAAATCATGATATTGGTTCGGGGAGTTTTGGTCTTTATTCTAGGTCAGATTCTGTCCAATATGATTGGCTTAACGACCATTTCATGGTTGATCAATCAGATTATCACCTACGGGGTCATCGCAGCGGTGGTTATCTTCTCGCCAGAGATTCGGACTGGTTTGGAGAGATTAGGTCGAGCTACTGATTTCTTCTACAATGCCCCTATTAGTGCAGAAGAGCAAATGGTTCGTGCCTTTGTCAAATCAGTCGAGTACATGAGTCCGCGTAAGATAGGTGCTCTGGTTGCTGTTCAGCGAGTGAGAACCTTGCAGGAATATATCTCAACTGGAATTCCTCTAGATGCGAAAATCTCATCCGAGTTATTGATTAATATCTTTATCCCTAACACTCCCTTGCACGATGGTGCGGTCATTGTCAGAGAAGACCGGATTGCCGTAACTTCAGCCTACCTACCCCTGACTGAAAATACAGGAATTTCCAAGGAGTTTGGGACACGTCACAGAGCAGCGATTGGTTTGTCGGAAGTATCAGATGCTCTTACCTTTGTGGTTTCAGAGGAAACCGGTGGAATCTCAATCACCTATAATGGAGTCTTTAAGCATGATTTGACCTTGGAAGAGTTTGAATCTGAATTGAGAAGAATCTTACTTCCAGCATCAGAGGAAAAGAACGGTCTGAAAGAGCGTTTTCTAGGAGGATTGAAACATGAGAAAAAATAGTCTTTATATTATTTCTTCATTTTTTTTCGCCTGCATCCTCTTTATCTATGCGACTTCTACAAACTATCAGAATAGCAATAGTGCCAGACAAGTGAGGACAGAAACTTATACCAACACGGTCCTTAATGTCCCAATCAATATTCAGTATGATAGCGACCAGTACTTTATCAGTGGTTTTACATCTGAAGTTACTGTCTTCCTAACTGGATCAAATAGAGTTGCTTTAGCGAGCGAGATGCAGGAAAGCACTCGGAAATTCAAGGTCAAAGCTGACTTAACCAATGTCAGTGTAGGGACCATTGAAGTTCCTCTAACCATTGAAAATTTACCGAGTGGTTTGACGGCTGTTGCAACTCCGCAAAAGATAACAGTCAAGGTTGGTAAAAAAGCAAAACGAGACAATGTAATCGTTGTGCCTGAGATTGACCCTAGTCAGATTGATTCTCGTGTGAAAATTGATACAGTCACTGTGTCAGATGAAAAAGTAACGGTTATTAGTGACGAGGAAACTCTCTCTAGAGTAGATCGTGTCATTGCCATCTTGCCAACGAGTGAACGGATAACAGGTAACTATTCAGCCTCTGTTCCTCTACAAGCAGTCGATAAAAATGGAAATGTCTTGCCAAGCGTCATTATGCCATTTGACACTACAATGAAAATTACAACCAAGACAGTATCGTCTAGCTCGAGTTCTTCGTCAACGACCTCATCAACAGGGTCCTCGACTAGCAGCTCGTCTTCAACGAGTTCAGAAACAAAACCAGACTCGTCTAAACAAGAATAAATAAAAAAGTAGAAAAGGATGATTAACAAAATGGGTAAATATTTTGGG
>NZ_KQ970759.1:170229-211529 GCF_001579175.1 Streptococcus oralis
GGAGAAGCAAACGTAGAACTGACGCCAGAATTGGCCTTTAAACTGGGACGTTTTGGTGGGTATGTTCTTAGCCAACACGAAACAGAAGCCCCTAAAGTCTTTGTAGGACGTGATACACGTATCTCAGGAGAAATGTTAGAATCAGCCTTAGTGGCAGGTCTCCTCTCCGTAGGGATTCACGTCTACAAACTTGGTGTCCTTGCAACACCAGCAGTAGCTTACTTGGTCAAAACTGAGGGAGCCAGTGCAGGTGTCATGATTTCAGCGAGTCACAACCCAGCCCTTGATAATGGAATTAAGTTCTTTGGAGGGGATGGCTTCAAACTTGATGACGAAAAAGAAGCAGAAATTGAAGCCTTGCTAGATGCTACAGAAGACACCCTGCCTCGTCCAAGTGCTGAAGGCTTGGGAACCTTAGTGGACTATCCAGAAGGTTTACGTAAGTATGAAGGCTACCTTGTTTCAACTGGAACTCCTCTTGAAGGAATGAAAGTGGCCTTGGACACTGCAAACGGTGCAGCATCTACAAGTGCTCGTCAAATCTTTGCAGACCTTGGGGCTCAAATAACTGTTATCGGTGAGACACCAGATGGTCTTAACATCAACTTGAATGTGGGTTCTACACATCCAGAAGCTCTTCAAGAAGTGGTCAAAGAAAGCCAGTCAGCTATTGGTTTGGCCTTTGACGGAGACAGTGACCGTTTGATTGCTGTTGATGAAAATGGTGACATCGTCGATGGTGATAAGATCATGTATATCATCGGTAAATACCTTTCTGAAAAAGGCCAGTTGGCTCAAAACACCATTGTGACAACGGTTATGTCTAACCTCGGCTTCCATAAGGCCTTGGAGAGTGCTGGCATTAACAAGGCAGTGACTGCTGTTGGTGACCGCTATGTCGTTGAAGAAATGAGAAAATCAGGCTACAACCTTGGTGGTGAACAGTCTGGTCACGTTATCTTGATGGATTACAATACAACGGGTGATGGTCAATTATCAGCTGTCCAATTGACCAAAATCATGAAAGAAACAGGTAAGAGCTTGTCTCAACTGGCATCAGAAGTGACGATTTACCCACAAAAATTGGTCAATATCCGAGTGGAAAATGCCATGAAAGAAAAAGCCATGGAAGTACCAGCTATCAAAGCCATCATCGAAAAGATGGAAGAAGAGATGGCAGGCAACGGCCGTATCCTTGTCCGCCCAAGTGGAACAGAACCCCTCTTGCGTGTCATGGCAGAAGCGCCAACAACAGAAGAAGTCAACTACTATGTAGATACGATTGCTGCTGTGGTTAAAGATGAAATCGGAATTGACTAAAGCCTAGAAAAACTAGATGAAATGATAAAAATGTGGTACAATTGCATAGTAAATTGTAGCAATGGGAGAGAAAAATGAATCTTAAACGAGAACAAGAATTTGTTAGCCAGTATCACTTTGATGCTCGCAACTTTGAATGGGAAAATGAAAATGGAGCTCCTGAAACCAAGGTAGACGTTAACTTTCAGTTACTCCAACACGACCAAGAAAACCAAGTAACTTCGCTAGTTGTTATCTTGAGTTTCATGATTGTATTTGACAAATTTGTCATCAGCGGAACGATTTCCCAAGTGAACCATGTGGAAGGTCGTATTGTCAACGAACCAAGCGAATTTAACCAAGAAGAAGTCGAAACCTTGGCACGTCCATGTTTGAACATGCTCAATCGTTTGACGTATGAAGTAACAGAAATCGCCTTGGATCTTCCAGGGATCAATTTGGAGTTTTAGTCATGAAATTAGCTGTCATTACAGATTCTTCCGCCTATTTAGAGGAGAAGACGCTGCAAAGAGAGAATCTATTTATCTTGGATATTCCTGTCAATATTGATGGGGAAGAGTATGTCGAAGGTGTCAATCTGACTGCTGAGGAATTTTATCAAAAAATGCCTCAGTCTGCTGAATTGCCTAAGACCAGTCAACCAAGTATTGCTAAATTGGATGAGATTCTAAGTTCCTTGAAAGAAGATGGCTATACCCATGTCTTGGGACTCTTTCTTTCGTCAGGGATTTCAGGTTTTTATCAGAATATCCAATATATGTTAGACGAGTATGAAGGTTTGACCATTGCCTTTCCAGATACTCATATCACAAGTTCCCCTCTAGGATTTATGGTGGAGAGTGCCTTTGAATGGGCAGAACAAGGCGATGATTTTGCCCAGATTCAGGAGAAGTTGGGGATTCAAATTGCTGATAATTCAGCCTTTATCATAGTAGATGATCTCGACCACTTGGTTAAGGGAGGACGTTTGTCAAATGGGGCAGCCATCTTAGGAAATCTCCTCAGTATCAAGCCTATCCTTTACTTTAATGACCAAGGTGTGATTGAAGTTTACGAAAAAGTTCGTACAGAAAAGAAGGCAATCAAACGTTTGGTGGAAATCATCAAGGAGTTGACAAAAGACGGGGACTACCGTATAACAGTCATCCATGGCAATGCTCCTCAAAAGGCAGTGGATTTGCGCCAGCTTTTGATGGAGAGTGGTGTGACTTCTGAGATTCCAATTAATACCTTTGGGAGTGTCATTGGGACCCACCTTGGAGAAGGTAGTATCGCCTTGAGCTATACACCAATCGTCTAAATTGTTCTTACAGGCTTTGTATCTTAGACAGGAGTAGAGATGAGTATTCGAGTAATTATTGCCGGTTTTAAGGGAAAGATGGGCCAAGCTGCTTGTCAGATGGTTTTGGCTGATCCTGACTTGGACTTGGTGGCAGTTTTGGATCCTTTTGAGTCTGAGTCAGAATGGCAGGGAATTCCTGTCTTCAATGATAAGGCAGCCTTGGTTGGATTTGAGGCTGATGTCTGGGTGGATTTTACTACACCAGCCGTTGCCTACGAAAATACGCGCTTTGCCCTTGAAAATGGCTTTGCTCCTGTCGTAGGAACAACAGGCTTCACTAGTGAAGAAATTGTAGAATTAAAAGAATTCTCTCGTGCCCAAAATTTGGGTGGCTTGATAGCCCCTAACTTTGCCTTGGGTGCTGTCTTGCTCATGCAATTTGCGTTCCAGGCTGCCAAATATTTTCCAAATGTGGAGATTATCGAACTTCATCATGACAAGAAAAAAGATGCTCCGAGTGGAACAGCCATTAAAACAGCTGAGTTGATGGCTGAAGTTCGGGAGTCTATTCAGCAAGGTGCGCCTGATGAGGAAGAATTGATTGCAGGTGCCCGTGGTGCTAATTTTGATGGCATGCGAATCCACTCAGTCCGTCTACCAGGCTTGGTAGCCCATCAGGAAGTCATCTTCGGCAATCAGGGAGAGGGATTGACACTCCGTCATGACTCCTATGATCGCAGCTCCTTCATGACAGGGGTCAATTTGGGAATCAAAGAAGTTGTCAAGCGTCATGAGCTTGTCTATGGATTAGAACACTTATTATGAGATTAACACAAATGCCTTCTGAATTTCAGAAGGCTTTACCAGTATTAGAAAAAATTAAAGAAGCAGGTTTTGAAGCCTATTTTGTTGGAGGCTCTGTTCGAGATGCCCTTCTTAATCGCCCCATCCACGATGTGGATATCGCGACTTCTTCCTATCCAGAGGAGACCAAGCAGATTTTTCCGCGAACAGCTGATATCGGAATCGAGCATGGGACCGTCTTGGTTTTAGATGGTAACGAGGAGTATGAAGTAACCACCTTTCGGACCGAAGATGTCTATGTAGACTATCGCAGACCCAGTGCGGTTTCCTTTGTCCGTTCTCTTGAGGAAGATCTCAAACGTCGTGATTTCACAGTTAATGCCTTTGCCTTGGATGAGACGGGAGAAATCATCGATTTGTTCGATGGTCTCAAAGATCTGGAAAACCAAGTCTTGCGAGCAGTAGGAGTAGCTAGTGAACGTTTTAACGAGGATGCTTTGCGTATTATGCGTGGTTTTCGTTTTCAGGCCAGTCTTGGTTTTGAACTTGAGCAAGAAACATTTAAAGCTATGAAGACTTTGACGCCGCTTTTGGAGAAAATTTCTGTAGAGCGTACCTTCGTTGAGTTTGATAAACTCTTACTGGCTCCATTTTGGAGAAGGGGTTTGGCTTCCATGATTGAGAGTCAAGCTTATGACTATCTCCCTGATATGGTAGCTAGTCAGGACAAGCTCAATAGACTGTTTGATTTGGAGACTGATTTTACTTTTGAATCTTCTGAACAAGCCTGGGCGGCTCTACTGTGGGCTTTAGAGATTGAAAATGCGCAGCCATTTTTGAAGGCATGGAAGACCTCACGCCAGTTTGCCAAGCAGGTACAAGATTTGCTGACTATTTTGGCCTTGCGTGAAAAGGGAGAATTGAGTAAGCGCGATTGTTATCGCTTTGACTTGGATTTACTTTTACAGGCTGAAAATCTTCGTCAGGCCCAAGGAAAAGAAGTCAACCCACAAGCCATCACAGAAACCTATCAGAGTTTGACCATTCATGACAAGAAAGAAATCCAAATCAACGGTGGTATTTTGATCAAGGAATATGGCTATCAGCCGGGTCCAGATTTGGGAGAGATTTTAACAGAGATTGAGTTTACCATTGTCGATGGTGACTTGGAGAATGACCGTCAAGCCATCCATGCTTATCTGAGGGAGAAAAAATGAGTGATTTTATCGTTGAAAAACTAAGTAAATCCGTCGGTGACAAGACCGTTTTTAAGGATATTTCCTTTATTATCCATGACCTAGACAGAATTGGTCTGATTGGTGTCAATGGAACAGGGAAGACCACCCTTTTAGATGTTCTTTCTGGTGTTTCTGGCTTTGATGGGGATGTCAGTCCCTTTTCAGCTAAGAATGATTACCAGATTGGCTACTTGACCCAAGATCCTGATTTTGATGATAGCAAGACGGTCTTGGATACGGTCCTATCCAGCGACCTCAAAGAGATTCAGCTGATTCGTGAGTATGAATTGATCATGCTCAACTATAGTGAGGATAAGCAGGCGCGTTTGGAACGAGTCATGGCAGAAATGGACTCTCTTCAAGCTTGGGAAATTGAGAGTCAGGTCAAGACGGTTCTTAGCAAGCTGGGTATTCAGGACTTATCGACTCCTGTTGGGGAATTGTCAGGTGGTCTAAGAAGACGGGTCCAGTTGGCGCAAGTCTTACTTGGTAACCACGACCTTTTGCTTTTGGATGAGCCGACCAACCATCTGGACATTGCGACTATTGAGTGGCTGACCCTCTTTTTGAAAAATTCTAAGAAGACCGTCCTTTTTATCACCCACGACCGTTATTTCTTGGATGCTTTGTCAACACGGATTTTTGAGTTGGACCGAGCAGGATTGACCGAATATCAGGGCAATTATCAGGACTATGTTCGCCTTAAGGCGGAACAGGACGAGCGTGACGCGGCTCTTCTTCACAAAAAAGAACAACTCTACAAGCAAGAATTGGCCTGGATGCGCAGACAACCGCAGGCGCGGGCAACCAAGCAGCAGGCTCGTATCAATCGTTTCCACGACTTGAAGAAAGAAGTCTCAGGTGGCGTTGCTGAGACAGACTTGACCATGAACTTTGAAACCAGTCGTATTGGGAAGAAAGTCATCGAGTTTCAAGATGTTTCTTTTGTCTATGAGAATAAGCCCATTTTGAAAGATTTTAATCTCTTGGTGCAGGCTAAAGATCGTATTGGAATTGTTGGGGACAACGGTGTTGGGAAATCAACTCTCCTTAACTTGATTGCAGGAAGTCTTGAGCCGACAGCAGGACAAGTTGTGATTGGGGAAACTGTTCGCATTGCCTATTTCTCTCAGCAAATTGAGGGCTTGGATGAAAGCAAGCGAGTGATCAATTACTTGCAGGAAGTGGCAGAAGAGGCCAAGACCAGCGGTGGTTCTACGACTTCGATTGCAGAGTTGCTGGAGCAGTTCCTTTTCCCACGTTCGACGCATGGGACCTTGATTGAGAAATTGTCTGGGGGAGAGAAAAAACGTCTTTATCTCCTCAAACTGCTCTTGGAAAAACCAAATGTTCTTCTCTTGGACGAACCGACAAATGACCTAGATATTGCGACCTTGACAGTTTTGGAGAATTTCTTGCAAGGCTTTGCTGGTCCAGTTTTGACTGTTAGCCACGACCGCTATTTCTTGGATAAGGTAGCGACTAAGATTCTGGCTTTTGAGGATGGCAAGATTCGTCCTTTCTTTGGCCATTACACCGACTATCTTGATGAAAAAGCCTTTGAAACAGAGATGGCCAATCAAGTACAAAAGGCCGAAAAGGAGAAAGTGGTCAAGGTCCGTGAAGACAAGAAACGCATGACCTACCAAGAAAAGCAGGAGTGGGCAAGTATTGAAAGCGATATTGAAGCCTTGGAAGATTGTATCGCTGCTATTGAAGAGGAAATGCAGGCCAATGGTTCTGACTTTGGTAAGCTGGCTACTCTCCAAAAAGAATTGGATGAGAAAAACGAAGCACTTCTTGAAAAATACGAACGCTATGAGTATCTCAGTGACTTTGATAGCTAGAAGAATAGAAAAATCCCGTCTCATGACAGGATTTCTCTATTCTTTTTTGGTTTCTTGATGAAAGATATTTTGCCAGGTTTCGTGGCGACGCCAGATACTGGTGTGGATGATACCATCTAACTCATAGCAAATGAGTTTGGTCTTTTGACTGATGGAAGTGATTTGAATATTCTTGATAGCTACATTCAACTCTTTTTCGGCTTTATAGGCCTCTTTATTCATCTGTTCTCCATCTTGACGAATATAGACAAAATCATCAGCCAAGAGTTCTTCTAGTTGATTTCCTTGGTCAATCAATTGTTCACGCATAAGCAATTTTTTATAGACATTGTCTAAAATTTCATCCTCAGGGATAGGTGCTGGCTCAATATGAACATCGGTATCAAAGACGCCAAAACGTTCCTCCAGCATAGATTCGACTTGATCCGCAATCTCGTGACTCTCAAAAACAGACAGGTCAGGATTCATCTCCAGCGTGATATCCAGGTAAATATTGCTACCGTAAGTGCGACCTCTTTGCGACTTGACCTTGCTGATTTTGGGAATTTCCATAATGGCCTTTTGATAGTCCTCAAGCAGACGGTCGTCAAAGCCATCTGAAAGACTAAAGGAAGACTCGATAAAGATATCATAGGCAGTCTTCAAGATAAAGAAAGTGATGATAATGGCAACCAGTTTATCCACAATGGGATAATTGAAACTGCTAGCTAGAATGGCAATGGTGGTACCAAGTGAGGTGACAGCATCAGAAAGATTGTCTTTGGCGGCAGCCTTTAGTGCCTTGGAGTTGGATTTCTTACTGAGGCGAGTGTTGTAGAGATAAACCACAAACATAATCGCTGCAGAAATGATTCCTAGAGTTGCACCAAGAGGATCAATGACCGTTTCTTCATGACTGAGAATTTTTTGAATGGTATCCCGAAGTACATCGAAACCAACATAGAACATGATGATGGAAGTGATTAAGCTAGCCAAATCCTCAATCTTCCAGTGACCAAAACGGTGGTCACGGTCTGCAGGCTGGCGCGCCATACGAATCCCAATCAAGAGGGCAACATTTCCAATGATATCCGACACGTTGTTGAAACCATCCGCTACCAAACTGGATGAATGCAGAAGATGACCAGTAGCCAATTTGGCTGCAGACAAGAGCAAGTAGGTCGAAATACTGATAATGGCCCCACGCTCAGCTAACTTGAGATTTGAGATAGATTGCTTCATTCAACTTCCTTTCTAGTCATATAGCATTCTACCATTATACTGGTTTTCAAGGGAAAATTCAAATAGGATGGATAAAAGTAAGAAAATACACAACAGAAAATACTTTTTTTTTTAGGAAACATGATAGAATGATATCTGGAAGTTTATGCTTTTTTATACAAAAATATTAGCAGATACCAAAGGAGATTATATGAAAACATTGATTGTTATTCCTGCTCTAAATCCTCCACTTGATTTAATTAAATACATAGAAAAATTAAGACTATCTGGGTTAGAAAATATTTTAATTGTAGACGATGGAAGTAGGCCTGAATTTAAAAATATTTTTGAAAACCTAAGAGATGAACAGGGATGTCAAATATTAACTCATGCAAAAAATTTAGGAAAAGGACGTGCCTTAAAAAATGCCTTTAACTATTTTCTGACAATGCCAAATGTAGAAGAATATAACGGGATTGTCACTGCTGATTCGGATGGACAACATAGGGTTGAAGATGTCTTATCTATGGTAGAGATAATTTCTAATTATCCTGATTCGCTAATTTTAGGTTGTCGTGATTTTGATTCTGAAAATGTACCGCCAAAAAGTAAATTTGGGAATAAGCTTACAAAATTAGTATTTAAATTGCTTTATGGTCGAAAAATTACAGATACTCAGACTGGACTTCGAGGCTTTCCAAAGGCAATTCTGTATGATATGTTAGAAATTCCAGGTGAACGATTTGAGTATGAAACTAAAATGTTAATACATACATTTGATAAATCGATTCCAATAAAAGAAATAACTATCGAAACCATTTACTTTGATGGTAATGCTGAAACTCATTTCAATCCTATTAAAGATTCATTGAGAATTTATAAAGTAATCTTTACATCATTCTTTAAATATTTGTTATCTTCTCTTTCTTCTTTTTTAGTTGATATTGGATTGTTTCAGTTGTTCCTGTGGATTTCTTTATCCGCAGGAATTCATAGGGGTGCACTGTTGATTCTATTATCGACTATTTTGGCAAGAATAATCTCATCTTATTTTAATTTTACAATGAATAAGAATTTTGTCTTTGATGGTGAAAAAAGAATTCATAAAACGATTGTTAAATACTATAGCTTGGCGGTTTTCCAAATGTTATTATCTGCAGCAATGGTGACAGTCATTTGGAATATGTTTTCTGGTTCTGAAACAGCCATTAAAATAGTAGTAGATACAATTTTATTTCTTGCTAGTTATCAAGTTCAAAGAAGGTGGGTGTTTAGATAGTGATAAATAGGTTAAATGTTATAGTTTTAAAAAATATTCTCCTTTCTTATTGTGTAGCTCTTTTACTAATGTTAGATAAAAAAATTATAGTAAGCAATTATGTTTCGTTTTTAAGTGTTTTTAAAACTGAAACTATACCAACGGCTACAATATTTTTTACTGTTTTATATTTTGTTAGCAAAAATAAGTTGTCTTATATAGATAAGAGAGATTCTACAATTATAAAAATATTCGTATCATTTTTGTCATTTGTTTTTGTTGTAGGAGGGGATATTACCTATACGCAATCAACATTTAGAGGTGACATTAATCGGTATTCTCTTTTGTTATCTATTTTTCTTTTCATTTCTTATTACTTAGTATTTGACTATTTTTTAAAGTTACTTTGGATTAGATATAATAATTATATAATAAAATTAGGAAGTGAGCTAAAGACATTTAAAAAGATAGATAAACGAAAATATTTCATTTTGTTTGTTCCTTTTATTTTAGTGAGGTGTGTTGCATTTGTTCTACTGTATCCAGGAATTACAACTTTTGACAGTATGACAATAATAGGTGAGGGATTAGGGATTTATCCTTTAAGTAACTCGCATCCATATTTATTTACATACATTGTAAGTCTATTTACAAAATTCGGTATGAATTTTGTAGGAGGAGCTGGTGTTGGAGTAGCAATTTTTAATTTTCTTACTTTGTCTCTAACCTCTTTTATTTTTGTGTATGTATTGTATAGAATTTTTGAATTGAGTGAAAATAAATACTTAAATATAACTTTATACTTATTTTACCTACTGTTTCCTAATTTTATTATTGTTAGTTTCACGATGTATAAAGATGTATATATGGTAAATTCATTAATATTATTTTTCTTAAGTATTGTATATATCATTTATCAACCAACTAACTATTTTGAAAATAAAAAGTTTTTCTTTATGTTCATTATTTCATTTTTTGGAATATATATGATGCATAGGAAGGCTGTTATTTATATAATTGTAGGGATTCTTGTACTACTTATTTTTAATAAACGATACTACAAGAAGATTTTATTTTATTCTTTAACATCAATAAGCTTCACGTTGCTAATAAACTCTTTTGCTAGTTCATTAATTCAACCACAAGAATCTTCGAAACGATATGATTATTTAGCACCTAGGTTTCAACAGATTGCTGCTGCTGTACATTACCACCCAGAATCATTTTCTAGTGAAGAATTATCTCTCTATGATGATACATTAGGTTTAGAAAATAATAAGAAATTTGTTTATTTTAAAGCTGATCCAATTAAAGATAGTATGAAAAATGAACAATTTGAGGGGAGAGAAAAAGAATTTTTTAATTTATGGTTGAAAGGCTATATTAGTCATCCAAAGACTTATATAGATGCTCTACTTAATTTATCAGTTTCTTATTGGTATCCGTATGATTATTCTGATTTAACGTATATGGGTAATTATTATCGTGTTATGTATGAAGATAGTAGCAATGTTTATGGAGATACAACTTCACTTGATGATGGATGGAAGAATCAAACAAAGTTTAAGAAGCTACAAGAATTCTATTGGAATATACATAAGACGATTTCTTATTTACCGATTTTTTCTATATTTTATAGTGCAGGGTTATATACAATTTTATTGTTAATTATTTTGATGATTTCATTATTGAGGAGAGATTATAAGATTTTAGGTTTAATAATTATATGTGTTTCAATAATACTAACGTGCATTTATTCTCCAATTGTAAATTATTTTAGATATTCGTATGTATTTATGGCCATAATCCCTTTGTTACTTCCCTTCCTTTTTTTGAAAAGACGATAGAGAGCTTCAAATATGTTGAGTAGTTAAATATTCTTGAATTTTCTTCAAAATTTGATATAATAGTACTACTCAAGGGAGTAGCTGGCAGAAACCTGTGATAGTGTCGTCATTCCGAATTTTATACTGAAAAGTATGCTTTCCGGCACTATCTTAAACAGCGAGACTTGTTATGATTAACAGGTCTCTTTTTGTTTGTCGTGAAAAGATGCGATGAGGGAAAAGAGAGTCTGTTTTGCACACAATGTCAAGGAGGAGACACATGTCAAAAGAACAAAAACGCCAAGCGTTTTACACTCAGAGTCCTGAAGAGGTCTTGCAGGCTGTGGATGCGACCGAGCAAGGTTTGTCATCAAGTGAGGCGGAAAAGCGCCTTGCAGAATTTGGCCACAATGAACTGGAAGAGGGTGAGAAAAAATCTCTCTTGGTTAAATTCATCGAACAGTTTAAGGATTTGATGATTATTATTTTGATTGCTGCAGCCATCTTGTCCGTCATAACTTCTGGTGGGGAAGATATTGCAGATGCCATTATCATCCTAGCCGTGGTTATCATCAACGCTGCCTTTGGTGTTTACCAAGAAGGAAAAGCAGAAGAAGCCATCGAAGCCCTCAAATCTATGTCAAGTCCAGCTGCCCGCGTTCTTCGTGATGGGCATATGGCAGAGAT
Organism: Streptococcus oralis; assembly: GCF_001579175.1. Lineage (GTDB taxonomy): Bacteria > Bacillota > Bacilli > Lactobacillales > Streptococcaceae > Streptococcus > Streptococcus oralis_O. The sequence continues at coordinate 181,692 of NZ_KQ970759.1, forward strand.
TGATTCAAAAGAATTGGTACCAGGTGATATTGTTGCCCTTGAAGCAGGTGATGTAGTACCAGCGGACCTACGTTTGCTAGAAGCCAACTCTCTTAAAATCGAAGAAGCAGCTCTTACAGGGGAGTCTGTGCCAGTCGAAAAAGACTTGACAGTCGAGCTTGCTGTAGATGCTGGTATTGGTGACCGTGTCAACATGGCCTTTCAAAACTCAAACGTGACCTATGGTCGTGGTCTTGGTGTTGTTGTCAATACAGGTATGTACACGGAAGTTGGTCATATTGCTGGCATGCTCCAAGATGCGGATGAGACGGATACACCACTCAAACAAAACTTGAACAACCTTTCTAAGGTCTTGACCTATGCAATTTTGGTTATTGCCTTGGTTACTTTTGTAGTCGGAGTCTTCATTCAAGGAAAAGATCCACTTGGTGAGTTGATGACCTCTGTTGCGCTTGCTGTTGCAGCCATTCCCGAAGGGCTTCCTGCTATCGTAACCATCGTTCTTGCCCTTGGTACTCAAGTTTTGGCAAAACGAAACTCTATCGTTCGTAAGTTGCCAGCAGTAGAAACGCTTGGTTCAACAGAAATCATCGCTTCTGATAAGACTGGTACACTTACTATGAACAAGATGACAGTCGAAAAAGTCTTCTATGACGCTGTCCTACATGATTCAGCTGATGACATTGAACTAGGTCTTGAAATGCCTCTTCTTCGTTCAGTTGTCTTGGCTAACGATACTAAGATTGATGCAGAAGGAAACCTGATCGGGGATCCAACGGAAACAGCCTTCATCCAGTATGCCTTGGATAAGGGCTATGATGTTAAAGGATTCTTAGAGAAATATCCTCGTGTGGCTGAAATGCCATTTGACTCAGATCGTAAGCTCATGTCAACAGTTCACCCATTGCCAGATGGGAAATTCCTAGTGGCAGTCAAGGGAGCTCCAGACCAACTTTTGAAACGTTGTGTTGCTCGTGATAAGGCTGGAGATGTCGCTCCGATTGATAATCAAGTCAATGACTTAATTCACACAAACAACTCTGAAATGGCTCACCAAGCCTTGCGTGTCCTTGCAGGTGCTTATAAGATTATTGATAGCATTCCAGAGAACTTGACTTCTGAAGATCTTGAAAACAACTTGATCTTTACTGGATTGATTGGGATGATTGACCCTGAGCGTGCCGAAGCAGCTGAAGCAGTTCGTGTCGCTAAGGAAGCGGGAATTCGTCCAATCATGATCACGGGTGATCACCAAGACACAGCGGAAGCCATTGCCAAACGTTTGGGAATCATCGATGAAAATGACTCAGAAGACCATGTCTTGACTGGTGCTGAGCTCAACGAACTTTCAGATGAAGAATTTGAAAAAGTCGTTGGTCAATACTCTGTCTACGCGCGTGTATCTCCAGAACACAAGGTTCGTATCGTGAAAGCGTGGCAAAACCAAGGTAAGGTCGTTGCCATGACAGGTGACGGTGTGAATGACGCTCCAGCTCTGAAAACAGCTGATATCGGTATCGGTATGGGAATCACTGGTACAGAGGTTTCTAAGGGTGCATCTGACATGATTCTTGCGGATGATAACTTTGCGACCATCATCGTCGCAGTTGAAGAAGGACGTAAGGTCTTCTCAAACATTCAAAAGACCATTCAGTACTTGCTTTCTGCCAATACGGCTGAAGTTTTGACCATCTTCTTAGCGACCCTCTTTGGATGGGATGTTTTGCAACCAGTTCATCTTTTGTGGATCAACTTGGTAACCGATACCTTCCCAGCTATCGCTCTTGGTGTTGAGCCGGCTGAACCTGGTGTTATGACCCACAAACCACGTGGACGTAAGTCAAGCTTCTTCTCAGGTGGTGTCTTGAGTTCCATTATTTATCAAGGTGTACTCCAAGGGGCACTGGTCTTGACCGTTTATGGCCTTGCTCTTACCTATCCAGTCCATGTAGGAGACAACCAAGCCATTCACGCAGATGCCCTTACCATGGCCTTTGCAACACTCGGTTTGATTCAGCTCTTCCATGCCTACAACGTTAAGTCTGTTTACCAATCCATCTTGACAGTCGGACCATTCAAGTCTAAGACCTTCAACTGGTCAATCTTGGTATCCTTCATTCTTCTGATGGCAACCATCGTTATAGAACCGCTTGAAGGTATCTTCCACGTAACCAAACTAGACTTGTCACAATGGGCTATTGTTCTAGCTGGAAGCTTCTCAATGATACTTATCGTCGAAATCGTCAAGTTTGTTCAACGTAAACTTGGTCTTGATAAGAACGCGATTTAAAAAGAAAGTCATCTTCGGATGGCTTTTTTTGCATTTGAGGGAAAGGACTAGAAGTTGCCCTCTTTTGTGCTATAATAAAGTAAAGTTGTAAGGAGCGTAAGAGAATGGAAAAGAAAATTGTCCGAGATGTCTTATTCTTGTCGCAGGTCTCGAAACCTGCAAGTCAAGAAGACCTTTATCTGGCTAAGGATTTGCAGGATACCCTGCTGGCTAATCGCGAGACCTGTGTCGGTCTGGCAGCAAATATGATTGGCGTGCAGAAGCGTGTGATTATCTTTAATCTTGGCTTGGTTCCCATGGTCATGTTTAACCCCATTCTCCTTTCCTCTGAAGATCCTTACGAGACAGAGGAAGGTTGTTTGTCCTTGACTGGGGTACGGCCAACGACTCGCTATGAAACGATCACGGTTTCCTATCGCGATAGCAAGTGGCAGGAACAGACCATTACACTGACAGGTTTTCCAGCTCAGATCTGCCAACATGAACTGGATCATTTGAAAGGACGAATTATTTAGGAGGAACTCAGATGAAACGCATACTATTTGAACTTGTTTTTATCGCAACGACTTGGTATATATTTTTACCACCCTTCAATCTGACTAGTTGGGAATTCATCTTCTTTCTCTGTGGGCATCTGGTGGTGATGGGGATTTTGTTTAGTTTCCGCAAGGATACCAATCTCCTCAAAACTGTTCATGTACGTCATGGCAAGGCTGCCAAAGATCTCAATCTAGAAGGACTTCATTTTACCAAACTTAGTAGAGGATTGTTTCTGACTGCAGGTATCATCTTTGCCCTTGCTGGTCTGGTAAGCCTAGTAACCTCTAGCTTTTTCCAAGCAAAAATTATGCTAATGTGGTGTCTATCACAGAAAAAGACTTTAAAGATTTTCCTAAGAGTGATACCAGTAAGGTTCCAATCCTAGATCGGAGCACTGCAGAGAAGATTGGAGACCGTTATCTAGGCTCTCTGACGGATAAGGTCTCCCAGTACGTAGCAGCAGATACTTATACCCAGCTGACGGTTGATGGCAAACCCTATCGGGTGACTCCTTTGGAGTATGCCGATCCCATCAAATGGTTCAACAATCAAGCCAAGGGAATTGGCGAGTATATCAAGGTTGATATGGTGACAGGGAATGCGGAATTGGTAGATTTAAAAACACCGATGAAGTATTCGGACTCCGAGTATTTTAACCGTGACGTCAAACGTCATCTTCGAATCAAGTATCCGACTAAGATTTTTAAAACCCCATCCTTTGAGGTGGATGATGAAGGCAATCCTTTCTATGTAGCAACCGTTTATCAAAAACAGTTTGGTCTAGGAGTACCTCGCCCTTCATCTGTTATTATCTTGGATGCTACCAATGGCGAAACCAAGGAATACAGCTTGGATGAGGTGCCAGAATGGGTGGACCGTGTCTATCCAGCCGAAGAAACCATCGAACAAATCAACTACAACGGCAAGTATAAAGACGGCTTCTGGAATGCCTTGATTTCTAAGAAAAATGTTACCCAAACGACTGAGGGTTATAACTATCTTTCTATCGGAAATGACATTTATCTCTACACGGGGGTGACTTCAGCAAATGCTGACGAAAGTAACCTGGGCTTTATTCTTGAAAATATGCGCACTGGTGAAATCACCAAGTACAATCTAGCTTCAGCAACCGAAGAATCAGCCCGTGCTTCCGCAGAAGGAGCAGTGCAAGAGAAGGCCTACAAGGCTACCTTCCCTATTCTTGTCAATCTCAATGACAAACCTCTCTATATCATGGGCTTGAAGGACAATGCAGGTTTGGTCAAGGAGTATGCTTTGGTTGATGCAGTAGAGTACCAAAACGTCATCGTAGCAGCTACAGTAGATGAACTCCTCAGCAAATATGCCAATAAAAATGACCTCGACCTGGATAATGAAACGGTAGAAAGTATCAAGGGAGTGGTTTCAGACCTTAAATCAGCTGTCATCAAAGGTGATACTGTCTATTTCTTTAAAGTTGATGGCAAGATTTATAAGGTCAAGGCTTCCGTATCAGACGACCTTCCTTACCTCGAAAATGGTCAATCCTTTGAAGGTCAAGTTGGAAAAGATAACTATCTCAAGACCTTTAAAGTGAAGTAAAAGAAACCTCGGTATGAACCGAGGTTTTTAAGATGAAATTCTTGGTCGTGATTGAAAAATATGCTACACTAACAATATGAAAATTTTAATCCCAACAGCAAAAGAAATGAACACAGACTTGCCGAGTATCGAAGCGCTCCCCTTGAGGAAAGAAAGTCAGGCAGTCCTTGACTCACTGGCACATTACTCAGCTAGTGAATTAGAGACCTTTTATAAAGTTTCTGCCGAGAAAGCAGAAGAAGAGTACGCTCATATTCAAGCTCTAAAAGATCGAAGGGCTAAAAACTATCCAGCTTTGAAACTCTTTGATGGTCTTATGTATCGCCACATCAAACGAGATGGGTTAACCGAGGCTGAACAAACCTATCTTGAAGATCATGTTTTAATTACATCAGCTTTGTATGGCGTAGTTCCAGCCCTATCTCCCGTGGCTCCTCACCGTTTGGACTTTTTGATGAAATTAAAAGTAGCTGGTAAAACCCTAAAGACTCATTGGAAGTCAGTTTACGATGAGGCGTTAGAGGATGAGGACTTGATATTTTCTCTCTTGTCATCAGAGTTTGAAACCGTATTTTCTAAGGAAATCAGAGAAAAGATGGTGACCTTCAAATTTATGGAGGACAAGGCAGGCCAGTTGAAAATCCACTCAACCATTTCCAAGAAAGCGCGTGGCGCCTTTCTGACAGCTCTAATAGAAGGCCAAGTCCAAATGGTTGACCAAGCTCGCAAGCTCCGCTTCGCCGGCTTTGAATACCGACCTGATTTATCAAGTGACTTAGAACTCGTCTTTGTGAAACAAGCATAAAACCAGCTCGAATGAGCTGGTTTTTACTAGATTAGTTGATGGCTGCAAGAAGGTCGTCAGCTTGTTTTTCAAGTGATGAAGCAGTTGTTTCTTCTAACACCAATTTTCCGTCTGCCCAAGCAGAGTCATTGACACGTGCAGCAGTGAAATCACCAACGACTTGTGTGCGGATAAATGGCAAGAGGTCTTTATAAATAGCAAAGAGTTGATCGTGACCGGCATTGGCTACAGATGAGACAGTAACAAACTTGTCTTGGAGGGCAGAAGCACCACGTGTATCAGACAAGTCAATGGCACGCGAGAGCCAGTCAAGCAAGTTTTTCACTGTTCCAGGGATAGAGAAGTTGTAGACTGGAGAGAAAATCCAGATGGCATCGGCAGCAAGAACAGCTTCTCGAGCGGCAGCTACAGCTGGATGAGTTGGAACTTCAAGATCTTGGCTGAAGAGGGGAACAGCTGAGTAATCAAGATAGCTAACTTCCACTTTACCAGCAAGTGCTTTTTCAGCTTCGAGGGCCATTTGGTGGTTGAAAGAACCTTGGCGAAGTGAACCGACGATAAATAATACTTTTTTAGACATGATATGTCTCCTTTAGTTTAAAATTCAAAGAGCGAACCCTTTTGTTACCATCTATGTTACAACAAATAATACTAATTAGCAATAATTTTGCTCACAAATTTTTAAATTTTTTTAAAATGCGGATTAAGTCTTCCTTTTCGCCATCTTCCAAGATGCTGAGTGCTTCTACGATAGAATCAATATGGTCAGGGAGAACCTCTTCGATTTTTCTGCGTCCTGCAGGTGTTAATTTCAGGAAAAAAGAGCGACGGTCTTTTGGGTCACAAGTTTTAGAAATCCACCTATCTCGAACCATGTTTCGAATAACAACAGTCATGTTTCCAGAAGTGGCCAACATTTTTTCAATCAAATCCTGAATACGCAGTTCTCCCTTGCTATAGAGGGTTTCCAGAACAGAAAATTGAGTAGGGGTTAGTCCGTGTTCTTTGGCAGCCTTGGTTTCATAAGGTTTAAAACTTCGCATCGCTTTATTGAGAACGATAGCCGTCTTCAGGTCTAATTGATTTTGGGAAATTTTTTCTTTCAAATATTGTTTCATAAGGGTATTCTATCAATAAATAAATAGAAATACAAGAGGCATGGATTTTATAGGGAAATTATCTCAGAAAGTTCCTATATTCACTTGTAATAAAGGAAGAGAGATGGTAAAATAGACGAGTGAAACTAAGACAGAAAAAAGCAAAAAACAAGCTACTTTTACAGTATGGAATCGGTATTTCTCTGGTACTGCTAGTCATGACGACTTCCTTCCTTTATCTGATATCACTCAGCATGAAACCTTATCAAGATGCTAGGGTTGAGGGAGAAAAGCTGGCCAAGCAGTATGCAGAATTGGAACAGGCAGATCAGGTTGATTTCTATAATGGACTAGAAGGTTATTACAGCGTTTTAGGACATAATAAAAAGCAAGAGGCCATTGCCGTACTGATTGAAAAGAATGACCATAAGATTTATGTTTATCAGCTTGATAAGGGGATTTCTCAAGACAAGGCAGCGACGATTTCGAGGGAAAAAGGAGCTAGCGATATTGACAAAGTCACCTTTGGTCGCTATCAGGACAAGCCGATTTGGGAAGTTAAGTCAGGAAACCACTACTATCTGGTGGACTTTGAAACAGGAGCAGTGATCCAATAAGGAGGGCATATGAAACTATCCAAGCGTGTACTAGAAATGGAAGAGAGTGTTACTCTAGCCAGTGATGCAAGAGCCAAGGCATTAAAAGCTCAAGGAAAGGATGTTCTTTTCTTAACCTTGGGACAGCCAGATTTTCATACTCCTGAAAATATTCAGGATGCGGCGGTGGAAGCGATTCGAGATGGACGAGCTTCCTTCTATACAGTTGCTTCAGGCCTACCAGAGTTAAAAGCGGCGGTTAATACCTATTTTGAACGCTACTATGGGTATTCCGTAGCAGCAAACGAGGTTACCTTTGCCACTGGTGCTAAGTTCTCTCTCTACACCTTCTTTATGGCTGTGGTCAATCCAGGTGATGAAGTCATCATCCCTACACCTTACTGGGTCAGCTATGGAGACCAAGTCAAAATGGCAGAAGGTGTGCCAGTCTTTGTCCAGGCCAAGGAAGACAATCACTTTAAAGTAACAGTAGAGCAGCTAGAAGCAGCCCGAACAGATAAGACCAAGGTCTTGGTTCTCAATTCGCCATCGAATCCGACCGGTATGATTTACTCTCGTGAGGAATTGCTAGCCATCGGAAATTGGGCTGTTGCGCATGATGTCCTTATCTTAGCAGATGATATTTATGGTCGTTTGGTTTATAACGGGAATGAATTTGTTCCAATCTCTAGTCTGTCAGAAGCCATTCGCAAGCAAACCATCGTGATTAACGGTGTATCTAAGGCCTATGCCATGACTGGTTGGCGGGTAGGTTATGCTGTGGGAAATCCTGAAATTATCGCTGCTATGAGCAAACTAACAGGACAAACAACCTCAAACCTGACTGCTGTATCACAATATGCTACCATTGAAGCCCTAACTGGACCACAAGACTCTGTCGAAACCATGCGCCAAGCATTTGAGGAACGCCTTAATACCATCTATCCTCTCTTGTGCCAAGTGCCAGGATTTGAAGTAGTCAAACCCCAAGGAGCTTTCTATCTTTTCCCAAATGTTAAAAAAGCGATGGAGATGAAGGGATATACCGATGTGACGGAGTTTGCAACGGCTATTCTCGAAGAAGTCGGTCTGGCCTTGATTACAGGAGCAGGGTTTGGTGCGCCTGAAAATGTTCGTCTCAGCTATGCCACAGACTTGGATACCTTGCAAGAAGCCATTCGTCGTTTGCATCAATTTATGGAAAAATAAAACTCAAAATCTTCGCCTTTTTGGCGAAGATTTTTTGTAACGAAAATCTCGCGAATTTTCTCTAGTCGAACCTAGCTATCATAGTCTATTTATGGTAAAATAGTGGGTAATGATGTCTTCGGACAAGTTAAACGAAAAAAGGAAGATAGATTATGACAAAACGTGTAACAATCATCGAAGTAAAAGACTACGTTGGTCAAGAAGTGACCATCGGAGCCTGGGTTGCCAATAAATCAGGAAAAGGGAAAATTGCCTTCTTGCAATTGCGTGACGGAACAGCCTTTTTCCAAGGAGTCGCCTTCAAACCAAACTTTATTGAAAAATTTGGTGAAGAGGTAGGTCTTGAAAAATTTGAAACGATCAAACACTTGAGCCAAGAAACGTCTGTTTATGTGACAGGAATTGTCAAAGAAGACGAACGTTCTAAGTTTGGCTATGAGTTGGATATTACAGACATCGAAGTGATCGGTGAATCTCAAGACTACCCAATCACACCAAAAGAACACGGAACAGACTTTTTGATGGACAACCGTCACTTGTGGCTCCGCTCTCGTAAGCAAGTGGCTGTTATGCAAATCCGTAACGCTATCATTTATGCAACTTATGAGTTCTTTGACAAGAACGGTTTTATGAAGTTTGATAGCCCAATTCTTTCAGGAAACGCAGCAGAAGATTCAACTGAACTCTTTGAAACAGATTACTTCGGAACGCCAGCCTACTTGAGCCAATCAGGTCAGCTTTATCTTGAAGCAGGTGCGATGGCTCTTGGCCGTGTCTTTGACTTTGGTCCAGTATTCCGTGCGGAGAAATCTAAGACTCGCCGTCACTTGACTGAGTTCTGGATGATGGATGCGGAGTACTCTTACTTGACACATGATGAGTCACTTGACTTGCAAGAAGCTTATGTAAAAGCTTTGCTCCAAGGTGTATTGGACCGTGCTCCCCAAGCCTTGGAAACATTGGAGCGTGATACAGAACTTTTGAAACGCTACATTGCTGAGCCATTTAAACGTATCACTTACGATCAAGCCATTGATCTCTTGCAAGAGCATGAAAACGATGAAGATGCAGACTACGAGCATTTGGAACATGGAGATGACTTTGGTTCACCACATGAAACTTGGATTTCAAACCACTTTGGTGTGCCAACATTTGTCATGAACTACCCAGCAGCTATCAAGGCCTTCTACATGAAACCAGTTCCTGGAAATCCAGAGCGCGTGCTTTGTGCAGACTTGCTTGCACCGGAAGGCTATGGAGAAATCATCGGTGGTTCTATGCGTGAGGAAGACTACGACGCCCTTGTCGCTAAGATGGAAGAACTTGGTATGGATCTTACAGAGTACGAATTCTACCTTGACCTTCGTAAATACGGTACAGTTCCACACGGTGGATTTGGTATCGGTATCGAACGTATGGTAACCTTCGCAGCAGGTACAAAACACATCCGTGAAGCCATTCCATTCCCACGTATGTTGCACCGTATCAAACCATAAAATAAATCAAAACGCCCCAGGGGCGTTTTTTCAAAGTAGAAGAAAGAAGAGGTGGAGAACATGTAAAGCACAGTTTAACAAGTGACAAACACAAAGATACAAATACACTTGTTAAAGGAGAAACTATGTTTAAACGAAATTACCGGAAGAATATCGGTCTCATGGCTGGTGTGGAATTTTTTGCCTTTCTGGGCATTACCAGCTTTTGGATTCTATTTCTCAGTCAAAACGGGATGTCACTTTGGCAGATCGGCTTATTGGAAAGCATTTTTCATGCTACCAGTGTCATTTGTGAAATTCCCTCTGGCATGTTAGCTGACCGCTATTCCTATAAAACCAATCTTTATCTCAGTCGGATTGCTGGGATTGCGTCGTCTATTCTCATGTTGGTAGGACAAGGTAATTTTTGGATTTATGCCCTCGCTATGGTGGTGAGTGCCTTGTCTTATAATTTTGATTCGGGGACGAGTGCAGCCATGGTTTATGATTCGGCCGTGGAGGCTGGATTAAAAGATCGATACTTGTCTATCTCAAGTTTTATGTCAGGAGTAGCAGAAGGAACTCGGTCTTTGGGGACCGTTTTAGCGGGTTTTTTTGTCCATGGTCAATTGCACTTGACCTACTATATCATGATTGCCACTTCTATAATCGTTCTTTTCCTAACTTGGATGCTAAAAGAGCCTCGTGTTAAAGCGCAAAAATCTGAGCGCCTGACCATGAAAAGGATTATGTTGACTGTCAAAGAGGAGTTGCAGAGAAATCCCAGTCTTTTTGGTTGGATGATTCTGTCCCAAATCATCGGGACACTGATGTGCATGTTTTATTTTTACTATCAAAATCAACTGCCGGACTTAGAAGGATGGCAGATTTCGATGGTCATGCTAATCGGCAGTGTTTTGAATATCTGGGCAGTTTATCTAGCGAGTAAGATTGGAAAGAAGTATGCAGCCTTAAATCTCTTTCCAATTCTTGTACTCTTAACGGGAGTGACCTACTTACTTTCTTACTTTGGTACGCCACTGATTTATATTTTGATTTATTTGATTAGTAACGCCTTATATGCTCTCTTTCAACCGATTTTTGACAACGATTTACAAAAGCGACTCCCAAGTGAGGTACGTGCAACCATGCTAAGTGTCTACTCCATGATGTTCAGCCTGAGTATGATTGTTATTTTTCCTCTAACGGGTTGGCTGATTGATGCTCTAGGTTTTGTAGAATCCTTCCTTTACTTAGGATTCTTTTTAGTAATCGTCGGCTTTTCACTATTTTTCATTTTGAAAGAGATGGCCAGAGCTGTAGAACTGAAAGAGAATGTTATTTCTAAGCAATAGAGTTATTTTTCATTTTTATCTTTTTTCTCTTGCTATCTACTAGCTTTTCTAGTATAATAGTTTATTGTGAGCAAACCTCACTTACCCCTTGCAAAGTCTTGGGGTCATTAGACCAAAAGGAGGAACATATCAATGGCTAAATACGAAATTCTTTATATCATTCGTCCAAACATTGAAGAAGAAGCGAAAAACGCTTTGGTAGCACGTTTTGACTCTATCTTGACTGACAACGGTGCAACTGTTGTTGAATCAAAATCATGGGAAAAACGTCGTCTTGCATACGAAATCCAAGATTTCCGTGAAGGACTTTACCACATCGTTAACGTTGAAGCAAACGACGACGCAGCTCTTAAAGAGTTTGACCGTCTTTCAAAAATCAACGCTGACATTCTTCGTCACATGATCGTCAAACTTGACGCGTAAGAAGGTAAATTATGATTAACAATGTTGTACTTGTAGGGCGTATGACACGTGACGCTGAGTTGCGTTATACCCCATCAAATGTAGCAGTTGCGACTTTTACTCTTGCAGTAAACCGTACATTCAAGAGTCAAAATGGCGAACGTGAGGCTGATTTTATCAATGTCGTTATGTGGCGCCAACAGGCTGAAAATCTTGCTAACTGGGCTAAAAAAGGCTCTCTTATCGGGATCACAGGTCGTATCCAGACTCGTAGTTACGATAACCAGCAAGGACAACGTGTCTACGTAACAGAAGTCGTGGCTGAGAATTTCCAAATGTTGGAAAGCCGCGGAGTGCGTGAAGGACATACAGGTGGGGCTTATTCTGCACCAACTGCAGGTCAATCAGCACCTGCAAACCCAGTACCAGACTTTTCACGTTCTGAAAATCCATTTGGAGCAACAAATCCATTGGACATTTCAGATGATGATTTACCATTCTAATGGACAATTAATACTATAAAGGAGAAAAAACATGGCTCAACAACGTCGTGGCGGATTCAAACGCCGTAAAAAAGTTGATTACATCGCAGCAAACAAAATTGAATATGTTGATTACAAAGATACTGAGCTTCTTAGCCGTTTCGTTTCAGAACGTGGGAAAATCCTTCCTCGTCGTGTAACAGGAACTTCAGCTAAAAACCAACGTAAAGTAACAACAGCTATCAAACGCGCTCGCGTAATGGCTTTGATGCCTTTCGTAAACGAAGATTAAAGAAAAGACCCTTACGGGTCTTTTTTTCACGAGCCTTGAAATGAGAGAGCGAGTTGGGTCCAGTGGACCTCTTTTTCATGAGCTCGGAAATAAGAAAGCGAATTAGGACCCCAACGGGTCTTTTTTTCACGAGCTTTGAAATGAGAGAGCAAGTTGAGGTCCGGGTGGACCTCTTTTTCATGAGCTTGAAAACAAGAAAGCGAATTAAGTCCCCAACGGGTCATTTTTCACGAGCTTTGAAACGAGAAGGCGACTTCGGTCCAGTGGTCTTTTTTTCAGACTTTTCCAGGACTCTGTTAGAATGGAGTCCCTTTTGACCTAGTAAGATTCTTTTGTCTTACTAGGTTTTTTCTTTTAATCTTTATTATCGTGCTATAATGGTAGGAGAAAGCTTTAAAGGAGCAACTTATGAAGACGACATGTTCAATTAGAAAAATGCAAGAATCTGACATAAAAGAACTATCTCGAGGATTTATCAGCCAAGGTTGGCCAAGTAGAGAGGAGATTTTAACTCGATACTTTAAGGAGCAAGAAAGTGGGGAGAGAGAAGTCTTAGTTGCAGAGGTTGGGGGTGCTGTAGCAGGTTATATTACGATTTTACCCGATGCTAAGCAGGGCCCCTTTGCTGGAATAGCTCCAGAACTTTCAGATTTCAATGTCTTTGAGCCCTTTCAAAATCAAGGTATTGGAAACCTCTTGATGGAAGAGGCAGAAAATCGAGTTAAGCTTTTTTCAGACAAAGTGACGTTGGGTGTAGGTTTGCACTCAGGCTATGGACCTGCCCAGAGATTGTACATCAAACGAGACTATATTCCAGATGGTTCAGGCGTTTGGTATCGAAATCAGCCCTTGGAAATGAATGCGGTTTGTGAAGATATCGGAGAATTGGTCTTGTATCTGTCGAAAAATTTGTTTTAAGACAGATTTTATAAGGTTTAACTTTAAAATAGCAAGAAGTCGTAACTCCCTTTTTCATTAGAGAGGGATTTTTCGTATTAGAAAAAGAGATACATTCTATGAAACGCTAAAATATAATTATCTGAATTATTAAGAAAAAATAAATATTCAAAAGATGGTAAGGTTTAGAATTTTAAAAAATATTTAATAAAAGTTTAATACGGAAGGTTTACACAGTGTAAATTATATCATTACAAAAATATTACGATTATTTAAAATTAAATTAAATGCAATAATATACTTAGAAAGGTTTGACATATAAATTAATTGACGGTAAAATAATTATGAAAGTTAAATTAATTGATATTGGAACTATCAAATGTACTAATTAATCTGATGTGTCAAATTTTATTATAGTAGAAGGATAGCATAATGAAGAAACTGAAAGTGATGGTTGTTTTTGGAACACGACCAGAAGCTATTAAAATGGCCCCTTTAGTGTTAGAATTGCAAAAACATAGTGACAGCATTGAGACGATCACAGTTGTGACAGCTCAGCACCGTCAAATGCTAGATCAAGTTCTTGAAACTTTTAGCATCGAGCCACATTATGACTTGGATATTATGGGGAAAAATCAATCCCTTTTAGATATTACTGGAAAAATTTTAGAAAAGTTTGATCCAGTTGTTAAGCAAGAACTTCCAGATATAATTCTTGTTCATGGTGATACTACAACGACCTTTGTAGCAAGTTTAGTAGGTTTTTACAATCAGGTTCGAATCGGGCATGTTGAAGCTGGATTGAGAACATTTGATAAGTATTCTCCTTTCCCAGAAGAAATGAATCGCCAGATGACTGACAATCTTGCTGATCTTTATTTTGCTCCAACTAGTGAGAGTAGAGATAATCTCCTCAAGGAAAATCATCCTGAGTCTGCGATTGTTATTACGGGAAATACGGCTATCGACGCATTGAAACTCACTGTTCAATCAGACTACCATCATGAAGTTCTAGATCAATTGGATTCTTCCAAAAAGCTTGTTTTAGTAACTATGCACCGTCGTGAAAATCAAGGGCAACCGATGCGTAATGTCTTTACAGCTTTACGCCAAATGGTCGATATCCATTCTGAATTAGAGGTGGTCTACCCAGTTCATCTCAGTCCTGCTGTGCAAGAAGCAGCAAAGGATATTCTAGCTGGTCATGACCGCATTCACTTGATTGAACCTTTAGATGTACTCGATTTCCATAATTTAGCGTCTAAAAGTTATTTTATTATGACCGACTCAGGTGGTGTTCAAGAAGAGGCTCCTTCCCTCGGAAAACCTGTTCTTGTCCTTCGCGATACGACGGAACGTCCAGAAGGGGTTCGTGCAGGAACCTTGAAACTAGTTGGAACTGATCCAGTATGTGTGAAAGAGGCTATGGCAGCTCTCTTGACAGATGAAACTCTTTATAGAAAAATGTCTCAGGCACCAAATCCATATGGTGATGGAAGAGCATCTGAACGAATCGTTCAGGCTATACTACATTATTTTGGAATGGCTGAATCTGTATCCGAATTTAAAGAAGGAGATGAGGCATAATGAAAAACTGGAATAAATTTAGAAATTGGTTAGTCGCCTTTCTGGGTTGTGAGTTGATTCTTTTAGGTCTTTCTTTTCTCCTTGCTCGAGATATTATTTTAGAGCAGATTATATTTCTAACCCTAGCCTTATTTGCTGTCTTAGTTTTATCTGACTTGTTGCTTACTTGGTTGCTTTTATTGGCGCTTGGTATTGGACTTATCTTTTTGTCATCAGGTATTGTCTATATACCAATCGTTCAACTGTTGTTCTTGCTAGTGAGTTTCCCTCTGTTAATTGGGATTTTAATCAAAGTACGTAATTATTATTTTAAGGCAAAATCAATGGTTCAGGATCAAGTAGAAATCGCTAGAGAAGATTACAAATCAATGTATCAGAGTGTGGAAGAAGGGGAGATTCAATCCCTATTGGTTCATTGGTCCCATGAAGATTTGTTTTTCCAGATTAAACCTAAAGAACATAATCTGATGCTCAGTCGCATTCAAGAGGTAATTTCTCAGGAATTGAGTTACAACGATAAACTCTATTACGTTTCAGATGGGAATTTTCTTGTTTTATCTAATAGTAGTCAAGATTCTTTGAAGCAACTTTATTTGAATGGTTTGCAGGAGAAACTAGGCAGTTTAGTTTTTCATGGAGAAGATGGAAACCAAGAAATTCAATTCCAAACAGGTTACCTGATGATTAACTCTGAGAATAGAAGTAAATATAAAGACTACTCAGATGTTGCTAGTCATTTAAAGCGTCAACTCGAGACGGATGTAATTGTAGAATATTAGGAGGAAAACATGACTTTGACCGAACTATTTTTTGGTATTGCTTTGGGACTCAGTCTCGCATTTGGCATTTGTTTTATCATACTATTTATTGCATACAATATTCTTTACCATCGAGTGAACAAAAATTTTAAGGCGGTGAATCATGATTAGTCAAATGTTAATGATTTTTACCTTGCTTACAATTTGGATTTCTCTAGCATGGGGCTTGGTAATTCTCTTTTCGGCAGTACACTTTTGGTTTAAACATAGCGATTTTCGTGTGGATACGACGCCATTACCTTATTATCCTAAGGTGACGATTGTCGTGCCAGCCCATAATGAGGATGTGGTTATCGCTCAAACAGCGAAGGCTATCCTCGATATGAATTACCCTCATGACCGTATGGAATTGCTCTTATTTGCTGATAATTGTTCTGATAATACCTATGCAGAGTGTTTGTCTGTACAAGCCCTGCCTGAATATGCAGGAAGAAATCTGACTATTATCGACCGTACTGGTACGGGAGGAAAAGCAGGTGTTCTAAACGATGCTTTGGAGATGGCAACAGGTGAATACATCTGTGTCTATGATGCGGATGCCATGCCTGAAAAAAATGCCCTCTATTTCCTTGTCAAAGAAGTGATGAAAGACCCTGAACGCCATGTGGCATCTTTCGGTCGAAACAAGACTCGAAATGCCAATCAAAATTTCTTGACACGTTGTATCAACCAAGAAATCGTTGTTACTCAGCGCGTGCACCATGTTGGGATGTGGCATCTCTTTAAAATTGGTCGTATCCCAGGAACCAACTTTATCATTCAAACCGACTTTGTAAAGAGTATCGGTGGTTGGAAAAATGGTGCCTTGACTGAGGATACCGATATTTCCTTCAAAATCATGCAGAGTGGTAAATTGATCGCCCTTGCTTATAACTCAGAGGCTTTCCAACAAGAACCTGAGACTTTAAAGAGTTACTATATGCAACGAAAACGTTGGGCAAAAGGAAATTATGAAGTTGTTCTCTCAAACTTTAAGCATTTATTTGGCAGAGCAAACTGGCGTGTTAAATTAGAAGTTTTTAACTATTCGTGTGTTTTCTTTTGGTTTAACTTTGCCATTGTTTTATCAGATTTGATTTTCCTAGCGAATGTGCTAGCAATCTGTCTTAACCTATTCTTCCCAGATATCAGGATTCCGTTCGCTTTTGATGCGGACAATATCTACATTGCCCAGCTCATGCTCTTCAACTGGATTCTCATGATTGGTCTCTATTTGATGCAAATTATGACGGCATTAGCAAGTCAGTTTGGACAAGCGACGACAAAGCAAATCTGGTTAGCTTTGGCTGCCTATTTCACTTATGCACAGATGTTTATCGTTGTTTCCATTGATTCCATTTCTTCAATCGTTCTGGACAAAGTACTCAAACGAAAAGAAACCAAGTGGGTTAAAACCAAGCGATTTGCAGGATAGGAGGATTTATGAAAACGAATAAATTAAAATATGTATGGTTTGTGCTCATCCTTTCTATCTTTTGTTTAACCTTGTTTTTGGCAAGAGGAAGGAGTAAAGTCGAGATGCGCAATCGTATTTACCGCCAATGGAGCCAACAGTTTCTTGTGACTAAGGGAAATCAGTCCTATGTCCGTACGACGAATGATTCGGAGGGAACAACAGTTCTATCTGAAGCCCAAAGTTATGGCATGCTCATAACGGTTTTAGCAGCCCAAAAAGAGCAAGCGACACAAGCAGATTTTGAGAATCTTTATCGCTATTACCAAAATCATCGTATCGAGGGGACGCAGTTGATGTCTTGGAAGCAAGTAATCAAAAATGATAGCGAAACGGTCGAGAAACAAAATGCAACTGATGGAGATCTCTATATCGCTTATTCTTTAATTGAAGCTGCCAAGCAGTGGCCAGATAAGGCTCAGGAATATGAAGGACAAGCCAAAAGTATCTTGATTGATATTCTTCGATTTAATTATAATGAGGAGACCGGTGTTCTAAAAGTAGGAAATTGGGCCCAAAAAAATTCAGATTTTTACTATCTGATGAGAACATCTGATACACTACCTCATTATTTCCAAGTATTTTATAATCTAACTGGTGATAAACAATGGCTAGATGTTAAGGATAAGATGCTTGGGCAACTGGAGCAAATTAGTTCTTATTCTGATACGGGTCTCTTGCCAGACTTTATCTGGGCTGAGAAGTCAGGCGCGCGTCTTGTTGATGCTAACACAATCGAATCTCAATACGATGGAGCTTATTCTTATAATGCTTGTCGTTTGCCTTATCACTTGTCTCAAAGTCAAGATGAAAGAAGTCAAAAAGTTGTTCAAAAGATGATGGATTTCTTTATGAAAGAACAACGTATCTATGCTGGTTATGACTTGAACGGAACGGCCCTCAATCAATACCAGGCAGGTAGTTTTTTGGCCCCGATTACCTATGCATCTGACAAGGGAGAAGGCTATCTGAAACTTCTTCAGCAAAATAAATACATTTTCACACAAGATTTACCTTTAGAGAGCTACTATGATGCGACGATGATTACTATGATTGCTCTAGAGATGTTCTAGGATGATAAGAGAGGGCTAGTTCAACTGGCTCTCTTTTTGATAGGTTTTCATCTTTTTTCAAAAAAGGAATTTCCTAAGGTTTATGGTATAATGGAAAGAGTGATGGAAAAGAGGTAGAGAGATGGATGCAAAATTAAAATACAAGGCAAAGAAGATTAAAATCGTCTTTTTTGATATTGATGATACCTTGCGTACTTCAAAGACGGGTTTTATTCCGGCGACAATTCCCACTGTTTTTAAGCAGTTGCGAGAGAAAGGGATTTTAACAGGTATTGCCTCTGGGCGAGGTATTTTCGGTGTTGTTCCAGAGATTCGAGACCTCAAGCCGGACTTTTTTGTAACCTTAAATGGTGCCTATATTGAAGATAAAAAAGGTCAAATCATTTATCAGCATCAGATTGCTAAAGAAGATGTGGAAGAATACATCGCTTGGACAAAACAAGAGGGGATTGAATATGGTTTAGTTGGCAGTCATGCTGCTAAACTCTCCACTCGAACAGAAATGATCAGTGAGGCGATTGATCCCATCTATCCGAACTTGGATGTGGATCCAGATTTTCATGAAAAAGTAGAGATTTATCAGATGTGGACCTTTGAGGATAAAGGAGATGACCTACACTTGCCAGATTCTTTGTCGGATAAACTTCGCATGGTGCGTTGGCATGTACATTCATCTGATATCGTGCCTATTTCAGGTTCAAAAGCCACAGGTGTAGCCAAGGTGGTGGAGCATTTAGGCTTGAAACCAGAGAATGTCATGGTCTTTGGAGACGGTCTCAATGACTTGGAACTCTTTGATTATGCAGGAATTAGCATTGCCATGGGAATTTCCCATGAAAAAATCAAAGAAAAAGCAGATTATATTACAAAAACAGTAGAAGATGATGGCATTTTTGATGCCTTAGAAGGATTTGGTATGGTAGAAAAAGAATTGCATTTCCCACAAGTAGACATTGAAACAGTAGAAGGTCCGTTGGCGACTATTAAGACAAATCACGGAGACTTGCGTATCAAGCTTTTCCCTGAGCAGGCTCCCAAAACAGTAGCAAACTTTGTTGCGCTTTCAAAAGACGGTTACTATGATGGTGTGATTTTCCACCGCATCATCAAGGACTTTATGATTCAAGGTGGAGACCCAACTGGTACTGGTATGGGCGGAGAGTCAATTTATGGTCAAGCGTTTGAAGATGAATTTTCAGAAGAACTCTATAATGTTCGTGGCGCTCTTTCTATGGCCAATGCTGGTCCAAATACAAATGGGAGTCAGTTCTTTATCGTGCAAAACCAACACTTGCCATACTCTAAGAAAGAGATTGCGCGTGGTGGTTGGCCAGAACCAATCGCTGAGATTTATGCAGAGCAAGGTGGAACTCCTCACCTTGACCGCCGCCATACTGTTTTTGGGCAATTGGTAGATGCAGCATCTTTTGCTGTCTTAGATACCATTGCAGCTGTTGAGACTGGTGCAATGGACAAGCCAGTTGAAGATGTGGTAATTGAAACGATTGAAATTGAGGACTAGAATGAAAATTGGTGATAAGCTAACTGGGCGTATTACAGGAATTCAGCCCTATGGTGCCTTTGTCGAGTTAGAGACAGGGGTGACAGGGCTGATTCACATCTCGGAAATCCGAACGGGATTTATTGAGAATATCTATGACATTTTAAAAATTGGTGATGAGGTTCAAGTACAGGTGGTGGATTTTGACGAATACACTGGAAAAGCCAGTCTTTCTATCCGTACTTTGGAGGAAGAAAAACATCAATTGCCAAGACGGAGACGTTTTTCAAATGATCGAATCAAGCACGGTTTTGCGCCCCTTGCTCGAATGATGCCTGTTTGGACGCGCGAGGCATTAGAGCATTTAAAGAAGAAGCCATAATACGATTATCTAAAATATTTGTGCTATTAACATCGTTTGTTATAATAAAAGTATGAAAGAAGAACAATTATTAAAATCAGGAGAGCGAATCAACCAGCTCTTTTCGACAGATATCAAGATCATTCAAAATAGAGAAGTGTTTAGCTATTCGGTGGATAGTGTTCTCTTGTCACGCTTTCCTCGCTTTCCTAAAAATGGCTTAATTGTGGACTTTTGTGCTGGAAATGGTGCAGTTGGACTTTTTGCAAGTAGTCGTACCAAGGCAAAAATTCTCTCTGTGGAGATTCAGGAGCGCTTGGCGGATATGGCAGAGCGTTCGGTTCGGTTGAATGGCTTGGAAGAGCAGATGCAGGTTATTTGCGATGATTTGAAAAATATGCCTGCTCATATCCAAGGAAGTAAGGTGGACATGATTTTGTGCAATCCGCCTTATTTCAAGGTGGATCCGCATTCTAATCTGAACGAGAGTGAACACTATCTCCTAGCAAGACACGAAATTGCGACTAATCTTAAGGAAATCTGTCGAAGTGCTCAGAGTATTCTCAAGTCTAATGGCCGTTTTGTCATGGTTCATCGTCCAGATCGACTTTTGGATATTCTAGAAATGCTTCAACGCCACAATTTAGCACCCAAGCGCCTGCAATTTGTCTATCCTAAACGAGAGAAGGAAGCCAATATGCTTTTAATCGAAGCAATCAAAGATGGATCTATTAGTGGCTTCAAGGTCTTGCCACCGCTCATTGTTCACAATGACGATGGTTCCTATACGCCAGAAATTCGAGAGATTTACTATGGATCATAAGGCCTATATGTATGTGGTGGAGTGCCGTGACGGTTCTTACTATACTGGTTATACGACAGACGTTAAGAGGCGCCTTGCCGTTCATAATAGTGGTAAGGGAGCCAAGTATACCCGAGCTCGCTTGCCAGTCAAACTCATCTATGTAGAGGGTTTTACCAGCAAGGAAGAAGCCATGTCTGCCGAAGCTTTCCTCAAACGAAAGAAACGTCCACAGAAAGAACGATTTTTATCCGAAAATCAAGAGAAAAATCTAGTCAACCATATTGATGTCTAATGAGGAGTCCTTTGACTCCTCTTACTTTTGTCAAAAGAGGAAAAAAGTGCTAAAATAAGATGAATAAATTTAAAGAGGTATTATCATGTCTAAGATTCTAGTATTTGGTCACCAAAATCCAGACTCAGATGCCATCGGGTCATCTGTAGCCTTTGCTTATCTTGCAAAAGAGGCGTATGGATTGGACACAGAAGCAGTAGCACTTGGAACTCCTAATGAAGAAACAGCCTTTGTTTTGAACTATTTTGGTGTAGAAGCACCACGCGTCATCACATCTGCTAAAGCAGAAGGTGCAGAGCAAGTCATCTTGACTGACCACAATGAATTCCAACAGTCTGTTTCAGATATCGCTGAAGTAGAAGTTTACGGTGTTGTAGACCACCACCGTGTGGCTAACTTTGAAACTGCAAGCCCACTTTACATGCGCTTGGAACCAGTTGGATCAGCTTCATCTATCGTTTACCGTATGTTCAAAGAACATGGTGTGGCAGTTCCTAAAGAAATTGCAGGTTTGATGCTTTCAGGTTTGATTTCAGATACCCTTCTTTTGAAATCACCAACAACTCACCCATCTGATAAAGTCATTGCACCAGAATTGGCAGAATTAGCAGGCGTGAACTTGGAAGAGTACGGTCTTGCCATGCTCAAGGCTGGTACGAACTTGGCAAGCAAATCTGCTGAAGAATTGATTGATATCGATGCTAAGACCTTTGAACTCAACGGAAATAAGGTTCGTGTTGCTCAAGTAAACACAGTTGATATTGCTGAAGTCTTGGAACGCCAAGCAGAAATCGAAGCTGCTATTCAAGCTGCCAATACTGCAAACGGCTACTCTGACTTTGTTTTGATGATTACAGACATTGTCAACTCAAACTCTGAAATTCTAGCTCTTGGATCAAACATGGACAAGGTCGAAGCAGCCTTTAACTTCAAACTTGAAAACAACCATGCTTTCCTTCCAGGTGCCGTTTCACGTAAGAAACAAGTGGTCCCTCAGTTGACAGAAAGCTTTAATGGCTAATAGTCTGAGTGATAGTTGAAATGAGGAAACGTTAGTTTCCTTATAGCTAAAGGGGTTTCGACTCCTTTTTTTCTAGGAGAGAAAGATGTTAGAAAATGGTGACTTGATTTTTGTGAAGGATCTTTCAGATATGGGGCAGGCCATCCAAGCTTCGACTGGAAACTATAGTCATGTAGCTATCTTTTTAGACGGTTTGATCTATCATGCTAGTGGGCAAGCAGGTGTTATTTGTCAAGAACCAGTAGAATTTTTTGAACCGACTCATCTCTATGATCTTTATGCCTACCCAGAGCTGGAAGTTGACTTGGTAAAGAAGAAGGCTTGCCAGCATCTAGGTGCTCCTTATAATAGCTCATTTTATCCAGATGGGTCTGGCTTTTACTGCTCTCAGTACATCGCTGAAATCCTACCGATTTTTGAAACTATTCCCATGAAATTTGGGGACGGGAAGCAGGAGATTAGTGATTTTTGGTGGGAATATTACAGGAAACTCGAACTTCCTGTGCCTCTGAACCAGCCGGGGACCAATCCCAGTCAGTTGGCAGAATCTCCTCTTTTAGAATGTAAAGAAAGGAATCTTCATGATTCAGATTTTTAATCCCTCTCGTTTGACTCGACAGCCATTTTTTATAGATTTGGTGGACTATCTGGACCAGCATGATGATGTAATCCTCCGGGAAATCAAGGCTCAGTTTCCAGATGTGGCAGTTGATAAACTCATGGAAGAGTATATTAAGGTAGGCTTGATCCGAAGGGAAAACAAACGCTATTTTCTCAATCTCCCTTTTTTAGAATCTACGGATGATTTAGCCCTTGACCAAGAAATTTTTATCAGAGAGGACAGTCCAGTCTATCAAGCCTTGCTAGAGAAGACTTTTGAGACAGAATTGCGCAATCAAACCAATGCAGCTATTTTAGTCGAATCTACGGATTTTGCTAGAGAAAAGATGACCCTGTCTAATTATTTCTATAAGGTCAAGAATCAATATCCTTTAACAGAAAAACAGCAGGAACTCTATGCCATTTTGGGAGATGTCAATCCTGAGTATGCTCTCAAATATATGACGACTTTTTTACTGAAATTTCTCAAAAAAGATCAATTAATTCAGAAACGGCGTGATATCTTCGTTGAGAGTTTA
Source organism: Streptococcus oralis (assembly GCF_001579175.1). Taxonomy (GTDB): domain Bacteria; phylum Bacillota; class Bacilli; order Lactobacillales; family Streptococcaceae; genus Streptococcus; species Streptococcus oralis_O. The sequence goes on from NZ_KQ970759.1 coordinate 204,763, forward strand.
GTCGTCTTGGGTTATATTGTTCAAAACGAAGAAGGAAAGTATGAGTTGGCTGTTGATTTTGACAAGGAACGGTTGACTTTCTATTTGACTTAATTATTTGCTTTTGAGCAGATTGTTTGACTTTACTAAAGAATAAGCATAAACTTAATGTAAGCGATAACCATTATCGTATTAAAACAAAAGGAGACAGAGCTATGTCACTTGAAAATAAATTGGAACAAGCAACTGGTGCTATCAAAGAAGGATTTGGTAAAGTTACTGCCGATAGCAAAACAGAAGCAGAAGGTGCTGTAGAAAAAACAGTTGCCAAAGCAAAAGAAGTTGTTGAAGATGCTAAAGGTGCTGTAGAAGGTGCCGTTGAAGGTCTTAAAAACTCATTTAAGAAAGAAGACTAAAAAAATCAAGGGAAAACTTCCCTTGATTTTTTGATTTTATAGGTAACGTTCTGCGACAGCTGCGTCACCAGGGTAGGATTCTTTCACTCCATTGACGATTTGGTAGCGATCAGCACCCTTACCCGCAATAATCACGGCATCGAGTTCTTGGTCAGTGATGGCCATTGCCGCTTGGATGGCTTGTTCGCGATCGGCAATCTTTTCAACAGGATGGCTGATATAGCTACTGATTTCCTCTGCAATCGCCATAGGATCTTCATAGTTGGGGTCATCAGCTGTGAGAAAGACTTGAATCTCAGGATGTTGATTGAGGAGGAGACCAAAGTCTTTGCGACGACTCTCCCCCTTGTTTCCAGTCGAACCGAGAACCAGAGCGATTTTTCCAGTCTGATGAGTTTCAACTACATTGATGAGTTTTTTCAGACTGTCCCCGTTGTGGGCATAGTCGATGAAGACTTTAGCACCATTTTTCTGTGTGAGGACTTCCATACGTCCAGGAACTCGGGTTGTAGCGATTCCTTTTTGGATGTCCTCTAGACTAGCACCTAGACGAAGGCAGGCAAGTCCAGCAGCGACTGCATTTTCTTGATTAAAGTGACCGATGAGTTGGATATCATAATCGCCAGCGAGTTTTCCTGTAGCTGAGAAGCCAAAGGCTTTGGAGTTCTCGATTTGGTTACTCGACTTACTACCATAGAAGTCATGGTCTTGATGTTCAACTTGCTCTTTCAAGACAGAAAAGTGGTCCATGTCGCTGTTAATGACAACTGCTCGGCTATTTTCCATCAAGAGACGCTTGTGGTAGAAGTAGTCTTCAAAACTAGGATGCTCAATCGGACCGATATGGTCAGGACTGATATTGAGAAACACTCCTACATCGAAAGTGAGGCCGTAGACTCGCTTAACCAGATAGGCTTGGCTGGAGACTTCCATGATGAGATGGGTTCTTCCGTTATGAACAGCTTGAGCCATCATATCAAAGAGATCGATACTTTCAGGAGTTGTGAGAGCAGACTTAAAGAAGGTCTTACCATCTAAGGTTGTATTCATAGTAGACAACATAGCTGGGCGATGATGTTGAGCCAAGATGTTATAGGCAAAATAGGCTGCAGTTGTCTTCCCCTTGGTTCCTGTGAAGGCGAGAATTTTGAGTTTCTCTTGTGGATTACCATAAAATTCCATGGCAATCAAACTCATGGCTTTCTTAATGTCGTTCACGATAATAGCAGGAATACCGACCTCGTAGTCTTGCTCAGCTATATACCAATCCAGCCCTTGTGAGATAGCGGAGAGGAGGAATTCTTTTTTGAAAGAAGCTCCCTTAACAAAAAATAGGCTTCGCTCTTTAACTTTACGGCTGTCGTAACTGATACTATCAAAATCGACATCACTGTAATTGTAGTAGTAGCTTCCCTGATTGATAATCTCACGGAAGAGACCATTTTTCTTTAAAATATTTAATACGGTTTCAATCTTTATCATACTTTCTATTGTAAACCGAAAGTCTGAATTTTACAAGTAACAAGGAAAAGTTTATAATGGAAGATAAGGAACTTTTCTTAGTTATCAAAATTGAATGAGGAAGCTATGTCTAACGAAAACAATCACCAGCAAGCCCAGATGTTGCGAGGGACTGCTTGGCTAACAGCTAGTAACTTTATTAGTCGCCTCCTTGGTGCTATCTATATTATTCCCTGGTATATCTGGATGGGGACTTATGCCGCTAAGGCAAATGGACTCTTTACTATGGGCTATAATATTTATGCTTGGTTCTTGCTGATTTCAACAGCGGGTATCCCAGTTGCGGTCGCTAAACAAGTAGCTAAATACAATACCATGCGAGAAGAAGAACACAGCTTTGCCTTGATTCGGAGTTTCCTAGGCTTTATGACGGGCTTGGGACTGGTCTTTGCCTTGGTCTTGTATCTCTTTTCTCCTTGGTTAGCAGATTTATCAGGTGTGGGGAAAGACTTGATACCTATCATGCAGAGTTTGGCATGGGCGGTCTTGATTTTCCCTTCCATGAGCGTCATCCGAGGCTTCTTCCAAGGGATGAACAACCTCAAACCCTATGCTATGAGCCAAATCGCTGAGCAGGTGATTCGTGTCATCTGGATGTTGATGGCGACCTTCTTCATTATGAAGATGGGTTCTGGTGACTACCTAGCAGCAGTTACCCAATCGACCTTTGCGGCTTTTGTGGGGATGGTGGCTAGTTTTGCAGTCCTGATCTACTTCCTAGTCCAAGAAGGTTTGCTCAAAAGAGTATTTGAAACACGGGATAAAATCAATAGTAAGCGACTCTTAGTCGATACTATCAAGGAAGCCATTCCCTTTATTCTGACAGGATCAGCCATCCAGCTTTTCCAAATCTTGGACCAGATGACTTTTATCAGAAGTATGACTTGGTTTACCAACTACAGCAATGAAGACTTGGTTGTTATGTTTTCTTATTTCTCTGCCAATCCGAATAAAATTACCATGATTTTAATCTCTGTAGGAGTTTCCATTGGTAGTGTTGGCTTGCCACTTTTGACGGAGAACTATGTAAAAGGTGACTTGCAGGCAGCAGCTCGCCTAGTGCAAGATAGTATGACCATGCTCCTCTTATTCTTGCTACCAGCAACGGTTGGAGTTGTCATGGTAGGAGAACCGCTCTACACAGTCTTTTATGGTAAGCCAGATAGTCTGGCTATGGGATTATTTATCTTTGCGGTTTTGCAGTCTACTATCCTAGGCTTATATATGGTCTTGTCTCCTATGCTTCAGGCTATGTTCCGCAACCGCAAGGCAGTTCTTTATTTTATCTATGGTTCCCTTGCCAAGCTCGTCTTGCAACTTCCAAGTATAGCTATTTTCCACAGCTACGGTCCTTTGATTTCAACAACTATCGGGCTAATCATTCCAAATGTCTTGATGTACCGAGATATCTGCCAAGTAACGGGTGCTCGTCGAAAGATTATCTTGAAGCGAACTATCTTGATTACTATTTTGACCCTTGTCATGTTTATCTTAGTTGGTTTCATACAGTGGCTAATCGGTTTTATCTTCCAACCAAGTGGACGCTTCTGGAGTTTCCTTTATGTGGCTCTCATCGGAGGGTTTGGAGGAGGTCTGTATGGTTTGATGAGCCTACGGACACGACTCTTGGACAAGATAATTGGCAAAGCTCAAGCAGACCGACTACGGACACGATTGAAAATATCGTAAATGATTTATAAATAAAAGTTATAATTACAACCTTTCTATTAAAGAAAGGTTGTTTTATTGTTCAAAATATTAAAAAAGTAGAACTTTTTCTAAAATTAGTAGCAAAAAAATATGTTTTTTGACTTTTTCTTCAAAAAAAGCTTGACTAAATAAAACCAAAACTGTATAATAAGACAAATATTTAAAACAGGAGGTTCTGGAAATGAAAAAGTCTAAGGCCAAGTATCTGACACTGGCAGGTGTCGTGTTAAGCGCAGGTATCCTACTAAGCGCATGTGGGAACTCAGCAAGTTCATCTAAAACATACAACTATGTTTACTCTAGTGATCCATCTAGTTTGAACTATCTGGCTGAAAACCGTGCAACAACCAATGATATTGTTACCAATTTGGTTGATGGTTTGATGGAAAATGACCAATATGGAAACTATGTTCCATCTTTAGCAGAGGACTGGACCGTTTCTCAGGATGGTTTGACCTATACCTATAAACTTCGTAAGGACGCTAAGTGGTATACGTACGAGGGTGAAGAATATGCCCCAGTTACTGCTCAAGACTTTGTGACTGGTTTGAAATACGCAGCTGATAAAAAATCGGAGGCCTTGTATCTAGTCCAAGCATCAGTTGCAGGATTGGATGACTACATTAATGGGAAAACAACTGACTTTTCAACTGTTGGTGTTAAGGCGATTGACGATCAGACGGTACAATATACTTTGAATCAACCAGAACCTTACTGGAACTCTAAGACAACCTCGACTATTCTCTTCCCAGTCAATGCTGATTTCTTGAAATCAAAAGGGGATGACTTTGGTAAGGTAGATCCTTCTAGCATTTTGTACAATGGACCTTTCTTAATGAAATCTTTTGTTTCAAAATCTGTGATCGAATTCAAGAAAAATCCAAATTACTGGGATGAAAAAAATGTCTTTGTGGATGATGTGAAATTGTCCTATTATGATGGTAGTGACCAAGATGCCCTAGCACGTAACTTTGTAGAAGGAGTCTACAGCTACGCGCGTCTCTATCCAAATAGCTCAAGCTTTGAAGGAATTAAAGAGAAGAACAAGGATAACATCATCTATAGTATGCAAAATGCAACTTCTTATTACATAAACTTCAACTTGGACAGAAAATCTTATAACTTCACATCTAAATCCTCAGATATCGAAAAGAAATCAACTCAAGAAGCAGTTCTGAATAAAAACTTCCGTCAAGCCTTCAACTATGCTTATAACCGTACAGCCTATGGAGCTCAATCTCAAGGGGAAGAAGGAGCAACGAAGATTATTCGTAACCTAGTGGTACCTCCTACATTTGTAAGCATTAACGGAAAAGACTTTGGCGATGTTGTTTCAGAAAAGATGGTCAACTATGGCCAAGAATGGCAAGGAATCAACTTTGCAGATGCGCAAGACCCATACTACAATCCTGACAAAGCTAAGGCTAAATTTGCAGAAGCTAAGAAAGAATTGGAAGCCAAGGGTGTGCAATTCCCAATCCACTTGGATGTAACAGTTGACCAATCAGCTAAAAAAGGTGTACTTGAAGCAAGTTCTTTGAAACAATCCATCGAATCTGTTCTAGGAGCTGAGAATGTGGTTATCGATATCCAACAGCTATCAACAGATGACTTTGACAACTCTACTTACCTAGCTCAAACTGCAGCTCAAAAAGACTTTGATATCTATAATGGGGGTTGGAGTGCGGACTACTTGGATCCATCAAGCTATCTTGATATCTTGAATGTCAATAACGGTGGTATGTTGCAAAACATTGGTCTAGAACCAGGTGAGGTCAATGACAAGGCTAAGGCAGTTGGTCTGGATACTTACACTCAAATGCTAGAAGAAGCGAACAAGGAGCAAGAACCAGCAAAACGTTATGAAAAATATGCTGAAATTCAAGCTTGGCTCGTTGATAGCGCTCTTGCTATTCCAAACGTTTCCCAAGGTGGAACACCTGGCTTGAGAAAGACAGTTCCATTCTCAGCGCCATTCTCACAAGCTGGAAATAAGGGTGTCGAATCATACAAGTACCTCAAGTTACAAGATAAGACTGTAACGGCTGATGAGTATGAAAAAGCTAAAGAAAAATGGCTGAAAGAAAAAGAAGAATCAAATAAGAAAGCCCAAGAAGAACTGGCAAAACACGTTAAATAACCAGTCTATTCAACAGGAAAAACGATAGTTTCTCAAGGAACTATCGTTTTTATATAGTTTGAAACTATAACTAGCTCTTGAAAAGAAGAAAATGAGTTGGTGAAAATAAATGATACAATAGTTACTATAGATTTGGAGGTATTGTATGAGCAAAGAACGACACATTGACACAATTTTGGCCCAGGCCGGAATCAAGTCAGATAAGGCAACAGGTGCCTTGGTGACGCCACTACATTTTTCAACCACTTATCAGCATCCAGAGTTTGGCCAGTCTACTGGATTTGACTATACTCGTACTAAAAACCCAACTCGTAGTAAGGCGGAGGAAGTCTTGGCAGCGATTGAAGCAGCAGACTATGCACTAGCGACGAGTTCAGGTATGGCTGCGATTGTATTGGCCTTTAGCGTCTTTCCAGTAGGAAGTAAAGTCTTGGCTGTGCGAGATCTTTATGGTGGTTCTTTCCGTTGGTTCAACCAAGTGGAGCAAGAAGGCCGTTTCCATTTTACCTATGCCAATACAGAAGAAGAATTGATTGCTGAGTTAGAAAAGGATGTGGATGTTCTCTATATCGAAACGCCAACCAATCCCTTGATGTTGGAATTTGATATTGCAAAACTTGCAAAACTAGCTCATGACAAGGGTGCCAAGGTAGTGGTGGACAATACCTTCTACAGCCCAATTTACCAACGTCCGATTGAAGATGGAGCAGATATCGTCCTTCATTCAGCTACCAAGTATTTAGCAGGGCACAATGATGTCTTGGCTGGGGTAGTTGTGACTAATAGTTTAGAACTATATGAACAACTTTTCTATAATCTCAATACGACAGGTGCTGTTTTGTCGCCGTTTGATAGTTATCAGTTGATTCGTGGTCTTAAGACCTTGTCTCTGCGCATGGAGCGTTCGACAGCTAATGCGCGAGAAATTGTGGCCTATCTGAAAGGTTCACCTGCAGTCAAGGAAGTTCTCTATACTGGTCGTGGGGGAATGATTTCCTTTA
>NZ_KQ970759.1:211549-214259 GCF_001579175.1 Streptococcus oralis
CTCATATTTTAAATAGCCTGAAGGTTTTCTCTTTTGCTGAGAGTTTGGGTGGGGTGGAAAGCCTGATCACCTATCCAACAAGCCAAACCCATGCGGATATTCCAGTAGAAGTGCGCCATTCCTATGGATTGACAGATGATCTTTTGCGTTTGTCTATTGGGATTGAGGATGCTAGAGATTTGATTGCGGACTTGCGTCAAGCATTAGAAGGATAAGACAAATATGGGAAAATACGATTTTACCAGTCTGCCCAATCGTTTTGGGCATCATACCTATAAATGGAAAGAGGCAGAAGCTGATCGAGAAATTCTACCAGCCTGGATAGCGGATATGGACTTTGTAGTCTTGCCTGAGGTTCGACAAGCCGTACAAATCTATGCGGATCAGTTGGTCTATGGTTATACTTATGCAAGCGACGCTTTGATTGAGTCGGTTCAGGATTGGGAAGCCAGCCAACATGGGTATCACTTTGACAAGGATGCTCTTGTCTTTATCGAGGGAGTGGTGCCAGCTATTTCAACAGCCATTCAAGCCTTTACAAAAGAAGGGGAGGCTGTTCTGATTAACACACCGGTCTATCCACCTTTTGCTCGCAGTGTCAAACTCAACAATCGCCGATTGATTACTAATTCTTTGGTGGAAAAGGACGGGCTGTTTGAGATTGACTTTGACCAGTTAGAGAAGCAATTGGTGGAAGAGGATGTGAAGCTTTATATCCTTTGCAACCCTCATAATCCTGGGGGCCGTGTTTGGGAAAAGGAAGTGTTAGAAAAGATTGGTCATCTCTGCCAAAAACATGGTGTATTGCTGGTTTCGGATGAGATTCACCAAGATTTGGCCCTCTTTGGTCACAAACACCAGTCTTTTAATACCATTGATCCTGCTTTTAAAGACTTTGCCCTTATCTTGAGTAGTGCCACTAAGACCTTTAATATTGCTGGGACCAAGAATTCCTATGCAGTTATTGAAAATCCAAAGCTTCGTGTTGCTTTTCAAAAACGCCAGTTGGCCAATAACCAGCATGAAATCTCAGGCTTGGGGTATTTGACAACAGAAGCTGCCTACCGTTATGGCAAGGACTGGTTAGGAGAACTAAAAGAAGTCATCGAAGACCATATTAACTATGTAGTGGATGTTTTGGGCAACGAAACCAAGATTCAGGTCATGAAACCACAAGGTACCTACTTGATCTGGTTGGATTTTTCAGCCTATGACCTAACGGATGATCGCTTGCAAGAGCTTTTGAAGAATGAAGCCAAGGTTATCTTGAACCAAGGTTTGGACTTTGGAGAGGAAGGAGCTCTTCATGCTCGCCTCAATGTAGCCATGCCGAAGTCAGTACTAGAAGAGGTTTGTCAACGCATCGTGACCACTTTTGCTACACTTTAAGAATCGAGCCTTCTAGGAGAAAAGTCTTCCTGGAAGGCTATTTTCATAGGGGATAATATGGTATAATGAGGAGATAAGATAAAGGGGTAACTATGGCTAAATTGATTCCAGGAAAATTGCGCATGGAGGGGGTCACCCTCTATGAGAAGGGCAAGATTGAGATCATCAAGGAAAAAGGGAATCGCCTCTATACACGTGTAGCTGGAGAAGATTTGCGCTACAGTTTAGAGGATGATCTTGTTTTTTGCGCTTGCGATTTTTTCCAAAAAAGAGGTTACTGTATTCACCTAGCAGCGCTCGAGCATTATCTGAAAAATGATGAAGAAGGCCAGGTGATTTTACAAACCTTAGAAAAAGGACATGAAGAGCAAGAAGAAGTTGAAACCAAGGTTAGTTTTGGTGGAAGTTTTTTGGAGCGTGTTCAACCTCAAAAACGAGAAGAGGCATACACTTTGTCGGCTCTAGGCCAGGTGGAAGCTGGAACCAATCGCCTCCTTTGGACTCTTCGAATCGGTTTGCTTGAGAGTCAAAAATATTATGTCATCCGTGATATTCCACTCTTTTTGAAGGTCTTGGCCCAAAGCAAATCTTACATGATTGGGAAACACTATGAGAATAATTTGTCTTGGGAGGTTTTTAACGAATCGAGTCAAGAAGTTCTTACTTTTTTACGGGGCTTGATTGAGGAGGGGCTCAGTCAGGAACTCTTTTTCCCAAATCAAGGTCGTCACCTCTTTTTTCCTCTGACCTTTTTTGAGCAAGGGGTGGGGTTATTGATGAACTTGGAAGATTTTCATTTTGACCACCAGCTTGATAGTTATGAGAATCTCCTCTTTCATGATTTAGATCCTGATGCAGGACTTTTCTCTTTTTCTGTGCAGGAGTACCCTGATTATTTTGAGATGGAGATTTCTGAAAGTGAGCGAGTCAACGTATTCTATGGAGGGGCGGTTCTCTTTCGTAAGGGCAATGTTTATCTCTTAAATCCGAAACAAATAAGTCTTTTAAAGGAAATCAATGAACTTCCTCAGGAAACAAAAGGGAGAAAATGCCTTCAGTTTGATACTGGCGATCGGGATCGATTGGCTTCCTGTCTTCCTTTGTTTGGGCAACTGGGCAAGATTTCTGCTCCAGAACGTTTACAAATACGCCCCTTTTCACCGATCTTTTACTTTGACAAGGAGAAGGATGGTCGTATCCGCTTGGATATCGAGTTTGATTATGGAGATATTCAGGTGACTAGCCATCAAGAGCTGGAAGAATTACCTTTCGCTAGCGATGCTGCTGTAGAAAGTCAGATATTTCAAGTTAGTTTAGGGGC
>NZ_KQ970759.1:214332-242169 GCF_001579175.1 Streptococcus oralis
TGATTTTCAGTCTTGGAGACAGGCTTTGAAGCCTGAGGCAGTTTACTCTTTCTTTCACCATACGATTCCTGCTTTTGAGAAGTTGGGTCAAGTTTTCTTGTCTGATGAGATAAATCAGCTCTACAGCCTTCAAACTCCTCAGGTTCAGATTGAGTCCAAGGGAGAACTGCTGGAAATTCAGTTTGACTTCCAAGGGATTGGCCAAGAAGAGATTGATCAAGCTCTTAAAGCCTTAACCAGTAATCAGGATTTCTATATCAGTTCTTCTGATCAAGTATTCTTTTTTGATGAGGAAACCAAGCAGATTCGTCAGAATTTGCAGGAACTGGGTGTTGAACTAAAAGATGGTTCTTTCCAAGCTCGAAAATCTTTAGCTTATAGTCTTTCTCAACTTTTTGAAGGTCGCGATCGGATAGCATTTTCGGAGGAATTTCAGCATTTGGCCCATGATTTGACCCATCCAGAGGACTTTCCTTTAGGAGATGTACAGGTGCAGGCGAGTTTGAGAGACTATCAAGAAAAGGGAGTCCGTTGGCTCCAGATGCTTCATCACTATGGCTTTGGAGGCATCTTGGCAGACGATATGGGGTTGGGAAAAACGCTGCAAACCATTGCTTTTTTGACAAGTCAGGTGACAGAGGATAGTCGTGTCTTGATTTTGGCGCCGTCAGGTTTGATCTACAACTGGGCAGATGAATTCAGGAAATTCGCACCACAATTGGATTTAGCTGTTGTTCATGGTTTGAAAGCAAATCGAGAAGTGATTCTTTCCGAAAATCATCAAGTCTATGTGACTAGCTATGCGAGCTTTCGTCAAGATAGCGAGTTCTATCAAGAGATGTCCTTTGATTTTCTCTTTTTAGATGAGGCCCAGGTCATGAAAAATGCTCACACCAAGATTGCCCAGAGTTTGCGCCAGTTTGTGGTGCCAGCAGTCTTTGCATTGTCAGGTACACCCATAGAAAATCATCTAGGAGAGTTGTGGTCTATCTTTCAAATTGTGCTTCCGGGGCTCTTGCCAAGTAAAAAGGAGTTTATGAAATTACCGGCTGACCGAGTAGCGCAGTTTATCAAGCCTTTTGTCATGAGGCGTAAGAAAGAAGAAGTCCTTACAGAACTGCCTGATTTGATTGAAGTCGTCTATAAAAACGAACTGGAAGATCAGCAGAAGGCCATCTATCTGGCCCAGTTGCAACAGATGCGAGAGCGTCTAGCGCAAGTGACAGATCAAGAATTCCAGAGAAGTCGCGTAGAAATCTTATCTGGTCTCATGCGTTTGCGTCAAATCTGCGATACGCCAGCTCTCTTTATGGACGATTACCATGGCGCCAGCGGTAAACTCGATAGTCTCCGAGATTTATTGCTACAAGTGGTTGATGGTGGCCATCGGGTCTTGATTTTCTCACAATTCAAAGGAATGTTGGAAAAAATCGAGCAAGAACTTCCAGACTTGGGCTTGACTTCTTTCAAAATCACAGGCTCAACTCATGCTCAAGACAGGCAAGAGATGACCAAGGCCTTTAATCAGGGAGAAAGAGACGCCTTTCTCATCTCTCTGAAGGCAGGAGGTGTCGGTCTTAATCTAACGGGAGCTGATACCGTTATCCTAGTGGACCTCTGGTGGAATCCTGCGGTTGAAGCCCAAGCTATCGGACGTGCTCATCGTATGGGACAAGACCAGAAGGTAGAGGTTTATCGCTTGATTTCGAGAGGAACCATTGAAGAAAAAATTCAGGAACTCCAAGAACAGAAAAAACATTTGGTTTCCCAAGTTTTAGATGGTACAGAGTCGCGTGCGAGCCTCAGTCTGGCAGAAATTCGAGAAATTTTAGGGATTTCTGAAGCCAACACTTGAAAAATCAAGACAATACGCTATAATGAAGAGTTGAAAGGAAATACAAAATGAAACAAGATCGATTTCCATTGGTGTCAGATGACGAGATCATGCTGACCGAAATGCCAGTCATGGACTTGTATGATGAGTCTGACTTTATCAGCAATATCAAAGGCGATTACCGAGATAAAAACTATTTAGAATGGTCCCCTATTGTTGAGGAAGCTAGTGTAGTTGCTCCTGTGGTTAGCAAAAAGCCAGAACCAGCTCCAGAGGTAAAAAAAGTTGAAAAGACTTATGCAGAGTTGGCTCGAGAAGAGGCGCGTGCGGATCTAAAAAAGAAACGTTCAGCCAAATACTTGACCCAAGATGTTAGCCATACCAGACGACACAATGGTTCAAAACTTGTTCGTCAGGGAAATCAACCCACAGCGCCATTTCAAAAGGAAAATCCAGGTGAGTTTGCTAAATTTAGCAAAAACTTGAGCCAGTCCCACTATATTTTAGCTGAAGAAGCTGGACAAGTAGCGACTCCGACTTTAGAAAATCAAGCTGGAAAAGCTAAAAAGAACAACTATGATTTTCTGAAGAAGAGCCAGATTTATAATAAAAAGAAAAAGCAATCAGAACAGGAACGTCAGGTTGCCCAAGAGTTGAATCTGACAAGAATTACTGAGTAAGGGAGAAAAGCATGTCAAAGACATATCATTTTATTGGAATTAAAGGATCAGGGATGAGTGCCTTGGCCTTGATGTTGCACCAAATGGGGCATAAGGTTCAAGGTTCAGACGTTGAAAAATATTACTTTACTCAACGTGGACTAGAGCAGGCAGGGATTGCGATTCTTCCTTTTGATGAAAAGAACCTACAAGGTGATGTGGAGATTATCGCGGGAAATGCCTTCCGTCCAGATAACAACGTTGAAATCGCCTATGCAGATCAAAATGGTATCAGCTACAAACGTTACCACGAATTCCTAGGTAGCTTTATGCGCGACTTTGTCAGCATGGGAGTTGCTGGAGCACATGGGAAAACCTCAACAACTGGTATGTTGTCTCATGTTTTGTCTCACATCACAGATACGAGCTTCTTGATTGGTGACGGGACAGGTCGTGGTTCTGAAAATGCCAAATATTTTGTCTTCGAATCAGACGAATACGAGCGCCATTTCATGCCTTATCATCCAGAATACTCTATCATCACCAACATTGACTTTGACCACCCAGACTACTTCACTAGTCTAGAAGATGTTTTCAATGCCTTTAATGACTATGCTAAACAAATCACGAAAGGTTTGTTTATCTACGGTGAGGATGCTGAGTTGCGTAAGATTACAGCCAATGCTCCGATTTACTATTATGGTTTTGAAGCTGAGGGCAATGACTTTGTAGCTAGCGATCTCCTTCGTTCAACAACTGGTTCAACCTTTACTGTTCATTTCCGTGGACAAGAATTGGGTCAATTCCACATTCCAACCTTTGGCCGTCACAATATCATGAACGCGACAGCTGTTATTGGTCTTCTTTACACAGCAGGATTTGATTTGAACTTGGTTCGTGAACACTTGAAAACTTTTGCGGGTGTTAAGCGTCGTTTCACTGAGAAAATCGTTAATGACACGGTAATTATTGATGACTTTGCCCACCATCCAACAGAAATCATTGCGACCTTGGATGCGGCTCGTCAGAAATACCCAAGCAAGGAAATCGTGGCAGTCTTCCAACCGCATACCTTTACAAGAACTATTGCCTTGTTAGATGATTTTGCACAAGCCTTGAATCAAGCAGACGCCGTCTACCTAGCGCAAATCTATGGATCCGCTCGTGAAGTGGACCATGGTGATGTCAAGGTAGAAGACTTAGCCAATAAAATTAACAAGAAACACCAGGTTATCACTGTTGAAAATGTATCGCCACTCCTTGACCATGACAATGCTGTTTACGTCTTTATGGGAGCAGGAGACATCCAAACCTATGAGTACTCATTTGAACGTCTCTTGTCTAACCTGTCAAGCAACGTCCAATAGGAAAAACAAATGGAAATTCCAATCACTATAAGGCAAACTACCTTATCAGATTTAGAAGAAATGTTGGCGATTGAAGAAGCCAATTTTTCAGCAGAAGAGACCCTTAGCCACCAATCCTTAGAAGAGAGTATCCGCAAGTCTGCGGGTACCTTTCTTGTAGCTAGGGATGAAAATCAGCTGGTGGGCTATGTTCTTGGGGCTGAAGTGTCAGAAACACACACTCAAGCACTCCTAAACCTTAAAATCAAGCGTTTAGCCATTCATCCAGACCATCGTGGACAAGGTTTGGGAACTCTTCTTCTTGCAGCCTTGAAACAGGTGACAGTCGAACTAGATTATCAAGGTATTCTTTTGCAGAGTCCTGATGAATTACTATCTTATTTTGAAATGAATGGCTTTGTTGAAGAAGAAGTGACAGGGAGTCAATATGACAGTGGTTCTGAATGGTATATGACTTGGGCTAATCTCTTTTATCAGGAGGAAATATGAAAATCAGACAAGCGAGATTTTCGGATTTGGACCGAATTTTCGAGATAGAGCTAGAGAATTTTTCCCTTGAAGAAGCCATTCCTCGTTCGGTCTTTGAGGCGCATTTACGTGAAATTCAGACCAGCTTTCTCGTCGCTGAAAAAGAAGGACGTGTCCTTGGCTACATTGAAGGTCCAGTCGTCCCACACCGCCATCTCCAAGATCAGTCCTTTACAGAAGAAATAGCGGACCACAGTCACAAATCTGGAGGTTATATCTCTGTTACCTGTCTATCCATTGCTAAAGAAGCACAAGCTTTGGGTGTCGGTAAGAGATTGCTGACGGCCCTAAAAGAAGTGGTTTTAGAGCATGAAAGGGAAGGTATCAACCTGACCTGCCATGACTACTTGATTCCCTATTATGAAAAGCACGGTTTTGTTAATGAAGGAATATCCCAGTCAAGCTTTGCTGGGGAAACATGGTATGATATGGTTTGGCAGCCAGAAAATAAAGAAAACTAGCTAGGGAATGCCCTAGTTGGTTGCTTTTCTGCGACTTTTAAGATATAATATTATGGATTGTCAACAAGGAGGTAATGCTTTTGACTGAAAAATCAAGAGAAGAAGAAAAATTAAGCTTTAAAGAGCAGATTCTACGTGATTTAGAAAGAGTAAAAGAACAAGATAGAAGAGAGAAAGAAGTAGAGATTCCAAATCTGACGGCTTCATCATCTCCAGCTAGTTCAGCAACTCCTTCAGATCTTGAACCAGAAACATCAACAGAAGAGTTGATGGCTGATTCCCTGTCTGTTGTCGATAAAATTCTAAAGAATGCACCAAGTGTTCCTCCACTTTCAAGTGCTAGAACTGATGAAACGGATGACCAAGAAGAGAAAGAGATTAGACAGCCTATCATTGATAAGATTGAAGTTGTAGAATCTGAAGAACCGATTGTAGAACCGAGTCAGGTAACTGAAGAACCTGTTGTGGAGCCAGTCCAACCTAAGGTTGAACCAGTTGAACTCAAATCGCAAGAAAAAGAGTTTAACGAAATTCCGACTAAGGTTGCCGTAACCTATAAAACAGAAGACAAGAAAGAGGAAATCACCCCAGATATGCCTGAAAGAGTTGAGCCTGTTTCTACAGAATCTGGCAGTGGGTTAGCTGATGCTCCACGTCGTAGTCGTCGTCAAGGTACAACATCAACTAAGAAAAAGAAAAAATCAAAAGCCAAAGGTTGCCTAGTAACAGTTCTAGTTCTCCTAGTACTCGTTGCAGTTGGTGGATATTTTGGTTATGGTTATGTTCAAGATTCCTTGAAACCAGTTGATGCGAGCTCTAAGGACTACGTAACGGTTCAAATCCCAGACGGTGCAAATGTTCAAGAAATTGGAAGCACCTTGGAAAAATCTGGTTTGGTTAAACATGGACTTATCTTTAGTCTTTATGCTAAATACTATAGCCATGCTAACTTGAAGTCAGGTTATTACAACTTGAAGAAGAGTATGAGTACGGATGAGTTGATTCAAGAATTAGAAAAAGGTGGGACTCCTGAAGCTCAGGCACCTGTTCTTGCAAACTTGACAATTCCAGAAGGCTATACATTAGAGCAAATCGCTCAAACAGTAGGACAACTTCAAGGTGAATTTAAAGAACCTCTTACTGCGGATGCTTTCTTGGCAAAAGCTCAAGATGAGACCTTTATCTCACAATTAGTAGCCAAGTATCCAAACCTACTTGGAAGTCTTCCAACAAAAGACAGTGGCGTTCGTTATCGTCTTGAAGGCTACCTTTTCCCAGCAACCTATACGATCAAAGACGGCACAACTGTTGAAAGTTTGATTGATGAGATGGTGGCTGCTATGGATAAGGCTATGTCACCATATTACGCTACGATCAAAGAAAAGAATCTGACAGTTAATGAATTGCTCAGCATTGCTTCTCTTGTCGAAAAAGAAGGTGCTAAGACCGAAGACCGCAAGAAAATCGCAGGTGTCTTCTATAACCGTTTGAATGTCGGCATGCCACTTCAAAGCAACATTGCTATCCTGTATGCTGAAGGCAAACTTGGTCAAAAGATTAGTTTAGCTGATGACGCTACAATTGATACAAATATCGACTCACCATACAATGTCTATACGCACCTTGGCCTCATGCCTGGACCGGTTGATAGCCCAAGTTTAGATGCGATTGAAGCAAGTGTAAATCAGACAAAGAGTGACTACTTGTACTTTGTAGCCAATGTAGAAGATGGTAAAGTATACTTTGCAACAACCAAAGAAGAACATGATCAAAATGTTGCAGAGCATATCAATAGCAAATTACCCCAATCAAGTAGTTCAAACTAAAATTATGTGGTTTTCCACATAATTTTGTTTTAAAAACCTAATAGAAAAAGAAAGTTGAGAAAAATGGCAGAAAAAACTTACCCAATGACCCTTGAAGAAAAGGAAAAACTTGAAAAAGAATTAGAAGAATTGAAACTCGTTCGTCGTCCCGAAGTTGTAGAGCGTATCAAAATCGCTCGTTCATACGGAGACCTTTCAGAAAACAGTGAATATGAAGCAGCAAAAGATGAACAAGCCTTTGTTGAAGGACAAATCTCTAGTTTGGAAACAAAGATTCGCTATGCTGAAATCGTCAACAGCGATGCAGTTGCACTGGATGAAGTTGCGATTGGTAAGACTGTAACTATCCAAGAAGTCGGTGAAGACGATGAAGAAGTTTACATCATCGTTGGTTCTGCGGGTGCAGATGCTTTTGCTGGTAAAGTATCAAATGAGAGTCCGATTGGACAAGCCTTGATTGGTAAAAAGACTGGAGATACAGCAACCATCGAGACACCAGTTGGCAGCTATCAAGTAAAAATTTTGAAGGTTGAAAAAACAGCTTAATGAGAATAAAAAGGAGTAGGGGAGGCTTTTCGCCTCGTTCAACTCCTTTTTGGTTTTTTAGATGAAATGGGGGACTATATGAGTGAATACAAGAAGAAAAATAAAATGGAGCGTGGATTAACCAATCGCCATGTTCAGGTGATGGCCATTGCGGGAACAATCGGAACAGGACTTTTCCTAGGTGCTGGTCGCTCTATCAGCCTTACAGGACCTTCGATCATCCTGATTTATATGATTACAGGAGCCTTTATGTTTTTGATGATGAGAGCTGTTGGGGAGATGCTGTATCAGGATCCAGAACAGCATACCTTTATCAACTTTATCACCCGTCATTTGGGGAAAGGCTGGGGATATTTTTCAGTTTGGTCTTATTGGTTGTCTGTTGTCTTTATCGGTATGGCAGAAATCACTGCCATCTCAGACTATGTCCGCTTCTGGTTCCCTACCTGGCCTAGCTGGATGATTCAGCTTGTCTTTTTAACGATTTTGGCGTTGGTCAATCTGATTGCAGTTAAGCTCTTTGGCGAAGTCGAGTTTTGGTTTGCTATGGTCAAGATTGTGGTGATTTTAGCCATGATTGCAACTGGGATCTTTATGGTTTTGACAGGCTTTAAGACACCGCATGGTGTTGCAAGTTTGGCAAATATCAGTGACCAATTCTCTCTTTTTCCAAACGGAGTTATGAACTTTGTCATGGCCTTTCAAATGGTATTTTTTGCCTATCTGATGATTGAGTTTATTGGGGTGACAACTTCTGAAACAAAGAACCCTCGTCAGGTCTTGCCCAAAGCTGTTAAGGAAATTCCTCTCAGAATTATCTTCTTCTATGGGGGAGCTCTCATTGCGATTATGGCCATTATTCCTTGGTCTTATCTTAATTCTTCAGATTCTCCATTTGTAACGGTTTTTGAACTGGCGGGAATCAAGTGGGCAGCAGCTCTAATCAACTTTGTTGTCTTGACCTCAGCGGCGTCTGCTCTTAACTCAACTCTCTACTCAACAGGGAGACACTTATATCAGATTGCCCATGATTCGCCCAATCGTTTCTTAAAGGCCATCAAGGTCGATACCCTTTCTCGCCACAATGTTCCACAAAATGCCATCATCGCCTCAGCGATCTTGATTGCTCTCGCTGCCTTTATCAATGTGTTGCCAGGTGTTTCAGATGCTTTTGCTTTGATCACAGCATCCTCATCAGGTGTTTATATCGCTATTTATATCTTGATTATGGTGGCTCATCTAAAATACCGCAAGTCACAAGATTTCATGGCTGATGGCTACCTCATGCCTCAGTATCGCTTGCTTAATCCCCTAACCATCCTCTTTTTTGTCTTTGTTTTTGTGACTCTCTTTTTGCAAGAGTCGACTTTCATGGGGGCAGTTGGTTCTGCTATTTGGATCCTTGTTTTTGGGATTTATAGTCAGTGGAAATTTAGAAAATAAATCATGAACTCATCAACTCTGCTTGGTGAGTTTTTCTAGTTTGACAGTCCATCGAAATAAGACTATAATCAAGCTGTAGCAGTTTATTAGGAGGTTTGAATGCACGTTAGATTGGAAAATAAGGAATCACATAAAGCGCAAGAAATTGGGACTTTGATTCGTGCTTATAATCGTTCCAAAAGAGAAGAGGCTGAGAGCGAGCCACTGAATCTTTATCTCGAAGACGAAAAGGGCAATCTCATGGCGGGCTTAGTAGCTGAGACTTTCGGAAATTGGCTGGAAATCGAATATTTGTTTGTGAAAGAGGAGCTACGAGGACAAGGAATTGGTTCGAAACTACTGCAACAAGCAGAAAATGAAGCTAAGAATCGAAATTGTCGTTTTGCTTTTGTCAATACCTACCAGTTTCAAGCCCCAGATTTTTATCTAAGTCATGGCTACAAGGAAGTTTTTACCTTGCAAGACTATCCCTACACAGGACAAAGATACTATTACCAGAAGAATTTGTGACCTAGACTTCTTTCCTTTGAAGAGGAGCTTAGCTAAGTATCAAAAAAGAACGAATACTCTTTATCATGTAAGATGATAGAGAGTTTTTTGTTAATAAAATCTTACAAAATGAAATTTATATATTGCATTAAGTCAGATATATGGTATAATGTTTTTAAAAGAAGCGCAACTTTTTAAAAATTATAAGGAGGACGCTAGTGACTAAAAATTTAAAATTAAAACTAGCTCGGGTGGAGCATGATTTAACACAAGGGGATTTGGCAGAGGCTGTGGGTGTTACGAGGCAGACTATAGGCTTGATAGAAGCAGGGAAATACAATCCTAGTCTCTCCCTCTGCCAGTCTATTTGCAGATGCTTAGGCAAAACTTTAGATCAATTATTTTGGGAGGAAGAAGATGAAAAATAGATTTTTTTATTATCATTTATTAGACGAAAGAGAAGAACAACTGTTTAACAAAGCTGGGACAGAGACTTTTTATATGTTTATCGGGCTCATTCTGCTAAGTTATTTGGTGGCTGTATTAGCACCTGCTCTTTTTAATCCTGATATTCTTCTGGTTACTCTTCTTTTAGGAATTTTCTTCTTTTTCAATCGTGCACGACAACTTGGAGTGACCTACTATAGTCGTTTTCATTTTACGATTGTAGGGTGTTTGCTGGTAACTCTCGCTATTACGACTCTTTTGATGTTACAGAATTATCAATTTAACATAGAAATTTATCAGCACAATCCTTTGAATTTTAAATATCTGTCTGCTTGGATCCTTACTTATCTGATTTACCTTCCTTGGGTTTTTATCGGCAATCTCGGCCTTAAAAGTTATGGCGAATGGGCTCAAAAAAAGTTTGAGCAAGATATGGATGAACTGGAGAACGGAGAATAGCTTGTTAGCTTTTTATCAATATCGGTAAAATGTGTTATAATAGTACTAATTTATCGGATGGTGTGAAAGTGGTAGAATACGTTCATACCTTTGTAAAGTAGGAAGAAGGAAAACAGATGTATCCAGATGATAGTTTGACATTGCACACGGACTTGTACCAGATCAATATGATGCAAGTTTACTTTGACCAAGGAATTCACAATAAAAAGGCGGTTTTTGAAGTTTATTTCCGCCAGCAACCTTTTAACAACGGTTATGCAGTTTTCGCTGGCTTGGAAAGAATTGTACATTATCTTAAAGACTTGCGTTTTTCAGACAGTGATATTGCCTACTTAGAGACGCTTGGGTATCATGGAGAATTCTTGGATTACCTACGAAATCTCAAGTTAGAACTAACGGTTCGTTCTGCCCAGGAAGGGGACTTGGTTTTTGCTAATGAGCCGATTGTGCAGGTTGAAGGACCTCTAGCCCAATGTCAATTGGTCGAAACGGCTCTCTTAAACATCGTTAACTTTCAAACCTTGATAGCGACCAAGGCAGCACGTATTCGTTCAGTCATTGAAGATGAGCCTTTGATGGAATTCGGGACACGTCGTGCGCAAGAAATGGATGCAGCTATCTGGGGAACACGCGCAGCTGTGATTGGTGGAGCCAACGGGACTAGCAATGTGCGAGCAGGGAAGCTCTTTGGCATTCCTGTCTTGGGTACTCATGCTCATGCCTTGGTACAGGTTTATGGAAACGACTATGAGGCCTTTAAGGCCTATGCTTCAACCCATCGTGACTGTGTCTTTTTAGTAGATACATATGATACGCTTCGCATCGGTGTGCCAGCTGCCATTCAGGTTGCTCGTGAACTGGGAGACAAGATTAATTTTAAAGGCGTTCGTATTGACTCGGGGGATATAGCCTATATTTCCAAGAAAGTTCGTCAACAGTTAGATGTGGCTGGATATCCAGATGCCAAAATTTACGCTTCCAATGACCTCGATGAAAATACCATCCTTAACCTCAAAATGCAACACGCTAAGATTGACGTTTGGGGGTGGGTACCAAGCTGATTACGGCCTATGACCAGCCAGCCCTTGGAGCGGTTTATAAGATTGTAGCTATCGAAGATGAAACTGGTAAGATGCGCAATACCATCAAGCTTTCAAGCAATGCTGAAAAAGTATCGACACCAGGTAAGAAGCAAGTATGGCGGATTACCAGTCGTGAAAAAGGCAAGTCTGAAGGTGACTACATTACTTATGATGGCGTGGATGTTGCCAGCATGACAGAAATCAAAATGTTCCATCCGACCTATACTTACATCAAGAAGACCGTTCGAAATTTTGATGCTGTTCCTCTCTTGGTGGACATCTTCAAAGCAGGGAAATTAGTTTACGATTTGCCTAGTTTGACAGAAATTCAGGCATATGCTCGCAAGGAATTTGACAAGCTATGGGATGAGTACAAGCGCGTGCTTAATCCGCAGCACTATCCAGTGGACTTGGCGCGTGATATTTGGCAAGATAAGATGGACTTGATTGACAAGATGCGCAAGGAAGCCCTTGGCGAAGGAGAAGAAGAATGAGTTTGCAAGAGACCATCATCCAGCAACTAGGTGTCAAGCCAGTTATTGAAGCCCAGGAAGAAATTCGTCGTTCGATTGACTTCTTAAAAAAATACCTGAAAAAACACTCTTTCCTTAAAACCTTTGTACTAGGAATTTCTGGAGGACAAGACTCAACCTTAGCGGGGCGTTTGGCGCAATTAGCTATGGAAGAAATGCGAGCAGAAACTAGAGATGACAGCTACAAATTTATCGCTGTTCGGCTCCCTTATGGAGTCCAAGCTGACGAAGCGGATGCTCAAAAAGCCCTCGCTTTCATCCAACCAGATGTCAGTCTAGTTGTAAATATCAAGGAATCAGCTGATGCCATGACAGCTGCAGTTGAAGCGACAGGAAGTCCTGTTTCAGACTTTAACAAAGGCAATATTAAAGCTCGTAGTCGTATGATTGCCCAATATGCCCTTGCGGGTGCCCATAGCGGAGCGGTCATTGGAACAGACCACGCTGCGGAAAATATCACAGGTTTCTTTACCAAGTTTGGTGATGGCGGTGCGGATATTCTCCCACTTTATCGCCTCAATAAACGCCAAGGGAAACAACTCTTAATCGAGCTTGGAGCAGATCCTGCCCTCTATGAAAAAGTACCCATCGCAGACCTCGAAGAAGATAAGCCGGGCATGGCTGACGAAGTCGCTCTTGGAGTCACTTACAATGAAATTGATGACTACCTAGAAGGCAAAACCATCAGTCCAGAAGCCCAAGCAATCATCGAAAACTGGTGGCACAAAGGCCAACACAAACGCCACTTACCAATCACCGTATTTGATGACTTTTGGGAGTAAAAAGGTCCGGGGGACCTTTTTAGCCCGAGTCTAGAAACGAGAAAGCGAGGCAGATTCTGTAACTCGTAGAGTTCGATTTCCTTGTCTCACCTCCGCAACGATGACTAGGTTTGAAAAAGCTTGGTAAAGCGCATTTCAAACCAGACAGCGACTGCGTCAAGTAACTAGATGAAAAACTTGTTTTCTAGCTGTTACTGAGTATAGTCATTTTACCCTGAGCCTAGAAATGAGAAAGCGAGGAAGGCCCGGGGAACCTTTTTAGCTTGAGCCTTAAGCTTAGAAAGCGAGGTAACATTATGAAAGCAACCGGTACGCAAATATTACAGACAGAACGTTTGATTTTGAGACGATTTGTGGAAAGTGATGCAGAAGCCATGTTTGAAAATTGGGCTTCATCTGCTGAGAATCTTGTCTATGTCACTTGGGATCCCCATCCGAATCTTGACGTGACTCGAAACTCGATTCGCAATTGGGTTGCCTCCTACGCCAATCCCAACTATTACAAATGGGCCATTTGTCTCAAAGAAGATCCTGAGCATGTGATAGGAGATATCAGCATCGTTGAGATGAATGAGAAAGATTCAAGTTGTGAAATTGGCTATATTTTAGGGAAAAATTATTGGGGTCGTGGTATGATGACGGAGGCCTTGAAAGCTGTACTAGACTTCTGTTTTACTCAAGCAGGTTTTCCAAAAGTCAGAGCTCGTTACGCCAGTCTCAACCCAGCTTCAGGCCGTGTGATGGAAAAAGCGGGAATGCCTTATCTAAAAACTATTGCCCATGGTGTGGAGAGAAAAGACTACGTTGCGGACCTTATTTATTACCAGATAAGCAGAGAAGACAGATGATTTTCTTTTCTGTTTCCATCAAAGTCAGACCTTGTCTGGCTTTTTTTGTACCATATTTCTGAATAAACTGATTAAATTCCTATTTTTTCCTATCATTATCCCTGTTTTTTCTGGAGTTTTGGAGCTATAATAGTCCTATCAAATCAAAGAATGGAGGAAGGTAATGGATACGATTATCTTTTTTATCAGTGTTTTTCTTGCTGGAATTCTTTCCTTCTTTTCTCCTTGTATTTTACCCTTGTTACCGGTCTATGCAGGGGTCTTGTTGGATGACAAAGATGGTGCTCAGGCTTCTAGCGGAAAAATTTCAATCTCACTTGTTAGTTTATTGCGAACTCTGGCCTTTATAGCGGGGATTTCTTTTATCTTTATCTTACTAGGCTATGGAGCTGGTTTTTTAGGCAATTTGCTGTATGCTTCTTGGTTTCAGTATGTGACGGGTGCGGTTATCATTCTCTTGGGCTTGCACCAGATGGAAGTTTTACATTTGCAGGGGCTCTACAAGGAAAGAAGGCTACAATTAAAGAGACAGGGGCAAAAGGGTAACGGCTATAGTCAGGCATTTTTACTGGGGTTAACCTTTAGTTTTGCTTGGACGCCATGTGTAGGTCCGGTTCTGGGGTCTGTTTTGGCCTTAGCGGCTTCAGGTGGCTCAGGTGCTTGGCAGGGAGCTGGTCTCATGTTGGTTTATACGCTAGGTTTGGCGCTACCATTTTTGGTTCTAGCTCTCGCCTCCAGCTATGTTTTGAAACATTTCCGAAAACTCCATCCCTACCTCGGAACCCTCAAAAAAGTGGGTGGTTTCCTCATTATCGTAATGGGAATCTTGGTGCTTTTGGGAAATGCTTCCATTTTGACTACATTATTTGAATAGAGAGGAAAAAGAAATGAAAAAATGGCAAACATGTCTCCTTGGAGTAGGTTCAATCTGTTGCTTGGCAGCCTGTTCGGCTAAAAACATGTCAGATGAAGCTACTATGAAGGAGCAATCCAAAACAGAACAAGTCAGCTCGCAAACTGCCACCAAGGGTCAGGCGGTTGCTGATTTTGAACTAACAGGAGTAGATGGTAAGACTTATCGTTTATCTGACTACAAAGGCAAGAAAGTCTATCTTAAATTCTGGGCTTCTTGGTGTTCCATCTGTCTGGCTAGCCTTCCAGATACGGACGAAATCGCTAAAGAAGCTGGTGATGATTATGTGGTCTTGACGGTAGTGTCACCTGGACACAAGGGAGAACAAGCGGAAGCAGACTTTAAGAACTGGTACAAGGGATTGGATTATAAAAATTTACCGGTTTTAATTGATCCGTCGGGCAAACTTTTGGAAAGTTATGGTGTTCGTTCTTACCCCACTCAAGCCTTTATAGACAAGGAAGGCAAGCTGGTCAAAACGCAACCAGGTTTTATGGATAAGGATATGATTTTAAAAACATTAAAGGAAATGGGGTAGAGAAAGGCTATGAATGATAAAGTAAAATTGTTTGTCTTGGCAGGGGTCATTCTCCTAGCCCTAATCGGTTTCTATTTTCTATTGATGCGAAATGCAGGGCAGACAGATACGTCGCAAATTGAGAAAGCGTCAGTTAGTCAAGGAGGAAAAACAGTGAAAAAAACAGAAAATAGTACAGACGCAGACTTGCACGAAATTTATCTAGCAGGGGGATGTTTCTGGGGAGTGGAGGAATACTTCTCACGCGTGCCTGGAGTGACAGATGCCGTTTCAGGCTATGCAAATGGTAGAGGGGAAACAACCAAGTACGAATTGATCAACCAAACAGGTCATGCGGAAACCGTCCATGTCACTTATGATGCTAATCAAATTTCCCTCAAAGAAATTCTTCTTCATTACTTCCGCATTATCAATCCAACCAGCAAAAATAAACAAGGAAATGATGTGGGGACCCAGTACCGTACTGGTGTTTATTACGCAGATGACAAGGATTTGGAAGTAATCAACCAAGTCTTTGATGAGGTGGCTAAGAAATACGACCAGCCTTTGGCAGTTGAAAAGGAGGCCTTGAAGAATTTTGTGGTGGCTGAGGACTATCACCAAGACTACCTCAAGAAAAATCCAAATGGCTACTGTCATATCAATGTTAATCAGGCTGCCTACCCCGTCATCGATTCCAGCAAATATCCTAAACCAAGCGATGAAGAGTTGAAAAAGACCTTGTCACCTGAGGAGTATGCCGTTACCCAGAAAAATCAAACAGAACGAGCTTTTTCAAACCGCTATTGGGATAAATTTGAATCTGGTATCTATGTGGATGTGGCAACTGGCGAACCCCTCTTTTCATCAAAGGATAAGTTTGAGTCTGGTTGCGGATGGCCTAGTTTCACCCAACCAATTAGTCCAGATGTTGCCACTTACAAGGAAGATAAGTCCTACAATATGACGCGCATGGAAGTGAGAAGCCGAGTTGGAGATTCTCACCTTGGCCATGTCTTTACAGATGGGCCTCAGGACAAGGGTGGCTTACGCTACTGTATCAATAGTCTCTCTATCCGCTTTATTCCCAAAGACCAAATGGAAGAAAAAGGCTATGCCTATTTACTAGATTATGTTGATTAAGAAGTCTTTCCTAAGCAGTTAGAGGAGAATTTTGCTATACTGATACTAGTAAGTGACAAAGGAGCAGAGCATGACCTACACAATCTTAATCGTAGAAGATGAATATCTGGTAAGACAAGGCTTGAGCAAGCTGGTCAATGTAGCAGCCTACGATATGGAAATCATCGGTCAGGCTGAAAATGGAAGACAGGCTTGGGACTTGATTCAAAGGCAGGTGCCAGATATCATTTTAACTGATATCAATATGCCTCAGCTAAATGGCATCCAGTTGGCCAGTCTGGTACGAGAAACCTATCCTCAGGTGCATCTGGTATTTTTGACGGGTTATGATGATTTTGATTATGCCTTGTCTGCTGTCAAACTCGGTGTAGATGATTACCTGCTCAAACCCTTTTCTCGTCAGGATATTGAGGAAATGTTAGGGAAAATCAAGCAAAAACTAGACAAGGAAGAAAAGGAAGAACAGTTACAAGATTTACTGACCGATAAGTTTGAAGGAAACATAGCCCAGAAGATCCAGTCCCATCTAGCTGATAGTCAATTCAGTTTAAAGAGCTTGGCCAGTGACTTGGGCTTTAGTTCGACTTATCTGAGTTCCTTGATTAAGAAAGAGTTGGGCCTACCTTTTCAGGATTATTTGGTGAGAGAACGTGTCAAACAAGCCAAGCTCTTGCTTCTGACCACAGATTTAAAGATTTATGAGATTGCAGAAAAGGTTGGTTTTGAAGATATGAACTACTTTACACAACGTTTTAAACAGATTGCAGGTGTGACACCTCGTCAGTTTAAGAAGGGAGAAGGTCGATGAAGCGTTCTTCACTCCTAGTAAGAATGGTTATTTCCATCTTTCTGGTCTTTCTCATTCTACTAGCTATGGTTGGGACTTTCTACTATCAATCGAGTTCATCAGCCATTGAGGCCACTATAGAGGGCAATAGCCAAACGACCATCAGTCAAACTAGCCACTTTATCCAGTCTTATATTAAAAAATTAGAAAACACCTCTACTAGTTTGACCCAGCAGAAGGATGTCCTAGCCTATACTGAGAATCCCAGTCAAGACAAGGTCGAGGAAATCCGAGATCTATTTTTGACCATCTTAAAGGCAGACCAGGACTTGAAAACGGTGGTTTTGGTAACCAAGTCTGGTCAGGTCATTTCCACTGATGACAGTGTACAGATGAAAACTTCCTCAGATATGATGGCTGAGGATTGGTACCAAAAGGCCATTCATCAGGGGGCTAAGCCAGTTTTAACCCCAGCTCGTAAATCAGACAGCCAGTGGGTCATTTCTGTCACTCAGGAACTGGTTGATGCAGAGGGGGCCAATCTTGGAGTGCTTCGATTAGACATTTCTTACGAAACCTTGGAAGCCTATCTCAACCAACTCCAGTTAGGCCAGCAGGGTTTTGCCTTTATCATCAATGAAAATCATGAATTTGTCTACCATCCTAAACGTACTGTCTATAGCTCAGCGAGTGAAATGGAGGCCATGAAACCCTATATTGAGACAGGGCAGGGTTATACTCCAGACCACCAATCCTATGTGAGTCAGGAAAAGATTGCAGGAACTGATTGGACGGTTATAGGCGTGTCTTCGTTGGAGAAGTTAGACCAGGTTCGGAGTCAACTCATGTGGACCTTGCTTGCTGCTAGTGCCTTATCTCTTCTTGCCTGTCTCTGCTTGGTGTGGTTCAGTCTCAAACGCTGGATTGCGCCTTTGAAGAACCTGAGAGAAACCATGCTGGAAATTGCTTCTGGTGGTCAGAATCTGCGTGCCAAGGAAACTGGTGCCCATGAACTGAGAGAAGTGACTCGCCAGTTCAATGCTATGTTGGATCAGATTGATCAGTTGATGGCAGATGTTCGCAGGCAGGAAGAAACGACCCGTCAGTATGAACTTCAAGCCTTGTCAAGTCAGATCAATCCGCATTTTCTCTATAATACTTTGGACACTATCATCTGGATGGCTGAATTTCAGGATAGTCAGCGAGTGGTTCAGGTGACCAAGTCCTTGGCAACCTATTTCCGCTTGGCGCTCAATCAAGGAAAGGACTTGATTTTCCTGTCTGATGAAATCAATCATGTCCGCCAGTACCTCTTTATCCAGAAACAACGTTATGGGGATAAGCTGGAATATGAAATTGATGAAAATTCTGTCTTTGATAATTTAGTATTGCCTAAACTGGTGCTACAACCCCTTGTAGAAAATGCCCTTTATCACGGCATCAAGGAAAAGGAAGGCAAGGGGCATATTAGGCTTTCAGTGGAGAAAGAGGAATCAGGTCTAATCATTATCATAGAGGATGATGGTGTGGGTTTCCAAGTTGCAGATAAGAGTAGTCAGTCCCAGCTCAAACGTGGGGGAGTAGGGCTCAAAAATGTTGACCAACGTCTCAAACTTCACTTTGGAGAAGATTACCAAATGAAGATTGATTCTATTCCCTCAAAAGGTACGACGGTTAAAATATACATAAATGGAATAGAAACTAGCTAACTCCCAGTCAATTCTGGGAGTTTTATGCGTAATTGGGCAAGCTTTCTAGGTTGTCTATCTTGCTAAAACGTAGAAAAAACGATATGATAGATAATGACAAAAGAGGTATCAAGTATGAAGGAAAAAGATATTCAAAGAGCAACAAGCCAGATTGTTGAAGATGTGTTAGAAAAGGCTAATTTGAAGCAAGGAGCTATCTTTGTTTTGGGCCTTTCTTCTAGTGAGGTTATAGGTGGTCAGATTGGCAAGGAATCCAGTCAAGAAATTGGGGAAATCATTGTGAAAACCATCCTAGATATCCTAGAGGATAAAGGAATTCATCTAGCTGTTCAAGGTTGTGAACATGTCAATCGAGCTCTCGTTGTTGAACGTCAGGTGGCAGAGCAGTTTGGTCTGGAAATGGTCAGCGTCCTTCCTACTCTCCATGCAGGAGGTTCAGGTCAGTTGGCAGCCTTCAAGTTTATGCAGGATCCAGTAGAGGTTGAATTTATCAAGGCCCATGCTGGATTGGATATCGGAGACACTGCCATTGGCATGCATGTCAAGCATGTTCAGGTTCCGATTCGACCAGTTTTGCGTGAGATTGGGCACGCCCACGTAATGGCTCTAGCTAGCCGTCCAAAACTCATTGGTGGTGCGCGTGCGCAGTATCCACAAGATTCTATCAGAAAGTCGTGAACTTATTCTGTAGTAACAGAAGAAAAGTAAAAGACAGAGGAAAAATGGTATAGATACCAGGACTTCCTCTGTTATTTTTTTGTTGAATTTTTGTGTAAAGTGCTCCAAATAAGATCAGTTTTTACAAGAAGAAGGGACGCCATCTGAAGGAAAATTGCCAAACGTAGAAAAAGTAAAGTAGAGAATTTTTTTCGTTATAGAAATCAGTAAACAAAGCTGGATTTAGCTGTTCTAGGTCGGCTTTTTTGTGCTATACTTAAGGTATGCATAGAAAAACAGTGATAGATTTTAGGGCTTTGGGGGAGAGATACACCTTCACTCAGCCTATCAAAGAGTTAAAAACGAGAGATTTAGCAGAAGTGGCGGACCTGCTGGCACAGGTGGAAAGCTACCAAGAGCAGGGCTATTATGTAGTGGGCTATGTCAGTTACGAGGCTGCACCTGCATTTGAGGAGAAATTAGCAGTTCATAAAACTCCTTTACTGGCAGAGTATCTGCTATATTTTACAGTTCATGATAAGGTGGAAACATCGTCTATTCCTCTGACTTATGAGGAAATAGATCTGCCTTCAAGGTGGCAGGAAGAAACATCTGCAGAGAACTATGAAGAGGCTATTGCCCAGATTCACCATCATTTGCGTCAGGGAGACACCTATCAGGTCAATTACACTGTCCAACTCAAGCAAGACCTAAGTGCCACTCCTTTTGCCATCTACAATCGTATGGTGGTAGAGCAGGAGGCAGGCTACAATGCCTATGTGGAACATGACGAGATGGTAGTGATTTCCATGAGCCCAGAGCTCTTTTTTGAGCAAAATGACCGAGAATTAACGACCCGCCCGATGAAGGGAACGACTCAGCGGGGAGTGACTGACCAAGAAGACCTTGTCCAAGCTAGCTGGCTAGAACAGGATCCTAAAAATCGCTCTGAAAATATGATGATTGTGGATCTCTTGCGCAATGATATGAACTGTATTTCTGAAGTGGGCAGTGAGCATGTGGAGCGTCTGTGCCAAGTGGAGCAGTATTCGACTGTTTGGCAGATGACTTCGACCATCAAGAGTCAGTTGCGAGAGGATGTGGACTTGGTTGCCATTTTTCGCTCTCTCTTTCCTTGTGGATCAATAACGGGAGCTCCGAAAATTGCAACCATGGAAATCATCAAGGACTTGGAGCCACAACCCAGAGGAGTTTACTGTGGAACGATTGGTCTCTTGCTTCCAAATGGGCGACGAATTTTCAATGTCGCCATTCGGACCATTCAACTTCACAAGGGCCAAGCCATTTATGGAGTTGGAGGCGGGATTACTTGGGATAGCACCTGGGAGTCTGAATACCGTGAAGTGCATCAAAAGGCGGCTGTTCTCTATCGTAAACAAGCTCGTTTCAAATTGATTACTACAGGGAAAATCAGCCAGAAACGTTTGCTATTTGAAGATCAACATCTGAAAAGATTGACAAAGGCGAGTCGTTATTTTTCCTTTCCTTTTGACCCAGAAGAACTGAGACAAAAGATAGAGGAAGAGTGTCAAGCTTGTGATTCTCACCAAGACTATCGTTTGCGAATTACTATCAGCAAGTCTGGAGAGATGGAACTCAGTCGCCAAATCTTAACACCCCTCAGCCCAAGTTTCTGCAAAGCCAAACTTTGTCTGCAAGAAGCAGATTTGAATCAATCATTTACCTACTTTAAAACAACTCATAGACCACATTTAAGCCTAGGAGAGCAAGAGAAGATTTACCATAATGCAGCAGGAGAGCTATTGGAAACTTCTATTGGAAATCTGATCTTAAAAATTAATGGTAAACTCTACACACCGCCTACCAGTCTAGGAATTTTGCCAGGAATCTATCGTCAGCATTTGCTAAAAACAGGACAGGTAGAGGAAAAAGTCTTGACTTTGGCAGACTTGAACCAAGCAGAAGCTGTCTATGGCTGTAACGCAGTGAGAGGTTTGTATGAGTTGAGGATTGAATCTTAAGTTAGCAAACTTTGGAATAAAGAAAGTGATTAAATGAGAATAAATTCACGCAAACCTTTGCACAAAACAGACGATTTTGTTATACTATATCTGTAAGCATTTTCAATTAAAAAGGAGAAGACGATGAGTCAAAAGATTATTGGGATTGACCTTGGTGGAACATCTATCAAGTTTGCAATTTTAACTCAAGAGGGAGAAATCCAAGAAAAATGGTCTATCAAGACTAATATTTTGGATGAGGGAAGTCATATTGTAGATGATATGATTGAGTCTATTCAGCATCGTTTGGACTTGCTTGGATTGTCATCTACGGATTTCCGAGGCATTGGAATGGGATCACCTGGTGTGGTTGACCGTGAAAAAGGAACTGTTATCGGTGCCTACAACCTCAACTGGAAAACCCTTCAACCAATTAAAGAAAAGATTGAAAAAGCCTTGGGTATTCCATTCTTCATCGATAATGATGCCAACGTAGCTGCTCTTGGTGAGCGCTGGATGGGTGCTGGTGAAAACCAACCAGACGTTGTCTTTATGACACTTGGTACAGGTGTTGGTGGCGGTATCGTGGCAGAAGGCAAATTGCTTCACGGTGTCGCTGGTGCGGCAGGAGAACTTGGTCATATCACTGTTGACTTTGACCAACCAATCGCTTGTACTTGTGGTAAGAAAGGCTGTTTGGAGACAGTTGCTTCTGCAACAGGGATTGTCAACTTGACACGTCGTTATGCTGATGAATACGAAGGCGATGCAGCCTTGAAACGCTTGATTGATGACGGTGAAGAAGTAACTGCTAAAACTGTCTTTGACCTTGCAAAAGAAGGGGATGACCTTGCCTTGATCGTTTACCGAAACTTCTCACGTTACTTGGGAATCGCTTGTGCTAATATCGGTTCAATCCTAAACCCATCAACAATCGTTATCGGTGGTGGTGTGTCAGCAGCTGGAGAATTCCTTCTCCAAGGTGTTCAAAAAGTCTACGACGAAAATACCTTCCCTCAAGTACGCACATCCACAAAATTGGCTCTTGCAACTCTAGGAAATGACGCTGGAGTTATCGGAGCAGCATCACTTGTATTGCAATAAGATCATAAAAGGAGAAAAACACTACTTTAAAGCCAGTGATTTTCCTCCTTTCTTTTTTTATGCTATACTAGTTAGGACAATAAATGAGGTGAGAGAAAATGACAAAAGCAGATACGATTTTTAAAGAAAATATTGAACGAATCCTCAAAGACGGTGTCTTTTCTGAACAAGCACGTCCCAAGTACAAGGATGGGACTGTTGCTAATTCCAAGTACATAACGGGCGCCTTTGCGGAGTATGATTTGTCTAAGGGGGAATTTCCCATCACAACCTTGCGTCCCATTGCAATCAAATCCGCCATCAAGGAAGTACTCTGGATTTACCAAGATCAGTCTAATAGCTTAGATGTTCTCAATGACAAGTACAATGTTCACTACTGGAATGACTGGGAAGTGGGAGATACGGGAACCATCGGTGAGCGCTATGGGGCAGTCGTTAAGAAACACGATATCATTAATAAGATTCTCAAGCAGTTGGAAGCCAATCCTTGGAATCGTCGCAATATCATCTCACTCTGGGATTACCAAGCATTTGAGGAGACAGACGGCCTCCTTCCATGCGCCTTTCAGACCATGTTTGATGTCCGTCGTGTTGATGGAGAAATCTATCTGGATGCGACCTTGACTCAGCGTTCTAACGATATGCTGGTGGCCCACCACATTAACGCTATGCAGTACGTAGCCTTGCAGATGATGATTGCCAAGCATTTCGGCTGGAAGGTTGGGAAGTTTTTCTATTTTATCAACAACCTTCATATCTATGATAATCAGTTTGAACAAGCTCAGGAATTACTCCGTCGTGATCCGTCAAATTGCCAACCACGTTTGGTCTTGAATGTACCAGACAAGACTAATTTCTTTGATATCAAAGCGGAAGATTTTGAGTTAGTTGACTATGATCCGGTTAAGCCACAGCTGAAGTTTGATTTGGCTATTTAAGAAAATAAAAAGAAGTTGAGATTTCTCAACTTCTTTTTTTGATTAATGTGATACGCGGCGGCGAGCTGCTTTCTTGCGGTTTTCTTCGATGAAAGCTGCTTTTTGCTCTTCTGGCTCAATCACTTTCTTTTTAATTGCGTATACTGCACCTGCAACAGCAGCGACAGTTCCTGCGACACCTGTTACAAGACCTTTAGCGAATCCTTTAGCCATGAGTCTTCCTCCTTTATCTTCCCGATCAGCCAGGCTCCTCAAGTGGTAGCATTTTTCTGACTGACCTTTTTGTGATATAATAATAGTAACGAAAAAATGGAAATTTTTCAAGGAAAAAAGATGAAAACAAAAATAATTGTGATTGTTGGACCGACTGCTGTTGGGAAGACAGCCCTTGCTATTGAAGTGGCCAAGCGCTTTGGTGGAGAGGTCGTCAGTGGTGACAGTCAGCAAGTATACAGAGGGTTGGATATTGGGACGGCCAAGGCTAGCCCAGAGGAGCAAGCTGCTGTTCCTCATCATTTGATTGATGTCAGAGAGGTGACCGAGTCTTACTCGGCTTTTGATTTTGTTTCGGAAGCTAGGAAGGCTATTGAGGATATTCATAACCGTGGTAAGCTAGCGATTATCGCGGGTGGTACAGGGCTTTATATCCAGAGTTTGTTGGAAGGATACCATCTAGGTGGAGAAACACCTCATGAGGAGATTTTAGCCTATCGAGCTAGTTTGGATGCCTTTACAAATGATGAATTAGCCCATCTTGTGGAGCAAGCAGGACTTGAAATTCCCCAGTTTAACCGTCGTCGTGCCATGCGTGCCTTAGAAATCGCCCATTTTAATCAGGATTTGGAAAATCAGGAAAGTCCTTATGAACCATTGATTATCTGCTTGGATGATGAACGCAGTCAGCTTTATGAGCGTATCAACCACCGAGTGGATCTGATGTTTGAGGCTGGTCTTTTGGATGAGGCCAAGTGGCTCTTTGATCATTATCCAGATGTGCAGGCAGCTAAAGGCATTGGCTACAAGGAACTCTTTCCTTATTTCCGTGGGGAGCAAACTCTTGAGGAAGCGAGCGAGAGTCTCAAGCGGGCGACGCGTCGTTTTGCCAAGCGTCAGCTGACCTGGTTCCGTAATCGCATGCAGGTCACCTTTTATCAGATAGGAGAGCCTGGCGTGCAGGACCGCATTTTAAGCCAGATAGAGGAGTTTTTAGATGATTGAAACGGAGAAAAAAGAGGAACGCGTCCTACTCATTGGTGTGGAATTACAGGGCATGGACAATTTTGACCTCTCTATGGAAGAATTGGCTAGTCTGGCTAAGACAGCTGGGGCAGTCGTTGTAGATAGCTACAGGCAAAAACGGGAAAAGTATGACTCCAAGACTTTCGTCGGTTCTGGTAAGTTGGAAGAGATTGCGCGGATGGTGGATGCAGAAGAAATTACCACTGTCGTTGTCAACAACCGTCTGACACCACGGCAAAATGTCAATCTAGAGGAAGTTCTGGGTGTTAAAGTTATTGACCGTATGCAGTTGATTTTGGATATCTTTGCTATGCGGGCTCGAAGCCATGAAGGAAAACTCCAAGTGCATTTGGCCCAGCTTAAGTATCTCTTGCCTCGCTTGGTTGGTCAGGGAATTATGCTCAGCCGTCAGGCTGGGGGAATTGGTTCCCGTGGACCTGGTGAAAGCCAGCTGGAACTGAACCGTCGTAGTGTTCGCAATCAAATCACAGATATCGAGCGCCAGCTCAAGGTGGTTGAGAAAAATCGGGCAACAGTCAGAGAAAAACGTCTGGAGTCAGGCACCTTTAAGATTGGTTTGATTGGCTATACCAATGCTGGGAAGTCAACCATCATGAACACCTTGACCAGCAAGACCCAGTATGAGGCTGATGAATTGTTTGCGACCCTGGATGCGACAACTAAAAGCATCCATCTGGGAGGCAATCTACAGGTGACTTTAACTGATACGGTTGGCTTTATCCAAGATTTACCGACTGAATTGGTATCCAGTTTCAAGTCAACCTTGGAAGAAAGCAAGCATGTAGACCTTCTGGTTCATGTCATCGATGCCAGCAATCCTTATCACGAGGAGCATGAAAAAACAGTCCTGTCCATCATGAAAGACCTGGACATGGAGGATATTCCCCGCCTGACCCTTTATAATAAAGCGGATTTGGTGGAGGATTTCACGCCTACCCAAACGCCTTATGCCCTCATTTCTGCCAAGTCTGAGGATAGTCGTGAGAACTTGCAAGCATTGTTTTTGGAGAAGATCAAGGATATTTTTGAAGTCTTTACCCTGCGCGTGCCTTTTTCAAAGTCTTACAAGATTCATGATTTAGAAAATGTAGCGATTCTGGAAGATCGTGCCTACCAAGATGATGGAGAAGTGATTACAGGCTACATTTCTGAGAAAAATAAATGGAGGTTAGAGGAATTTTATGACTGATATTAAAACGTTGGCTCTAAAGTATGGGGGGTATACAAGTCTGGATAAGGTCTATCTGGATCAACTTCTAGCTGGCAAAACAGAGCAGGAGCAGTTGGCACTTATCACCCCTCCTCCGAGTGTAGTCAATGCCTACTTTGCTGAACTCTACCAGAAAAAGAGTCCTGAAGCGGCGACGGATTATTTTTCAGAAATCAGTCATGAACTGAACCTCTACAATGCTGAGCCAAGTTTCACCTTTGAAAACAAGCCTTTTATCCGTCTGAATCTGTCCGGTAAATCCTTTGGTTTTTGCTATGAGAGTGAGGGCCTGGGTCGAATCTTCTCTGAAAATGAAGAGGAAATCTCGGATGACTTACTTTTTGAGATTGCGCAAATTTTCCCCCATCAGCTAGTTTTTGTGGAGTCTGGTAAGATTTACATGAAGGCTTTAGGAGATGAGGAAGTTGTTAATGTAGAAAGTCTTACAGTTTTGACAGACCTGGAAACCTTAGCAGATGGTCGTAAGCGTCTCAAAGGTTACAGCCAAGAGGATTTACTACAAGAAGCTAGAGCTTTTTCTGGCAAGCTTTATTATCGCTCGGAAAACCGCACTGCTATGTTATATATTGATTAATTAGAAAGCATCGAATGGATATTCAATTTTTAGGAACGGGGGCAGGTCAGCCCTCCAAAGCCCGCAACGTTTCAAGCCTCGCCCTGAAACTCTTGGACGAGATTAACGAAGTTTGGCTCTTTGACTGTGGCGAAGGAACACAAAATCGCATTCTGGAAACCACGATTCGACCACGTAAGGTCAGCAAAATCTTTATCACTCACTTGCATGGAGACCATATCTTTGGCTTGCCAGGATTTCTCTCTAGCCGTGCATTTCAGGCCAATGAAGAGCAGACAGATTTGGAAATCTATGGACCTCAAGGGATCAAGTCATTTGTCTTAACCAGTCTTCGTGTATCAGGTTCTCGTCTGCCTTAC
Source organism: Streptococcus oralis (assembly GCF_001579175.1). Taxonomy (GTDB): domain Bacteria; phylum Bacillota; class Bacilli; order Lactobacillales; family Streptococcaceae; genus Streptococcus; species Streptococcus oralis_O. Next base: position 240,811 of record NZ_KQ970759.1, read on the forward strand.
CGCATTCATTTCCATGAGTTTGATCAAGATTCTCTAGGGAAAATCCTTGAGACCGATAAATTCACTGTGTATGCAGAGGAGCTGGATCACACTATTTTCTGTGTTGGCTATCGTGTCATGCAAAAGGACTTAGAAGGTACCTTGGATGCTGAAAAACTCAAGGCAGCTGGCGTTCCATTTGGCCCGCTTTTTGGAAAAATCAAAAACGGTCAGGATGTTGTTTTGGATGATGGGACTAAAATCAAGGCGGCAGACTATATCTCAGCTCCCCGTCCTGGTAAGATTATCACCATACTTGGTGACACCCGCAAAACCAATGCTAGTGTGCGTCTAGCTGTTAATGCCGATGTCCTGGTCCATGAATCGACTTATGGCAAGGGTGATGAGAAAATCGCTCGTAACCATGGTCACTCTACTAATATGCAAGCTGCACAAGTAGCAGCAGAAGCAGGAGCCAAACGCCTCTTGCTCAACCATATCAGTGCCCGCTTCCTCTCAAAGGATATTAGTCAGCTTAAGAAAGATGCTGCAACGATTTTTGAAAATGTCCATGTGGTTAAAGACTTGGAAGAAGTGAAAATCTAAAAGATTGAAAAAGGATAAGTATGCGAACAATTCTCATTACAGGTGCTAGCGGTGGTCTAGCTCAAGAAATGGTCAAACTCTTGCCAAATGACCAACTCATTTTGCTAGGTAGAAATAAGGAAAAACTAGGACAACTCTATGGAAATCATGCCCATATGGAATTGATTGAAATCGACATTACTGATGACTCAGCCCTAGAATCTCTGGTAGCTGACCTCTATCTCCGTTATGGCAAGATTGATGTCTTGATTAACAATGCTGGCTATGGAATTTTTGAAGAATTTGACAAGATTTCTGAGCAAGACATTCACCAGATGTTCGAGGTCAATACCTTTGCTCTGATGAACTTGTCTCGTCGCCTTGCGGAGCGCATGAAGGAAAGTCGTAAAGGCCATATCATCAATATCGTCAGCATGGCCGGTTTGATAGCGACTAGCAAGTCTAGTCTTTACTCAGCAACCAAGTTTGCGGCTATTGGTTTTTCCAACGCTCTGCGCCTCGAACTCATGCCCTATGGTGTCTATCTAACGACGGTCAATCCAGGACCGATTCGTACTGCCTTTTTTAACCAGGCAGACCCAGATGGGACCTACCTCAAATCTGTCGACCGCTTTCTCTTAGAACCAGATGCAGTCGCTAGAAAGATTGTCAAAACCATAGGAAAAAACAAACGGGAACTCAATCTCCCAGTTTTGTTGAACCTAGCCCATAAGTTTTATACCCTCTTCCCCAAGCTAGCTGATAAGTTGGCAGGGGGGATCTTTAATTATAAGT
>NZ_KQ970759.1:242244-245184 GCF_001579175.1 Streptococcus oralis
CTACAAATTTTAGAAAAAACAATCAAAAATATGATTTTTTGTGTTTAGGGTATTGAAATTTCCTATATTATTTTATAAAATAAGGATAAAAGGCTATGGAAAAGTAATGCGCTTACAAAGAAATGGAAGCGGTTACTAAAGGAGGATTTTATGGAAAAAGGCCATTGGAATCGTAAAAGAGTCTACAGCATTCGCAAGTTTGCCGTAGGAGCTTGCTCTGTCATGATTGGAACCTGTGCTGTTCTATTTGGAGGAAGTGTTGTTGGAGAATCACCAGTTTTTGCGGATGAAACTCCTATTGCGCACACTGTAGAACAAGCAAAAGAGGAAAGTCCAGCAGTGGAGGAAAAACAGGATCAAGCAGTAGCAGAGAAGAACGAGGCTGTAAGTGTCGATCAAAGTCAAGCTGCTCAAATTGAAGCAAGCAAACCAGAGAAGAAAGAAGAGGAACCTGTAGCTCCAAAAGAGGAGAAAGCGTCACTAAAACCTGAAGAAACAGCTCCAAAGGTAGAATCTCAAGCTTCAAGTCAAGAAAAGCCTGTCAAGGAAGATTTGAAAGCTGCGACAAATGAAGAAGTAAATCAAATGATTGAAGATAGAAAAGTGAATTTTAATCAAAATTGGCACTTTAAACTCAATGCGAATCCTAAAGAAGCTGTGAAATCAGATGCCGATGTATCAACATGGCAAAAATTGGATCTCCCACACGACTGGAGTATCTTTAACGATTTTGACCATCAGTCACCTGCCCAAAACGAGGGTGGACAGCTCAATGGTGGTGAAGCTTGGTATCGCAAGACCTTTAAACTTGATGAAAAAGATCTCAAGAAAAATGTTCGAGTGACCTTTGATGGTGTCTATATGGACTCTCAAGTCTATGTCAATGGCCAGTTAGTGGGGCATTATCCAAATGGTTATAACCAGTTCTCATACGATATCACCAAATACCTTCACAAAGATGGTCGTGAGAATGTGATTGCCGTCCATGCAGTCAACAAACAACCAAGTAGCCGTTGGTACTCAGGTAGTGGTATCTACCGTGATGTGACCTTGCAAGTGACAGATAAGGTTCATGTTGAGAAAAATGGTACAACCATCTTAACACCAAAACTAGAACAACAGCAACATGGCAAGGTTGAAACGCATGTAGCCAGCAAAATCGTCAATACAGATGATAAAGACCATGAATTGGTGGCAGAGTATCAAATCGTTGAACGTGGTGGTCAGGCTGTAACAGGCTTGGTTCGTACAGCGAGCCGTACCTTGAAAGCACATGAGTCAACAAGTCTTGATGCGATTTTAGAAGTTGAACAACCAAAACTCTGGACCGTTTTAAATGATAAACCTGCCTTGTACGAATTGATTACGCGTGTTTACCGTGACGGTCAATTGGTTGATGCTAAGAAGGATCTGTTTGGTTACCGTTACTATCATTGGACTCCAAATGAAGGTTTCTCTTTGAATGGTGAACGCATTAAATTCCATGGTGTTTCCTTGCACCATGACCACGGAGCGCTTGGAGCAGAAGAAAACTATAAGGCAGAATACCGTCGTCTCAAACAAATGAAGGAGATGGGGGTCAACTCCATCCGTACAACTCATAACCCTGCTAGTGAGCAAACCTTGCAAATCGCTGCAGAACTGGGTTTGCTCGTTCAGGAAGAGGCCTTTGATACTTGGTATGGTGGCAAGAAACCTTATGACTATGGTCGTTTCTTTGAAAAAGATGCCACTCACCCAGAAGCAAGAAAAGGTGAAAAATGGTCTGACTACGATCTTCGTACCATGGTCGAAAGAGGCAAAAACAACCCTGCTATCTTCATGTGGTCAATTGGTAATGAAATCGGTGAAGCTAATGGTGATGCCCACTCTCTAGCAACTGTTAAACGTTTGGTCAAAGTTATCAAGGATGTTGATAAGACTCGTTACGTTACCATGGGTGCAGATAAGTTCCGTTTCGGTAATGGTAGTGGTGGACATGAGAAAATTGCTGATGAACTGGATGCGGTTGGATTCAACTATTCTGAAGACAACTACAAAGCTCTTCGTGCAAAACATCCTAACTGGTTGATTTACGGTTCTGAGACATCTTCAGCTACGCGTACACGTGGAAGTTACTATCGCCCTGAACAGGAATTGAAACATAGTAACGGACCTGAGCGTAATTACGAACAGTCCGATTATGGAAATGACCGTGTTGGTTGGGGTAAAACTGCAACCGCTTCATGGACTTTTGACCGCGACAATGCTGGTTACGCAGGACAATTTATCTGGACCGGTACAGACTATATTGGGGAGCCTACACCATGGCACAACCAAAACCATACACCAGTTAAGAGTTCTTACTTTGGTATTGTAGATACAGCGGGTATTCCAAAACATGACTTCTACCTCTACCAAAGCCAATGGGTTTCTGTCAAGAAGAAACCAATGGTTCACCTTCTTCCTCACTGGAACTGGGAAGATCCTAGTCTAAAAGCAAATGTTGCTGACTCAGAAGGTAAGATTCCAGTTCGTGCTTACTCAAACGCTGCAAGCGTAGAATTGTTCTTGAATGGTCAATCTCTTGGGGTTAAGAAGTTTAACAAGAAACAAACTAGCGATGGACGAACTTACCAAGAAGGTGCCAATGCCAAGGAACTCTACCTTGAGTGGAAGGTTGCTTACCAACCAGGTACTTTAGAAGCTGTAGCTCGCGATGAAGCTGGAAAAGAAATTGCCCGTGATAAGATCACGACTGCAGGCCAACCTGCAGGTGTTCGCCTCGTCAAGGAAGAACATGCAATCGCAGCAGATGGAAAAGACTTGACCTACATCTACTACGAAATCGTTGACAGCCAAGGAAATGTGGTACCAACTGCCAATAATTTGGTTCGTTTCCAATTGCATGGACAAGGTCAACTGGTCGGTGTCGATAATGGGGAACAAGCCAGTCGTGAA
>NZ_KQ970759.1:245589-252693 GCF_001579175.1 Streptococcus oralis
AATGGGGAACAAGCCAGTCGTGAACGTTATAAGGCCCAACCAGACGGTTCTTGGATCCGCAGAGCCTTTAACGGTAAAGGTGTTGCCATTGTTAAATCAACTGAGCAAGCAGGTAAATTCACTCTAACAGCCCATTCAGATCTCTTGAAATCTGGTCAAGTAACGGTCTTTACTGGTAAAAAAGAAGACCAAGAAAAGACCGTTCTCGGAACAGAAGTACCAAAAGTACGTACTGTTATTGAGAAAGAACCAAAAATGCCGAAGACAGTCGGTTTTATCTACAGTGATGGCAGTCGTGAAAAACGTCCAGTAACTTGGTCTTCAGTTGATGTGAGCCAAGCAGGAGTTGTGACTGTTAAAGGTATGGCAGATGGACGCGAAGTTGAGGCCCGTGTCGAAATTCTAGCAATCGCAAATGAGCTTCCAACTGTTAAGCGTGTTGCTCCAGGAACAGACTTGAGCGCTGTTGACAAATACGTTTCTATTGCTGTTACGGATGGAAGCGTACAAGAATATGAAGTTGATAAGTGGGAGATTTCGGAAGCAGATAAAGCTAAACTGTCAGTTGCAGGATCACGTATTCAAATGACTGGTCAACTGGGTGGTGAGACTATTCACGCTACCCTTGTGGTAGAAGAAGGTAATCCTGCGGCTCCTGCAGTACCAAATGTAACTGTTGGTGGCGAATCTGTCACTGGTCTTACTACTCAAACTCCAATGCAATATCGAACTCTTGCTTACGGTGCATCCTTGCCAGAAGTTGTAGCAAGTGCTGAAAATGCGGATGTTACTGTAGTCCAAGCAAGTGCAGCAAACGGCATGCGTGCAAGCATCTATGTTCAACCAAAAGATGGTGGCCCTCTTCAAACCTATGCAATTCAATTCCTTGAAGAAGCACCAAAAATTGACCATTTGAGTCTACAAGTGGAACAAGCTGACAGCCTCAAAGAAGACCAAACAGTCAAATTGTCTGTCCTTGCCCACTATCAAGATGGAACACAAGCAGTTTTACCAGCAGATAAAGTAACCTTCTCTACAAGTGGTGAAGGGGAAGTCGCAGTCCGTAAGGGAATGCTTGAATTGCATAAGCCAGGAGCAGTCACTCTGAAAGCGGAATATGAGGGAGCTAAAGGCCAAGTTGAACTCACTATCCAGGCCAATACTGAGACGAAGGTTGCGCAATCTATCCGTCCAGTAAATGTAGTGACAGACTTGCATCAAGAACCTACTCTTCCAACAACAGTAACTGTTGAGTATGACAAAGGTTTCCCTAAAACTCATAAAGTCATTTGGCAAGCCATTTCGAAAGAAAAACTAGACTCCTATCAAACATTTGAAGTACTAGGTAAAGTTGAAGGAATTGACCTTGAAGCGCGTGCTAAAGTCTCTGTAGAAGGTATCGTTTCAGTTGAAGAAGTCAGTGTGACAACACCAATCGCAGAAGCGCCACAATTACCAGAAAGTGTTCGTACCTACGATTCAAATGGTCACGTTTCATCAGCTAAGGTTACTTGGGATACGATTCGTTCAGAGCAATACGCCAAGGAAGGTGTCTTTACAGTTAATGGTCGCCTAGAAGGTACGCAATTAACAACTAAACTTCATGTTCGCGTATCTGCTCAAACTGAGCAAGGAGCAAATATTTCTGACCAATGGACAGGTTCAGAATTGCCACTTGCCTTTGCTTCAGACTCAAATCCAACCGATCCTGTTTCAAATGTCAACGATAAATTGATTTCCTTTAATGACCGACCAGCCAACCGTTGGACAAACTGGAATCGTACTAATCCAGAAGCTTCAGTCGGTGTCCTATTCGGAGATTCAGGTATCTTGAGCAAACGTTCTGTTGATAATCTAAGTGTCGGATTCCACGAAGACCACGGAGTTGGTGTACCTAAGTCTTATGTGATTGAGTATTATGTTGGTAAGACTGTTCCAACAGCTCCTAAAAATCCTAGCTTTGTAGGTGAGGAAAACCATGTCTTTAACGATCCTGCAAACTGGAAAGAGGTAAGCAATCTCAAAGCACCAGCTCAATTAAAAGCTGGAGAAATGAATCATTTCAGTTTTGATAAAGTTGATACCTATGCGGTTCGCATTCGTATGGTTCGACTTGATAGCAAGAAAGGAACATCTATCACAGAGGTACAAATCTTTGCGAAACAAGTTGCGGCAGCCAAACAAGGACAAACGAGAATCCAAGTTGACGGTAAAGACTTAGCAAACTTCAACCCTGATTTGACAGACTACTATCTTGAGTCTGTAGATGGAAAAGTTCCTGCAGTAACAGCAAGTGTTAGCAACAATGGTCTTGCGACGGTTGTTCCAAGCGTTCGTGAAGGTGAGCCAGTTCGTGTCATCGCGAAAGCTGAAAATGGTGACATCTTAGGAGAATACCGTCTACATTTCACTAAGGACAAAGACTTACTTTCTCGTAAACCTCTTGCTGCGGTTAAACAAGCACGTTTGGTACAAGTAGGTCAACCACTTGAATTGCCAACTAAGGTTCCGGTTTACTTCACAGGTAAAGATGGCTATGAAACAAAAGACTTGGCAGTTGAATGGGAAGAAGTTCCAGCAGAAAATCTGACAAAAGCAGGTCAATTTACAGTTCGAGGTCGTGTCCTTGGTAGTGACCTCGTTGCGGAATTCTCTGTACGAGTGACAGACAAACTTGGTGAGGCTCTCTCAGAAAACCCTAACTATGATGAAAATAGTAACCAAGCCTTTGCCTCAGCAACTAATGATATTGACGACAGTTCTCATGACCGTGTTGACTATATCAATGATAGAGATCATTCTGAAAATCGTCGTTGGACAAACTGGTCTCCAACACCATCTTCTAATCCAGAAGTATCAGCGGGTGTGATCTTCCGTGAAAATGGTAAGATTGTAGAACGGACTGTTGCTCAAGCCAAACTTCACTTCTTTGCAGATAGTGGTACGGATGCACCATCTAAACTCGTTTTAGAACGCTATGTCGGTCCAGAGTTTGAAGTGCCAACCTACTATTCAAACTACCAAGCCTACGACGCAGACCATCCATTCAACAATCCAGAAAATTGGGAAGCTGTTCCTTATCGTGCGGATAAAGACATTGAAGCCGGTGATGAAATTAACGTTACCTTTAAAGCTGTGAAAGCCAAAGCCATGAGATGGCGTATGGAGCGCAAAGCGGATAAGAAGGGTGTTGCGATAATTGAGATGACCTTCCTTGCTCCAAGCGAATTGCCTCAAGAAAGCACTCAATCGAAGATTCTTGTAGATGGAAAAGAACTTCCTGATTTCGCTGAAGATCGCCAAGACTACCAAATCACCTATAAAGGTCAACGTCCAAAAGTCTCAGTCGAAGAAAGTAATCAAGTAGCTTCAACAGTTGTAGATAGCGGAGACGATAGCCTTCCAGTACTTGTTCGTCTTGTTTCAGAAAGTGGAAAACAAGTCAAGGAATACCGTATCCAGTTGACCAAGGAAAAACCAGTTTCTGAGAAGACAGTTGCTGCTGTACAAGAAGAACTTCCAAAACTCGAATTTGTTGAAAACGATTTGGCCTACAAGACAGTTGAGAAAAAGGATTCAACGCTGTATCTAGGAGAAACTCGTGTAGAACAAGAAGGAAAAGTTGGTAAAGAACGTATCTTCACATCGATGAATCCTGACGGCACTAAGGAAGAAAAACTTCGCGAAGTGGTAGAGGCTCCGACAGACCGCATCGTCTTGGTTGGAACAAAACCAGGAACCGCTCTTCCAGAAGATGAAGTGAAGAACCTAGTCCTTAACAGACCAGAACTTGTAGTCGAAGAAGAAACCATCGACTTCAAGGTTCAGGAGCGTAAGTCTGATAAGTTGTATCTAGGAGAAACTCGTGTCCTCCAAGAAGGAAAACAAGGTGTCCGTCTTCACTTGATTGAAGTGGAAAATGGAAAACGTCAGCTTAAAGAAACTTACGATAAAGTCGTTGCTCAAGATCGTATTGTAGAAGTTGGTACTAAACCAGGAACTTCTCTTCCAGAAGATGAAGTGAAGAACCTCGTTCTTAATCTTCCAGAGCTTATCTCAGAAGAAGAAATCATTGATTTCAAAGTTCAGGAACAAAAGAATGACAAACTTCCAGCAGGTCAAACTCGCATCCTTCAAGAAGGAAGACAAGGTATCCGTGTTCACTTAATCGAAGTTGAAAATGGCAAGCGAACTGAAAAAGAAAGCTATGATAAAGTTATGGCTCAGGATCGCATCGTCGAAGTTGGTACAGCTGGTGAAACGACCAAACCAGTACCTCAAGAAATTACAAAACCACAAGTATCAGAAAAAGCAGATACAAAAGAAATTGCTTCAAGTAAAGCTAATCAAGCTCAAAAAGAGCAGTTGCCAAATACAGGAAGTGAATCTGGACAAGCTGCATTAGCAGCAGGTTTAGCTCTTCTAGCGTTAGGTGCAGGTCTTGTAGCAACTAAACGAAGAAAAGAAGATTAATCTCATTTAGTAGCCAATAAGTACAGTAAAGAAAGATCAGGGATAACCCCCTGGTCTTTTTTTGTTTTCCTGTGTATGACTAGAGAGAGTTCCCGGTGAAGAAGTTTCGAAAATGAACACTATAATCAACTATATTAATTATAGATTAAAATAATATTGATTAAGTAAAATAAAAATGGTTAAATATAAATGCTAAGATAAATCAAACATTTAAAATGATGTAAATTTTCTGATATATTTTTTTTGAGTCTATTTTTGAATTATATAAAATTCCTATAAAAAAAGGTTTTTACATGTAAAAATATCCTTTTTGATATCTAGTTTAAATTTCCGATATTATATTAACACTCTGTCAACATTTTGTTTAAACATTTACATGTTATAAATAAAAAAACTTATAAAATTGTATTATAATAGATTCAAAGGGGGTTGATATATTAAATAAAGCAACCGTTATCGCTAAAGAGGTTGAAGTATAACCTTATTTATACTAAACCTCTTGTTCTTTGCTCAGTTTGAAAGGAGTGACCTATATTGGGAATTAAAAATCATAGTTGGCATTTTAGATGATTCTATTTTTTAGAAAGGAAGATTATGAAAATCAAGAAACTTTGGTTATACATCCTAACTTCCCTAGCATGTTTACTGGCATTTGTTTTTGCTCCGCACAATGTAGAGGCAAAGGAATTAAAGAATGTTATTAGCAATATTGGGATTTGGGAAGTTGACAATGGGAAATTTACAAAACCAGATGCAAATGGGGTCTATAACCTTTCACCAGAACACCACAATTACTCCAACTATAAGTTTGTTGTAGATTATGATTTAAGTGCATATGATGGTAAGTTAGAGGATGGTGATAGCTTTACATTTACTGTTCCAAGTCCATTAACTGTTAGAGATGAGACTTTTGAACTCAAAGATAAAGAGACAGATCTTGTTATTGGTGAAACCAAAATTGTCTCAAATGGAGATAACAATGGTGGTAAGGTTACCATTACTCTACAAAATCTAAAAACCTATCTTGAGAAAAAGAAGGGAATTCATGTTCAACATGTCAGAGGGACTTTCTATGTTGGCTTTAGTTCTAAAAATGAACTGAGCAGTGAAACTCTTCGTTTTGAAAAGAGTGAAACTATTAATGAAATTACCCATCAGATTAAGGTCAAAAAAGGGGGAGCCTCTGATTATTCTGAAGGAATTGGACGTGCAAATTTTAGTAAATATCATGGTTTAATTTATAAAGAAGATTGGACTTCTAAAACTTTAAATAAGAGTGGCCACTATCTACATAGTTGGTATGTTAGGGTTAATCCAAAACAAGCCGCCTACAATAAAATTGAAATTCGTGATTGGGTGGATCCAGACGCTTCGCCAATGCAGATGATTCCTGAAACAATCAGTGTTATAGCAGGATGGTACAACCAATCTTACTATCTGAAAGATGAGAAAGTTTTGGAAGAAGGTAAGGATTACCAGATTAAATGGAATGAGTCCTATACTGAATTTACGATTACCATCAATAATGCTTCTTCTATTATAGCTAAGAATGGGAAACCAGCCGCCTTCCGTATCGGCTATAAAACAACTGCGCCAGCAGATGGTACTAAGGTTCAGAACAATCTTGAAGTAAAAGGGAATGATCAAGTTCTTGAGTTTCAGGATTATAGCAGCAAAACGATTTATAAACAGATTGGAAATTCGATCATCACCTCTGGTGGTACAATTCAGTTGGAGACTGCATACAAAATCATTGTTTATAAGGTAGACGAAGTAACTCAAGCCAGACTTAAAGGAGCTAAATTTAAGATTACTCCTCCAGCAGGTGCTACTGCCAAAGAAGAGATTGTGACGACAAATGATGACGGTATCGCAGAATCATCCATTTATTCAGAGAGTGATATTAAGAAAGGGAACTTCACAGTAACTGAAATTGAGGCTCCTGAAGGATATGAACTGAATCCCACTCCATTTGAGATGACTGTAGGAAAAGACGGTGCAATTCGAACAGTCACGAACAAACGCAACAACACAAAAGCTCAAATCCAAGCAATTAAAAAATTGACTGGTCGTGTTATGAAAGCTGGAGAGTTTGAATTCGACTTGTTCGATGATAAGACAAACAAGGTTGTTGAAACAGTAACAAATGATGCGGAAGGAAATATCAACTTTGCTGAATTAACATTTGACAAAGCTGGTACATACAACTACCACATCGTTGAGAAAAAAGCGAACACAACTGAAAAAGGTGTTACTTACGATGCCAACCCTGTTGGCGTTACAGTTACTGTAACAGCAGATGCTGAGGGCAAATTGTCTGCAGCTGTCGCTTACGAAAACGACGATAAGACTTTTGAAAACACATACGCTGCTGAGAAAACTCCAGCTCTTATTGAAGTGACAAAAGCTCTTACCGGTCGTATCTTGAAAGCTGATGAGTTTGAGTTTGTCTTGAAGAATGACGAAGATGGCTCAGAAGTTCAAAAAGTGAAGAACACTGCGGATGGCAAAGTGGCATTCGCTCCAATCGAATACACTAAAGCTGGTACTTACAAGTACACTATCGTTGAAACTAACGCTGGACAAACTATTGACGGTGTAACATACGATAGTCTCGAAGTGAAAGTCACA
>NZ_KQ970759.1:253145-253725 GCF_001579175.1 Streptococcus oralis
CCTTGGAATTCGATAAAGCTGGAACTTTCACTTACAAGATTGCTGAAAAAGCTGGAACTGCTACAGGCATCACCTACGACACGAAAACCATCACTGCTACAGTTACTGTAACGGACAATGGTAAAGGTGGCCTTGAAGCAACTGTTGCTTACGATGATGAAAAAGCATTCGAGAACACTTACACTCCAGCGAAAACTGAAGTTTCTGTGAAGAAAGTATGGGATGATAAGAACAACCAAGACGGTAAACGTCCAACTTCTATCACAGTTAAATTGCTTGCGGATGGTCAAGATACTGGTAAGACTCTTGAGCTTAACGCCGCAAACAACTGGGCTGGAAGCTTCACAAACCTTGATGCTGATAAAGGTGGAACACCTATCAAGTATACTGTAGTAGAAGTAACTGTTACTGGTTACACTTCTGATGTTACTGGTGACGCTGCATCAGGATTCACTATCACAAATAGCTATTCTCCAGAAACAGTTGATGTAAAAGCAACTAAGAACTGGGATGACGAGAACAACCAAGATGGCAAACGTCCAACCAAGATTACAATCAATCTTTTAGCAGACGGTCAGAA
>NZ_KQ970759.1:253745-271761 GCF_001579175.1 Streptococcus oralis
TAAAGCAATCGACTACAAAGTAACAAAAGTATGGAACGACGCTAATAACCAAGACGGCAAACGTCCTGAGTCCGTAACGGTTCAACTTTATAAAAAAGTAGGAGATGCTGATCCAGTAGCCGTTGAAGGTAAGAAATTGACCTTGACAGCTAAGGATAAGACCGACGCTAACACTTGGGTAGCATCATTTACAAATCTTCCACAATACGAAGCTGGTAAAGAGATCGCTTACTCAATCAAGGAAGTAGATGTACCAGCTGGCTATGAAGCCTCTGTAACTGGTCAAGTAGTGACTAACACTCACAATCCAGATACAGTTATCCTTTCAGGAACTAAGGTGTGGAAAGATAACAACAACCAAGACGGCAAACGTACATCATCTGTGAAAGTTCAAATTCTTAAAAACGATAAAGAAGTCGTTCAAGAAATTGAAGTATCAGAAGCAACTGGTTGGAAGTTCGAATCAAAAGCACTTCCTAAGTATGAAAATGGTAAACTAATCAAGTATACTGTCAAAGAAGTGGTTGTCAAAGGATATACTTCAACAATCACCACAGAAAAAGAAGGTAAGTACACCATTACCAATGAATATACACCAGAAAAAATTGCTGTAAGTGGACAAAAGACTTGGATTGACAATAACGACCAAGATCGTATCCGTCCAGCATCTATCACAGTGAAGCTACTTGCCAATGGTAAAGATACTGGCAAGACAGCAACAGCCACAGCGGAAACAGGTTGGAAGTATGAATTTATTAATCTGGACCGTTACCAAGATGGTAAAGCAATCGAGTACACAGTCAAAGAAGTTGGTGTTCCTACAGGTTACACAGCTACTGAAACTGGTATGAATGTGACTAACACTCATACACCAGAGAAAACATCTGTAAAAGGTAAGAAGATCTGGAAAGGTGATGAAAACCATAAAGACGCTCGCCCAGCATCTATTACAGTTAAACTACTTGCCAATGGTAAAGATACTGGTAAAACTGCAATAGCTTCAGAAGCAAGTGGTTGGACTTATGAGTTTACAGACCTTGATCGCAATCAAGATGGTAAAGAAATTACCTATACCATTGATGAGGCAGAACTTCCTAAAGGGTATACAAAAGCGGTGGATGGTTACACGATTACGAATACTTACACTCCAGAGAAACCAGGTCCAAAACCTAAACTTCCTAACACTGGCGAAAAAGTATCTAACACAGCAGTAGTTGCAGGACTCGCTTTGATGGCAGTGACTGGTGGATTGTACTTTGTAAGCCGTAAAAATAAATAATCTAGCGTGAGAAAGATAGTTTTCATTTATTTTCTTAGGTTTAACCTGTGATAAAAAGACCAGAGGCTTCCTCTGGTCTTTTTAGGTAAAGGAGTAAAAGAAAAACCCGGTAATTAAATACAGGGTTAGTGATCATTTTACCATCATCAATTCGACAATCATAGCCATGTAGATAATCAGGGTAAGGAGAAAACCTGCTCTCCAGAAGAATTTGATAAATTTAGGGTAATAAAAACTTCTTTTTTTGAGAAGGAAAAAGACTACAAGGAGGATTGCTAGGAGAGAAAGGGCAACACCAAGTCGCGGTAGAAAGTTGTGGGTAAAGGCTTTAGCAGTGATAAGGTAGTACTCGAATACCAAAAGTGGAAAAGCTAGATCCGCGAAATTAAATCCTATTTTCCTAAGTCCGAAAAGCTTGGTGACAATAAAGCAAACCACCAAGGTTAAAATCAATAATAAAATAGATGCTATTTTCATTAAAATCATACCCATATTGTATCATAAAAAAACGCTAAAGGAAATGAGAAACAAGGGAATTTGTAGGAAAGTCAGGCTTTTGAGATTGTTGGTGATTTTTGTTATAATGAAAGTTATGAAATCTTACAATACCTTGAATGATTATTATCGAAAACTTTTTGGAGAAAAGACTTTCAAAGTTCCTATTGATGCGGGATTTGACTGTCCAAATCGGGATGGAACTGTGGCTCATGGGGGCTGTACCTTTTGTACGGTTTCGGGTTCTGGAGATGCCATTGTAGCACCAGATGCCCCTATCCGTGAGCAATTTTATAAGGAAATCGACTTTATGCACCGCAAGTGGCCAGATGTTAAAAAGTATCTGGTTTATTTTCAAAACTTTACCAATACCCATGAAAAGGTGGAAGTGATTCGGGAGCGTTATGAACAAGCCATTAACGAACCTGGTGTAGTGGGAATCAATATCGGAACACGCCCAGACTGTTTACCCGATGAAACCATCGAATATTTGGCTGAGTTATCAGAACGCATGCATGTGACGGTAGAATTGGGCTTGCAGACCACCTTTGAAGCAACCTCTGACCTGATTAACCGTGCTCATTCTTATGAATTGTACGTGGAAACAGTCAAACGCTTGAGGAAATATCCTAAGATTGAGATTGTTTCCCATCTGATCAACGGCCTGCCTAGGGAAACTCATGAGATGATGGTCGAAAATGTCCGTCGCTGTGTTACGGATAATGATATTCAAGGAATTAAACTGCACTTGCTCCATCTTATGACCAATACGCGTATGCAAAGAGATTACCACGAAGGACGCTTGCAACTGATGAGTCAGGATGAGTATGTCAAGGTCATTTGTGACCAACTGGAAATCATTCCCAAGAATATCGTTATTCATCGGATCACAGGAGATGCACCTAGAGATATGTTGATTGGCCCCATGTGGAGCCTCAATAAATGGGAAGTGCTAAATGCTATTGAAACTGAAATGAGACGTCGAGGAAGTGTTCAAGGATGCAAGGCTGTAAAACAGGAGTTTGGAAATGAAAAGACCACTTGAGATGGCACATGATTTTTTGGCTGAAGTCGTGACAAAAGAGGATATCGTTGTGGATGCGACCATGGGGAATGGACATGACACGCTTTTTTTAGCCAAGCTAGCCAAGCAAGTCTATGCCTTTGATATTCAAGAGCAAGCTTTGGAGAAAACCCAAGACCGTTTAAATGAAGCTGGTTTAGAAAATGTCCAGTTGATTTTGCAAGGACATGAGACACTTGACCAGTTTGTGACAGAAGCTAAGGCAGGGATTTTTAATCTGGGTTATTTGCCTTCTGCTGACAAATCCGTCATCACCAAACCTCAGACTACCATGGAAGCACTTGAAAAGCTCTGTCATTTGCTTGTCAAGGGTGGACGGATTGCCATTATGATTTATTATGGTCATGAGGGAGGAGACACCGAGAGGGATGCTGTTTTGGACTTTGTGAGTCAGTTGAACCAACAAGAGTACACAGTTGTGATTTATCGAACCCTCAACCAAGTCAATAATCCCCCGTTTTTAGTTATGATTGAGAAATTAGAAAGATATAGGCATGGATAAACAATACCTACGTGAGAAATTAGAGGCGATGCGCCAAAATTTTGTCGAGTCAACGCAGCATGAGCGAGCGGTTGGAGTACTCGACGAAGAGCATATGAGTAAGAAAATGCTCAAAATCAAGAAAAAGTTAGTAGCTCTTGAAATGGAACGGTGCCAGAAAAAAATTGAGCACAAAGACTGTTCCAAGATTGATCAGAAAATCCAAGAGCAGAAGGAGATATTTGAATCTTGCTGTAAAAAAGACTAAGGAGGAATTGCGTGGAATTACTCATTTACCTGATTCTATTTTTATTTGTCTTAATTGTTTCCAGTACGACTAATAAACTCTTGCCTTTTTTACCCCTCCCTCTAGTACAAATTCTTTTGGGAATTGGCATTGGTCTCTTTTTACCAAATACTGACTTTCATCTCAATACCGAGCTGTTTTTGGCAGTTGTTATTGGTCCCCTACTCTTTCGAGAAGCTCAAGAAGCAGATATTACATCTGTTTTAAAACACTGGCGTATCATTGTTTATTTAATTTTTCCAGTGATTTTCATCTCTACCCTGAGTTTGGGAGCCTTGGCCCATTTCCTTTGGCTCAGCCTTCCCTTAGCTGCCTGCGTGGCTGTTGGGGCAGCGCTTGGTCCGACGGATTTAGTTGCCTTTGCTTCTCTTTCTGAACGCTTTCGTTTTCCTAAACGTGTATCCAATATCCTCAAAGGAGAAGGACTTTTAAATGATGCTTCTGGTTTGGTTGCCTTTCGGGTGGCTCTGGCTGCATGGACAACAGGCGCTTTTTCCCTCAGTCAGGCTGGAACTTCCCTAGCCCTTTCTATCCTTGGTGGTTTTGTGGTCGGTTTTGTGACGGCAATAATTAATCGTTTCCTACATACATTTTTACTGAGTCTGCGAGCGACGGATATAGCGAGTGAACTTTTGCTTGAACTGAGTTTGCCTCTTATGACCTTTTTTATCGCCGAAGAAATCCATGTTTCAGGGATTATCGCAGTTGTAGTTGCAGGGATTTTGAAGGCCAGTCGTTTCAAGAAAATTACACTCCTCGAAGCCCAAGTAGATACCGTTACTGATACTGTTTGGCATACCGTGACCTTTATGCTCAATGGATCTGTCTTTGTCATCTTGGGAATAGAATTGGAAATGATAGCAGAACCTATCCTGACCAATCCCCTTTATAATCCCCTACTCTTATTGGTATCGGTTGTTTTACTGACATTCTTACTTTTTGCCATTCGCTTTGTCATGATTGCTGGTTTTTACTTTGTGAGGACGCGTCGACTTAAGAAAAAAATTCATAAGTACATGAAAGATATGCTTCTTTTGACCTTCTCTGGTGTTAAAGGGACAGTATCTATCGCGACCATTCTCCTCATACCAAGTCATTTGGAGCAGGAATATCCTCTCTTACTTTTCCTTGTAGCGGGTGTCACGCTATTAAGCTTTCTAACAGGTCTTTTAGTTCTTCCCCACCTTTCCGAGGAGCAAGAAGAAACCAAGGATTACCTCATGCACATTGCAATTTTAAATGAGGTCACAGGAGAGTTAGAAAAAGAACTGGAAGGGCATAAGAACAAACTACCCCTTTATGCGGCTATTGATAATTATCACGGTCGAATTGAGAACCTAATCCTTAGTCAAGAAAATAAAAGCGCCCAAGAGGACTGGGAGGCTTTAAAACTCCTCATCTTGAGTATCGAAAGCGATGGTTTAGAGCAGGCTTACGAGGAAGGAAAAATCGGTGAGCGTGGCTATCAAGTTTACCAACGCTATTTGAAAAATATGGAACAGAGCATCAATCGCAAGGTGGCTTCCCGCCTAACATATTACTTCCTTGTATCCCTCCGTATCTTGCGTTTTGTCCTGCATGAATTGCTGACCTTTGGCCAGACCTTCCGTAGTTGGAATGACAAGGAGCAACGTCGCCTTCGAGCTATTGATTATGATCAAATATCCGAACTCTATCTGGAGAATACGGAGTTGATTATCGAAAGTTTGGAAAACCTAAAAGGAATCTACAAGAGTAGTCTGATTAGCTTTATGCAGGAGTCTCGCTTGCGTGAAACAGCTATAATCGGTAGTGGGGCCTTTGTCGAACGTGTTATTACTCGTATCAAACCAAACAATATCGATGAAATGCTAAGAGGTTACTACCTAGAACGTAAGTTAATCTTTGAATACGAAGAGAAGAAATTGATTACGACCAAGTATGCCAAGAAATTACGGCAAAATGTCAACAATCTTGAAAATTATTCTCTAAAAGAAGCCGCAAATACCCTACCCTATGATATGATGGAATTAGTCAGAAGAAATTAGTTTAGAAAATTAAATTGTATTAGGAGGATCGCAACATGAAAAAGTGGTGGAAAGAGCTGATGGAACGGCCCTTGTTGAAAGCTTTTTTACATTTTTATCAAGCTTCCGATAGTGAACTGACCAGTGTTGCGGTTGCCTACTATTGGTTGATTTCAATCTTTCCCTTACTGATGATAGTGGTCAATATTTTGCCCTATTTTCAAATTCCGATTTCAAATTTTTTGCTCACCATCAAGGAATTTGTACCAGATACAGTCTATGATGTGGTTGCAAAGATTGTCCGAGAAGTCCTGACTCAACCATCGACTGGTTTGCTGAGTTTTGCAGTCTTGTCTGCACTTTGGACCTTCTCGAAATCGATGGATTTTCTCCAAAAAGCCTTTAATAAGGCCTATGGAGTAGCCAAGAGCCGAGGAATTATCTCCCATCAATTGATGAGTTTACTCGTCAGCTTTGGCTTGCAAATTCTTTTTGCCTTAGCCTTATTTTTGAGTATGTTTGGGCGTATGTTGCTTAATCTCCTCAAAACTTACTGGCAATCAGACAGTCCTTTCTTTAATTATCTACAGGACTTTACAGGCCCTTTGATTTATGCCTTGCTCTTTGCCATCTTGGTCATGCTTTACTATTTCCTTCCAAATGTCAGAGTCCCTCGTATTCGCTACGTTTTTCCAGGTAGTATCTTTGTCTTACTGACTCTTGTCTTTCTGTTGAATATCTTTTCTGTCTATTTCAATAACTATGTCAACCATTTAATCGATGTCCGATTTTTCAGTTCCATTATCGTGGTGGTCATGATGTTCTGGTTTATTCTCATTGCAAAGATTTTAATTATCGGAGCAGTTATCAATGCCAGTGTGCAGAGTTTGAAGGATCCAAAGTTCAGTATGGAATAATTAGAAAAATCCCTATTAGGTTTCCTAATAGGGATTTTCTTAATAGATAAACATAGCATCACCAAAGCTAAAGAAGCGGTAGTGTTCTTGGATGGCATGGTGGTAAGCATCTAGAACTAAGTCCCGACCAGCAAAGGCTGAAACTAGCATGACCAGAGTTGATTTTGGAAGGTGGAAGTTGGTTGAGAAGGCGTCTACAACCTTCCACTCGTAACCGGGTTTGATAAAGATATTGGTCCAGCCAGAATCTGCTTGGATTTGTCCGTCAAACTTAGAGCCGATGGTTTCCAGTGTGCGGATCGATGTAGTTCCAACAGCGATGACACGGCCTCCATTTTCCTTGACAGATCGAAGGGTGGCTGCTGCTTCATCAGAAAGTTGATAGAACTCTGAGTGCATTTCATGTTCGTCCAGATTGTCAACAGAAACGGGTCTAAAGGTTCCTAAACCAACGTGGAGGGTCAAATAAACCAAATGGACACCCTTGGCTTGGATTTCTGCTAGCAGTTCTTTGGTGAAGTGCAATCCAGCAGTAGGTGCAGCAGCAGAGCCACTTTCCTTAGCGTAGACGGTTTGATAACGTTCACGGTCATCCAATTTTTCGTGGATATAGGGTGGTAGTGGCATTTCACCCAGACTTTCCAAAACTTCTAGGAAAATTCCTTGGTATTCAAAGCGGACAATGCGGCCCCCGTGGGTCAATTCTTCCGTAACGACAGCGCTGAGACGACCATCTCCAAAGCTGACGCGAGTACCGACCTTGAGGCGTTTGGCAGGTTTAGCTAGGACTTCCCACTCATCACCAGCAGTATTTTTAAGAAGGAGAAGCTCCACGTGGCCACCTGTTTCTTCCTTTTGACCATAGAGGCGGGCTGGGAGAACACGGGTGTCGTTCATGACAAGGGCATCACCTGGTTCCAACATATCAATAATAGAGTGGAAGTGTTTATCCTGAAATTCTCCCGTCTCACGATTGACGATGAGGAGTTTAGAGGCATCACGTTTTTCAAGGGGTGTTTGGGCAATCAATTCCTCAGGCAAGTGGAAATCAAAATCAGCTGTATTCATTTTTTTCATCATTCTTTCTAACTTCTAATCTTATCCATTATAACACGTTTCAAGTTTGGACGCTCTTTTTTGGGAAAATAAATCGTTTTCACTTGACAAAAATTGGTCTATACCATATAATAAATATAGATTAAAATGGAGGATGAAAAGATGAAAGTTATTAAAGTTGAAAACCAAATCGAAGGTGGAAAAGTAGCTTTTGAGATTTTGAAGGAAAAATTGGCCAATGGTGCTCAAACATTAGGACTTGCAACGGGAAGCAGCCCGCTTGAATTTTACAAGGAAATCGTTGAGAGTGACCTTGATTTTTCAAACCTAACCAGTGTAAACCTCGATGAGTATGTTGGGCTTGATGGGGACAATCCACAATCTTACCGTTACTTCATGCAAGAAAACTTGTTCAACCAAAAGCCATTTAAAGAAAGCTTCTTGCCACGTGGTGTTAAGGATAATGCTGAAGCTGAAGTTGAACGCTACAACCAAATTTTGGCTGACCATCCAGTTGATTTGCAAATCTTGGGAATTGGTCGCAATGGACATATCGGCTTTAATGAGCCAGGTACTCCATTTAACAGTCAAACACATTTAGTAGAACTTGATCAATCTACAATCGAAGCGAATGCTCGCTTCTTTGACAAGATTGAAGACGTCCCAACTCAAGCCATTTCGATGGGAATTAAAAATATCTTGGATGCCAAGTCTATCCTTCTCTTTGCTTACGGTGAGTCGAAAGCAGAAGCCATTGCCGGAACAGTGTCTGGCCCAGTGACTGAAAGTCTACCAGCAAGCAGCCTCCAAAACCACCCTGACGTAACCATCATTGCAGATGCAGAAGCGTTAAGCTTACTTGAAAAATAAATTCTCAACCACTTGCTCTTTGGAGTGAGTGGTTTTAGACATATAAAACTTCAACATTACGTTAGGGGGCCACCACATGAATAATAAAGAAGAATTTCTAAAAGTAAAAGAAGCGTATAAGAGCGCTAGAACGGAAGAAAGAAATAAAATAATACAGTTTATTACAAAGAAGAAAGATAAGGAAGGGAATTCTCTTTTTACTAAGTCAAAAGATAAACCATTTAATACAAGAAATCAATATTTAGGAGGCGTAGGAAATAAAAAGTACACCTCGGGTAGTAGATTATCTAGACCGTATGATTTATCAAATCATATGTGGATTGATTTGTCATATAAAGGAAATGATATACTAATCTCTTTACAGTCTTTTGATATTGATCCAAATAAAAATAAAAATCTTCACGTCTTATATGATAGAGTAGGCATCTTATTTGAACAATCTAAAAAAATTCCAATTTTTAAAGATTGTTATACAATAACTAAAGTTAGTGATGCTTTTCTTAAAATGGAAACAACAAACTGGGAATTACCTTTATCTGAAGTAGATATGGAGGAGATGGTGAACTATATTATTAATCATTATGAAGAATAAAAAACTTAGTTTCCTCTTGACATTTATTCATTTTGCATGTAAAATAGAATAGATCTTGAACTTGAAGGGAGTGAAAAAAATGTCTAAAACAGTAGTACGTAAGAATGAATCTCTTGACGATGCACTTCGTCGTTTCAAACGTGCGGTTACTAAAGCTGGTACTCTTCAAGAAACACGCAAACGTGAATTCTATGAAAAACCTTCTGTAAAACGTAAACGTAAATCAGAAGCAGCTCGTAAACGTAAAAAATTCTAATTAGAAATGAAAGGCTAGACTTGTCTAGTCTTTTTATTTTCAAATAAATACTGTAAATCCTGCAAAAAAAGGAAACTTCCAACTACAATTTGATATAATAGTAAGGAGAACTCGATTGAAGGAGGAAATTATGTCGGTTTTAGTAAGAGAAGTAATTGAAAAGCTCAGACTAGACATTGTATATGGCGAAGGCGAATTGCTTGAAAAAGAAATCAACACAGCGGACATTACGAGACCTGGTCTTGAAATGACGGGCTATTTTGATTACTACACTCCAGAACGGATCCAGCTTTTGGGGATGAAGGAGTGGTCCTATTTGGTTAGTATGCCTTCTCAAAACCGTTATCAAGTTTTGAAAAAAATGTTTCTGCCAGAAACACCAGCGGTCATCGTAGCCCGTGGCTTGGTAGTTCCAGAAGAAATGTTGAAGGCTGCTAGGGAATGCAAGATTGCGATTTTAACCAGTCGGACAGCAACCAGTCGTTTGTCTGGAGAGTTATCTAGTTATCTTGATTCCCGTTTAGCTAAACGTACCAGTGTAC
The DNA here is from genome assembly GCF_001579175.1 of Streptococcus oralis. Taxonomy (GTDB): domain Bacteria; phylum Bacillota; class Bacilli; order Lactobacillales; family Streptococcaceae; genus Streptococcus; species Streptococcus oralis_O. The sequence goes on from NZ_KQ970759.1 coordinate 263,631, forward strand.
ATGGTGTCTTGATGGATATCTATGGCATGGGAGTCTTGATCCAAGGGGATAGTGGTATCGGTAAGAGTGAGACAGGTCTTGAACTCGTGAAGCGTGGTCACCGTCTAGTAGCGGATGACCGTGTCGATATTTATTCCAAGGATGAGATGACTCTTTGGGGAGAACCAGCTGAAATTTTAAGGCATCTGCTTGAGATTCGTGGAGTTGGGATTATCGATGTTATGAGTCTCTATGGAGCAAGCGCTGTAAAAGATTCTTCACAAGTTCAACTGGCTGTCTATTTGGAAAATTACGATACCCATAAGACTTTTGACCGTCTAGGAAACAATGCCGAAGAATTAGAAGTTTCTGGTGTAGCTATTCCACGTATCCGCATCCCGGTAAAAACAGGACGCAATATCTCTGTTGTTATTGAGGCGGCAGCAATGAACTATCGTGCTAAGGAAATGGGCTTTGATGCGACACGTTTATTTGAAGAACGTTTGACAAATCTGATCGCTCAAAATGAGGTGAAACATGATTAATCCAGTTGCATTTGAAATCGGACCTTTTTCCATTCGTTGGTATGCCCTATGTATTGTGGCAGGCTTGGTCTTGGCAGTCTATCTTGCCATGAAAGAAGCTCCTAAAAAGAAAATTTTGTCAGATGACATTCTAGATTTTATCTTAATTGCCTTTCCTATTGCAATTTTAGGTGCCAGACTTTACTATGTGCTCTTCCGCTTAGATTACTATCTTCAAAATCCAGGTGATGTGATTGCCATCTGGAATGGCGGTTTGGCCATTTACGGAGGTTTGATAGCGGGCGCTATTGTACTCTATATCTTTGCGGATAGAAAATTAATCAATACTTGGGACTTTCTAGATATTGCGGCACCGAGCGTTCTGATTGCCCAAAGTTTAGGACGCTGGGGAAATTTCTTTAACCAAGAAGCCTACGGTGCAGCAGTAGATGGTTTGGATTATTTGCCAGGCTTCATTCGTGACCAGATGTACATTGATGGTAGCTACCGTCAGCCGACCTTCTTATATGAGTCGGTTTGGAATCTGATCGGTTTTGCTTTGATTCTGATTTTTAGACGAAAATTGAAGGGAATCAGACGTGGTCATATCACTGCTTTCTACTTGATTTGGTATGGTTTTGGTCGTATGATTATCGAAGGAATGCGAACAGATAGTCTCATGTTCTTTGGTCTGCGAGTTTCCCAATGGTTATCAGTTATCCTTATCGGACTCGGTATTTTTATCATACTTTATCAAAATCGAAAGAAAGCCCCTTTCTATCATACAGAGGAGGAAAACTAAATGTTAGAAGTTGCTTATATTCTTGTTGCCATTGCTTTGATTGTCTGTTTAGTCTATTTGACAATCACGATTCAAAAAGCAGGTCGAATGATTGATGAGACGGAGAAAACCATCAAAACCTTGTCTTCAGATGTAGATGTTACCTTACATCATACCAATGAATTGTTGGTAAAAGTTAATGTCTTGGTTGACGATATCAATGTTAAGGTTGCGACGATCGACCCACTCTTTACGGCTGTAGCAGACTTATCTGAGTCAGTGTCTGATCTCAATAGTCAAGCACGTGTCTTGAGCAAAAAAGCTTCATCAGCCGGATCAAAAACACTTAAGACGGGTGCTGGATTATCTGCACTCCGTGTCGCAAGTAAATTTTTCAAAAAATAAAAAAGGAGAAATCTCATGGGAAAACTATCCTCTATCCTTTTAGGAACCGTTTCAGGTGCAGCTCTGGCCTTGTTCTTAACCAGTGACAAGGGCAAGCAAGTTTGCAGTCAAGCTCAAGATTTTCTAGATGACCTGAGAGAAGATCCAGAATATGCTAGAGAGCAGGTTTGTGAAAAACTAACAGAAGTGAAGGAACAGGCAACGGACTTTGTGCTGAAAACAAAGGAACAAGTAGAATCTGGTGAAATCACTTTTGACAGTGTCCTTGATCAAGCCAAAACATGTGCACGACAAGCGACAGAAGCGTCAAAGGAAACCTTTAACAATCTCAAGGAGCAGTGGCAAGACCAGTCAGCAACTCCAGATATCGTAGAAGACGAAGAAGAGATTATTATTGATATTACAGAAGAATAAAACATCACCATCTCTGGTTCTGGAGATGGTGATTTTTATCTGGAAACCAGTCTTTGTGGTATAATAAATACTATGCAGAAAAAACCAACGTCAGCCTATGTGCATATTCCCTTTTGCACACAGATTTGTTATTATTGTGACTTTTCAAAAGTTTTTATCAAGAATCAACCAGTAGATAGTTACTTGGAGCATCTGCTAGAGGAGTTTCGTTCTTATGATATCCAAAAGTTACGAACCCTCTACATTGGAGGTGGGACGCCAACGGCTTTGTCAGCTCCGCAATTAGAAGTGCTCCTGGATGGCTTGACTAAAAACTTGGACTTGTCTGTCTTGGAAGAGTTGACCATTGAGGCCAATCCAGGAGATTTGGACGAGGATAAGATTGCGGTTTTGAAACAGTCGCCAGTCAATCGTGTCTCTCTAGGTGTGCAGACTTTTGATGACAAGATGCTGAAAAAGATTGGGCGCAGTCATTTGGAAAAGGATATTTATGAGAATATCGACCGGCTCAAACTGGCTGGTTTTGACAATATCTCCATCGACTTGATCTACGCTCTTCCAGGTCAGACCATGGAACAGGTCAAGGACAATGTGGCTAAGGCTATCTCGCTTGATATTCCTCATATGAGTCTTTATAGCTTGATTTTGGAGAATCATACGGTCTTTATGAACCGCATGCGACGTGGGAAATTGCCCCTGCCCAAGGAAGAGTTAGAAGCAGAGATGTTTGAGTACATCATTGCAGAACTGGAGCGAGCTGATTTTGAGCATTATGAGATTTCCAATTTCTCCAAACCTGGATTTGAAAGTCGCCACAATCTCATGTACTGGGATAATGCCGAGTATTATGGTATCGGTGCGGGTGCTTCAGGTTATGTGGACGGAGTGCGTTATAAAAACCACGGTCCTATCCGCCACTATCTCAATGCAGTAGAGGCAGGAAATGCTCGGATTACAGAAGAACACCTGAGTCAAAGGGAGCAGATGGAAGAAGAAATGTTTCTGGGACTCCGGAAAAAATCCGGGGTTTCCATGGCGCGATTTGAGGAAAAATTCGAACGGTCCTTTGATGAACTTTATGGCGGAATCATCAGAGACTTGATTCAACAAGGTCTCATGCAGATCGATGGTGATCGTGTCCGAATGACAAAGAGAGGTCTCTTCTTGGGAGACACAGTAGCAGAACGATTTATTTTGGAGTAGAACGATGGGCTTAACTTATCAAATGAAAATGAAAATTCCTTTTGATATGGCGGACATGAACGGTCATATCAAGCTGCCAGATGTGATTTTGCTGTCCCTGCAAGTATCAGGTATGCAATCGATTGAGCTGGGAGTCAGTGACAAGGACGTCTTGGAACGCTACAATCTGGTCTGGATTATCACGGATTATGAGATTGACGTGGTACGTTTGCCTCGCTTTGCTGAGGAGATTACGATTGAAACGGAAGCCTTGAGCTACAATCGTCTCTTTTGCTATCGTCGCTTCACTCTCTACGATGAAGCAGGTCAAGAAATGATTCACATGTTAGCAACCTTTGTTCTCATGGACCGCAATAGTCGGAAAGTTCATGGAGTCGAGCCTGAGATTGTTGCGCCTTACCAGTCAGAATTTGATAAAAAACTGATCCGTGGGCCGAAGTATGCAAATCTAGAAGATCCAATCAGTAAAGACTACCATGTTCGTTTTTACGATTTGGATATGAATGGTCATGTCAATAATAGTAAATATCTAGACTGGATTTTTGAGGTCATGGGAGCCGATTTTCTAACCAACTATATTCCAAAGAAAATCAATCTCAAGTATGTCAAAGAAGTGCGACCGGGTGGCATGATTGCCTCAGCTTATGAACTCAAGGGACTAGAAAGCAAGCATCAGATTATCAGTGATGGCGAGATCAATGCCCAAGCTAGGATTACTTGGCAAGAAATAAAAAAGGACTAAAGAGAGATGACATATAAAGGTTATTTAATTGATTTAGACGGAACCATTTACAAGGGGAAAGAACGAATTCCAGCAGGTGAGGCTTTTGTGCATGAATTGCAAAAGCGAGAAATTCCTTATCTCTTTGTAACCAACAATACAACCCGAACTCCAGAGAGTGTTCAAGAGATGTTGGCTCAGAATTTTAATATTAATACCCCTCTATCAACTGTCTATACAGCAACCTTGGCAACCATAGACTATATGAATGACTTGGGACTGGAAAAGACAGTCTATGTCATCGGTGAAGCGGGGCTCAAGGATGCCATTAAGGAGGCTGGTTATGTCGAAGACAAGGAAAATCCAGCCTATGTGGTAGTTGGACTGGATTGGCAAGTCGACTATGAAAAATTTGCGACGGCGACTCTAGCCATTCAAAAGGGGGCTCACTTTATCGGAACCAACCCTGACCTCAATATCCCGACGGAACGTGGTCTCTTGCCTGGTGCTGGTTCACTAATTACACTTCTTGAAGTAGCAACACGAGTGAAACCAGTTTATATCGGAAAACCAAATGCTATCATTATGGACAAGGCAGTTGAGCACTTAGGTTTGAGAAGAGAAGACTTGCTCATGGTTGGGGACAATTACCTGACAGATATCCGAGCAGGGATTGACAATGGCATTCCAACGCTCTTGGTGACGACAGGTTTTACCAAGGCAGAAGAAGTGGCGGGCTTGCCAATTGCACCAACTCATGTGGTGTCTAGCCTTGCGGAGTGGAATTTTGATGAAAACTAAACTGACCTTTTGGGGAAGTATGCTCTTTTTCCTCTCCCTTTCTATCCTACTGACCATTTATCTGGCATGGATTTTCTATCCTTTGGAAATTCAGTGGCTGAACTTAGCGGATCGAGTCTATCTAAAGCCCGAAACCATTCAGTACAATTTTCATATCTTGATGAATTACCTGACCAATCCCTTTAGTCAGGTTTTAGAGATGCCAGATTTTCGTTCATCAGCGGCAGGTCTACACCACTTTGCGGTGGTGAAGAATCTCTTTCACCTAGTTCAACTAGTTGCTCTAGCTACACTTCCAAGTTTCTATTTCTTTGTTATAAAGATAGTGAAAAAAGGCTTTTTAGCCCTATATCGTAAAAGTATCCTGATTCTAGTGCTATTGCCTCTAGTCATTGGGCTTGTAGGAGTGTTGATTGGTTTTGAACAATTCTTTACGCTTTTCCATCAGATTCTCTTTGTGGGAGATGATACCTGGCTTTTTGATCCAGCAAAGGATCGAGTTATTCTGATTTTACCAGAGATTTTCTTCCTTCATGCCTTTGTACTTTTCTTTGCTTTGTATGAAGGAATATTCAGTTTCCTTCTTGTCGAGGCTTCGAGGAAAAAGTAGATAACATTCTGTATTTTTAATAAAAACCGAGAGAAGTCGCTCTGCTCCCTATTTATTGTTAGGTTATCCTAAAGATAAACTTGCAAAGCAGGAGATTTTTGCAGAAAACAGTCTATTTTCTATGAAAAAATAGGCTTTTTTTCTAAAAATACCTAGTCAAGCGCTTTATTTTTTGTATAATAGAAATAGCAAGTATAGATAAAAGAAGAGAAAAGCATGATTACACTATTTTTATCACCGAGTTGTACATCATGTCGTAAGGCAAAGGCTTGGTTAGAGACGCATAAAGTGCCCTTTCAAGAGCATAATATTATGACTAGTCCTTTAACAAGAAAAGAATTACAACATATTCTTTCCTTGACCGAAAATGGTACTGATGACATCATTTCAACTCGTTCAAAAATCTTCCAAAAATTAGATATTGATGTAGAGAGTATCTCGGTATCGGAGTTGCTTCAGTTGATTGAGCAATATCCTAGTCTTTTGCGTCGCCCAATTATTATAGATACCAAACGCATGCAGATCGGTTTTAATGAAGATGAGATTCGTGCTTTTCTCCCTCGTAGTTACCGTAAACAAGAATTGAAAGAAGCAACATTGAGAGCTGGTATAGGATAGATGAACAAACAGTATAGTTACCCACTAGATTTGTCGTGGAGCACTGAAGAACTTGCTTCAGTGCTTTCTTTTTTTAATGATGTTGAAGCTGCTTATGAAGATAAGGTAGAAGCAAAAAACTGCTAGATTCTTACAAGAAATTTAAGTCTGTGGTTCCAAGCAAAAGTGAAGAAAAGCGCCTAGGTCGCGAATTTGAAACGGCTAGCGGTTATTCCTTCTATCATGCAGTTCAATTAGCAAAAGAAAAAAGAGAAGGGAAGATTTCTCTTGGAAACTAAATTTGAATTTGCCAAACAGATTGTGCAGGACGCTGCTGACTATATTTTGGCTCACATGAAAGAAGATTTGCAGGTTGAGCGCAAGTCTTCCCCTACAGACTTGGTGACGCGTTTGGACAAGGAGGTTCAGGATCTCTTGGTTGGTAGAATTTTAGCATCTTATCCAGAAGACTTGATTTGTGCGGAAGAGGGCTGTTTGCGTACGGCAGTCGGCCAGGGGAATGTTTGGGTGATTGATCCCATTGACGGTACCAATAACTTTGTTGCCCAGAAGGAAGATTTTGCCGTGATGTTGGCCTACTTTGAAAATGGGGTTGGGAAATTTGGTATCATTTATGATGTCATGAAAGGGGATTGTTACCATGGTGGTGGTGACTTTCCTCCATGTCGTAATAATGAGACCTTACCAACTTTTAAAAAGAAACCTCTTCAAGAATTTTTAGTGGCTGGTAACTCAGGCATGTTTGAAACCAATGAGTGGGGCTTGGCGGATTTGGGTAGAGCAGCGTTGGGAGTCCGTGTCTATGGTAGTGCAGCCATTAGTTTTGCCAAGGTTTTGTCTGGTCGTCTGCTGACTTATATTACCTATTTGCAACCTTGGGATTACGCTGCTGCAAGTATCCTAGGGGAAAGTCTGGGCTATCGTCTTCTTACAGTTTCTGGTGAGCCTGTTGATTTTCAAACACGCCAGCCGGTCATGTTGGTGCCAATCGAAATGCAAGAAGAGATTCAGTCCTACATTTATGAAAGGAAAGAAATTTAAATGCAATTTCCAGAAGGATTTGTTGAAAAATATGAAGCCCTACTAGGAGATGAGGCAAGAGACTTTCTTGCCTCTTTTAAGCAGGAAGCGGTTTCGGCTTTCCGGGTCAATCCCTTAAAAGAAGACCAAGCCGCGTTCACAGATGCCATTCCTCATACACCTTGGGGGCATTACGGTAAGGTTTCTGGGAAATCTCCAGAACATGTGACTGGCTTGGTCTATTCACAAGAGCCGGCTGCCCAGATGGTGGCTCAGGTAGTAGCACCGATTCCTGGTATGAAAGTCTTGGACTTGGCAGCAGCACCAGGTGGCAAGTCGACTCAATTAGCATCCTACCTAGCAGGGGATGGTATTCTTGTTTCCAATGAAATTTCAAGCAAACGAGCCAAGATTTTGGTGGAAAATATGGAGCGCTTTGGGGCGACAAATGTCGTAGTGACCAACGAATCGGCTGACCGATTGGCTAAGGTTTTCAAAGGCTATTTTGATGTGATTGTCTTAGATGCACCTTGCTCAGGAGAAGGGATGTTTCGTAAACAACCAGATGCTATGGACTATTGGAATCTAGACTATCCTCGTCAATGTGCTAGTTTGCAACGTGAAATTTTGGAAGACGCAGTCACCATGTTGGCAGAAGGTGGTCGTCTCGTTTATTCGACCTGCACATGGGCACCAGAGGAAAATGAGGAAATCGTTCACTGGCTACTGGATGAGTATGATTTTGACCTGATTCCTATTGAACTCATCAATGGTATGGTTCAGGGGATTGACCTTCCTGAAACGGCTCGGATGTATCCTCATCGTTTTAAGGGGGAAGGGCAGTTTGTTGCCCACTTGCAGTTTAAGGGAGAAAATCCTGAACCGAAGTGGAAACCTAGCAAGAGCAATCTCGGCCGTGAACAGCTGAACTTATGGCAAGAATTTGCTCAGAAACACCTAAAGATAGACTTGACGGGTGTTTTACAAACTTTTGGAGATCAGTTGTATCTGCTTCCAGCAGACTTACCAGATTTAGGAAAACTCAGGATTGCTCG
>NZ_KQ970759.1:271781-293927 GCF_001579175.1 Streptococcus oralis
GGACTTCATTTAGGAACTTTTAAGAAGAAACGTTTTGAGCCCAGTTTTGCCCTCGGTCTATCTTTGAAACCAAGTCAGGTCATGCAAGTAGTTGAAATCCAGCAAGAGGATTTTGTAAAATATGTCGCTGGAGAAACTGTTCAGCTGGCAGAAAACTTACCAAATGGTTGGTATCAAGTAGTGGTTCAAGGAAATGGACTAGGATTTGCCAAAGTCACTGGAAATGTTTTGAAAAATTATTATCCCAAAGGACTAAGATTCAAGTGAAAAAGCTAGTCAAAGAATCTATTCTATGTTATAGTGGAAGTATGAGTTTTTTCTGATAGTCTTGCATTATTTCTTATATTATGTAGTGGATTTTATTTACTCTTGGAACACGAAGTGTCAAAGGAGTAGGAATGCTAGAATCACGATGATAAGATGATTGAGACACAAGGAAAGAAATCAGAACATTCATCATTATGTTCAAGGAGAAAAATAGTGAAAAAAGAAAAAAGCTCGTCATGTCTCTTGCAGCTCTTTTGGTGGCAGGTTCTCTAGCCGGATGTGCAAGCTGGATTGATCGTGGAGAAACCATGACAGCTGTCGGTTCAACTGCTCTTCAGCCTCTGGTCGAAGCCGCAGCAGACGAATTTGGTTCAAGAAACATTGGAAAAACAGTCAACGTTCAAGGTGGAGGCTCAGGAACAGGACTTTCCCAAGTGCAGTCAGGAGCGGTTGATATTGGAAACTCTGACGTTTTTGCTGAGGAAAAAGATGGAATTGACGCTTCAGCGCTTGTGGACCATAAGGTTGCAGTAGCTGGTCTGGCAGTAATTGTGAACAAAGAAGTGACTGTTGAAAATCTGACAATTGAGCAACTTCGAAAAATCTTTACTGGTGAAGTGACTAACTGGAAAGAGGTTGGGGGCAAAGACCTTGTAATTTCGATTATTAACCGTGCAGCAAGTTCTGGTTCGCGAGCAACCTTTGACAATGTCGTAATGAATGGTCAGGCGGCTATGCAGAGTCAAGAACAGGATTCTAATGGAATGGTCAAGTCGATTGTCTCCCAAACTCCAGGAGCCATTTCTTATCTTGCCTTTGCCTATGTGGATGACTCGGTCAAGACCATGAAACTCAATGGTTATGAGCCGATAACTGAAAATGTAACAACCAACAACTGGCCTTTGTGGTCTTATGAACACATGTATACCCTAGGTCAGCCGAATGAGTTGGCGACTGAATTTTTAAAATTCATCCTCTCAGACGAAGCCCAGACTGGAATTGTTAAGGGAATGGGCTATATTTCCATCAATGAAATGAAAGTCCAAAAAGATGCGTCAGGTACAGTGACAGCGATAGAAGGGAGTCAATAATGAATCAAGAAGAACTTTCAAAAAAATTGCTCTCTCCTTCAAAGAACTCTCGTCTTGAGAAGTTTGGTAAAGGATTGACCTTCGCCTGTCTTTCTTTAATTGTCATCATTGTGGCGATGATTTTGATTTTTGTAGCGCAGAAAGGCTTGTCGACCTTCTTTGTCAATGGGGTGAACATCTTTGATTTCCTCTTTGGACAGACTTGGAATCCTTCAGGAAAACAATTTGGTGCCCTGCCAATGATTTTGGGTTCCTTTATTGTGACGATTTTGTCAGCCCTGATTGCAACTCCCTTTGCTATTGGTGCTGCAGTCTTTATGACAGAAGTATCACCAAAAGGTGCTAAGATTTTGCAACCAGCTATTGAACTTCTTGTTGGGATTCCATCAGTTGTCTATGGATTTATCGGTTTGCAGGTTGTGGTTCCATTTGTTCGTAGTGTCTTTGGTGGGACTGGTTTTGGGATTTTGTCAGGGATTTTCGTTCTCTTTGTCATGATTCTGCCGACGGTAACCTTTATGACAACAGACAGCTTGCGTGCTGTGCCCCGTCACTACCGTGAAGCTAGTTTAGCTATGGGAGCGACTCGCTGGCAAACCATTTGGCGTGTGACCTTGAAAGCAGCGCGTTCAGGTATTTTTACAGCAGTGGTCTTTGGGATGGCACGTGCCTTTGGTGAAGCCCTTGCTATTCAGATGGTGGTCGGAAACTCAGCAGTTATCCCAACATCGCTAACAACACCAGCTGCGACTTTGACTTCTGTTTTGACTATGGGTATCGGAAATACCGTCATGGGTACGGTTGATAATAACGTACTCTGGTCACTGGCCTTGGTATTGCTCTTGATGAGTTTGGCCTTTAACAGTGTGATTAAATTGATTACGAAAGAAAGAGGAAAGAAAAACTATGCACGCTAAGAAATTAGATAAACTTGCAACAGCTGTCCTCTATACCATCTCGGGTATCATCGTGACCATTCTGGCGTCCTTGATTCTCTATATCCTGGTTCGTGGTTTACCTCACATCTCTTGGTCCTTCTTGACTGGGAAATCTTCTTCCTATCAAGCAGGTGGAGGTATCGGGATTCAGCTTTATAATTCCTTCTTCCTTTTGGTTATTACCTTGGTTATTTCTGTTCCTTTATCCATGGGAGCGGGGATTTTCCTTGCTGAATATGCCAAAAAGGGTCCTGTGACCAATTTCATCCGTACTTGTATCGAAATTTTGTCTTCTCTACCGTCGGTCGTTGTGGGGCTCTTTGGTTACTTAATCTTTGTAGTCCAGTTTGAGTATGGATTTTCCATTATTTCTGGTGCCTTGGCCTTGACGGTCTTTAACCTGCCTCAAATGACTCGAAATGTTGAAGACAGTTTGAGACACGTTCACCATACGCAGCGTGAGGCTGGCTTGGCCCTCGGAATTTCTCGTTGGGAGACTGTGGTCCATGTCGTCATTCCAGAAGCCCTACCAGGTATTGTAACAGGTGTTGTCTTGGCATCTGGCCGTATCTTTGGTGAGGCCGCCGCTCTTATCTATACGGCAGGACAGTCTGCACCAGCCCTTGACTGGTCTAACTGGAATATCCTCAGTGTTACCAGCCCTATCTCAATCTTCCGACAAGCAGAAACCTTGGCTGTCCACATCTGGAAAGTCAATAGCGAGGGAACCATCCCAGATGGTGCCATCGTGTCAGCTGGTTCTGCAGCTGTGCTCCTCATCTTTATCTTGATTTTTAACTTTGGAGCTCGCAAACTCGGAAGCTATTTACATAAGAAATTAACCGCTGCCTAAAGGAGAAGCCATGTCAAAATATAACTGGGATGAAAAGCATATCATCACCTTCCCTGAAGAAAAAGTGGCCCTCTCAACCAAGGATTTACATGTTTACTATGGTAAAAATGAATCCATCAAGGGCATCGATATGCAATTTGAAAAAAATAAAATAACGGCCTTGATTGGTCCGTCCGGATCTGGGAAATCTACCTATCTTCGTAGTCTCAATCGGATGAATGATACTATTGATATTGCCAAGGTCACAGGTCAAATTCTCTACCGAGGGATTGACGTCAATCGTCCTGAAATCAATGTCTATGAGATGCGCAAGCATATCGGAATGGTCTTCCAACGTCCAAATCCATTTGCCAAGTCTATTTACCGCAACATTACTTTTGCTCATGAACGTGCAGGAGTCAAGGATAAGAAGGTCTTGGATGAAATTGTGGAAACTTCTCTCCGTCAAGCTGCCCTTTGGGACCAGGTCAAAGATGACCTTCACAAATCAGCCTTGATGCTTTCTGGTGGTCAGCAACAACGTCTCTGTATCGCTCGCGCTATCTCTGTTAAGCCAGATATCCTCTTGATGGATGAACCGGCGTCAGCCTTGGATCCGATTGCGACAGCCCAACTGGAAGAAACCATGCTGGAGTTGAAGAAAGACTTTACCATCATCATCGTTACCCACAGTATGCAACAGGCTGCCCGTGCGAGTGACTATACTGGATTTTTCTACTTGGGTGATTTGATTGAGTATGATAAGACGTCCAATATTTTCCAAAATGCCAAGCTACAGTCAACCAATGACTATGTAACGGGACACTTTGGTTAGAAAGGAAACAGCATGACAGAACCGATTTTGCAGGTTAAAGACCTGTCCGTTTATTACAACAAAAAGAAGGCCTTGAATAGTGTTTCCCTTTCTTTCCAACCCAAGGAAATAACGGCTTTGATTGGTCCTTCTGGATCAGGAAAGTCAACTCTTCTCAAGGCCATCAACCGCATGGGAGATTTAAACCCTGAGGTGACTACAACTGGATCAGTGGTCTATAATGGTCACAATATCTACAGCCCCCGTACCGATACGGTTGAATTGCGTAAGGAAATTGGTATGGTCTTTCAACAGCCCAATCCCTTCCCTATGTCTATCTATGAAAATGTTGTCTATGGTCTACGTATCAATGGAGTCAAGGATAAACAAGTCCTTGATGAAGCAGTAGAAAAGGCCTTGCAACGTGCTTCTATCTGGGATGAGGTCAAGGACCGTTTGCATGATTCAGCTATTGGTCTCTCAGGAGGTCAACAGCAACGTGTCTGTGTTGCCCGTGTTTTGGCAACCAGCCCTAAAATTATCCTCTTGGACGAACCAACTTCAGCCTTGGATCCTATCTCGGCTGGTAAGATTGAGGAAACCTTGTATGGTCTAAAGGATAAATATACCATGCTCTTGGTAACGCGTTCCATGCAGCAGGCTTCTCGTATCTCTGATAAAACAGGATTTTTCCTAGATGGGGATTTAATCGAGTTTAACGATACGAAGAAGATGTTCCTAGACCCACAAAACAAGGAAACAGAAGATTATATTACAGGAAAATTTGGATAAGGAGTTGAATGATGTTACGATCTCAATTTGAAGAAGATTTAGAGAAATTGCACAACCAGTTCTACGCAATGGGACAAGAAGTGCTTTCGCAGATCAATCGTACAGTGCGTGCCTTTGTCACTCATGACCGTGATCTAGCTAAAGAAGTTATCGACAAAGATGCGGAAGTGAATGAATATGAAATTAAGCTGGAGAAGAAATCATTTGAAATCATTGCCCTTCAGCAACCTGTTTCTCAGGACCTTCGTACTGTCTTGACCGTTCTCAAGGCGGTTTCAGACGTCGAACGCATGGGAGATCATGCAGTCTCTATCGCTGAGGCAACCATTCGCATGAAAGGGGAGCAACGTATCCCTGCCGTTGAAGAAGAAATCAAACAGATGGGACGCGACGTGAAGAATTTCGTCGAAGCAGCTCTAGATCTCTATCTGAATGGTTCTGTGGATCAAGCCTACGAGGTGGCGGCTATGGATGAAAAAATCAACCATTACTTTGATAGCATTCGTGAACTGGCTACAGAAGAAATCAAGAAAAATCCTGAAGCCATTGTTACAGGACGCGATTACTTCCAGGTTATTTCCTTCTTGGAACGTATCGGAGACTACGCAAAAAATATCTGTGAATGGGTTGTTTACTTTGAAACAGGTAAGATTGTTGAATTATAAAGTATTCAAATGATAAAATTATTGTGAAAGCTTACTTTTTAATAGTAAGCTTTCGTTGTATTGATGTTTTTTTATCAGAGGTGAGTAATGGACTACATACAGAATATAAGAAAAAAAGTAGGAAAAGATAAAATAATTTTAAATTTTACCTGTGGAATATTAAGTCAATCAGGAAAAATTTTATTACAAAAACGAGCAGATAAAGGAACGTGGGGATTACCAGGTGGCGCTATTGAATTAGGTGAATCGGCTTTAGAAGCTTTAGTGCGAGAGTTTTATGAAGAAACGGGAATCGAAGTGAGAACGGAAAAACTCTTAAATGTTTATACTAAATATTCAGATAGTTATCCGAATGGCGATGAGGCTCAAGTGCTTACAATTTTGTATTTAGTTTCATCTAAAAATTCTATTCCTACAAACTTTTTTTCAAGTGATGAAACTTTAGAATTAGGATTTTTTGATCATATAGATATACAAAACATTGAAATTGTTAACCAGCAACATCAAGATATGATAAATGATTTTTTTGAAAATAAGTTCCCAATAGATAGATAAACTAATCTCTGAATTTCTATTTTTTGTAACTATATTTTATGAAAATGCAAGAAAAACGTTGACAAGCAGTTTCAAATGAGTTATAATTATTCATAAATAACAGAAAGGTTGTTTATTTATGAAGGTCAAGAAATGGATATTAGTTGTGTGTAGCATGCTAGCCAGCATGATTTTAGTAGCTTGTCAATCCAGTACGGATAGTTCCCAGTCTGCTGTGGATGCTATCAAACAAAAAGAGAAGCTAGTTGTGGCGACTAGCCCAGACTATGCGCCATTTGAATTCCAAGCCTTGGTTGATGGTAAAAACCAAGTGGTTGGGGCAGATATTGATATGGCTCAAGCGATTGCGGATGAACTTGGAGTTAAGCTAGAAATCTCTAGTATGAGTTTTGACAATGTCTTGACCAGTCTTCAAACTGGAAAGGCTGACTTAGCCATTGCAGGAATTAGTGCCACAGATGAGAGAAAGGAAGTCTTTGATTTTTCAATTCCTTACTATGAAAACAAGATGAGTTTCTTGGTTAGAAAAGCCGATTTAGACAAATACAAGGATATTTCAAACCTTGCAAGTGCTAATATCGCAGCTCAAAAGGGAACTGTTCCAGAAACCATGGTCAAGGAACAATTGCCAAATGCCCAATTGACATCCTTGACCAATATGGGTGAAGCAGTCAATGAGTTGCAGGCTGGAAAAGTGGATGCTGTTCATATGGATGAACCAGTTGCTCTTAGTTACGCAGGTAAAAACTCAGACCTTGCCGTTGCATCTGTTAATTTGACGATGAAAGATGGCGAAGCCAATGCCGTTGCCATCAAGAAGGATCAATCAGACTTGAAAGCAGTAGTCGATAAGGTTATCCAAAAACTGAAAGATGAAGGAACCTATCAAACTTATCTGGAAAAAGCTGCGAAACTAACAGAAGTTGAACAGTAAAAAAGAAAGCAGAGTTGGACTTTAATCCAATTCTGCTTTTATGTATAGTAATAGTGCTTCTAGATTTTCGAGAGAGACTTTGGCAAACTGATAAGGACAGGCGTCCAAATAAGCCTTCTCAAAAAAGTCTAGTTTGAGTGAGCTGTGTTTCAAACTGGCAATTTTAGGATAGGTTCTCAAATCAAGGAGAAGCCCATCATGTAGAGGATAGTTGGGCAAGGGACAGGTGTTTTTTTCAATCACTTTCTTTATCCGAGTCTGATAGTTCTCTTGAAGGGTTAGTCGAGTCAGTCGATTTTTTTCAAATAACTGACTATCGATGTAAAGAGAGAGAGCCTTTTGCATGATGAGATTGCTGTCATAGTCTAGGATATTTTTGTAAGAAACAAAGGCCTCTTTTAGGGCATTTGGGAGAATGAGAGCGGTAATACGAAGGGCTGGAAAGAGACTGGTTGAGAAGGACTTGATATAAATGACCCGATCTTCTGTATCCAGATAGTGGAAGGTTTGTCCTTTTTTAGGGTCTAGATCTCCTAAATAGTCATCCTCGACGATGTAAACACCATACTGGTTTGCTAGATCCAGAATGGCCTTTTTATCCTGATCAGAATAGGAATGGCCAAGAGGATAGTGGAAGCGAGGTATGGTATAGAAAAACTTGATTTTTCCAGATTTGAACTGTTCTTCTAGTTCGTCAAGGTCAATCCCATCGATTCGGCGTTCAATGGTCCTGTAGGCCAATCCCTGAGCGACCAAGAGGCGATTCATTCGGTGGTAAGTCGGCTGTTCAACCAAAATCTCCTCTCCCTTACTTGGAAAGTTGATCTGAGAAAGGATAAAGAGAGCTTGCTGGGTGCCCGAAGTCAGAACCAGTTGGTCGGGTTTGCAGTAGAGGGCTTGGTTGAAAAGAAGTTGATGGACAGATTGTCTTAGTTCCTCAAGACCTTCTTGGTTGTCATAGTAGTTGAACAGGTAGTTTTCTCTTCCAATCAGTGTTTCATTGACGCAGAGTCTGAAATCGTCATAAGCACTGGCGTGTTCGTCAGTGACTTCGATTTCCAAGTCTTGGTGCTGTCCCTGTTCTAGAACATAGTAGCCACTTTGGGGTTTGGCATAGAGGTATTGTTCATGGCGTAATTCCAGTAGGGCTCGTTGGACAGTGTCCTTGCTACAATGAAAGTTCAGACTTAGTTGACGGATAGAGGGAAGTCTGCTTCCAGTTGGAAATTTTCCTGATTCAATGCCTTTTTTTAGAAAGGAAACGACTGCTTGGTATTTACTTTCTTTCTTCATTCCAGACCTCCGTTGATTTTGTTACATTGTACCTTTTTTTTACCTCCTTTGCAATGGGAAAAGCATCTCTCCCTTTCACAACTAGGGGCAAATGTGGTATACTTAGAAAGTATGATGATTCATTGAAAAGAAGATAAGAAAGAGAATGGATAGAAAAGTGCAGGAACCGGTAAAATTATTTCAATACAATACTCTAGGTGCCCTAATGGCAGGTCTCTATGGTGGAACCATGACAGTAGGAGAATTGCTGGAACATGGTGACCTTGGTTTGGGAACCCTTGATTCGATTGATGGGGAGTTGATTGTCCTCGATGGCAAGGCTTATCAAGCTAAGGGTTCAGGGGAACAACCTGAAATTGTTGAGGTTGCACCTGATGCCCTTATCCCTTATGCGGCAGTTGTTCCCCATCAGGCAGAAGTGATTTTCCGCCAGCGCTTTGAGATGACAGACAAGGAATTGGAAAAACGAATTGAGTCCTACTATGATGGGGAAAATCTCTTTCGTTCCATCAAGATTCATGGGGAATTTGCCCACATGCATGTACGAATGATTCCCAAATCAACAACAGACACCAAGTTTGCGGAGGTTGCTACCCATCAGCCTGAATATAGTCGTGAAAATGTATCGGGAACCATCGTTGGATTTTGGACACCAGAGATTTTCCATGGAGTGAGTGTTGCAGGCTACCATTTACATTTTATCTCAGATGACTTGACCTTTGGTGGGCATGTGATGGATTTTGTTATCAAAGAAGGAATGATCGAGGTTGGGGCAGTCGACCAGTTGGACCAACGTTTTCCAGTCCAAGATCGCCAGTATTTATTTGCCAAATTTAATGTTGACGAGATGAAGAAAGACATTGATAAGTCAGAATAGGAGAAAAAGATGACAGTACATATTATCCTCACCATGATTGCTTTGGTTCTCATTCTAGTAAGTGGAACTTGGTATGCCAAAAAACGGTTTAAAATCTCTCTTGCAGTGATGGGCTTGGGTGCAATCGCATTTTTTGTTTCTTCTCAAGTGCTAGAGAAGATGGTTCACCTTCTGGTACTCCATCCGCAAAAAGATGGAACCATTCCGCTCATGCAGGAGCAGCCTTTCTTATATGTCCTTTATGGAATCGCCATGGCTGCCCTCTTTGAGGAAACAGCTCGTCTTGTCTTTTTTAAATGGTTGGAAAAAAAGAGAAAGCTAGAAGATCGAGATGCTTGGGCTTATGGCTTGGGACATGGGGGATTGGAGATGCTCTATCTCGGAATGGGAAGCTTGATCAGTTTGTTGATTCTCTTTTCACTCATTCAGTCTTCAAATACTGATGTAGCCAATCTCCTTCCAAAGTCTACACTCGAAACGGTTCAGTCTCTATCGGTTTGGCAGGTTTATTTACTAGGAGTTGAGCGTGTGCTTGCTCTGGTTCTGCAAATTGGTCTCTCTATCTGGGTCTATCAAAGTGTTCGTAAAAAGAAATGGATCTACCTCCTTGCTGCCTATGGTTTGCATGCCTTGTTTGACTTGGCTCCAGCCTTATCTCAGGTAGGATGGATTGCAAACCCGCTTCTAGTTGAGTTCATTCTTTTCGTAGAACTTTTAGTCTTTATCTGGCTAACCAAATCTACATTTTGGAAAAAATCATAAAAAGAGGGGCGACCTCTTTTTTTATGTAAAGATAAAACAAGCTCTTTTTATGGTCGTCAAATGTCTCTAAAAATGGTATAATGGAATGAATTTTGAAAAAGGAAGAGTGACATGTCAGTAAAAGAAAAAATGCTTGAAATCCTAGAAGGAATCGATATTCGTTTTAAGGAACCCTTGAAGACCTATACCTATACAAAGGTAGGAGGTCGAGCAGATTACCTAGTTTTGCCACGCAATCGCTATGAGATGGCCCGTGTCGTCCAATTTGCCAATCAAGAGAATATTCCTTGGATGGTGCTAGGAAATGCTAGTAATATCATCGTTCGTGAAGGTGGAATCCGTGGTTTTGTCATCTTGTGCGATAAGCTTAATAACGTTTCGGTTGATGGCTATACCATCGAAGCAGAAGCTGGAGCCAACTTGATTGAAACGACACGTATTGCCCTCCGTCATAGTTTGACTGGTTTTGAGTTTGCTTGTGGGATTCCTGGAAGCATCGGAGGAGCTGTCTTTATGAATGCGGGTGCCTATGGAGGAGAGATTGCTCATATCTTGCAGTCTTGTCAAATTTTGACCAAGGAAGGGGAAATCGAGACCTTATCTGCCAAGGATTTGGCTTTTGGTTACCGTCATTCAGCTATTCAGGATTCTGGGGCTGTTGTTTTGTCAGCTAAATTTGCCCTATCTCCAGGGAATCATCAGGTTATCAAGCAAGAAATGGATCGCTTGACGCACCTACGTGAACTCAAACAACCTTTAGAGTACCCATCTTGTGGTTCAGTCTTTAAGCGTCCAGTTGGGCATTTTGCAGGTCAGTTGATCTCAGAGGCTGGCCTGAAGGGCTATCGAATCGGTGGTGTGGAAGTATCTGAAAAGCATGCCGGTTTTATGATCAATGTTGCTGACGGAACGGCCAAAGACTATGAAGACTTGATCCAATCTGTTATCGAAAAAGTCAAGGAACACTCAGGTGTCACCCTTGAAAGAGAAGTCCGAATCTTGGGTGAGAAAGAATAAGGTTGGGGTAGAAAAGTTGCTGCTATAACCATTGTAAAGGGGGTGAAAGCCTATCGTGAGTGAAGATGTATGTAGGCAGTTCAATCTCCTACACGAGGTAGTAGCGGCCTGACAGAGCCCTAATCTGTTAATTTATGAAAAAGAAGGAATTTATGACAATTGAAAAAACCAATTATTGAATTCAAAAACGTCTCTAAAGTTTTTGAAGACAGCAACACCAAGGTTCTCAAAGACATTAACTTTGAGTTGGAAGAAGGGAAGTTTTACACTCTTTTGGGTGCATCTGGTTCAGGAAAATCAACCATTCTAAACATCATTGCAGGTTTACTGGATGCGACGACAGGGGATATTTTACTGGATGGGGTGCGGATCAATGACATCCCAACTAATAAACGAGATGTCCATACCGTCTTCCAATCCTATGCCTTGTTTCCACATATGAATGTGTTTGAAAATGTTGCCTTTCCACTCCGCTTGCGTAAAATCGACAAGAAAGAAATCGAACAACGCGTAGCAGAAGTTCTCAAGATGGTTCAGTTGGAAGGTTACGAGAAGCGTTCCATCCGTAAACTCTCTGGAGGACAACGTCAGCGTGTGGCCATTGCCCGTGCCATTATCAACCAGCCCCGTGTGGTCTTGTTGGATGAGCCCTTGTCAGCGCTGGACTTGAAATTGCGAACAGACATGCAGTACGAACTGCGTGAACTGCAACAACGCTTGGGCATCACCTTTGTCTTTGTCACTCACGATCAGGAGGAAGCCCTGGCTATGAGTGACTGGATTTTCGTTATGAATGATGGCGAGATTGTTCAGTCTGGAACGCCAGTGGACATCTACGATGAGCCGATTAACCATTTTGTTGCCACCTTTATAGGTGAGTCCAACATCTTGCCAGGAACCATGATTGAGGACTACTTGGTCGAGTTTAACGGCAAACGCTTTGAAGCGGTCGATGGTGGGATGAAGCCAAATGAGCCTGTTGAGGTTGTCATTCGTCCAGAGGATTTGCGCATCACTCTTCCTGAAGAAGGAAAGCTCCAAGTTAAGGTCGATACGCAGCTCTTCCGTGGAGTACACTATGAGATCATTGCCTATGATGAACTCGGCAATGAATGGATGATTCATTCGACCCGTAAGGCCATTGTGGGTGAGGAAATCGGTCTGGACTTTGAACCAGAAGACATCCACATCATGCGTCTCAACGAAACCGAAGAAGAGTTCGATGCTCGTATCGAAGAATACGTAGAAATCGAAGAGCAAGAAGCAGGTCTGATTAACGCGATCGAGGAGGAAAGAGATGAAGAAAACAACCTCTAAACTCTTTGTAGTGCCCTACATGCTTTGGATCGCACTCTTTGTTCTCGCACCCTTGGTCTTGATTTTCGGTCAATCCTTTTTCAACATCGAAGGGCAGTTTAGTTTAGAAAACTATAAATCCTATTTTGCGTCACAAAACTTGACCTACCTTAAAATGAGCTTCAATTCAGTGCTCTATGCTGGGATTGTAACTCTAGTGACACTTCTTATCAGCTATCCAACAGCCCTCTTTTTGACTCGTCTCAAGCACCGTCAACTCTGGCTCATGCTGATCATCCTGCCGACTTGGATCAATCTGCTCCTCAAGGCTTATGCCTTTATCGGGATTTTTGGTCAGAATGGCTCCATTAACCAATTTTTGGAATTCATCGGAATCGGTTCGCAACAGCTGCTCTTTACCGATTTCTCCTTTATTTTTGTCGCAAGCTACATCGAGCTTCCATTTATGATTTTGCCGATCTTCAATGTCTTGGATGATATGGATAACAATCTTATCAATGCCAGTTATGACCTCGGTGCGACCAAGTGGGAGACCTTCCGTCATGTTATCTTCCCTCTGTCTATGAATGGGGTGCGAAGTGGAGTCCAATCTGTCTTTATCCCTAGTTTGAGTCTCTTCATGCTGACACGTTTGATTGGTGGGAACCGCGTTATCACCTTGGGGACAGCCATTGAGCAGAACTTCCTGACAAATGACAACTACGGTATGGGTTCAACCATCGGTGTGATTCTCATCCTGACCATGTTTCTCACCATGTGGGTGACCAAGGAAAGGAGAGAACGATGAAAAAATTTGCCAATCTCTACCTAGCCTTTGTTTTTATCATCCTTTATTTACCAATTTTTTACTTGATTGGCTATGCCTTTAATGCTGGCGATGATATGAACAGCTTTACTGGTTTTAGTTTGAGTCATTTTCAAACCATGTTTGGTGATGGTCGCCTCATGTTGATCCTCACCCAGACCTTTTTCTTGGCCTTTTTATCAGCCTTGATTGCGACCATTATCGGGACTTTCGGTGCCATCTATATCTATCAGTCTCGTAAGAAATACCAAGAAGCCTTTCTATCTCTTAATAATATTTTGATGGTTGCGCCTGACGTTATGATTGGTGCCAGCTTCTTGATTCTCTTTACCCAGCTTAAGTTTTCACTTGGATTTTTGACGGTTCTATCTAGTCACGTGGCCTTTTCCATCCCTATCGTGGTCTTGATGGTCTTACCTCGTCTCAAGGAAATGAATGATGATATGATTCACGCGGCCTATGACTTGGGTGCCAGCCAATTTCAGATGTTCAAGGAAATCATGCTTCCGTACCTGACACCGTCTATCATTGCAGGTTATTTCATGGCCTTTACCTACTCGCTGGATGACTTTGCCGTGACCTTCTTTGTAACGGGAAATGGCTTTTCAACCCTGTCAGTCGAGATTTATTCTCGTGCTCGTAAGGGAATTTCGCTAGAAATCAATGCCCTCTCTGCACTTGTCTTTCTCTTTAGTATTATCCTAGTTGTAGGTTATTACTTTATCTCACGTGAGAAGGAGGAGCAAGCATGAAAAAACTCTATTCATTTTTAGCAGGAATTGTAGCAATTATCCTTGTCTTGTGGGGGATTTCCCATCATCTAGATAGTAAAATCAACAGTCGAGATAGTCAAAAATTGGTTATCTACAACTGGGGGGACTATATTGATCCCGAACTCTTGGAGAAATTCACCGAAGAAACAGGGATCCAAGTACAGTATGAGACCTTTGACTCCAACGAAGCCATGTATACCAAGATCAAGCAGGGTGGAACAACCTATGATATTGCTATTCCAAGTGAGTACATGATCAACAAGATGAAGGATGAAGACCTCTTGGTTCCGCTTGATTATTCAAAAATTGAAGGAATCGAAAATATCGGACCTGAGTTCCTCAACCAGTCTTTTGACCCGGGCAATAAATTCTCCATCCCGTACTTCTGGGGAACCTTGGGAATTGTTTACAATGAAACCATGGTAGAGGAGGCACCTGAGCATTGGGATGACCTCTGGAAACCAGAATACAAGGATTCCATCATGCTCTTTGATGGGGCGCGTGAGGTGCTGGGACTTGGGCTTAACTCGCTCGGTTACAGCCTCAACTCAAAGGATCCTCAGCAGTTGGAAGAGACAGTGGATAAGCTCTATAAACTGACTCCAAATATCAAGGCCATTGTGGCGGATGAGATGAAGGGTTACATGATCCAGAACAATGCGGCTATCGGCGTGACCTTCTCTGGGGAAGCCAGCCAGATGTTGGAGAAAAATCCTAACCTCAAGTATGTCGTTCCGACTGAGGCCAGCAACCTCTGGTTTGACAATATGGTCATTCCCAAAACCGTGAAAAACCAAGATGCAGCCTATGCCTTTATCAACTTTATGTTGAAACCCGAAAATGCTCTCAAAAATGCGGAGTATGTGGGCTACTCAACACCAAACCTACCAGCTAAGGAAATGCTCCCAGAGGAGACTCGTGAGGACAAATCCTTCTATCCAGACGCTGATACCATGAAACACCTAGAAGTTTATGAGAAATTTGACCATAAATGGACAGGAAAATATAGTGACCTCTTCCTACAGTTTAAAATGTACCGGAAGTAGGAGATAGTAGACACGAAACGAATCAGTTAAGCTGGTTCGTTTTTTATATAGAAGGCAATTTTTGTAACTGTATGTTTTTCTATGATAGTTGCTGTATTTAGTAATATGAAAATTGAGGAAAAAATAGTGATAAGTGAAATAACGGCGCATTTGTTTCAAGATTTTTTTATTTGTTGAATTCTACCTCCTGCATTAAAATTGCTTCATTAAAATTTTTAAAATTGACTACTCGCTACATATGCTTTTACCTCCTTTTATGCTATAATACTCTCAATAGAATATTTAATCTCCAAATAAATATTTCTTATGGAATAATTCCGTTTTATACCGTTTAGAATATTTAAGAGTATACAATGTTTAATAATGATTTTTTGGGAGATCGTCTGAAGGAACTGATAAAGATCAAGAAGTTAACTCAGGTACAAATTTCTGAGATGATTGGTGTATAACAAGGTACTTATTTTCGTTGAGAGAATGGAACTTTAGAGCCTAATTTAGACGCCGTTGTCAAATTAGCAAAATTATTTGATACCACGACAGACTATTTATTAGGAAAAACGACTTACAGTACTCTAGATGTTGTCCCGCATCCAATCACTAAAATTGATTTGAAAAAATTAAAAGAGTTTAATAAAACAGATCTAAATGATCTGAAGTTTGCTATTGTCATGCATGGGATAAAAAATCATTTCACTGCATTTGACTATATGGACGAGCTAGTCTCTAAATATAATTTAGATGAAGAGGAGCAAGAAATATTGCATACCCTTTTTAAAGAGGTTTATGATTATTTTAATGCAGATTGATGATTTGTTTTTAGTTTCTAAATTCATTCTAGATGTTGGTACTATTTGTCATTATCCTTCACTCTGCTTTTAAACGGGAGCACAGTGGTATTGAGGACAAGTGGTTGAAACGTTGCATAAGTTGATAACATAAATACAAACCTACGGTGAGCCTCCGTAGGTTGTTTAATGTCTAAAAATCGCTATTTTACTGATGAAGTAAAAAATATTGGTATTACAGCGAAACATAAAATATGATATAATAAAAACAATTAATAGTTCGATCATTTATCAAAGAGGAGTAAGAATGATGAAAAATATTTATATGTATATTCAAGATACTATGGCTGATTTCGAACACGGCTATTTAATGCAGGCGCTAAGCTTACAGTCAATGTTAGGAGAAGCTAAAGTAAAATTAGTAACAGTTTCTAAAGGGAAAAAGTCTATAAAAACTGCTGGAGGCATGACAATTGTTCCAGATGTTAATCTATATGATTTAGATACTGCAAATGCAGCTGCGCTAGTGCTTATTGGAGGTGATACTTGGTTGGATAATGAGCAAGATGATGTTTTAGAAGTAGCCTCTAAACTATTGCAAGAAAATATTTTAGTTGGAGCTATTTGTGGCGCTACTTTGGGATTAGCTGAAAAAGGAATTTTAGATAATCGATATCATACAAGTAATGCTTCATTCTTTTTAACCCAGATGAGCCAACATTATCGAGGGCAGGATTATTATAAAGATGAGATTGCAGTTCAAGATGGAAAGCTTATTACCGCTAGCTCAGCCGGATCTTTATCATGGACTAAGCTCATTGTCGAGGAGTTAGGCCTATATTCAAAATCTACAGTAGAAGCATGGTTTAATTATTTTTCAACGGGGGATGCTCATTATTATTTTGAAATGATGAACTCTTTAGAAAAAGATGCACAAGGACATTAGTATGAAAAAGATTATTCTCCTTCGCGGAGTAACACCAACAGGTACCAATAGAATTCCCAAAATGTCTTATTTAGTAGAAATCCTAACAGAAGTTGGTTTTTTAAATGTTCAAACATATATTCAGAGTGGGAATATACTGTTAGAATCAGAGTTATCTGACGAAGAAATCAGAAAGTTAGTTCATGATACGATTTTGGATAAAATTGGAGCTGATTTATCAATAATTATCAAAGAAATTAATCAATTAGAGATTGCTATTCAAGAAAACCCATTTGATAATACTTATGATAGTTCTCGTATTCATCTAGTTTTTACTAACGAAGAGATTCCCGAAAGTACTCTAACAGAACTTAGTAGAGAGAATTTTGGAGATGAAGAGTTCTATGGTGGTCACGAGTGCTGTTACCTATATTTACCACGTGATGCTCGAAAAAAACGTTTAAACACAAATTATCTTGAAAAGAAATTTGGAATTCGGATGACTATGCGAAAATTGAGTGTAGTTAACCGACTTTCAAAGTTT
Organism: Streptococcus oralis; assembly: GCF_001579175.1. Taxonomy (GTDB): domain Bacteria; phylum Bacillota; class Bacilli; order Lactobacillales; family Streptococcaceae; genus Streptococcus; species Streptococcus oralis_O. The sequence continues at coordinate 288,814 of NZ_KQ970759.1, forward strand.
TAATCAGACAGAATCAGATAAAATTATATTATAAAAGTGGAAAAGCAAAAATTGATGACTATGAGATGATAAGGACAAGAACGATGATAGAAGAACGAATCCATGCTACAAAGCAGTATGTTAAAGCTTTATTTGCTGATCGAGCGGATGGCCATGATTAGGTAGAGATTAGTATATTCTTGTTGAATAATTTTATTTAATGAAGGTTGTTTATAGTTGAAAGGGGAAATAGATGGACTCTAAAATTGATACAGCTTGGAACTTGTTTCTGGAAGGAAAAATATCAGAAGCTAAAAAGTTAGTTGAACAAGATTTTTCCATTGATACCTGTACAGATTTTAGTCTTTTAAATTTGATGGGATATTTATTGTTAGCAGAAAAAGACTATGTCTCATGTACCCATATCTTTGAGAAATACATTTTGTTGGCTCAACAAAATGAAGATAAAGAAAATGAACACATTGGCCTACATCAATTAGCTATGATCTACAGAGATCAGGGGGATTTTCATAAGGCTTTAAAACTTATTGAAGATGAAGAGAAGATAGTTGAAGAGCATTTTCCAAATGATAATCTAAAGAAAGCTGTGAATAACTATGAACAGGGCTATGTGAGATTTAAATTAAACAATCTTGATGAGGCTCTTACATTCATGAATCTGTCATTGGAACAATCTTTAGAGACTGATGATGTAATTTCTCAAGCTTGTGGCTATAGAGGGTTAGGTGAAATCTATTTAGCCTTGGAAGATACGGAATTATCCAATACACATTTCAAACGAGCTATAGAACTTTTCGAAAGTGTTGGAGAATTTGAAGGCATAAAAGAAATTGAGGAATTGACTAATGAATGATTTTACATTTAGATTTTGTTATTAGTTTGCTTTATCTTAAAGAATGTAGATATGCAATTGACAGTCTAGATAATATTAAAGCGAGAGAGTAATATGTTATTTTGGATTTGTTTAATATCAACAATTATATTGGCTAATTTTGTTCTCCTGAAAGAGTAATTAAAGATACAGGGAATTGATTTGATTCAAGGGAGACGATTCTCAGTTGACGCAGAACCCAAAAAACGATATAATAAGAAAGTTGAGAATTGATTTTCAGTCATCTTAGTCCAGAGAAATGGCGGTGCTGCGAGCCATCTAAGCTAGGAAATCATGCTACTCAATCATACAATTGCATAAGAATAAGAGAATGACAAGTTCATTGAATGAAGGTGGTACCGCGGTTTTTCGCCCTTCGTGATGTGAGCTTGTCTTTTGATTTTTGGAGGTGTTTATGAAGACATTTCTCGTGAAACAAAAGTTTCGTCTTGGAGGCGAACGCTTTGATATCAAGGATGATAGAGGGGTAGTGAACTATCAGGTGGAGGGATCATTTTTCCAAATTCCTAAAACCTTTACCATCTATGATGCTTACGGTGAACAAGTCAGTGAAATCAGCAAAGAATTTTTCACTTTGCTTCCTCGCTTTAACATTCAGTTACGGGATGGGTCAAATTTTGTCATTCGGAAGAAGTTGACCTTCTGGCGAGATAAGTATGAGTTTGATAATCTGGGACTTCGTATCGAGGGCAATATCTGGGATTTAAATTTCAAATTGCTAGATGATCGTGATCAGCTTGTCGCCGAGATTCGGAAAGAGATTTTCCATTTGACCTCAACTTACACCGTAACCGTCTATGAAGACTCTTATGCAGATTTGGTCATTTCCCTCTGTGTCGCGATTGACTATGTGGAAATGCTGGAAAGCCAATCACATTAAACAAGTAAATAAGGAGATATTATGAAACAACTATCTAGTGCACAAGTACGCCAAATGTGGCTTGATTTCTGGGCAAGTAAAGGCCACTCTGTAGAACCATCAGTCAGCTTGGTTCCTGTAAACGACCCAACTCTTTTGTGGATCAACTCTGGGGTAGCTACCCTTAAGAAATATTTTGACGGGACTATCAAACCTGAAAATCCACGTATCACCAATGCGCAAAAAGCTATCCGTACCAACGACATCGAAAATGTCGGAAAAACGGCTCGCCACCATACCATGTTTGAAATGTTGGGGAACTTCTCTATTGGGGATTACTTCCGTGATGAAGCCATCACATGGGCTTATGAGCTTTTGACAAGCCCAGAATGGTTTGATTTCCCAGCTGAAAAACTCTACATGACCTACTATCCAGATGATAAAGATTCTTACAACCGCTGGATTGAAGTAGGAGTGGATCCAAGCCACTTGATCCCAATCGAAGACAACTTCTGGGAAATTGGTGCGGGACCTTCTGGACCAGATACTGAAATCTTCTTTGACCGTGGAGAAGCCTTTGACCCAGAAAATATCGGTATTCGACTTCTTGCAGAAGATATCGAAAACGACCGTTACATCGAAATCTGGAATATCGTTTTGTCACAATTTAACGCAGACCCTGCTGTTCCTCGTAGCGAGTACAAGGAATTGCCACACAAGAACATTGATACAGGCGCTGGTTTGGAGCGTTTGGTGGCAGTTATCCAAGGGGCTAAGACAAACTTTGAAACAGACCTCTTCATGCCAATCATTCGTGAAGTTGAGAAATTGTCTGGTAAGGTCTATGACCAAGATGGCGACAATATGAGCTTTAAGGTCATCGCTGACCACATCCGTTCTCTTTCATTTGCCATCGGTGATGGTGCCCTTCCAGGAAATGAAGGCCGTGGTTATGTTCTTCGTCGTCTTCTCCGTCGTGCTTCTATGCACGGTCAAAAATTGGGCATCAATGAGCCTTTCCTTTATAAACTCGTTCCAACTGTCGGAAAAATCATGGAAAGCTACTACCCAGAAGTGCTTGAAAAACGTGACTTTATCGAGAAAATTGTCAAGAGCGAAGAAGAGTCATTTGCTCGTACCCTTCACTCAGGTCAACACTTTGCCCAAGGCATCGTAGCTGACTTGAAGGAAAAAGGTCAATCAGTGATTGCAGGTTCAGATGTCTTCAAACTCTACGACACTTATGGATTTCCAGTTGAATTGACAGAAGAAATCGCTGAAGAAGCTGGAATGACTGTAGACCGTGAAGGTTTTGAAGTAGCCATGAAAGAGCAACAAGAGCGTGCGCGTGCGTCAGCTGTCAAGGGTGGCTCAATGGGTATGCAAAATGAAACCCTACAAAACATCACAGTGGAGAGCGTCTTTAACTACAATGCTAGTCAATTGCCTTCTAAGTTGGTGGCTATCGTAGCGGACAATGCAGAAGTAGAATCTGTATCTGAAGGAACTGCCTCTCTCATCTTTGCTGAAACACCATTCTACGCGGAAATGGGTGGACAAGTAGCTGACCACGGTCAAATCTTGGATGCTACTGGAAACATCGTGGCTACAGTGACAGATGTTCAAAAAGCACCAAATGGCCAGCCACTACATACGGTTGAAGTCCATTCTCCACTTAATTTGAATGCAGAATACACCTTGGCAATTGATACCAATCGTCGTCACCGTGTCATGAAAAACCACACAGCAACTCACTTGCTCCATGCGGCTCTTCACAATATCCTTGGTAGCCACGCAACTCAAGCAGGTTCACTTAATGAGGTAGAATTTCTCCGCTTTGACTTTACTCACTTCCAAGCAGTGACTGCTGAGGAATTGCGTGCCATTGAACAGCAAGTCAACGAAAATATCTGGGAAGCAATTGCAGTTAAGACTGTTGAGACAGATATTGACACTGCTAAAGAAATGGGAGCTATGGCCCTCTTTGGTGAGAAGTATGGCAAGGAAGTCCGTGTAGTGACTATCGGTGACTACTCTGTGGAACTCTGTGGTGGTACCCACGTTGGTAACACTTCTGAGATTGGTCTCTTCAAGATTGTCAAAGAAGAAGGAATCGGATCAGGAACTCGCCGTATCTTGGCAGTGACTGGTAAGGAAGCCTTTGAAGCCTACCGCGAACAAGAAGACGCTCTGAAAGCAGTAGCAGCAACCTTGAAAGCACCTCAACTCAAGGAAGTGCCTCACAAGGTTGAAGGTCTTCAAGAACAACTCCGTCAATTGCAAAAAGAAAATGCAGAATTGAAGGAAAAAGCAGCAGCCGCTGCAGCAGGTGATGTCTTCAAGGATGTGAAGGAAGTCAACGGACACCGTTACATTGCAAGCCAAGTTTCTGTATCTGACGCAGGTGCCCTTCGTACCTTTGCGGATAACTGGAAACAAAAAGACTACTCTGACGTGCTTGTCCTAGTTGCCGCTATTGGTGACAAAGTCAATGTCCTTGTAGCAAGCAAGACAAAAGATGTGCATGCAGGAAACCTTGTCAAAGAATTGGCTCTAATCGTTGATGGACGTGGTGGTGGTAAACCAGACATGGCCATGGCAGGAGGAAGCAACCAAGCTAAGATTCAGGACTTGCTGGATGCCGTAGCAGGTAAATTGTAAGACAATAAAGATCTATCCATTAGGGTAGGTCTTTTCTGCATACATAAAAAAGCCAAATCCTAGTGGACTTGGCTTAGTTTTTTAGATCGTATTAACTGCCCAGACACTGACTGAACCCGCCGCTACTGGAAATTCTCCATAACCATCAGCATTGATTGTAACTTGTGCTGGGTGATTTTCAAGGAGGTCAACAAAGGTTTGATCAGCCCATTCTGGACCGACAAACATAGACTTACTGTTTTCTTGGTCGTTTGAGATAAGGACCGCGAGCGGTGTTTGGTTTTCAGCACCTGCACGGACCCATCCAATACAGTTAGCATCGTCAAAGTAGTCTGTTTGCTCTCCATAGGCCAAGTCTTTTCGGATGGCTAGGAGACGGTCAAGAACTTCTTTGAAATCTTCTTGGGCATACTGCCCTGAAATGCCGTAATAGTCTCCGTAAAATACACATGGAAGACCTTGGTCACGAAGAAGGATGAGCGCATAGGCTGCTGGTTTGAACCATTCTTGGACGGTTGATTCAAGTGCCTGTCCTCTTTGAGTATCATGGTTGTCCACGAAAGTGACAGCCTTATCAGGTTTAATTTCCACTAAACTATCGTTAAAAATACTACGAAGGTCATAGCTTGATCCAGCTTGACTGGCTTCAAAGAGATTTTGGTGGAGACGAACATCGACAAGGTCAAAGCGCTCCTCAATTTT
>NZ_KQ970759.1:293999-295303 GCF_001579175.1 Streptococcus oralis
TCAATTTTTTCAAGATAGTCCAGATTAGCTTCTTTGTCTGGATTCCAAAATTCCCCAAAAACATAGAAATCTTCGCCGTATTTTTCCTTCATATCACGGATGAAATTGCCCATAAAGAAGGAGTCAATGTGCTTAACGGCATCCAAACGGAAACCAGCTACACCAGTCGTTTCCATAAACCAGTCAGCCCAGTCATAGAGGTTTTGGATGACTTCAGGATGCTTAAAGTCCAGGTCAGCGTACATGAGGTAGTCGTAGTTGCCGTTTTCGTTATCGACCAATTCCTCATTTGCCCAACCTTTATTGTCCCCCTGGATCAGGTAAATGCCAGACTTACGGCGCTTGGCATCATAGTCTGTACCTGTAAAGTGGTACCAGTGCCATTCAAAGTCATTATAGGTTTTCTGACGTCCATCAAAAGTGAAGTGGGTCCATCCGTTGATAGTAAAGGGCTCACTTAGTTGAACTGTACGGTCCTCGGGATCGACTTCGATAACTTGAAAGGCTTCCATATGATCGGCAGCAGCCTTGTGATTAAGAACGATGTCAGCCATTGGTTGGATTCCGTGCTCCTTGAGAGTCTGAATCGTTTGGAGATAATCTTCCTTAAATCCATATTTGGTACGAACAGTCCCTTTTTGGTTAAATTCACCTAGATCAAAAAGATCATAAACGCCATAGCCAACATCTTTTTCATTGGTTGCCTTGAAGGCAGGTGGCATCCAGACATGACTGATACCGAGATTTGCTAGGTGTTCTGCGTCATCTGCCAATCGTGTCCAGTGTTGTCCGTCGTGGGGCAGATACCACTCAAAGTATTGCATAAGTGTCTGATTTTGCATTGTTTTTCCTCTTACTTATCAATGATGTGTTATATTCTACCATAAAGTCCAGAACTACGCAAACGTTTGCTCAAAGTTTCTATACTCATTTCTAGAAATGTCTATTTTTTGAAATTTCCCATTATTTTTTCATTGGTCAGGAAAGAAGGATTAGAAAAAATGAATTGAGTAAACTTTTTTTAACAAAAATGACACTTAGTAAACTAAAGTAAAAATGGATAAACGCTTTCTATTTTGAGAATTGTCACAAAATTTGCTATAATAGTAACTATGAATAGAATTAGGGTCAGCAGACGTGTTGAAAAAAAGCTAGCTAAGGGTCTAGTTCTTTTGGAAGCGAGTGATTTAACAGATATTGAACTGACGGATCAGGCAGTAGAAGTTTTTAGTCAAGACGGGAAGTTTTTAGGGAGTGCCTATCTTTCCCAGCAGAACAAGGGAATCGGTTGGTTCATCAGCAAG
>NZ_KQ970759.1:295323-306036 GCF_001579175.1 Streptococcus oralis
CCTTTCGCCTTTTTAACCAAGAGGGGGATGGTTTTGGTGGTCTGACTGTTGATCTCTATGGAGATTATGCTGTCTTTTCTTGGTACAACTCCTTTGTTTACCAGATTCGTGAGCTGATAGTAAAGGCTTTTAAGGAAGTCTTTCCTGAGGTTTTGGGAGCATATGAAAAGATTCGTTTTAAAGGTCTAGATTACGAGTCTGCTCATGTCTATGGTGAGAAAGCGCCAGACTACTTTACTGTTTTTGAGAATGGTGTGCTCTATCAGGTCTTTATGAATGATGGTTTGATGACAGGTATTTTTCTGGATCAGCACGAGGTTCGTGGGAGTTTGGTAGACGGTTTAGCCAGGGGTAAATCCTTGCTCAATATGTTTTCCTATACAGCTGCCTTTTCAGTTGCTGCAGCTATGGGAGGTGCTAGTGAGACGACTTCTGTTGACTTGGCCAAACGGTCGAGAGAGTTGTCAGAAGCTCATTTTCAGGCAAATGGACTCAGCACAGACAACCATCGTTTTATTGTCATGGATGTCTTTGAGTATTTCAAGTATGCCAAGCGAAAAGGTTTGACCTACGATGTGATTGTCCTGGATCCGCCGAGCTTTGCCCGCAATAAAAAACAAACTTTTTCTGCAGCTAAGGACTATTACAAGCTGATTTCCCAAAGTCTAGAGATTTTAAATCCGGGAGGCATTATCATTGCCAGTACCAATGCTGCCAATGTTTCCCGCCAGAAATTTACAGAACAAATTGATAAAGGTTTTGCAGGAAGAAAATATCAGATCTTAAACCAATATGGTCTTCCAGCAGACTTTGCCTATAATAAAAAAGATGAAAGCAGTAATTACCTCAAGGTGATTAGTATGAAGGTTAGTAGATGAAATTAATCGTTTCAGTAATGCCAAGAAGTTTAGAAGAAGCCCAAGAACTGGATGCCACACGGTATGAAGATGCCGATATTATCGAGTGGCGTGCAGACTTCCTCGCCAAAGAAGCTATTTTACAGGTAGCGCCTGCAATCTTTGAGAAATTCGCAGGCCGCGAACTGGTCTTTACCCTTCGGACTCGCGCTGAGGGAGGAGAAATCGAACTGTCTTCTGAGGAGTATGTTCAAATCATCAAGGAAGTCACTCAACTTTATCAACCAGACTATGTGGATTTTGAGTACTTCAGCTACAAGGATGTTTTTGAGGAAATGTTGGATTTTCCAAATCTCGTTTTGAGTTACCATAATTTCCAAGAGACACCTGAAAACATGATGGAGATTTTGTCTGAGTTGACCAGTCTTTCTCCTAAAGTGGTCAAGGTATCTGTCATGGCCCATACGGAGCAGGATGTTTTAGACTTGATGAACTACACACGAGGATTTAAAACACTCAACCCTGAGCAAGACTACGTGACCATTTCCATGGGAAAAATGGGCAAGGTATCCCGTATCACTTCAGATGTGACGGGTTCAAGTTGGTCATTTGCTAGTCTGGATGAAGCGAGTGCCCCAGGTCAGATTTCTCTATCAAACATGAAAAAAATTAGGGAGATTTTAGATGAAGCTTGATGGCTACACACGTATGGCGGCTGTCGTTGCCAATCCCATTAAACACTCCATCTCCCCTTTTATCCACAATAGGGCCTTTGAGGCGACAGCTACCAATGGTGTCTATGTGGCTTGGGAGATTGAAGCGGGTGACTTGGCAGAAACAGTCGCCAATATTCGCCGTTACCAGATGTTTGGAATCAACCTGTCTATGCCTTACAAGGAACAAGTGATTCCTTATCTGGATGAGTTGAGTGATGAAGCTCGTTTGATTGGGGCAGTCAACACAGTTGTCAATTATAATGGCACTTTAATTGGATATAATACAGATGGCAAGGGATTTTTTAAGAGCTTGCCTTCTTTTACAATCTCGGATAAGAAAATGACCATTCTGGGCGCAGGTGGAGCAGCCAAGTCCATTTTGGCACAGGCTATTTTGGATGGCGTTAGTCAGGTTTCAGTCTTTGTTCGTTCAGTTTCCATGGAAAAAACAAGACCTTACCTAGAAAAGTTACAGAATCAGACAGGCTTTAAAGTGGACTTGTATGCTTTAGAAAATCTTTCTGAACTGCAAGCAAGGATTGCTGAGTCGGACCTGCTCGTCAATGCGACTAGTGTGGGGATGGATGGCCAGTCGTTCCCAGTTCCAGAAAGCATTAATTTGCCAGCAACTCTCTTGGTAGCAGATATCATTTACCAACCCTTTGAAACACCATTTTTGAAATGGGCTAGAAGTCAGGGGAATCCCACCATCAATGGCCTTGGAATGTTGCTCTATCAAGCTGCAGAAGCTTTTCAACTGTGGACAGGTAAAGAAATGCCGACAGACGAGATTTGGCAGTCCTTGACAGAAAAATACCAATAATGAAAAGGAGAACCTACTATGAAAATCAGAATCGATATTCCGCATCATCCTTATGATATTCAGATTGAAAAAGGTTGTCTATCGCAAGCAGGTCAATGGTTGCGAGAACTCTGGCAACCACAAAAGGTAGTCATTGTGACAGATAACCATGTAGCTTCTCTCTATGCAGAGAAGGTTAAACTCAGCCTAGAAGATGCTGGTTTTCAGGTAGCTGTTTTTGACTTTTTAGAAGGCGAAGAAAGAAAGAATTTAACGACTGTTCAGAAAGTCTATGAATTTCTAGTCAAGCAAGGTCTGACCCGTAGCGATGGGATTGTGGCTCTTGGTGGTGGTGTCGTAGGGGATCTGGCTGGTTTCGTAGCCTCTACCTATATGCGGGGCATTCACTTTGTTCAGATTCCGACGAGTTTGACAGCCCAGGTTGATTCCTCTATCGGTGGTAAGACGGGTGTTAATACTCCTTTTGCTAAGAATATGGTGGGAACTTTTGCCCAACCTGACGGGGTTCTGATTGACCCGCTTGTCCTTGAAACGCTTGGAAAAAGAGAGCTGATTGAGGGGATGGGTGAGGTTATCAAGTATGGCTTAATTGAAGATCCAGAACTATGGGCTTTCTTGACCGAGTTAGACGGTTCTGTTGAGAACATTCTGGAACATGGAGAAACTTTGATCGAACATTCTTGTCAGGTGAAGCGCAAGATGGTAGTTGAGGATGAATTGGACAACGGTGTCCGCCTTTACCTCAATTTTGGCCACACCATTGGCCATGCCATCGAAGCGACTGCCGGCTATGGCAAGGTCATGCATGGAGAGGCTGTGGCCATGGGAATGGTGCAGATTTCCAAGGTTGCTGAGGAAAAAGGCCTTATGCCAGAAGGAATAACCCAGTCCATTACAGAGATGTGTCAGAAATTTGGACTACCTGTTGACTATGAAAACTGGGATGTTGATAAACTTTATCAAGCTTTGACTCATGATAAGAAAGCGCGTGGGAACACCTTGAAATTGGTCTTGGTACCAGAGCTTGGTTCAGCGACCATTCACCCAGTTTCTCTGGAAGAGATGAAAGACTACTTGGTAAAATAAGGAGAACCTATGAGATATTTAACTGCAGGAGAATCACACGGTCCCCGTCTGACGGCTATCATCGAGGGAATTCCAGCAGGCCTGCCTTTGACAGCAGAGGCCATCGATGAGGATTTGAAACGTCGTCAGGGTGGATATGGTCGTGGTGGTCGTATGAAGATTGAGAGTGACCAGGTTGTCTTTACTTCTGGCGTTCGCCACGGGAAGACGACAGGGGCTCCCATTACCATGGATGTCGTCAATAAAGACCACCAAAAATGGCTGGATATCATGTCTGCGGAGGACATTGAAGACCGCCTTAAAAGCAAGCGGAAAATCACTCATCCTCGTCCAGGTCACGCCGATTTGGTTGGGGGTATCAAGTACCGTTTTGATGATTTGCGTAATTCCTTGGAGCGCTCATCCGCCCGTGAAACTACCATGCGGGTGGCAGTTGGGGCAGTGGCCAAACGCCTCTTAGCTGAACTGGATATGGAGATTGCTAATCATGTCGTGATCTTTGGTGGCAAGGAAATCGATGTTCCCGAAAATCTAACAGTCGCTGAGATTAAGCAAAGAGCCGCCCAGTCTGAAGTTTCTATTGTCAACCAAGAACGAGAACAAGAAATCAAGGATTATATTGACCAAATCAAACGTGACGGTGATACCATTGGTGGGGTTGTGGAGACAGTCGTCGGAGGTGTTCCAGTTGGCCTCGGTTCCTATGTCCAATGGGATAGAAAATTAGATGCGCGATTGGCCCAAGCAGTTGTTTCTATCAATGCCTTTAAAGGGGTGGAATTTGGTCTCGGCTTTGAAGCTGGTTACCGAAAAGGCAGCCAAGTTATGGATGAAATTCTCTGGTCTAAAGAAGACGGATATACTCGTCGTACCAATAATCTAGGTGGTTTCGAAGGTGGTATGACCAATGGACAACCAATTGTTGTTCGTGGTGTTATGAAACCCATTCCCACTCTTTATAAACCACTTATGAGTGTGGATATCGAGACTCACGAACCTTACAAGGCAACTGTGGAAAGAAGTGATCCGACCGCTCTTCCAGCAGCAGGTGTTGTCATGGAAGCTGTTGTGGCAACAGTTCTAGCGCAGGAAATTCTTGAAAAATTCTCATCGGACAACCTAGAGGAATTAAAAGAAGCGGTAGCCAAACACCGTGAGTATACAAAGAACTATTAAGGAGTTCCTATGGCAAAAACCATCTATATCGCAGGTCTCGGTTTGATCGGTGCTTCGATGGCGCTTGGTATCAAGCGCGATCATCCCGATTATAAAATTCTAGGTTACAATCGCAGTCAGGCTTCGAGAGACATTGCCTTGGAGCGGGGGATAATTGACCGCGGAACGGATGATTTTGCTAGTCTTGCTCCTCTGGCAGATGTCATCATTCTGACCTTGCCGATCAAGCAGACCATTGCTTTTATTCAGGAGTTGGCAGGTTTAGACTTGAAAGAAGGCGTCATTATTTCAGATGCTGGCTCGACCAAGGCTGCCATTGTGGAAGTTGCTGAGGAATACTTGGCTGGAAAGCCTGTTCGCTTTGTCGGGGCTCATCCCATGGCTGGTAGCCATAAGACAGGAGCTGCCTCTGCCGATGTTAATCTCTTTGAAAATGCCTACTATATCTTTTCTCCATCTAGTTTGACTAGTTCAGACACGCTTGAGGAAATGAAGGATTTACTCTCAGGACTTCATGCTCGTTTCATTGAAATTGATGCCAAGGAGCACGATCGAGTGACTTCACAGATTAGCCATTTTCCCCATATCTTGGCATCAGGTCTCATGGAGCAAACAGCTGTTTATGCTCAAGAACATGAGATGACAAGGCGCTTTGCGGCGGGTGGTTTTCGAGATATGACCCGGATTGCAGAGAGTGAACCAGGTATGTGGACTTCCATTCTCTTGTCCAATCGCGAGACCATCCTAGAGCGGATTGAGGATTTCAAGGACCGTTTAGATGAGATTGGTCAGGCTATTAGCAAGGGAGAAGAAGAGCAGATTTGGAACTTTTTCAACCAAGCGCGTGAGCAACGTCAGGCCATGGAAATCCATAAACGTGGTGGTGTGGATAGTTCTTATGACCTCTATGTCGATGTTCCCGATGAAGAAGATGTTATCTTGCGGATTTTGGAATTGCTACGTGGTACTTCTTTGGTTAATATCCACATCAATGAGGAAAACCGTGAGGATGTTCACGGGATTCTCCAAATTTCCTTTAAAAATGCTCAGGATCTGGAACGAGCTGAGCGCTTAATTTCAGAAAATACGGACTACACAGTCGTCATCAAATAAGGAGAAAATCATGTCAAATATTTATGATAGTGCAAATGAACTCAGTCGTGGCTTACGCGAATTACCAGAATACAAGGCGGTTAAGGCGGCAAAAGATGTCATCCAAGCAGATGAACAAGCTAGCAAGATTTTTGCAGATTACCTTGCTTTCCAGCAAGAAATCCAAGTCATGGCGCAAACTGGACAAATGCCAGATGCTTCTTTCCAAGAAAAGATGGAAGACTTTGGAAACAAGATTCAAGGCAACTCTCTCCTGTCAGCCTTCTTTGCCAAACAGCAACAACTTTCGATTTACCTTTCTGATATTGAAAAAATTGTCTTTGAACCAATTTCAGAATTGCTAAAATAAGAAAATTATTTTGCTCATTATTTATAGGTATTTTTTTAAGAGAATTTTTATTATTGGTAACTACTGTATCAGCTAGAGTTATTAGCATGGTCTGTTTAATAATGATTGTGGGTATGGATGTCTTTACTAATCAACAACATACAAAACCAATTAAATAGGCTATTGAAAATCATAACTATAATACAAAACGAATTTGAAAGCTTCTAACTGTTATTTTCAACTTCAATTGATAAGTTAGGAATTTTTGATGAGATAATAAATACAAAAAAATTACGAAAAAGAATGAAATTTTTATTATCAATAAATCTTAGTTAAATGATGAACAATAGAAAATAGGAAATAATATGTCAAAAAAACTAATTGCTCTAATCGGAGTTCTTGTAGGAATTATCTTCATCAGTTTTATAGTGTTGACAAGTTCGTACAACAGTCTTGTAAGTAAAGATGAATCTGTGAAACAAGCAAACTCGAAGATTGAAGTGGCACTTCAACGTAGGGCTGACTTAATTCCAAATGTTGTAAATTCTGTAAAAGGGTACATGAAGCACGAAGAAGACATCTTTACAAAGATTGCAGATGCTCGTTCTAAGATTGGATCAGGAAATAAAGAAACAAAAAATGAAGGAGAGAGCGAATTAACGTCTGCTATTTCTCTATTGCTAGTTGTTCAAGAAAATTATCCTGAGTTAAAAGCCGATACACAAGTGTCTTCTCTAATATCAGAGCTTGAGGGAACTGAAAATCGTTTGTTTGTTGCTCGTAAAGATTACAACGATACTGCAACAGAATATAAAAAGACCATTAGACGTTTTCCTACTAATATGATAGTTGGTTTGTTTGGTTTCCAAAGAGCTGAGTTAATTGAAGCAGAGAAAGATGCAAAGGTTGTCCCTAAAGTCAATTTAACTGATTAGTCTTGTGGGGTATCTCCTATGAAAAAGTTATTTTTACTCTTAATTACTCCTTTATTCTTTTTTATGCCTCTAGTGGCGGCTAATATAGCTGTTCCAGATCGTCCTTTAAATGGTATTTACGATCCTAACGGTTATTTAACCACTAGTGTTGCAGAAACGTTAGAGAGTATGAATGCTAGAAGTGAAACCCAAGTAGGTATTTACATTGTAGATACCCTGGATGATTCCAGTATCGAAGAGGTAGCCAATGAGGTTGCACGCAAATGGAAAATTGGGAAACAAGATTCCAACAGTGGAATTTTAATCGCTATTGCTATAAAGGATAGGAAGTTTCGTATTGAAACATCCAACGAAGCAGCAATTTGGCTTCCTGACTCGAAGGCTAGTTCTTTACTAAATGATTCGAAGCCTTACATGAAAGAAGGGAAATATACTGATGCTCTTAATAGAATTCTAGTAGGTATCTCTAAAGCCGAATCTGGGAAATCTGAAATCATAAACAAGAAAGAGAATAAGAATACTCAGCTTCCAAAAAGCTTAAAATACACAGCAATAATTATTGCATTCCTTAGGATATGCTTTAACTACATTCCGTTATTTATCTTGGTTTATGTACTTTTAGCAACTTGCTTCGATTACTTAAAAAGATGTCGCTTTTCTAAGTATGAGTATGAGGGAAAGGGGAAGCTGTATCCAGATTTTCCTAACTTTGTACCTAACGATACATGGACTGAAGAACGTAAAACGGACTATAAAAAAAATAAGCGTTTAATTAGGTCTCAGTATAACTACTCTGGATATAACAAACTATATCCAGACTCAAAAGGTTTTCTGCCTAATGATACTTGGACTACATTACTGATAGAAGCATACTACGCAGAAGTTGAAAGAAAGCAACTAGATAGGCTGAACCGCTCTCAATACTCTTATAATGGGAAGGGAAAACTCTATCCAAACGATAAAGATTTTGTGAAGAATGCTTCTTGGACTTCTGAGCTCAAAAAAAGCTACTATGCTTCACAAAGAGTACAGTCAAGTTCTTATGGTAGATTAGATTCTTCCACATCTGGATATGATACTGGTAGTTCTAGTTCATCTTGGTCTTCTGATGATTGGGATGGCGGAGGATTTGATGGTGGTGGCTCTTCAGATAGCTGGTAAATTGAAAATGAAAAAAATTGCTATTAAAGATCTTTAGGTTGAAATAAATCAAAAAGGTAAAAGTTTATTAAAAAATATTTTTAACTATCATAAAGTCAGAAATTTTTAAGAAGTTTCTGACTTTTTGTGATAAAATAAGAAAAGTATTGCAAGTATGAGGTCAACTATGAAACTAAAAACAAACATTCGCCACTTACATGGCAGTATCCGAGTTCCAGGTGACAAGTCTATCAGCCACCGTTCGATTATTTTTGGAAGTTTGGCTGAGGGCGAGACTAAGGTTTATGATATTCTGCGTGGCGAGGATGTGCTCTCAACCATGCAGGTTTTTCGTGACCTTGGTGTTAAAATTGAGGACAAAGATGGGGTTATTACCATTCAAGGTGTAGGCATGGATGGCTTAAAAGCTCCGCAGAACGCCTTGGATATGGGGAATTCTGGCACCTCGATTCGCCTGATTTCAGGTGTCCTTGCTGGTGCAGACTTCGAAGCAGAGATGTTTGGAGATGATAGTCTTTCTAAACGTCCTATGGATCGTGTGTCGATTCCATTGAAAAAAATGGGCGTTAGCATTTCAGGGAAAACAGAGCGAGCCTTGCCTCCTCTGCACTTGAAAGGTACTAAAAAACTAACACCAATTCACTATGAGTTGCCAATCGCCTCTGCCCAAGTCAAATCTGCCTTGATGTTTGCGGCTTTGCAGGCTCAGGGGGAGTCTGTCATTATTGAAAAAGAGTGTACTCGAAACCACACCGAAGATATGCTACAGCAATTTGGTGGTCAATTAAGTGTGGACGGAAAGAAAATCACAGTCCAAGGGCCGCAAAAACTGACCGGACAAAAGGTAGTTGTCCCAGGTGATATTTCCAGTGCAGCCTTTTGGTTAGTTGCTGGTTTGATTGTTCCAGAGTCTCGTGTGGAACTTAAGAACGTTGGTATCAATGAAACACGCACAGGGATTCTTGATGTCATTCGCGCCATGGGTGGAAAACTAGAAATAACTGAAATCGATCCAGTCGCTAAATCCGCAACTCTGACGGTTGAAACTTCAAACCTGAAAGGGACAGAAATTAGTGGAGCCTTGATTCCACGTTTGATTGATGAATTACCAATTATCGCCCTGCTTGCTACCCAAGCAGAAGGAGTGACGGTTATCAAGGATGCAGAGGAACTTAAAGTCAAAGAAACCGACCGCATTCAAGTGGTAGCGGATGCTTTAAATAGCATGGGCGCGGAAATCACACCTACAGCAGATGGAATGATTATCAAAGGGAAATCCTCCCTTCATGGTGCTAGAGTCAATACCTTTGGTGACCATCGTATCGGAATGATGACGGCCATCGCAGCCCTCTTGGTTGCTGATGGAGAGGTGGAACTTGACCGTGCAGAAGCTATCAATACCAGCTATCCTAGCTTTTTTGATGATTTGGAGAGCTTGATTCATGGCTAAGGTATTACTCGGATTTATGGGGGCTGGTAAATCCACAATCGCAAGAAGCTTGGATCCAGACTACCTTGATATGGATGCCTTGATTGAGAAGCGCTTGGGTATGTCTATTGCGGAATTTTTCGCTGAAAAGGGAGAAGAAGCCTTTCGTCAGATAGAGTCTGAAGTTTTAGCGGACTTACTAAAAACAGACCGAGTTGTGTCAACTGGTGGAGGAGTGGTCGTTTCTCAGAGAAATCGTGACTTGCTCAAACAAAATCCTGATAACATTTATCTAAAAGCAGATTTTGAAACCCTCTACCAACGTATCGCAGTTGATAAGGACAATCAACGGCCGCTTTTTCTAAATAATAGCAAGGAAGAACTGGCAGCTATTTTCCAAGAAAGACAAGCTTGGTATGAGGAAATAGCCAGTCAAGTTCTGGATGTGACCAAGTTAAGTCCAGAGGAAATTATAGAGGAACTGAGATGAAAATTGCCTATCTAGGTCCCAAGGGATCTTTTTCTCACCACGTTGTGCAGACTGCTTTTCCTAATGAGGAATTACAAGCCTTTGCCAATATCACAGATGTTATCAAGGCCTATGAACAGGGCTTGGTGGACTATTCTGTGGTGCCAGTTGAAAACTCTATCGAAGGCAGTGTGCATGAAAGCTTGGACTATCTTTTTCATCAGGCGGACATTCAGGCTGTTTCAGAAATAGTACAACCCATTCATCAGCAACTGATGGCAGTTCCTGGTCATACTAAGATTGAAAAGATTTTTTCGCACCCTCAAGCTTTGGCCCAAGGGAAAAAGTTTATCGATGAGCACTATCCAAAAGCCCAGCTTGAAGTGACGGCAAGCACAGCCTATGCAGCCCGCTTTATCGCTGAACATCCAGACCAGCCTTTTGCGGCTATTGCGCCTAGAAACTCAGCTGCTGAGTATGGTTTGGAATTGATAGCAGAAAATATCCAAGAAATGGAAGCCAATTTCACTCGTTTTTGGGTTTTAGGGTTTGAGATTCCCACTATCCATATGCAAACACAAACTGAAAAAATGAGTTTGGCCTTAACCTTGCCGGACAAC
>NZ_KQ970759.1:306056-312833 GCF_001579175.1 Streptococcus oralis
TTACAAGGCTCTTTCAACCTTTGCTTGGCGAGGTATTGACTTAACCAAGATAGAAAGTCGCCCCTCAAAACGGCATTAGGTGAGTACTTTTTCATTATCGATGTAGACTATAGTGACAAAGAACTGGTTCATTTTGCCAGACAAGAACTAGAAACAATTGGGATCCAGTACAAGATACTGGGAACCTACCCTATTTTCACTATTAGGGATTTAGGAAAGGAGAGTCTATGAGCAAAGAAAGCCCGTTAAGTCATCATGAGCAGTTACGTTATGACTATCTCTTTAAGAATTTTCACTACCTCAATGATCGGGAGCGAAAGGAGTTTGATTACCTGCAGCAAAAGATGACAGGACCCAAGCAAGAAGTTCACCCTTCCTACCAAGAAGAAAAAGAAGAGACTTGGAGTAGTGATATTGATCTTCCGACTTATGGAAATAGAAGTCGGGCTAAGAAACGTGAAAAGGTAGCTCCTCTACCTAAAGTCAAAAAGAAAAAAAGAATATTTGGCTTTAAACGAGTACTGACTTGGTTCTTGCTATTGATAACTTGCCTTGCTGCAGGAATGATTTTCATGTTTCTTCGGGGATTTCAGTCGGCAGCTAATCCAAGCAATAAGCCAGCTGATGCCAAGGCAGCCCAAGTAGAAGTCTTTAACGGTCAGGATACCAAAGATGGTGTGAATATCCTAGTCATGGGGACAGATGGCCGTATCGGTCAAAATAGTGCAGAAACCCGTACTGACACGATCATGGTACTGAATGTCAGTGGATCGGATAAGAAGATTAAACTTGTCAGCTTTATGCGTGACAACTTAGTTTATATCGACGGGTATAGTAAGATTGTAAATGGTCAGAAACAGACGGATAACAAACTAAATGTTGCTTATGAACTTGGGGAACAAGAAGGGCAAAAAGGTGCTGAAATGGTGCGCAAGGTTCTAAAAGATAACTTTGATTTGGATATTAAGTACTATGCCCTAGTTGACTTCCAGGCATTTGCAACAGCTATTGACACACTTTTCCCTGAAGGAGTGACTATCGATGCTCAATTTTCAACTCTGAATGGTCAACCTCTGACAGAAGCCACAGTTGGAGACGATCTTCATGCAACAGAGACTGAGTCCCCAACTCAAACCATCAAAGTTGGAAAACAGCAGATGAATGGTTCTACCTTGCTGAACTATGCTCGCTTCCGTGATGATGATGAAGGAGACTATGGCCGTACCAAACGTCAGCAACAAGTCATGTCGGCTGTTCTTGAACAGATCAAAGATCCAACCAAGCTCTTTACAGGATCTGAGGCACTTGGAAAAGTCTTTGCGATGACTTCGACCAATTTACCGTATAGCTTCTTGTTGACCAATGGTTTATCTGTCATAGAAGGCGCTCAGAATGGTATCGAAAGATTAACTGTTCCCGAACTTGGTGACTGGGTAGATGACTACGATGTTTATGGAGGGCAGGCTCTCCTTGTCGACCAAAATAAATACAAGACAAAACTCGCCCAAATGGGAATGAGATAGAAAACTCTTATAAAAAAACTCAAAAGAACTTAGTCCAAACCTAAAAAGAGCATTCCCGATGACAGAAATGCTCTTTTTAGGTTTTATAATGCTTTCCAGTAACAAATTCATCATAATCTAACAAGAAACCCTTTTAAGAAACTTGTTAAGAAAACGGTACAAAGTGAAGGTTTTTTGAATCTACATCAAACGAAAAATTGATGTCGAGCTGGTTTTAGCTGATTAAAAGGAATTTTTGTGCTAACTAAGGAATCTGCAATTTAACTATAAGGCTAATAAAATAATGATTATGGTATACTATAAGTAAATCAGTACATGACATATTTGTAAAATATCATAAAGGAGATGCCATGAAGTCATTAAAAATTGTAGGAATTGTTTTAACTAGTTTATTAGTTATCGTTGGATTAAGCATAGGAGGATATAAAGTAATGAAACAAGTAGAACACGATGAGATGGTGAGAATTGTTAAAAGTGATGAAGTGAAAAAGATTGTTGAAAACAAACTTAAATATCTAGATAGTGAGGCCTTAACAAAAGAAGGTACAATAAAATCGTATGAAATTGATATCGACTCAATTAAGCATAATCCCATGGGCGGAATTGATTTTAAAGTATATGTAAATTCAGATAAAAAACTAAGAGTAATGTATGGATTAGAGAAAGATAGCAATACTGGAAAAATTGAATATTCAGGAGGCGGTTATTCTGCTCAACTTGCAGAATTGTTAAAGAAGGTGAAAAAATGATACAAAAACATACGGAACATGATAGACAAAAAATTGCTGCTAGAGAATATACGGACTATACGAAAGATGATCCAATTGATATTGGAACTGATAACAATCCTAATGTAATCGGCACAGTCCGTCAAGTGATCGAAAACGAGACAGGAATAAAGGTTTACGTAGTTGAGAGTCCAGACAAATCTTTATGGTATACTATAAGTAAATCAGTAAATGATATATTTTTAAAATAGCATAAAGGAGACGTCATGAAGATATTAAAAATTATAGGAATTGTTTTAGCTAGTTTGTTGGTTATCGTTGGGTTAAGCGTAGGAGGATATAAAGTGATGAAACAAGTAGAACATGATGAGATGGTGAGAATTGTAGAGAGTGAGGATGCGAAAGAGATTTTTAAAGTGCGCTTAAAACAAATAGATCCGAATGCTCTAACAGAAAAAGGAATTATTAAATCATATAAAGTTGATTCTTTTGAACATAATCCAATGGGAGGAATAATTGTTTATTTGTATATAAATGATTCTTCAAGTTATAATGTTAGTGTATTCTTACATAAAGGTAGTGATGGTAAATTAAGAAATGGCGGTGGGAGTAATCCACCTCTGGAAAAATTAAAAGGAGACTCAAACTGATGAATTCTATGTATAGCGACTATGAACGAAAGTTAATCGCTGAAAAAGAATACGATAAAAAATTACAAGTTGACAATGATATTTATATAAAAACTCGGAAAAGCTCCATCGGCACAGTCCGTCAGGTGATCGAAAACGAGACAGGATTAAAGGTTTACGTAGTTGAGAGCCCAGACCATTCTGAAGTGTCTGTTCTCTACGAAAGTTCAAAAGCGCCAAGTCAAGTGAGGATGGAAAATCCAATCTTTATGGTATACTATAAGTAAATCAGCGCATGACATATTTGTAAAATACCATAAAGGAGATGCCATGAAGATATTAAAAATTATAGGAATTGTATTAGCTAGTTTGTTGGTTATCGTTGGACTAAGCATAGGAGGATTTAAAGTAATGAAACAAGTAAAACACAATGAGATGGTGAGAATTGTAGAGAGTGAGGAAGTCAAAAAGATCATAGAAGATAACCTAAAGCTGAGGCATAAAGGGGCACTTGAAGAAGGAAATATTATCCAGAATTATGATATAGATATTAATTCCATTTTTCATAGTCCAATGGGAGGGATCAAATTTAAAATTTATATAAATAATGACGAAGAATTATATGTATTTTTCACTATTAATAAAGATAGAAGTAGCGGAAAGTTAGTTAATGATGGCGGAGGAAACTCTGCTAAATTTGAGAAAATGATAAAGGAGGGGAAAAGTGAATAGACAGTATAGTGATCATGAACGTCAAAAAATTGCTAATTAAGAGTATACAAAGTATTCTGAAACAGATCCTTTGAAAATCATAAATGATAAAGGAGAAATAGAAGATATCGGTACAGTCCGTCAGGTAATAAAACAAGACATATTTGTAAAATAACATAAGGAGACGTCATGAAGTCATTAAAAATTGTAGGAATTGTTTTAGCTAGTTTGTTGGTTATCGTTGGATTAAGCGTAGGAGGATATAAAGTAATGAAACAAGTAGAACACGATGAGATGGTTAGGATTGTAGAGAGTGAGGAAGCGAATCAAATTTTTATAAATAGATTAAAACGAATAGATCCGAAAGCGTTTGAACCAGATGGAGTTATTAAAAATTATGCGATTAATTATGAATCTATTGCTTCCAATCCAATGGGAGGTATTATGGTTTCCATATATGTCAATGACAATAAGGATTATATTTTTAGTTTCACTCTAAATAAAAACTTTAATACGAAGAAGCTTACTAGTGAAGGTGGAGTAAATGATCCTACGATAATGAAAAAAGTAGAAGAGAGAGAGAAAAATGACTGATACATATACGGACTATGAGAGATTTCAAATAGCAAAAAAAGAGTATGATAAAGAGCTTGCAGTTGATAAGCCTGTTGAAATTGGTGATAATGATAACGCTAAACCCATCGGCACAGTCCGTCAGGTGATCGAAAACGAGACAGGAATAAAGGTTTACGTAGTTGAGAGTCCAAACCATTCTGAAGTGTCTGTTCTCTATGAAGGTTCTAAAGCGCCATTTGAAGAAGGATGGGAAGTGGATTGGCTTGAAAATGACCTTCCCATGGCTCAGAGTATTTTGAAAGGTGAAGAAGGAGTTACCTCTCAGTTGAAGGCGGCTGCCTCTATCTTAGATGATATAATGTTGGGATATCCAAACGCTAAAATCTCAGTTTATGGTCACTCTCTTGGTTCTATGAATGCGCAATACGCCCTAGCTAATGTTAGGGACATTTCACGTATCTCAGGAGCTTATATCTATCAAGGACCGAATATCTATCCGGTCTTGACCAAAGAACAACGGCAACGTGTGGATGCTATAAAGTATCGTATTCATAATTACATTGATGATAAGGATATGGTTCCTTTAGGTTATCCTGAAAATAGAATGGATAGTGTCGGTGTAGTAGGGATTATGCATCATGTTGATTCGAAACAACAGGTAGATTTTATATATTCTCAACACTTGTGGGGTGGCTATGTTTTTAATGAGGATGGTAGCCTCAGAATCAAAAAGGATACCTCATCTTTTGAAAAACGGTATTCATCTTTTTTGGATAAGGTTTCTAGTGGCTTGTATAACTATGTAAAGGCAAAAGAGACATTGGCTTCAGGAGGTTATACGAGAGGTGAGGAAATATTTCTAGACTCCGAACAGGCCTTAACGATTTCATCGGGATTGCATGAAGTCGCAAATGCTGGTCATGAAGAGATTCGTTCCATAGTTCGTAAAGCTCACCAAAAAGCAGAGAAAATAGTAGAGAGTACCTATCAAGTCCCTTTTGGTTTTATTTTGTCACCTACAGAGGTGGCGACAGCCTATTCTGACGGAGGAGTATCTCGTACGACAATCCTAGATGACCTTGATCATTATTTCTATCCAAAAATAAAAAAATCAGAAAAATTGGCCGAAGATTTTCAAAGTTTAGAAAAGCAAATAGCAGATGGTGTCCAAAAGAAATTGGAAGATGATAAAGAGTTAGCAGGGAATTTTAAAGAATGGATGAAAATCAAGTAATCTGGCGGGAATTAAGAACAAAGCAGAATCAATTAGATTTATTAGATGAACGGAATCGTTCTATTCGCCAACAAAGAGAAAAACAATTTGAAGACCTTCAGCAAAAACGTGACCAATTGTTGCATATGATGGAAAGCAAGTATCAGATGATGCAGCATACATTAGGACAAGTGGACGTTGATACTACTGAGGAAAGAGCACAGCTAAACAGAATAGCTTCTCACTTTAGTCAATCGGTGTCCATGGGATTTACAAGAAATCAACGTACCTTGGAACAGAGGATTGAAAATGAAGAGATTGAGTATAGACGAGAACGACGAAAATTGGAAGATGATATAGATATATTACATCGTCAAAAGATGAAACTCGAACAAGAAAAAAGGAAGGGATAATCTATGTTTGATGGAATGATTAATGACTTCTTCTCGGGAGTGAATAATAATATGACTGAGATTGAGAAGGGACTAGAACGTTTACTAATCAGCCATATCTATGCACCCCTCAAATTGAATGAGCGTAATAATTTGATGTCAGATGGTGATACCAAAATCAAAACAGAAGCGCAAGCAACAAAGACAGCACTGGGGATGATTTCTAGTCAAATTGATACAACGATGAAGGGTCCTTATTCAACAAAGGTTGTTGAGACTTTGAAGACGAAAGAAAAAGATTATGATACGATTGTGTAGAGAAAAAATTTCCCCCTTTGGAATGAGATAGAATACTATAAAAAAATCAAAGTTTGAATCACTAGTGAAAAAGAGGTTTAGGCTTTGATTTTTCTTAGTATCTGATGGATTTTTAGGGCTTCTTTATGGTATAATAAAACGATATAACTCGTTATTGGACAGAAGAGGAGAGACATGAGTGATTTGAAAGCGATTCAGGCTCGTAGTCTGGAAATGGCTGAATATTTCGTCGCATTTTGTAAAGAACATGATTTGTTGTGCTATCTCTGTGGTGGAGGAGCTATTGGTGCCCTTCGCAACAAGGGTTTCATTCCTTGGGACGACGACCTAGACTTTTTTATGCCACGTAAGGACTATGAAAAATTAGTTGAACTATGGCCTCGTTATGCAGATGAACGTTATTTTTTGTCAAAGAGTCACAAGGATTTTGTAGATCGTAACCTTTTTATTACCATTCGTGATAGGGAAACAACTTGTATCAAGCCTTATCAAAAGGATTTGGATTTGCCACACGGTTTAGCTTTGGATGTGTTACCTTTAGATTATTATCCTAAAAATCCAGCTGAGCGTAAGAAACAAGTCCGCTGGGCCTTGATCTATTCACTCTTTTGCGCCCAAACTGTCCCAGAAAAGCATGGTGCAGTCATGAAATGGGGGAGTCGCATCTTACTCGGCCTGACGCCAAAA
>NZ_KQ970759.1:312853-321874 GCF_001579175.1 Streptococcus oralis
AAACAAGTACCCAATCGCATCCTTTGAAGATAATCTCTTCTTGCCATTTGAAGGAACTGAGATGCCCATCCCCGTCGGCTATGATGCCTATCTCAGCACGGCTTTTGGGGATTATATGACACCACCATCAGCAGACAAGCAAGTGCCGCATCATGATGCCATTATAGCAGACATGGACAAGAGTTACACAGAGTACAAGGGAGAATACGGAGCATGATGAGAGAAAAAATAAGCGTTATCGTTCCAGTTTACAATGTAGAAGCCTATCTGGAGAAGTGTGTCGAATCCATTTTAAAACAGACCTATACCAACTTGGAAATTCTTCTTGTCAATGACGGCTCAACGGATTCTAGTGGAAAACTGTGTGATCAATTAGCTCAAAGAGATCAACGGATTCGTGTCATTCACAAGGAAAACGGTGGCTTGTCTGACGCTCGAAATAGAGGGATTGAAGAAGCAAGTTCTGATTTGATTGGTTTTATCGATAGTGATGACTACATTGATGAAGACATGTATGAAACCCTTTATCGTCAAATGTTAGAATCCAATGCTGATCTTTCTATGTGTGGACATTATGATGTCTACCACCAAATTCCAGAAAAGCAAGTTGCAGCGATTCAGACTTGGGAATTAGCTCCCCAAGAGGCCATTAAAATGGTCATGGAAGCTAAAATCCTCTCTGTCACAGCTGTCAATAAACTTTATAAAAAAGAACTTTTTGAACAACTACGATTTGAAATTGGCAAAATAGCAGAAGATGCCTTTATCATGATTGCCTTGATTCATCACTGTCGCAAGGTTGTCGCAACAAATGAGAAGAAATACTACTATGTTCACCGTGAAAATAGTATCACGACTCAAAAATTCTCCTTGAAATTCTTAAACGTTATTGAGGCTTATGAGCAAAACGCGACTATTATAAGAGAGAATTATCCTGAACTGGCAGATGTTGCAACCATGCGTTTAAACTGGGCTTACTTCTATGTATTGGATAGGCTCTTGGTTGATGCAGATTTCAAGGATAGGGTCTTAGAAGACCGTTTGATTGCCTATCTAAAGAAAAACACAAAGAACATTCTTTTAGATAGTCGTTTTACAAGAGCAAGAAAAGTGAGCTTTTTAGCTTTGTGCCTGAGTCGAAAATTGTATACGAAAATCTTGCTTGCACAAACTAAGCGTTAGGAGAAACAATGATTTCATTTATTGAAAAAAACTATTTTAAAATCAATCTGCTGTTTTTATCAGTTATATCTTTTTACTGTATGGCAGGCTTGATTGTCCCACTTCAGGCCATTTCGGCCAATAAATTTGTCACTCTTGGCATGACTCTCATGGGCGTTTTGTTGGGACTTTATAATTTCTTTATCAAAAAAGCCTATCTGACTGTCAGAAAAATTGAGTATTTGATTCTCTTTTTTATAATGAATATCCTGACCGCGGTCTTAGTTGTAAAGTATGGATTTTCAACAAACATAAAGAACTTAGTCGTCTTTTTCATCTATTTCTTTGCACTCTATCCTGTCTTTCAGTCTTTCACAGTGAAAAAAGCGCGTGTTCTATTTGATGTCTTCTTTTCAGTCATCACTGTCGCAAATACCCTAGGTGTTCTTGTCTCAATTTGGCAATTCTTCATGTTGCAAGGTTACCGCGTATTTGATTACAAGGGCTTATTGATCCGCCAAGGATTTGTAGAATCTCGTCTATTTGGGATCCTTGCCAGTCCCAACTATCTCTCTATTATTTCCTTGATGGTGATTATTTATTTGTGGATGCGCTTGTCACTCTACAATACCGTCCTTAAAACTCTGGCTATCTTATCAATTCTGCTAAATTTTGCTTATATTGTTTTGTCAGGTTCAAGGACAACCTATATCTGTTTGGTAGTCGTTGCTTTCTTATATGCTTTAATGACGGCTAACTGGACTAAAAAAGCTAAGTCACTTCTTACTGTTCTAGTGACAGTAGGATTGGTATTTGTCGGCTATAATGGTATCAAATATAGTAGCGATATTTACTTGAAAGCTCACTCAGCTCAAATCCAAAAAAACCAAGAAAATGGACAAAATGGGGACAATAATCTCTCTCTTGAGAGAACAGACACCAGCGAAGAAAATATCTCTAATAACCGTTTTGCTATTTGGCAGTCAACAGCTTCCTTTATCCCTAAACGTCCCTTATTTGGATATTCAGGTGGAAACTGGTATGAGTTAGGTAAAGAATATGATGCTTCAGCCTATATCATCAAACAACATTATCTTACTCACAACGGCTACCTTGAGTTGTTATTCTATGATGGTCTGACAGGTTTTATCCCGCTGGCTATCTTTATGCTTGCCTTCATTATTTCAAGTCTCAAGAAATATAAGAAAGACCTCCAAGAGGGTCGCCACAATCATGAATTGATTACCATTCTGTTGATGACTGTTGTTATTCTCATTTCTAACTTGTTCTTGAGTTCAACCTTCTATGGAATTTCTCTACAGGGTTGTATCTTGTTTGTGATTTCAGGTTACTATTTCTCTGTTCTCTATAAAAAAAGAGATGGCTACAGAAAGCTAGACGAAGCAGAGATCAAAGAAGTTGAACTAGGTGTCATGGATTATATCCACAATCTCTGTCAAAAAGAGAACATCAACTATTCACTGGCTTATGGAACCTTGCTGGGAGCAGTAAGACACAAGGGCTACATTCCTTGGGATGACGATATTGATATCTCCTTGAAACGCGATGAATACGATAAATTGTATCAAGCAATTTTGCAAGACAATGACCCAGTCTACAAAGTGGTTTCTTGGGAAAATGACGCTCGGTACCCTTACCCATTTTACCGAGTTTATGATGCGCGAACAGTCTATGATAACAACTATATCGAAAATGATATCGATTTAGGAATTTGTGTGGATGTTTTCCCATTTGACTATTATGCTGATGTTAACAAAGACATGGTAAAACTAGATACTTACCGTCGTTTATCAGTCTATACACTTTATGGCATCCATAATAAGAATGCGAAACTCAAGAATATCGTCCGATATCTACTTGTCCTTGTATTCCGTTTGACTCGGGTCAAAACTTGGAATAGAAAGATGAACATCCTATCTATGCAAGGAAAAGATGGAGACTTCATTGACTACCTCATGGAGAACAAAAGAGTTTCTACGAAGTTTGACAAGTCCTTCTTGGATACAACGATTGACAGTCCATTTGAAGATAGAGTTTACAAAATTCCTGTGGCCTATCAGCAAATCCTTTCTGCCATCTACGGAGATGACTTTATGGAAATTCCTCCCCTAGAAAAACGAGTGAAGCATGATGACTTCCTCGCTTATATAAAGGAGGGATAGGACGTGTTACAATGGTTAAAAAGAAGTTTAGCCAGCCTCTTAGGAGATAAGAAAGACCTGGTTAAAAACCTACCTATTATCAAGAGTTTAAATAAAAAAGCCAATATCGACTTAGATTCAAAGAGAAGCAATTTGCTCAAAGAAAACTTTGAAGATATTCTGAAGGCAATCTATCAATCGAATCTGAAATCCTATGATATCTGGTTAGACTTTGGGACTTTACTTGGTTTCTACAGGGAAAATGATTTGATTCCGCATGATTTAGATATGGACTTTGGGATTATTATCCCAGACTATGAAGCCTTTTTAAAGGATGAGAAAGTTCTTTTGGAGAAAGGCTTTGTTAGAAGCAAAGAGTTCTATTACAATGATAAGCTTGTAGAATTATCCTATAGTTACAAGGGCCTCAATGTGGATTTTATTGTCTATGATAAAAAGGAGAATGCCATCTCCTCAGATACTATTTTCTACATGACAAATGCCTTGGGAAATCCAACAAGATATGAAGTCTACCACTATGAATTACCCTTTACATCACTAAGTGAATGCAGTTTTAAAGAGATTCTAGTAAAAGTTCCAGAAAATACAAGAGAATACATCAGTCACTTGTATGGT
The DNA here is from genome assembly GCF_001579175.1 of Streptococcus oralis. Taxonomy (GTDB): domain Bacteria; phylum Bacillota; class Bacilli; order Lactobacillales; family Streptococcaceae; genus Streptococcus; species Streptococcus oralis_O. Next base: position 316,813 of record NZ_KQ970759.1, read on the forward strand.
GAGGATTTTGAAATCCCTAATACCCATTACAACTGGAAAGAAAATCCAATTTACAAACAAAGAGATGCTAAATTGGCTAAAGTACTTTTGAAAAAGTAAACTTGGAAATACAAGAAAAGAGGGGATGGTGAAGTTCTTCCTTGTTAACTCTAGTCCCTATTCTAGTGTAACAATCAGGCTTCTCCTTCCCTCTTTTTGTTTTATATTGATGGAAAGAAGCTAGAAAAGTTACTACCAGGATGAATCTTCCATCCTAGTTTCTGCTACTAAAGAAAGAAGTGGTTTATATGAAAAAGAATCAGATAAAAGAAACCCTTGTATTTATTTCCCTAGTCTTGTTGCTCGTCTCTGGATTCTTGACGCCAGCAGTTCAGGCAGATACTTCAAGCAATCGAATCCATTTTATCAATACCAAAGGAGTATCAGGAAGTGATGCCATTATTCTAGAAAGTAATGGTCACTATGCCTTGATTGATATGGGTGAAGACTATGATTTTCCAGATGGAAGTAATCCACGATATCCAAGTCGTGTAGGAATTAGTACAAACAATGAGTATGTATTAGAGGACAGACTGTTCAGACATATGCAACAGCTCGGTATTAAGAAACTTGACTTTATTCTAGGAACCCATGTCCATAGTGACCATATTGGATCTGCGGATGAAGTTCTGAAACGTTATCCTGTAGACAGATTTTATCTAAAGAGATACTCAGATGAGCGCATCACATCAAAATGGCGATTGTGGGACAATCTTTTTAATTATGACAATGCTGTCAAGACAGCTCTAGAGCGTGGTGTAACTCTTGTACAAGACATCACTGAGAAGGAAAGTCACTTCACTTTAGGTGACATGGATATTCAGCTATATAACTATAAAAACGAATATGACAGTGATGGCAAACTCAAGAGAGTTTATGATGATAATTCCAATTCGATTGTGGCAGTGGTTACCGTAGCGGGGAAAAAGATTTATCTCGGTGGTGACTTGGATAATGCTGAGGGGGCAGAGGATAAGTTAGGTCCTGAAATTGGTAAAGTGGATATGATGAAATGGAACCATCATTATGATGCCCACATTTCAAATACGATTCCTTTCTTAGACTCTTTATCTCCTAGTATGGTGGTACACACATCCGCAGCAGAAGCCAATCTTGCTACAACTAGAGACTATCTTAAGAAACATGGTATTGAGGTAGTTCATGCTTCTAGCCAGACTAAGGATGCAACAGTCTTTACAATTAGCAGAAGTGGTTTTACAAATGTGTCCGATTCACTACCTAATATTCCTACTGTTAGTGAAAGATGGTATAAAGAAGATGGTTATTGGAAATATCGTTTGTCTGATGATCAGATGGCAATCGGTTGGCGCAAAATAAATGGTATTTACTATTTCTTTAATGGGCAAGGACAAATGCAGGCAGGTAGATGGCTTCATTTGAACGACTCTCGTGAAAAACCTGATGGTAACTGGTATTATTTGAACAACAATGGACAAATGCAAGATACTGGCTGGTTTAAACACGATGGTACTTGGTATTATATTGCTTCAAGTGGAGCAAGGAGCTATAGTCAGTTAGTTGAAATTGATGGGCAAAAATATCTATTTGACAAAGATGGAAAGATGCTGACTGGCCTTCAGGTCTATAATGGTAAGAAGATGGTCTTTGCTAGTAGTGGTGCCCTGCTGTCGGAGGGCAAAGCATCATCTTGGCAAAAGATTGCCTCAAATTGGTACTATTATGATGAAGACGGTATTTTGACAGTTGGTAAGAAAGACATCAAAGGCAAAACTTACTACTTTGACAAAGAAGGTATCATGCAAACTGGCTGGGCCTTGGTAGATGGTAAATGGAACTACTTTGTGAATTCAGGCGCCATGCAAACTGGCTGGGTCAAGGACAAAGACATTTGGTTCTACCTTGATAAAGACGGCAATATGCTAACTGGAAATCAAGAAATCAATGCCTCTCGTTACTATTTCAAGGCAAGTGGTGCCATGCAAACTGGTTGGCAATGGCAGGACAAGGGTTGGCAGTATTATACTAGCTCTGGTGCCATGAAGACGGGCTGGTTAAAATCGGGCGAATCTTGGTATTATCTGGATTCAGAAACTGGTATCATGGCAGTCGGATCGCAAGAAATTAATGGAAAGAACTATTTCTTCAAGTCTTCAGGAATCATGCAAGTTGGTTGGCAGTGGGTAAATGATAGTTGGCATTATTATGCCACTTCAGGAGCTATGCAAATAGGCTGGCTTAAAGATGGGGACACTTGGTATTATCTGGATGCTAAGGAAGGAACCATGTTGGTCGGTCTGCATGCAGTAAATGGTGAACAGTACTACTTTAGCACTTCCGGTGCTATGCAGACAGGTTGGAAGTGGATTGATGGTCAGTATCGATACTTCCAAGCAAGTGGCGCCATGAAGACTGGCTGGATCAAAGATCAAGACAAGTGGTATTATCTTGAAAAAGAAAGTGGAACCATGTTGGTCGGTCTTCATACGGTGAATGCTCAGACCTACTATTTTGGTCCGAACGGAGCTATGCAAACGGGTTGGAAACAGCTTGATGGCAATTGGTACTATTTCCAAGCTGATGGTTCTTTGTTGAAGAACGCAACAACACCTGATGGTTACAAGGTAAACGAAGAAGGTATCTGGAAACAGGCTGTTGCTGCTGTAAATAGCGAGGCAGTCAAGCCAGAACAGAAACAAGAAACAAATTCTAATCTTGTTGAACAAGAAAAACAAGATTCAAATCCAGAAGCCAATGCTTCTGATAAGAAAGAATAAATAAGAAAACACCCTGCTGATAGATTTTTATCTATCAGTAGGGTGTTCTTTTAATTTCTTTTAAGCTTAGCAAGTACTAAGTCCAGAGCATAGTGGAGTGTTTTATCTTTGGCGATAAAGAGTGTCAAGAGATAATAGATACCACAAGCCGCAACAGTCGAGAGAACCATGAGAATCATGTTGAAGTTGACTGTGTAAGAGTTGACCTGGAAAAGGAATTTAAACACAAAATAAATAGGGATGAATCCAAGGGACACAATAGTATAGCGTGTTAGAGTAGCAAAGATTTCTTTCAAATCAATTAGGTGGTGTTTCTGGATAAAGCGAATTTCCAAGAGAACGACGATAGTCTCCGCAAGAATGGTCGTAGCGATATAGTACTCTGGTGCGAAAATATTATTGAAATACAAGAGGCAGTTGAAGAGGATATTGGCTCCGCCACCAAGGAAGTAAAAGGCAGTCAAGCGATTTTCGTGGTCATTGATAAAGATAATTTGTTTACCAAGGATCAACTCGATAGCCCAGATGATGGTACGAAAGGCGAAAACACTAGTCACGATTCCAGCTTCGAGGTATTTTTCAGAAGAGTAGATAACTGCCGCGTAGCTCCCTAATACCATAATCCCAATACTGGTTGGAACGATGAGGAAGTAAAAGAGGGCAGCCCCTTGATTCAGAAGACTCTTATAGGAGGTGTAGTCTTTCTTACCGAGATAGTAGCCGAGACGTGGGATGCTCACATTGAGAGCCCCACTTAAGACACTGGCTATCAGCATGACAATGCTGGAAGCAATAGTGTAGTAAGAAATGTAGTTTTCATCGGGTCCCTTGGTGATAAACATTCTATCAAGCAAGGTATAGAGCATGTTGGCGTTCGCTAGGAGAAGCATAGTCAAGAGCGGTTTAGATGCTTTGATTAATTCCACAAGACCAATTTTGACAAAGGAAACTTCTCTCTTGATCCAAAGAAAACTGAGCAGGTAGTTTAGGATAGTGGTTGCTGTCATAACGATAGCATAAGGAACGATATCATCTGCAGTTTTAACAAAGGTAAAGATAGCAACCAGCATGGCAATCCGAATAATCAATGTCTTGTAGAGGATGAAGGCATAGTTTTCATAAGCCTCGTTCATCCATTCGATATTGAGGAATTGGAAGAGTGCCTGAGCTCCTAGGATGTAGTAAAGGACTTTCAGGTTCACAATGCTGGTGTCGAAGAAGATAAAGAGGAAGTAGATACCAGTCGTCAGGAGAGAAGTGAAAACCGAAATATAAAACAACTTAGAAAAGACATAGTTGATTTTATTCTTGTCGTCCTTAACCTTACTGATAGCACGAATCCCGTAGTTGTATATTCCAAAGGCTGCTAGTGGAATGACAAAGCTGGCCCAGGTATTGGCGGTATTGAAGTAACCGTAGTTGGATTTGCTGAGAATTCGCGTCAGATAAGGGTTGGTTATCAGAGGAAAAACGATATTGAGAATATTGACCAGCAAGCTGGCCAATGCATTGACTTTTATATTTTTCATTGAACTTTCTTTCTTAAATCTAAAATCATATCTAGTATTATATCACATTCTCGCTTCATTCTTTTGATAAAATCGTAAAAATCTAGTATAATAGATAGACTGAAAGTATGAGGTTACTAGATATGAAGATGAAACAAATTAGTGATACAACACTGAAAATCACGATGACTTTAGATGATTTGATGGATCGGGGAATGGAGATTGCAGACTTTCTCGTTCCTCAGGAAAAAACAGAAGAATTTTTCTATGCGATTTTAGATGAATTAGAGATGCCAGACAATTTCTTGGATAGTGGCATGTTGAGTTTTCGTGTAACACCAAAACCAGATAAGGTGGATGTCTTTGTGACCAAGTCCAAGATTGACCAAAATTTGGATTTTGAAGATTTGGCGGATCTACCAGACATGGAAGAATTAGCCCAAATGTCGCCAGATGAATTTCTCAAGACACTAGAAAAGAGTATCGCAGAGAAAACCAAGGATGATATTGAGGCTATTCAATCCCTAGAGCAAGTCGAGGCTAAGGAAGAAGAGTTGGAGCAAGCGAACAAGGAGACTGAGAGCAAGAAGGAACCTTATATCTACTATATCTTGCGTTTCGCAAATCTTGCTGACCTAGTTGCTTTTGCAAAGACGGTTAACTACCAGATGGAAACATCTGAACTCTATAAGATGAATGACCACTATTATTTGACAATCTTAGTTGATGTGGAAAACCATCCTAGTCCATATCCAGCCT
>NZ_KQ970759.1:322295-327387 GCF_001579175.1 Streptococcus oralis
AAAGGAAAACGGAGAAAAAGTTATCCAGTCAGCTCATTCAGAGATTGAAGTAGCCAAGGTATTGGTCAAGGATGAAGATGAAAAGAATCGCTTGCTTGCAGCAGGGAATGACTTTAACTTTGTAACCAATGTAGAGGATATTTTATCAGATCAAGACATTACGATTGTAGTAGAATTGATGGGGCGTATTGAGCCTGCTAAGACCTTTATCACTCGTGCCTTGGAAGCTGGGAAACACGTTGTTACTGCTAACAAGGACCTTTTGGCTGTCCATGGCGCAGAATTGTTAGAAATCGCTAAAGAGCATAACGTGGCACTCTACTACGAAGCAGCAGTAGCTGGTGGGATTCCAATTCTTCGTACCTTGGCAAATTCGCTGGCTTCTGACAAAATCACTCGTGTCCTTGGTGTGGTTAACGGAACTTCTAACTTTATGATGACCAAGATGGTGGAAGAAGGCTGGTCTTATGATGATGCTTTGGCTGAAGCGCAAAGACTTGGTTTTGCAGAAAGTGATCCTACAAATGACGTGGATGGGATTGATGCGGCCTACAAGATGGTAATTTTGAGCCAATTTGCTTTTGGTATGAAGGTTGCCTTTGACGATGTAGCCCACAAGGGAATCCGCAACATTACACCAGAAGACGTAGCTGTAGCCCAAGACCTGGGCTATGTAGTGAAATTGGTTGGTTCTATCGAAGAAACTTCTTCAGGTATTGCTGCAGAAGTTACCCCAACCTTCCTACCTAAAGCACACCCACTTGCTAGTGTAAATGGCGTAATGAACGCAGTCTTTGTAGAATCTATCGGTATCGGTGAGTCTATGTACTACGGACCAGGTGCGGGTCAAAAACCAACTGCAACAAGTGTTGTAGCGGATATTGTCCGTATCGTTCGTCGCTTGAATGATGGTACCATTGGTAAAGACTTCAACGAATACAGCCGTGACTTGGTTTTGGCAAATCCAGAAGATGTCAAAGCAAACTACTATTTCTCAATCTTGGCACCAGACTCAAAAGGTCAGGTCTTGAAACTGGCTGAAATCTTTAATGCTCAAGATATTTCCTTCAAGCAAATCCTCCAAGATGGCAAAGAGGGTGACAAGGCGCGTGTAGTGATTATCACTCATAAGATTAATAAAGCACAACTTGAGAATGTTTCAGCTGAGTTGGCTAAAGCTTCAGAATTTGACCTCTTGAATACCTTCAAGGTGTTAGGAGAATAGGATGAAGATTATTGTACCTGCAACCAGTGCCAATATCGGGCCAGGTTTTGATTCGGTCGGTGTAGCTGTAACCAAGTATCTTCAAATTGAGGTCTGTGAAGAACGAGATGAGTGGTTGATTGAACACCAGATTGGCAAATGGATTCCACATGACGAGCGTAATCTTTTGCTTAAGATTGCCTTGCAAATTGCGCCTGACTTGCAACCGAGACGCCTGAAAATGACCAGCGATGTTCCCTTGGCGCGTGGTTTGGGTTCTTCTAGCTCGGTTATCGTTGCTGGGATTGAACTAGCTAATCAACTGGGCAATCTCAACTTATCTAACCACGACAAATTGCAGCTGGCGACCAAGATTGAAGGACATCCTGACAATGTGGCTCCAGCTATCTATGGAAATCTTGTTGTTGCGAGTTCCGTTGAAGGTCACGTTTCAGCAATCGTGGCTGACTTCCCAGAGTGTGATTTTCTAGCTTATATTCCCAACTATGAATTGCGTACCCGAGAAAGCCGCGGTGTCTTGCCTAAGAAATTGTCCTACAAGGAAGCAGTTGCAGCTAGTTCTATCGCCAATGTAGCTGTCGCAGCCTTGTTGGCAGGAGACATGGTGACTGCTGGGCAAGCAATCGAGGGGGACCTCTTCCACGAGCGTTATCGTCAAAGTCTGGTCCGTGAATTTGCGACGATTAAGCAAGTAGCCAAAGAGAATGGTGCCTATGCGACCTATCTCTCCGGTGCTGGACCAACAGTTATGGTCTTGGCTTCTCATGACAAGATGCCAGCGATTAAGGCAGAATTGCAAAAGCAGTCTTTTAAAGGTAAACTTCATGATTTGAAGGTGGATACCCAAGGTGTCCGTGTCCAAGCAAAATAAAGAATAGAAGATAGGATGGGGAAAGTCTCGACTAGGGGGCTTCCTATCCTTTTTTTGAAAAGAAGTTTATACTCAATGAAAATCAAAGAGCAAACTAGGAAGCTAGCCGCAGGCTGCTCAAAACAGTGTTTTGAGGTTGTGGATAGAACTGACGAAGTTAGCTCAAAATACTGTTTTGAGGTTGCAGGTGTAAGCTGACGTGGTTTGAAGAGTTTTTCGAAGAGTATTAGTTAAAAACTTGATAAAGGAGAAATAAAGATGGCAGAAATTTATCTAGCAGGTGGTTGTTTTTGGGGTTTAGAGGAGTATTTTTCCCGAATTTCGGGAGTGCTAGCTACCAGTGTCGGCTACGCTAATGGCCAAGTTGAAACGACCAATTACCAGCTGCTCAAGGAAACAGACCATGCAGAGACTGTTCAAGTGATTTACGATGAGAGGGCAGTGTCACTTAGAGAAATTTTACTCTATTATTTCCGAGTTATTGATCCTTTATCTATCAACCAACAAGGGAATGACCGTGGTCGTCAATATCGAACTGGGATCTATTACCAAAATGAAACAGACTTGCCAGCTATCTACACAGTGGTGCAGGAGCAGGAGCGTATGCTTGGTCGAAAAATTGCAGTGGAAGTGGAGAAACTTCGCCACTATATTCTGGCGGAAGACTACCACCAAGACTATCTCAAGAAAAATCCTTCCGGTTACTGTCATATCGATGTGACAGATGCTGAGAAGCCATTGATTGACGCCTCAAATTATGAAAAACCTAGTCAAGAGGTGTTGAAGGAAAGTTTATCTGAAGAGTCTTATCGTGTTACGCAAGAAGCTGCAACAGAGGCTCCATTTAGCAATGCTTATGACCAAATCTTTGAAGAGGGGATATATGTAGACATCACGACGGGTGAGCCACTCTTTTTTGCCAAGGATAAGTTTGCTTCAGGTTGTGGTTGGCCAAGTTTTAGTCGTCCGATTTCTAAGGAATTGATTCATTACTACAAGGACCTGAGTCATGGGATGGAGCGAATCGAAGTTCGTTCTCGGTCAGGCAATGCTCACTTGGGTCATGTTTTCACAGATGGACCTCGTGAGTTAGGTGGCCTCCGTTACTGTATCAATTCGGCTTCCTTGCGTTTTGTAGCCAAGGATGAGATGGAAGAGGCAGGATATGGCTGTTTATTGCCTTATTTAAACAAATAAAACAGAGAGGGTGGGGGCTTCCCATTTTCTTCATTTCCAGAATAAGAATAGAAAGGATCTATGAAACACTTACTATCTTACTTCAAACCCTATATCAAAGAATCCATTTTGGCACCCTTGTTCAAGTTGCTAGAAGCTGTTTTTGAGCTCTTGGTTCCCATGGTGATTGCAGGGATTGTTGACCAATCCTTGCCTCAGGCAGATCAAGGGCACCTCTGGATGCAGATTGGCCTACTCCTTATCTTTGCAGTGATTGGCGTTTTAGTGGCCTTGGTAGCCCAGTTTTACTCAGCTAAGGCTGCGGTGGGTTTTGCCAAGGAATTGACAAACGACCTCTATCGTCATATTCTTTCTTTACCTAAGGACAGTAGAGACCGTTTGACAACTTCTAGCTTGGTGACCCGTTTGACCTCGGACACCTACCAGATTCAGACTGGTATTAATCAGTTTCTGCGTCTCTTTTTGAGAGCGCCTATTATCGTTTTTGGGGCAATCTTTATGGCCTATCGCATCTCAGCTGAGCTGACTTTCTGGTTTTTGGTCATGGTTGTGATTTTGACGATTGTTATTGTAGGCCTCTCTCGACTGGTCAATCCTCTCTACAGCAGTCTCAGAAAGAAAACGGACCAATTGGTTCAGGAAACGCGCCAGCAATTACAAGGGATGCGGGTGATTCGTGCTTTTGGTCAGGAAAAACGAGAGTTACAGATTTTTCAAACCCTTAACCAAGTTTATGCTAGATTGCAAGAAAAGACGGGTTTCTGGTCTAGTTTGTTAACACCTCTGACCTATCTGATTGTTAATGGAACTCTTCTCGTCATCATCTGGCAGGGCTATATTTCAATTCAAGAAGGTTTACTCAGTCAAGGTGCCCTCATTGCCCTCATCAACTATCTCTTGCAAATCTTGGTGGAATTGATTAAGCTCGCCATGCTGATCAATTCTCTCAACCAATCCTATATCTCAGCTAAGCGAATCGAGGAAGTCTTTGCTGAGACTCCAGAAGATATCCATTCGGAGTTAGAACAAAAGCAAGCTACCAGTGATCGGGTTTTGCAAGTCCAAGAATTAACCTTTACCTATCCTGATGCGGCCAAGCCTTCTCTGAGAGGCATTTCCTTTGATATGACTCAAGGACAAATCCTTGGTATCATTGGAGGAACAGGTTCTGGTAAGTCAAGTTTGGTGCAAGTCTTACTTGGACTTTATCCAGCAGATAAGGGAAGCATTGACCTTTATCGAGATGGACGTAGTCCTCTTAATTTGGAGCAGTGGCGGTCTTGGATTGCCTATGTGCCTCAAAAAGTCGAGCTCTTTAAGGGAACTATTCGTTCCAACTTGACGCTGGGTTTCAATCAAGAAGTAACTGACCAAGAACTCTGGCAGGCCTTGGAGATTGCCCAAGCTAAGGATTTTGTCAGTGACAAGGAAGGACTCTTAGCTGCCCTAGTTGGGGCAGGAGGTCGAAATTTCTCAGGCGGGCAAAAACAAAGGTTGTCTATCGCCCGAGCAGTCTTGCGCCGAGCACCTTTTCTCATCCTAGATGATGCAACCTCGGCCCTCGACACCATTACCGAGTCTAAGCTCTTGAAAGCTATCCGAGAAAATCTGCCAAATACAAGTTTAATCTTGATCTCTCAACGAACTTCGACTTTACAGATGGCTGACCAGATTCTCCTCTTGGAAAAAGGCGAGCTCCTAGCTATCGGCAAGCACGAGAACTTGATGAAGTCCAGTCAAGTCTATCGTGAAATCAATGCTTCCCAACATGGAAAGGAGGACTAGAATGAGACGACAAA
>NZ_KQ970759.1:327762-332544 GCF_001579175.1 Streptococcus oralis
CCTCATGACCCTCTTGGTCTTGCTGTTGACGCCCCTATCCATGGTGATTTCACGCTTTATTGCCAAGAGATCTTATCATCTCTTCCAAAAGCAAACGGAGACAAGAGGGATTCAGACCCAGTTGATTGAAGAATCGCTTAGCCAACAGACTATTATCCAGTCCTTTAATGCTCAAGGAGAGTTTATCCAAAGATTGCATGAGGCTAATGATAACTACTCAGACTATTCTCAGTCAGCCATCTTTTATTCATCAACGGTTAATCCTTCGACTCGATTTGTAAATTCGCTCATTTATGCCCTTCTAGCTGGAGTAGGGGCCTATCGTATCATGATGGGATCCACCTTGACCATTGGGCGTTTAGTGACTTTTTTGAACTATGTTCAACAGTACACCAAGCCCTTTAACGATATTTCTTCAGTTCTAGCCGAATTGCAAAGTGCTCTCGCTTGTGCAGAGCGTGTTTATGCTGTCTTAGAGAGCCCTGAGGTGGTTGAAACAGGTAAGGAAGTATTGACCAGCGACCAAGTGAAGGGGGCTATTTCCTTTAAACATGTCTCTTTTGGCTATCATCCTGAGAAGGTTTTGATTAAGGATTTATCCATTGCCATTCCTGCTGGTAGCAAGGTGGCCATCGTTGGTCCTACAGGTGCTGGCAAATCAACCCTCATCAATCTCCTCATGCGTTTTTATCCCATTAAATCGGGAGATGTCTTGCTAGATGGTCGTTCCATTTATGATTATACCCGAGCATCATTGAGACAGCAGTTTGGGATGGTACTCCAAGAAACCTGGCTCAAGCAAGGAACTATTCATGACAATATTGCCTTTGGCAATCCTGAAGCCAGTCGGGAGCAGGTGATTGCTGCTGCCAAAGCAGCCAATGCAGACTTTTTCATCCAACAGTTGCCGCAGGGATACGATACTAAGTTGGAAAATGCAGGAGAATCTCTCTCTGTCGGCCAAGCCCAGCTTTTGACCATCGCCCGAGTCTTTCTAGCTATTCCAAAGATTCTTATCTTAGACGAGGCGACTTCCTCCATCGATACTCGGACAGAAGTGCTAGTTCAGGATGCCTTTGCTAAACTCATGAAGGGGCGCACAAGCTTTATCATTGCCCACCGCTTGTCAACCATTCAGGATGCGGACTTGATTCTTGTCTTGGTGGATGGTGATATCGTGGAGCATGGAAACCATCAGGATCTTATGGCTAGAAAGGGCAAGTATTACCAAATGCAAAAGGCTGCGACTTTTAACTCAGAGTAAGCCACTCCTATCCATTTTAAAATTTTAATGATACTAAAAGTTGCCTTCGGGTGACTTTTTTGTTACAATAGCTAGAAAAAATCAAGGCCTTAGAAGGAGAAAACCAATGAAAGTCTATCAGCATGTAAATATTGTGACTTGTGACCAAGATTTCCATGTCTATCTGGATGGTATCTTGGCTGTTAAGGATTCTCAAATCATCTATGTCGGTCAAGAGAAGCAAGAGATTTTAGATCAAGCTGAGCAGATTATAGACTATCAGGGGGCCTGGATTATGCCTGGTTTGGTCAATTGTCATACCCATTCAGCTATGACAGGCTTACGCGGAATCCGTGATGATAGCAATCTCCATGAATGGCTCAATGACTATATCTGGCCTGCAGAAGCAGGATTTACGCCTGACATGACTACAAGAGCGGTCAAGCAGGCTCTGACAGAGATGCTCCAGTCAGGGACAACAACCTTCAACGATATGTATAATCCCAATGGTGTGGATATTGAAAGAATTTATCAGGCAGTCAAGGCATCTAAGATGCGTTGTTATTTCTCACCGACCCTCTTTTCTTCAGAGACAGAAACAACTGCTGAGACCATAAGCAGAACACGTGCCATCATCGAGGAAATCTTAGGATATGAAAACCCAAATTTCAAGGTTATGGTAGCCCCACATTCTCCCTACAGCTGTAGTAAAGATTTGCTGGAAGAGAGCTTAGATATGGCAAAAGAGCTGAATATTCCTATCCATATCCATGTGGCGGAGACCAAGGAAGAGTCAGGAATTATCCTCAAACGCTATGGCAAACGTCCCCTCGCCTTTCTAGACGAACTAGGTTACTTAGATCATCCGTCTGTCTTTGCACATGGGGTCGAGTTAAACGAACGAGAAATTGAACGCTTGGCAACTTCTCATGTGGCTATTGCCCACAACCCTATCAGTAATCTCAAACTAGCCTCAGGAATTGCTCCAATCATCCAACTTCAAAAAGCTGGAGTGGCAGTAGGTATTGCGACAGATTCGGTTGCTTCCAATAACAATCTTGATATGTTTGAGGAAGGTCGTACCGCAGCTCTCTTACAGAAAATGAAGAGTGGAGATGCCAGCCAGTTTCCAATTGAAACAGCCCTCAAAGCTCTAACGATAGAAGGTGCTAAGGTTCTTGGAATGGAAAACTTGATTGGAAGTCTTGAAGTTGGCAAGCAAGCGGATTTTCTGGTCGTTCAACCACAAGGGAAAATCCATCTTCAACCTCAGGAAAATATGCTCTCTCACCTCGTTTATGCAGTCAAATCCAGTGATGTTGATGATGTCTACATTGCTGGAGAACAGGTTGTCAAGCAAGGACAAGTTTTGACAGTAGAGATTTAAAAAAATATTTCAAAAAAAAGTCTGCAAAAATCTTGCATTCTTTTTTTGTCTATGCTATACTTATATACGGTTTGAAAAAACTGCCTAAGACAGTAGGGGAGCTCGACTCATAAGTATCCTACCGAGGACAAAACGTATCATGTAAAAAGAAGCGTATTGTACTTTCGTGTCTAGGTTTGGGCGCGTTTTTCTTTTGGAAAAATTCCCCAAGCAAAATAATTACGGAGGTGAACACACTAATGAGTGAAGCAATTATTGCTAAAAAAGCGGAACTAGTTGACGTAGTAGCTGAAAAAATGAAAGCTGCTGCATCTATCGTCGTTGTAGACGCTCGTGGTTTGACAGTTGAGCAAGATACAGTTCTTCGTCGTGAGCTTCGTGGAAGCGAAGTTGAGTATAAAGTCATTAAAAACTCAATCTTGCGTCGTGCAGCTGAAAAAGCTGGTCTTGAAGATCTTGCATCAGTATTTGTTGGACCATCTGCTGTAGCATTTTCTAACGAAGATGTTATCGCACCAGCGAAAATCTTGAACGACTTTGCTAAAAACGCTGAAGCACTTGAAATCAAAGGTGGTGCAATCGAAGGCGCTGTCGCATCTAAAGAAGAAATCGTTGCTCTTGCAACTCTTCCAAACCGCGAAGGACTTCTTTCTATGCTCCTTTCTGTACTTCAAGCGCCAGTGCGCAACGTTGCTCTTGCAGTCAAAGCGGTTGCAGACAACAAAGAAGACGCAGCTTAATCTTAAGCTACACAGCGTAGCCTAGCTACGAAAAAAACTATTATAAAATTTAAAACTTATTTGGAGGAAATAACAATGGCATTGAACATTGAAAACATTATTGCTGAAATTAAAGAAGCTTCAATCCTTGAATTGAACGACCTTGTAAAAGCTATCGAAGAAGAATTTGGTGTAACTGCAGCTGCTCCTGTAGCTGTAGCTGCTGCTGGTGGTGCTGAAGAAGCTGCTAAAGATTCATTTGACGTTGAATTGACAGCAGCAGGCGACAAGAAAGTCGGCGTTATCAAAGTTGTACGTGAAATCACTGGTCTTGGACTTAAAGAAGCTAAAGAACTTGTTGATGGTGCACCAGGTGTCATCAAAGAAGGCGTTCCAACTGCAGAAGCTGAAGAAATCAAAGCTAAATTGGAAGAAGCTGGAGCTTCAGTTACTCTTAAATAATAGAGCAACTACATTAGTAGCTTAAAAAACATATAAAACCGTTATTCTTAGGAGTAGCGGTTTTTCTTTTTGTCTGTCATGGGGCACAAATGGGGCAAACTAATCATATAGTTTATCTAGGAGGCAAACAAGTTTTGAATAATAGGCTTTCCATAAAAAATGATACAAGTTTTTACCCTTCAGGATTTATTTTTTTCTAGTATCATCATTCCTATGAACAGTAGAAAAGTAGGTTTTTAATTTATTGATACTCTGGATATTATAATCTCAGTATTAAAGAACTTTATTGAAGGTAATTTTCGAACGGTTTGAGGTAATTTCAATGAAATTTTAATAGATATTTTAATTTTCTTCTTGACCTTGACCTTAGGTAAGGGATTATACTAATAATAGATAAGAAAGGAGATTATTATGCAAATCAATATGATTCGTTCAGATAAAGTTTACCAAGAGATGCTCGAGCTTCCTTTAGAAAAAAGAGAAGGTTGCTTTCGAGCTAAAATATTAGCACCTTTTGCAATGAAATACCAAACGCAACACATTCCTCTGAAAGCAAAGTATCCTGGAGGATTTGATGCTCTTTTCCTACTTGGCTTTATGAATCAGTTACCCTCAACTCTCTCAGAAAAGGATAGACCAGCTATCGACTCTCTGAGCTCTGATCAACTCTGGCAGGACTGCCAGGATACCATCAAAAGGAGTATTGGGCTTTTTGAGCAGGCTGGCTATGACTTAGATGTTGAGGATTACCATTTTACTATTTTATTGGGCAATCCAGAAAAACCTATGCTACAGCTCAATAAGGGTTATAGCGGAGATGGCGGAATTCCAGGCTACCTCATGCTTAGTCTGCTACCAAATGACTATACTTTACCACGTGTGCAGGCTGCGTTGGCTCATGAGTGCAATCACAATGTCCGCTTTCAATTTGTCAAATGGAATCAGCAGACGACACTAGCAGACTGGGTAGT
>NZ_KQ970759.1:332967-333640 GCF_001579175.1 Streptococcus oralis
CAGTGAAGGCTTGGCAGAGTCTTTTGCGGCTGAGCTCTATGGTAAGGATCTCATTGGGCCTTGGGTTACTTCAACCAGTCCAGAGCAGTTAGAAGAGATTAAGCCCATCATCTCCAGTCAGCTTCAGCTAACGGGGATGGCGGAAATGGCTCCTTATCTATACGGTGATGAAATCGCGAAGATACAGGGTCAAATTCCGGTTGGTATGCCCTATGCTGCGGGCTATGCTTATGGTTATCATTTGATACAAGCTTATCTGAAAAAGACTGGCAAGAGCATTATTGAGGCCACAGTGACGCCTACAGAAGAGATTTTAGAGGCGACGAAAGACTTTTGGAAATGATATTTTTGCTTGCAAATCTGCCAGAGTTTGATATAATGAAAGTAATTTTTGGAGGTGACTATATGCACTATAAAAGAGTTGAATTAAAGGCCACAAATCAAGGTATCCATGAACGCAAGATCTTTCAAGGTGTTAAGATTTTCAGTCGTAGCAAGTTATCCAAAGATCAGAAAAGCATTCTAACACAGAAGCTTTACCTGACTCCGAAGCAGAATATCGTTTTCTATCAGCGGACAGATGTCAATTATGACCAGAACTGGCATCATAATAAGGACTATTATGAACTAGCTTATGGCCAGTTGGACAGAGAGACGGTTTTTAAGGTTTGCC
>NZ_KQ970759.1:334401-336146 GCF_001579175.1 Streptococcus oralis
GATTTTGACGAACTAAGTCCTTTCCTGGAGAATGAGCTGTTGGAGAAGCTAAAAGAAAAGCTGGTAGCAGGAAAATTTTTTGAAAAATTAGATATATAAAAGTCCGACTGCTTATAAAAGCAGTCGGATTTCTTCTAGTGTGATAGTGCTGAAACAATACCTTTACTATCATAGCCTTGGCTACAATTTTAAAAGTTGTTTTAGCTGTCTTGAGGAGCTTGATACTGATGTCCTCGAGTCGACCAGAGTATACTAATATCTATTCATTTGATAAGAGGGATTTTATCATCCAGATATTCATAGCTGGGTGGCCGGCGGCGTTAGCAAGTGGTTGTTGCAGTGATGTGAAACCATAGTGTTGATAGATGGCGACAGCCGTAGCCAGTTCAGTAGAGGTTTCTAGATAAAGCTGTTCATAACCTGCTAGGCGGGCTTCATGGAATATCCGCTTTATCAACCTGCTGGAATAACCTTTGCCACGGCTATTTTTAGTGACATACAGTTTTTGTAATTCAGCAATCTTATCAGACACAGGTGCAAAGCCACCACAGCCAACCAGCTGACCTTCATCTTCCAGAATAAAGTAAGCTGCTCTCTCTTGCTGTTGATAGTAGTCGGCCAAATGATCTAGATGAGAATCAAAGTAGACAGTTCCAGGTTTGTCAAGCCCGAATTCTTCAAGACTAGCTCGAATGAGTTGCGCTACAGCTAGATTATCTCTTACTTCCATTGGCCGTAAGTTCATCATTTGTCCTCCGATAGGATGTATCGACTAATTAAACAATACCTTGTGCAATCATAGCGTTTGCTACGTTTTCGAAGGCAGCGATATTTGCTCCTGCAAGGTAGTCAGTACCAAGTCCGTATGTTTCAGCAGTTGTTTTAGCTGTGTTGAAGATGTTGGTCATGATGTCTTTGAGGCGTCCATCAACTTCTTCACGGGTCCATGAAAGGCGAAGGCTGTTTTGGCTCATTTCAAGCGCTGATACAGCTACACCACCAGCGTTAGCAGCTTTGGCAGGTCCGTAAAGGATTCCGTTTTCTTTGTAGACTTTAATCGCATCAAGGTCACTAGGCATGTTAGCACCTTCTGATACGCAGATAACTCCTTGAGCAACCAAACGTTTAGCTGCGTCGCCGTTGATTTCGTTTTGGGTCGCACATGGAAGAGCGATGTCGTAGTTTCCAGCGTAAGTCCATACAGAACCTTCATGGTAAGTAGCAGTTGCTTTCTCAGCTGCATACTCAGTCAAACGTGCACGACGGTTATTCTTCACATCTGCTAGAAGGTCGAAGTCGATACCATTTTCATCAATAACATAACCATTCGAGTCAGATACTGAGATAACAGTCGCACCAAGTTCAGTCGCTTTTTGAAGAGCATATTGAGCTACGTTACCAGAACCTGAAATAACCACTTTCTTGCCAGCAAAACTCTTACCATTAGCTTTGAGCATTTCTTCAGTATAGTAAACCAAACCATAACCAGTTGCTTCTGGACGAATCAAGCTACCACCAAATCCAAGAGGTTTACCAGTCAAGACACCCGCATCAAATTGGTTAAGACGTTTATATTGTCCGTATAGGTAACCAATTTCACGTCCACCAACACCGATATCACCAGCAGGTACGTCAAGAGATGGTCCGATGTATTTTTGCAGTTCTGTCATAAAGCTTTGGCAGAAGCGCATCACTTCAGCGTCAGTCTTTCCTTTAGGATCGAAGTCTGATCCCCCCTACCTCCA
>NZ_KQ970759.1:336345-337367 GCF_001579175.1 Streptococcus oralis
CGATTGGAAGTCCAGTCAAAACGTTTTTAAAGATTTGTTCGAAGCCGAGGAATTTCAAAATCCCTTGGTTTACAGTTGGGTGGAAACGAAGTCCACCTTTATATGGTCCAACAGCTGAGTTGAATTGAACACGGTAACCACGGTTGACTTGGACTTTGCCTTCACGGTCAACCCAAGGAACACGGAAAGAAATTACGCGCTCAGGCTCAGTGATACGTGCCAAGATGTTTTCTTCGATATACTCAGGATGTTTTTCAAATACAGGTTCCAAAGTGCTGAAGAATTCTTCAACCGCCTGGAGAAATTCAGCCTCATGCCCGTTACGAGCTTTCACAGTTGCAAACACGCTTTGGATATATTCTTTAGCAGATGTCATATCGTTCTCCTTTTGTTGTTATATTTTATTACATGAGCCATTATAGCAGAATTTTTTTTCAGTGTAAAGAAAAAAACGGAAATTTTCTAAAAATTCTCTCAATTTACAAAACCGAACGTTTTATATTGAAATTAGTTTCTCAAAGAGAAAATCTGAAAGTATGGTATAATATTAGAAATAAAAGGAATCTGGAGGATTAGAATCATGGTATCAACGAAAACACAAATAGCTGGCTTTGAGTTTGACAATTGCTTGATGAATGCGGCGGGTGTTGCTTGTATGATGATAGAAGAGCTTGAAGGGGTTAAAAACTCAGCAGCAGGTACTTTTGTCACGAAGACAGCGACCTTGGACTTTCGTCAGGGCAATCCTGAGCCACGTTACCAGGATGTTCCACTTGGTTCTATCAACTCCATGGGCTTGCCAAACAATGGCTTAGACTACTATCTGGACTATCTTTTGGACTTGCAGGAAAAAGAGCCAAACCGAACGTTTTTCCTTTCCCTAGTGGGCATGTCTCCAGAGGAAACACATACCATCTTGAAAAAAGTCCAAGAGAGTGAGTTTAAAGGATTGACAGAGCTCAATCTCTCTTGTCCAAATGTTCCAGGAAAGCCTCAGATTGCTTATGATTTCGAGACAACAG
>NZ_KQ970759.1:337943-339097 GCF_001579175.1 Streptococcus oralis
AGGTCAGTTTGAAGTTATGAAGGATCAGGTGCTGAAACAGATCGGCTATGATCCAGCCGACCTCAATTTTGCCTACTTTGACATGAAAGAAGTAGCCTATAAGGATTTAGAACTGGAGCTGGTCAGTCTCCCTTTCTTTGCAGATGAGAAAATCGTGATATTAGACCATTTTCTCGATATTACAACAGCCAAGAAACGGTTTTTAACAGATGATGAACTCAAGTCATTTGAGGAATACCTTGACAATCCTTCACCGACAACCAAGTTATTAATTTTTGCAGAAGGAAAACTGGATAGCAAGAGACGATTGGTCAAACTGCTCAAACGTGATGCCAAGGTCTTTGATGCAGTAGAAGCTAAAGAACAAGAACTTCGCCAGTATTTCCAAAAATGGAGCCAGAGACAAGGTTTGCAGTTTGTGGAAAAGTCTTTTGAAAAATTACTCATCAAGTCTGGTTTTCAATTTAGCGAAATCCAGAAAAATCTTCTCTTTTTACAGTCTTATAAGTCAGATGGCCTGATTGAGGAGAAGGACATTGTAGAGGCTATTCCAAAGACTTTGCAAGACAATATTTTTGATTTGACTCAGTTTATTTTAGCTAAGAAGATTGATCAGGCCCGTGACTTGGTCAGAGACTTGACCCTGCAAGGGGAAGACGAAATCAAGCTCATAGCTGTCATGTTAGGACAGTTTCGAACCTTTACCCAGGTGAAAATTTTATCAGATGCTGGTCAAACGGAATCGCAGATTGTAAGCAGTCTGGGAACTTATTTGGGACGTAATCCGAATCCTTATCAAATCAAGTTCGCATTAAGAGATTCGAGAGGGATTTCCTTGGCTTTTCTCAAGCGAGCGATTTCTTATTTGATTGAAACAGACTACCAGATTAAGACAGGTGTCTATGAAAAAAGTTACTTGTTTGAAAAGGCACTCTTGCGGATTGCAACAGAGGCAAATTGAGCAAAAAACTTGAAAAAAGAGGATGATTGCGTTATCATTTTCTTATAGAAAGAAAAAGAGGTATTACAGATGGCTATTATCTTACCAGACCTTCCATACGCATACGACGCTTTGGAACCATACATTGATGCTGAAACAATGCACTTGCACCATGACAAACACCATCAAACTTATGTCAACAATGCGAATGCTG
>NZ_KQ970759.1:339764-340282 GCF_001579175.1 Streptococcus oralis
ACACCATCAAACTTATGTCAACAATGCGAATGCTGCTCTTGAAAAACACCCTGAAATCGGTGAAGACCTTGAAGCTTTGCTTGCTGATGTAGAATCTATCCCAGCTGATATCCGCCAAGCGCTTATCAACAATGGTGGTGGACACTTGAACCACGCTCTTTTCTGGGAATTGATGACTCCTGAAAAGACTGCTCCTTCAGCAGAACTTGCAGCAGCAATCGATGCAACATTTGGTTCATTTGAAGAGTTCCAAGCAGCATTTACTGCGGCAGCAACAACACGTTTCGGTTCTGGATGGGCATGGTTGGTTGTTAACAAAGAAGGGAAACTTGAAGTGACTTCAACAGCAAACCAAGATACACCAATCTCAGAAGGTAAAAAACCAATCTTGGGCTTGGACGTTTGGGAACATGCTTACTACGTGAAATACCGCAACGTGCGTCCTGACTACATCAAAGCTTTCTTCTCAGTGATTAACTGGAACAAAGTAGACGAGCTTTACGCAGCAGCTAAATAAT
>NZ_KQ970759.1:340302-354603 GCF_001579175.1 Streptococcus oralis
AAGACTATGCGTAAAGAAATTGCACCTGAATTATACAATTATAACAAGTTTCCTGGCCCAGAATTTCAGGTAAATGGGGATAAGGTTGAGACTGAAGGGATTGCTTTTACCTTGGTTGAAAATATCAAGGAGGCTTTCGATGTGACCGTCTTTAATCAGCGCTTCTCAGAAGTGTTGACCAAGTTTGATTATGTCGTGGGGGACTGGAGCAATGAACAGCTTCGCCTTCGCGGTTTTTACAAAGACGATCGAACTGAGGAAAAAATTGAAAAAATCAGTCGCTTACAGGATTATCTTTTAGAGTACTGTAGTTATGGTTGTGCTTATTTTGTCTTAGAAAATCAAGCACCTAAGCGTGCGTCGTTTGACAAGAAAATGCGTAAAAAGGAAGAGGAAAACCTTCCTAGAAGAGGAAAGAAACCTTCGCAAAACAAGAGAAAGCCAAATGCGGATAAGAGAAATAGACGTCGTCATAAGGACCAAAAGTCTCAGAAAGAGGACAAGGGACAGCGCCATTTTGTCATTCGTCAGAAATAGATAGAGAATAAGGAGAAGAGATGAAACCGTCTATTTATAGTTTAACACGTCAAGCCATGCAAGAATGGGTATTAGAACAAGGAGAAAAGAAATTCCGAGCAGATCAAATCTGGGAATGGCTCTACCGTAAACGTGTCCAGTCCTTTGAAGAAATGACTAACCTTTCCAAGGGTTTGATTGCCAAGCTCAATGAGCAGTTTGTCGTAAATCCTTTGAAACAACGCATCGTACAAGAGTCGGCTGACGGTACTGTTAAGTATCTTTTTGAGTTGCCAGATGGCATGTTGATTGAGACTGTGTTGATGCGTCAACACTACGGTTTGTCAGTCTGTGTGACCACTCAGGTCGGTTGTAATATCGGTTGTACCTTCTGTGCATCAGGCTTGATTAAGAAGCAACGTGATCTCAATAACGGGGAAATCGTAGCTCAGATCATGTTGGTTCAGAAATACTTTGATGAGCGTGGTCAGGACGAACGTGTCAGCCATATCGTTGTCATGGGAATTGGTGAACCATTTGATAACTATAACAATGTTTTGAATTTTGTCCGTACCATCAATGATGACAAGGGGATGGCTATCGGTGCTCGTCACATCACAGTTTCAACTTCAGGTTTGGCCCATAAAATTCGTGACTTTGCTAATGAAGGCGTACAGGTCAATCTGGCTGTTTCCCTTCACGCACCCAATAATGAATTGCGTTCAAGCATCATGAAAATTAACCGTGCCTTTCCGATTGAAAAGCTATTCGCAGCCATTGAGTACTACATCGAAACAACAAATCGTCGTGTGACCTTTGAATACATCATGCTCAATGAAGTCAATGATGGAGTTGAACAAGCCTTGGAGCTTGCTGAGTTGCTCAAGAACATCAAGAAATTGTCTTATGTAAACTTGATTCCCTATAACCCAGTTAGTGAACATGACCAATATAGCCGTAGTCCTAAAGAGCGCGTGATGGCCTTCTACGATACCCTCAAGAAAAAAGGGGTTAACTGTGTTGTCCGTCAAGAGCACGGTACAGATATTGATGCAGCTTGTGGACAATTGCGTTCTAATACAATGAAACGTGACCGCCAGAAGGCAGTCGCAGCGGTAAATCCATAAAATGACTAGAAAAAGAGAATTAATCTTAAGATTAGGAGTGGCTGTTTATAGTCTATGCATTATTTGTTTTTGCTTTACTCCCCAGCCTCAACTTCCTACAGGAGTGGAAACTCCAGGTATTCAAACTTTTGGACGCCTGGTTTTTCTTTTAACTCCCTTAAACTCCCTTTGGAATCTGGGTGAAGTGACCAGTTTGGGACAAGTCATTTGGATCTTTTTGCAGAACATTTTAAATGTCTTCTTGCTCTTCCCGCTGGTCTTTCAACTGCTCTACCTCTGTCCAAACTTACGAAAAACGAAAAAAATCCTATTTCTCAGTTTTCTTCTGAGCTTAGGAATTGAATGTACGCAGCTGGTCTTAGATTTTTTCTTCGACTTTAATCGCGTCTTTGAGATTGATGATTTGTGGATCAATACCCTGGGAGGCTATCTAGCTTGGGTTCTCTACAGAAAATTAAATGTAACTAAACTTACAAAGGAATTAAAATGAGTATTTTAGAAGTTAAAAATCTGAGTCACGGTTTTGGTGACCGTGCAATTTTTGAAGATGTCTCCTTCCGTCTCCTCAAGGGAGAGCATATCGGCTTAGTCGGTGCCAATGGTGAAGGAAAATCAACCTTTATGAGCATCGTGACTGGTAAAATGTTGCCAGATGAAGGTAAGGTGGAGTGGTCTAAGTATGTGACTGCTGGCTATCTGGACCAGCATGCTGTGCTAAAAGAAGGGCAAACCGTTCGTGATGTTTTGCGGACAGCCTTTGATGAGCTTTTTAAAGCAGAAGTTCGTATCAATGAACTCTATATGGAAATGGCAGAAGAGGGCGCAGATATCGATGCGCTGATGGAAGAAGTTGGCGAACTCCAAGACCGTTTGGAGAGTCGTGATTTTTATACTTTAGATGCCAAGATTGATGAAGTGGCGCGTGCCCTCGGTGTCATGGACTATGGTATGGATACAGACGTAACAGCCTTGTCAGGTGGACAAAGAACCAAGGTACTCTTGGCTAAACTTCTCCTTGAAAAGCCTGATATCTTGTTGCTTGATGAGCCAACCAACTACCTGGATGCTGAACACATTGACTGGCTCAAGCGTTATCTTCAAAACTATGAGAATGCCTTTGTCCTTATTTCGCATGATATTCCTTTCCTCAACGACGTAATCAATATTGTCTACCATGTGGAAAATCAACAGTTGACGCGTTACTCTGGTGACTATTACCAGTTCCAAGAAGTCTATGCTATGAAGAAATCTCAGCTAGAGGCTGCCTATGAACGTCAGCAGAAAGAGATAGCGGACCTCAAGGACTTTGTCGCTCGAAACAAAGCGCGTGTCGCAACGCGTAATATGGCCATGTCCCGTCAAAAGAAACTCGACAAGATGGATATCATTGAACTCCAAAGCGAGAAACCAAAGCCATCCTTTGATTTTAAACCGGCTCGTACTCCTGGTCGCTTTATTTTCCAAGCTAAGGACTTGCAGATTGGTTATGACCGTCCCCTTACCAAGCCCTTAAATCTCACTTTTGAACGCAATCAAAAGGTTGCAATAATTGGAGCCAATGGTATCGGGAAAACAACCCTCTTGAAGTCTCTCTTGGGCATTATCCCACCAATCGCTGGAGAAGTTGAACGCGGTGATTACCTAGAACTTGGTTACTTTGAACAGGAAGTAGAAGGTGGAAATCGTCAAACACCACTAGAGGCTGTCTGGAATGCCTTTCCTGCCCTTAACCAAGCAGAAGTCCGTGCAGCCCTTGCTCGTTGTGGTTTGACAACAAAGCACATTGAAAGTCAAATTCAGGTCTTGTCAGGTGGGGAACAAGCCAAGGTGCGTTTCTGTCTCTTGATGAACCGTGAAAACAACGTTTTAGTATTGGACGAGCCGACCAACCACCTAGATGTGGATGCTAAGGAAGAACTCAAACGGGCGCTTAAAGAATACAAAGGAAGCATTCTTATGGTTTGCCACGAACCAGACTTCTATGAAGGCTGGATGGACCAAATCTGGGACTTTAACAAGCTAACTTAAAAGCAGTAAAAAAGCCAAGTCGAAATGACTTGGCTTTTTTGACTAGTAATTTAAAAAGATTTCAACTTCAGATTTCTCAATTTTTTTACCGTAGTGGCAAATCGGACAAGAAACGAAGTAACTTTTACCATAAGGAAAAAGTGGAATCCAGTAGAGGGTGAACTTGCGCCCAGTTTCTACGATCTCCCAAGTGTCGACATTGTTACAATGACCACATTCGAACGCAGTTTGCGTATGTCCCAAATCTTTCTGATAACCTTTAGAACCCCAAAATAAAATCATGTCATCGTCTCCTTATCTGTTGATGGCTTATTTTTTACTGAAGTCGTAGTCTTTCACCACTTCGATACTATCAATGGTGATAGCAGACGTTGGTTTGTCTTTCTCATCTTTTTCAGCTTTGCCAATCTTGTCAACAACGTCCATACCATCGATGACTTGACCAAAAACAGGGTGTTTACCATCTAGGCTAGGATTTCCACCTTCTTTATAGGCTTCAATGATTTTCTTTGGATACTTGCTTGTAGGGAGTTTAGCAGAAATGTCTGTCGAGTTTTGGTTGATGAAGAACTGGCTACCGTTGGTGTTTGGTTGACCAGTGTTAGCCATGGCAAGGGCTCCTCGGATATTGTATAGGTAAGGTGAGATTTCATTTTTGAAACCAGTTCCCTTGTCCTTCGTTTTGTCCTTATCATGCCAGATAGATTGGCCCCCTGTACCATCTCCCTTAGGATCTCCAGTTTGGATCATAAAGCCATCAATGACACGGTGGAAGGTGATGCCGTTATAATAGCCTTCCTTAGCGTGAGTAAGGAAGTTTTCAACTGCTAGTGGTGCTAGTTTTGGAAAGAGTTTGATGCGGATATCGCCTTGATTTGTATGTAAAATGACCTCAGCTTCATCTTCAGCAACTTCCTTAGAAAGTTGAGGGAAGTTGGCATTTTCATTGGTCAATGCGTCATTCAAATCTTTGGCAGCCTGAGCAGCTGCTTTTGAGCTTTCTTCAGCTGAGATGCTAGAGTCGACATACTCATCACCCCGGAGACCACGTTGGATACTAGTACATCCAGCAAGGGCTACAGTTGATAGTAAAAGAAGGGTTGCTAGTTTTTTCATTGTTAACCTCTCAAAAATTCATTTCTACCATTGTACCTTAAAAGTAAGGGGATTTCAAATATTAGTGACAAGGTAGTTTAAGAGGAAGCCGACCAGAAAGTCGCTTGCTTAGAGATTTTTCTTTGGATGACGGTCGATAATGTCCTGGTACTGTTCCAGTATCTGCTCTCCCTTTGGAGTCAATTTGTAACCACGAATTGAAAAGTAACTTGCTAATTCTTCTCCTGAAAAGTTGTCACGAAGGGATTGGTCCAAATCTGGAACCCTAATCTTAGAAAGTACTGTAACTCTCCTTGCTTTTGAGGATATTCTCTTTCATAGTGGTATTTAGATGATCAAGCGAGTCAAAGACAGTTTCGACAAGAGCATAGCCTTTTTCAACAGATATTTCTAAATCTTTTGGGGCATCAATGCTATAAGTGTACTTGAAGTATTTAGGAAACCAATATTTAATTCCTTTCGTCTGTTAATAACATGAGCTTTTAAATCAATCACATCTTGAACAGTAGGTTCATAATTTTCAATCATTGATGATCCGATAGCATACCAAACGGTATCAAAATCTGGGAAGTTATCAAATTGAACTCCTAGAATAGTTAATTTATCTTTATTTACATCAAGAGTCACAGTAAACCTTTCGATTTACTGCTCTTCTACATAATTTATTAGTTATTTCATTTTCTTAACTGTTGTAAAATATCTCTGCAATCCCAACAATACAACAATACCATCAACTATAGGTATAACATACCAAATACTCTGTGCTCCAAATATGTATGGAAGAAAAATCATGGTTGGAATAAATAAAATTACTTGCCTTAGCATAACTAAAACACCAGCTGTTTTACCATCTCCAATCGCTTGGAAAAATGTCATAATCATAATCATTACCCCATAAACAATGAAAATACTATACATTATACGAAAGTTTGGAACCGCTAAAAATAGTGTTTCATCAGACAATCCAAATAAATTAAGAATCTGTTTAGCAAATACTTCTGCCGGTATCCAAAAACAAGCTGCCAATACAATGGAACTAATAGTAAAAACATTAAATATTTTTTTTACCCTATTATATTGCTTCGCTCCGAAATTGGCACCAATAGCAGGTTGTAATCCTTGACTCATTCCCCATAGCGGAATGAAAGAAAAAGCTTGTATTCTTAATGATACTGCCATAATGGCTGCTGAAGTTTCTCCCCCATATCTAAATGCCTGACTATAAAGAAAACTCTGTTGAATAATAGTAAGCACCTGCATAAGCATAGCAGAAACTCCTACCGAAAACATCTCTCCTATTATTTCATTTTCTTTTCTTATCAAGCCAATTTTTACAGTTTCACTTTTTTTCTTAAAATACCAAAGCGTAAATACTGCCTGAATAAATTGTGCTGTTATTGTAGCAATAGCAGCTCCCTCAACTCCATGTTCTCTAAACATTATCATTAAAACTGGATCTAATACTATATTTATTCCTGCTCCCAATGACATAATTAACATGGCTCGTTTCATTAAACCCTCACCACGCATCACCATATTAGCTGCCTGTGCAAAATTCACAAATATGGATCCAAGAAAAATAATTCGTAAATAACGAGTAGAAAGATTTAAAAGTTCTCCCTTAGCTCCAAATATCATAAGAAGTTGTCCGCAAAATAAATACCCTAATATTGTAACGATTGTTGACAATAACAAAACCCAAAAGCAAAGATTCCCCATAACTTTGTCAATGGTTCTTTGATTTCCTTCTCCAATTGCTCTGGAAAGTAAAGATGTTGATCCTACACCAATCAAGGTAGCAATCCCTGTATTGATGTAGGTAAATGGGGTAGCAATGCCTACTGCCGTCATGGCTTTTTCACCAAGTATTTGACCCGCAAAAATACCATCCATTAACGGATATACTCCAATAACAATCATTCCTAATATCGCAGGTAATGATAGCTTAATTAATATTTGTAATGGCTGCTCTGTTAACAGCTCTTTACTATTTTTATTCATACAATTACACCTCTTCTTCGTTTTCTATTAGAACGTCAATAACCATTTTTTTAAGAATGTGACGTTGTGAAATTAAATGTTCTCTGATACCCAATGTCTCACAACCTAAGATGAAAGTATTAATCAAATCATTGAGTAAATTCCAAGATTCTTTAGAAATCGTCAAACCTCCGTTTTCCTCTAACATTTGCTCAAAATCCCTTATATTACTATCCCTTATATCTTTATAAAGTTGTTGTAAGGTTTCATCTTCCTGCATCGACTGCAAGAACATAACATATATTGGAACAAATATATTGTTGGAAAGCGCCTTATCAACCATTAGTTCAGCTAATACCTCTATACCTAAAGGGTTTGGAATTTCAGCTATCTTTTTTTTAATAATATCTTCCCTATATTTACAACCTCGGATCATCATGTCGTAAAGAATTTCAGATGTACTTTTATAATGATGATACAATCCTCCTGCGGATAGTCCGGTAGCTTGTACTAAATCATGCATACTTGTGTTTTTATATCCCTTTATTGTAAAAACTTCAAACGCAATATTCTGTATTTCTAATTTTCTTTCATTTGCTGTTAGCCTTTCTCTTTTCATTTGCTCCTCCTTACCGATATAGTTGTCGGTAAGTATATCTTAACATTAACTAACCAAATTGTCAATATCTCAAATATACAAGATAACCTATAATATTTTTATCGTGTAGAAAAGTTCTTTCAAATGAGATTAAAATCCCTGACAAAGTAATCTCCATAACCATAAAGGCGATATGATATTTATAAAACATGATTTATTGTATATCAAAAATAAAAAACATTTCATTTAACTGTTGAACAGATTGTTTCCTTATTAACCTATGAAGATATTTTAGATTTTGTAGAAAAGCGTTGATACAAAAAGCAAGTGACTGTTAGAAAATCACTTAAACAATAATGGTGTGAATTTTGGTATTTAGTAGCTCAATTCGAATCAAATTAGTTGAAATTATATGAAAATCCGCTTTCTGTAAACAAGGAAAAACGCTGATTTTAAAGGGGTTTGAAATTTATTAAAACTAACTCTGTTCAAACCAGGTCTTAAGAAAGCCCGTTAAGCTAGCCAGTTCTCAAAACGTTAAGAATCAGCTACAATACAGCATTTACAACACTTCATATATCACATCATTCAATTAAAAGTTATTCAAATTAGATGAAAATTTTTTCTGAAAAAGTGGGAAAACATTTATTTTAAGCGAATTTTGAATCATATTCGAATGGGAGTTTTTAAAACCAGCTTTCGGTGGTAAAAGTACCAAAGTTGATTCTCCAGAGGAGGATAATATCACCTGCCAGAAGATTGTCTTCTATTTCGTTTTGGGACAGGCTTGGGATTTAGTAGCCAAGTCTCGATATCACGATCAGGAGAGATGTAAAGCTTAACCTGATGGTCTTTGTAAATGTTCTCTAGACCAGTATTCATAAAGTTTCTCTTTCTAATTTATCCCTATTAGTCTAATAAATTTCTAAAAAAATAAAAATTTTAAACTCTGTCAAGTTTTTTTCTTGACACCTCTCGAAAATCTGCTATAATAGAACATGTGCTAAATAGCTCAGCTATTTCACCGAAATAAAAAAATAAGAAAAGAGACATTAAAAAATGGCAGTTAAAATCCGTTTGACTCGTATGGGTTCTAAGAAAAAACCTTTCTACCGTATCAACGTAGCAGACTCACGTTCACCACGTGACGGACGTTTCATCGAAACAGTAGGGACTTACAACCCACTTGTTGCTGAAAACCAAGTAACTTTGAAGGAAGACCGCGTTCTTGCATGGTTGGCTGATGGAGCTCAACCTTCAGATACAGTTCGCAACATCCTTTCAAAAGAAGGCGTATTGAAAAAATTCCACGATTCTAAATTCTCAAAATAAGTTTAAAGTAGGTTGACAGATGGATACGATTGAAAATCTCATTATTGCGATTGTGAAACCTTTGATTTCACAACCTGATGCCTTAACTATCAAGATCGAAGACACACCAGAGTTTTTGGAGTATCACTTGGATCTTGACCAGAGCGATGTCGGTCGTGTTATCGGTCGTAAGGGTCGCACTATTTCTGCGATAAGAACGATTGTCTACTCTGTCCCAACTGAAGACAAAAAAGTAAGAATCGTTATCGATGAAAAATAAAGAAAGCGGGACAGAAGTCTCGCTTTTTTTTGTGAGGAGGAGAAGATGAAGGATTTAACGTTTAGACAATTACAAGCTTACTTACTCGAACATTACCAGCAATCTCGAACTGAGGAAGGCCTCTTTATCAAGCTAGTGGAGGAAGTCGGAGAGGTAGCAGAGGTCTTGAATGGCCGCTCTGGTCGAAAAGAGGGTGTCCAGGACTCAAATGAGGAACTAGCCAAAGAACTGGCAGATATTATTCACTACACTGTCGCAATTGCGGCCATTAACGATATTGACCTAACCAAAAGCATCTTTGACAAAGATAAGAAGGCTGCCATTAAGTACCAACATGAACGAGATTTGGAAGGATTTTTGGATAACTTCCAAGAGAACTAGGAGTAATCTCTTTTCACTAATATGAAAGGTTTCTCCTAGCTTACGCTAGCTAGTAAGAAAGAATAGAGAAAGCAATGAAACCAGAGGATTATGCATGGAACGAGTTTGAACGAACTGCCTATAAGACTGAAATGAATCACCTACCTAGTCCTTACAAAGTTGCCATTTGGGACGACTCTGAGAAAAGATTGGAACTAGAACAAATACTGGATAGACTTCCTCAGAAAGAACTAGCTCGATGGGCATTAGAGAACTCGCGAGATTTCTTATCTTTAATTGATATCGGTGATGAAGGTGAGAAAAATAAAATAATTCGGCAATCTTATGAGGCTTTTGATGCACGATTGAGAAATGAGTTCTCACCTCATGAGTTGAGAAAAGCAGGTTTCGCAGCAAATCTCCTCTCTAAAAATGCCCAAAATCAAATCGCTAAGTACGCTGCCAGAGTCTTTGTACAAGCTATTTCAACAGCCCATATGAGAGGACACGCCATCGTTTCCGCGGATTATGCTATCAAAGTAAGGAATCTACAAGAGGCAGACAAGCTAGAACTTGTGAGACAAGAACGAGAAAAGCAGATTAGACTGGCTGAATCCTTTTTAGCTAATGTAATAGATAAACGGTGAAAGAAGGAATAAAATACCAATCCTAGAAATAGCATCTAGGATTTTACTATGCTACAATGGATAGACAGTCTCAAAGAATTCTAGCCAATCAATCTTGAGAATAGCTATTTTTAAAGGGAGTAACATTCTATGAACGAGAAAACAAAAGCTTACCTAGCAGCCTTATCCTTTTCAGCAATCATTGGTTTTTCTTTTTTATTTACTAAGATTGCTTTGGGCTATGCCAGTCCTCTAACGAACTTAGCGCATCGCTATACAATCGCAGCTTTGGTATTGATCGTCCTTCATCAAACCAAACTTATCAAAGTGAGTTTAAGTAGAAGAGATATTCTGTCTATTCTTCCTATGAGTCTTTTCTATCCACTCCTCTTTTTTATTTTCCAATCCTTTGCTTTACAGTATATATCGTCTTCTGAAGCGGGAATTTTACAAGCGCTTGTCCCGATTTTTACTCTCCTTTTAGCATCAGTCTTTCTCAAGGAAAAGACAAGCTTGCTACAAAAGTTCTTTTTACTTTTATCCGTAGCAGGAGTAGTTTTCATCTTCCTTAGTAAGGGAGCGAACTTTGGTACAGAGACTGCTAGCTTGGGCTTTGTCTTGATGTTGGGATCTGTTCTCGCCAATGCAATAAATAATATCCTCAGCAAGTCCAAAGGAGGTCGCTATCGGGCTATGGATATGACAGCTGTTGTGATATTTGTTGGCTTCGTCACCTTTAATATGCTAAGCCTGACCTCGCACTATCTAGATGGCAACATATTAGCCTACGTAGAGCCGCTTGGAAAGCTACCCTATCTGCTTTCCATCCTCTATTTGGGAATACTAGCCTCTATCGTGACTGGTAGTCTCTCTATCTATGCTATTGTTCGACTTGGAGCATCAACTGTTAGTGTCTTTGGTAATCTTGGAACAGTTTTGACTATTCTAGCTGGGGCTCTTATCCTCCACGAACCGATTTATAACTACCATGTGATTGGAGCTGCTCTGATTATTTTTGGAATTTTAGGCATGAATCTGATGAGAAAAAAGTAAAGATTGCTTAGCAGTCTTTTTCTTTATCTATATTGTACAGAAAATTCAAAATTTTTAATGAAATCAAGTTTAGAAAACGATGATTTTAATATAGCGTGTTAAAATAGATACAAAGAATGATATCAGGATAAAGAGGAGCGAATGTAGTAATGAAGCCAAATGATATTGCTGAAGCTATTGCTTTTTATAACAGAGAACACGAGATGTTGAAACGTCACCTTATAGCAGTCGTAGATTGTGATTTGGTTGTTTATCATCGTCCTGGAAACGCAAGTAAAGGGCATATTATTTTTTATCATGGAGCTTGTGGCCGTAGTCAGATGTGGGCCCACCAGTATGATGCTTTTGATGGATTTGACCTTTACTTTGTAAATGTTAGAGGTCAGGGTGAATCACCTATGAAAGTTGGGCTACCCAACTTGGAAGGCGCTATTCAAGATGTAGATTCCATTTTGTCCTATTTTAAGCTGGATAAGGTGATATTGGTTGGTCATTCTTGGGGAGGAAATCCACTTCAAGAGTATACCTATCGCCATCCAGAAAGAGTCCTAGCCTTGGTCATGGTAGATAGTTGGGGACAGCATCGATACTTATCAGAGAAAGAAAGAGGTCGAATCAAATATAGTTCTCTTATGTACAAGACGATTCCTTGGAAGGTGATTGCAGATAAGAACTCAAAAATGTGTACAGATAATCCTATCACAAGAGAATTGGTCAAGACGGCCATTATAGAAACTGGGCGAGATGTTTTCTTGAACCTTGGAATCACAGGTTTCTTGGCAGTCCATGAGATAGAAGGATATAAAGGAAATCCTCCCATGCTATTAGTAAGAGGAGAAAATGATTTTCCCAAACACCTAAAAATAATCTATGATGGTATCATTTCTCTCAATCCCAATGCGCGTCAAGTAACGATTTCAGACAGTAAACACCAACCGATGAATGATCATCCTGAAGAGTTTAATCAGATAGTTGGTGATTTTTTTGAAGAGGTAGTAGACTTGTAAGGTAGGACCTATCCAACTTGTGAAAATCCTTGGAACGTGATAAAATAAAGGATAGAAATAGATACAGGAGACAAGATGAACTACTTTAATGTTGGGAAAATCGTCAATACGCAGGGTCTGCAGGGTGAGATGCGAGTCTTGTCTGTGACGGATTTTGCTGAGGAACGCTTTAAAAAAGGGGCAGAGCTAGCTTTATTTGATGAAAAAGATCAGTTTGTCCAAACAGTGACCATCGCTAGTCATCGTAAGCAAAAGAACTTTGATATTATCAAATTTAAAGACATGTACCATATCAATGCGATTGAAAAGTACAAGGGGTATAGCCTCAAGGTTGCTGAGGAAGACCTAAATGACTTAGACGATGGAGAATTCTACTATCACGAGATTATTGGTTTGGAAGTTTACGAGGGAGACAACTTGATAGGAACTATCAAGGAAATCCTACAACCAGGTGCCAATGATGTCTGGGTGGTCAAGCGAAAAGGTAAGCGTGATTTGCTTTTACCTTACATTCCGCCAGTAGTTCTCCATGTTGATATTCCAAACAAGCGGGTTCAAGTGGAAATCTTAGAAGGGTTAGATGATGAAGATTGATATTTTAACCCTCTTTCCTGAGATGTTTTCTCCGCTGGAGCACTCGATTGTTGGGAAGGCTCGAGAAAAAGGGCTCTTGGATATCCAGTACCATAATTTCAGAGAATACGCTGAAAAGGCCCGTCATGTTGATGATGAGCCCTACGGAGGCGGTCAAGGAATGTTGCTCCGTGCCCAACCTATTTTCGATGCCTTTGACGCCATTGAAAAGAAAAATCCCCGCGTCATTCTTCTCGATCCTGCTGGGAAACAGTTCGATCAAGCTTACGCTGAGGATTTGGCCCAAGAAGAGGAACTGATCTTTATCTGTGGTCACTATGAAGGGTATGACGAGCGCATCAAGACCTTGGTAACCGATGAAATTTCCCTAGGAGACTATGTCTTGACTGGTGGTGAATTGGCGGCTATGACCATGATAGATGCGACTGTTCGCTTGATTCCAGAAGTGATTGGCAAGGAGTCTAGTCACCAGAATGATAGCTTTTCTTCAGGACTTCTCGAATATCCTCAGTACACACGACCTTATGACTATCGAGGCATGGTGGTGCCAGATGTGCTCATGAGTGGGCACCATGAAAAGATTCGCCAGTGGCGACTTTACGAAAGTCTAAAGAAGACCTACGAGCGCAGACCTGATTTGCTAGAAAACTATCAACTAACAGCAGAAGAAGAAAAAATGCTGGCAGAAATCAAAGAAAACAAAGAATAAAGGAGAACCTTATGCAAGTAATCAAACGTAACGGAGAAGTTGCCGACTTTGATCCAGATAAAATTTACCAAGCTGTCCTCAAAGCAGCTCAGACAGTTTATGTTTTGACAGATGATCTACGTCAAAACCTAGCTCAAATTACTAAAAAAGTAGTCTTGGACTTGGAAGAAGCAAAAGTAGAACGTGCGACCATCAGTATGATCCAATCAATGGTTGAAAATCGTCTGTTAGGTGCAGGCTACATTACTATTGCGGAGCACTATATCTCTTATCGCTTGCAACGTGATTTGGAGAGAAGTGGTTATGGTGATCATATCGCCGTTCATCTTCATTTTGAACAAATTCGTTAAGAAAAAGAGTGGGATGCAATGAAGATCTCACTCTTTCTTAAATAGACTTTTCTGTGCTTTTTGTACAGTTGAGGGAACGAAACGAAGTCGTTTAATATCACTGATACGAATGATTCGAGTTACGTTTTTTGAAAAATTCTTGACGATAATTTGTTGACGGTTGGTATCGTATTTAACAATATCACCCGTAAAACTTGTCTCAGCTAGTATGACATGAACAGCAGATTTTTTCTGGATAGCCTGCTTGATTGTAGCTGTTAGGGAGTTGTCTTCGGTTTGATGAGGTTCGGCATTTCCATTGAGAAAACCCTGTAGTTTATCTAGTACAAGTTTAAATGTTTGTCTCATAAGATCCTCCCTTCTTATCTATCCATATTATATAAAAATTTCCTAAAAACCACAAGATTTTTACGAATAGACTAGTGAAAGCATATCACATAAAGGAGTTAAAATGGCAGAATTTACATTTGAAATCGAAGAACACTTACTGACCTTGTCCGAAAATGAAAAAGGATGGACAAAAGAACTAAATCGAGTTAGCTTTAATGGTGCTCCAGCAAAGTTTGATATTCGAACTTGGAGCCCCGACCATACCAAAATGGGTAAAGGAATCACGCTTTCCAATGAAGAATTTCAGATAATGGTC
>NZ_KQ970759.1:354685-358209 GCF_001579175.1 Streptococcus oralis
AAAGGTGGACAATAAAAAGAATCTTGAGTGGAACTCAAGATTCTTTTTTTATGACACGATATAATCACATAGAGAAGTCTTAGCTAGCTGGATGAAAGTTTCCCTGAATTCCTTAGGCGGTATTGGATTTTCTTTGCGAATCCAGACCTCGATGAATGAAATTGCCATGGTTGTAATGATATAGGCGATGTCTTCTTTGCTAAAATTATATTTCAGTTGGTAATTAACATTTTTTAGTACCCATCCTGAGTATATCTCACGCAGAAACTCCTTCCAACATGGGTCGACTTG
The DNA here is from genome assembly GCF_001579175.1 of Streptococcus oralis. Taxonomy (GTDB): domain Bacteria; phylum Bacillota; class Bacilli; order Lactobacillales; family Streptococcaceae; genus Streptococcus; species Streptococcus oralis_O. The sequence goes on from NZ_KQ970759.1 coordinate 354,977, forward strand.
TGTGGTATACAAGATGTTAATAATTTCTTTTTTTCGTATATGAGCGGAAGTATATAGTCTGCTAAAAAAGAAATAGGATCTCCATCATTGTTAGGGCTGTACTTATTAAAGACGTTAAAAATATGCTGATTGGTCTCTTCGTGAATATACTCAATAATATCTTCAAAATTGTTAAAATGCTTTTGATAAATCGCTTGTCGTGAAATACCAGCTTCAGCAGCAATTTCAGTCATTGTAAAGGAGCTACGCTGAGGATTTTTCTTAGCTAGTGTGATGAGTGAACTAATAATTAAGTCACGAGTATTCTTTGGCATGATTTCACCTTTCTATTTATAATTATTTAAATATGCATATTGAATACTCTTTTATCATTTGATTAACCACAAATAAACAAAAAATATTACTATATACAATTCTAAATAATTTACAATTTTTTTCTGATTCCATTATAACATAAATTTACTATAAAGACTAGGTTGGATTGTGAAAAGCTCTTTTCTGAAAATTCCTATCACATCAGTATTTTTAGACAATTCTCATATGTGTGCCCTATTGTTTGAGATATAAAAACATTACATCGCGAAGGTTTACAGTGTGTAAATAAATGCCTTGAAATATTAAAAAATATGCTTGAAAATATTTGACGATATGTAGTATAATGGTTGTGGATAATATTTTGCTATATTTCCATCTGATCATGAGTAGTGATACTCCTGCTAAAGATTGAATTTAATATTTTGAATAATGCTAACAGTATATTCTTTACCCAAGCAAAATTACATAGTATAAGGCTCATAACTATGTAATTAATCTACGCGATTGAAAGGGGTGTTGCTTACTGGGAGAAGACGATGCACTATTCAATTAATTTCAATCATTTAGAAAGGAATATTATGAAACAGAAAAATTTCAAAAAAATATTTTTAACATTTCTTTTTCCTCTGATGCTCTTGGGGGTGTTTGCTAAAACAACTCAAGTCGAAGCAGCAGACATCACCGATAGAGTTGTCTTTTCAGACGTTAAAATCCTTGCTGAGGATACAGGAAATGCTGATGAAATTTTCTGGCATGCTAAGGGAAGCACTTACAAAGGTGTTTTATTTAATGGGAAGTTTGCTTTTCCTGGCTTAGCTGCCGGAGATATTAAAGAAGGGGATTACTTTACAATCAAAGTTCCAGATGGTTTGTCTCTTAAAGATGCCACTTTGGATTTGATTGATACCTCAAGTAATAAAGTCCTGGGTAAAGTAGTAGCCGACAGCGTAACAGGTGTTATAACTTTTACTTTTAGTAAAGAAGTTGAAGATAAACAAAATGTAAAAGGAACCTTTAACGTTTCGTCAATTGCAACGACGACGGGCACGGAAAACACGGTAACCTATAACCTCCCCGGGGGTACACAAACCATTACCTTTAAACCTTATCAGGATGAAGATGCCGTTGGTGTTGAAGGTGAGATTGTTTTCAAAGGTGGCTGGTCGAACGGTACGAATAATTATGTGACGTGGTGGATGCGTGTCAACCGTGCGGCTGAAGATTTAACAGGCAAGACTGTTATTATTAAAGATGCTATTGATAAAGATGGCGGTTCCTTGGCTACCTTCATCGCAGACAGCTTTGTTCTTAAGGCCGTTACTTATGAATCAACGGATACTTCAAAGGCAGAAAAAACTGGTGAGTTGGAAACTTATCAAGTAACAACCGATCCTGCTGCTTATAAGGCTGATTCAGATCACAAAGCTCTTTTGAAGATTACAAACAGTGGTTTTGGTTACGAACTGCTCTTGCCAACCAACACGGGAACAAAGGCTTTCCATCTCGAATATCACACAACTACCCCAGCTGATGGCACAAAAGTTAAAAACTCAGCTGGTATCACTGTAGATGGAGAAGCTCGTCCAACATGGAAATCATGGAATGGTACTACAAACACCAAAACAGTGCACTCAACTGAAGTTTTGGCTGTTAAATCGGTAGGTGCGACAGTTTCGGTTGACCTTGCTGGTAAAGTTAAAATCGTTAAATATGATGAAGGCGATGCTAATGTTAAATTGAAAGACGTTGAATTCGATATTGTCAATAAAGACGACAAATCGAAGAGATACACTATCAAGACAGATGAAAACGGTGTTGCCATCACACCTGTATTGTCAAACGGAACTTACGTTGTTACAGAAGTTCGCACTAAAGACGGATATATTCTAGATAAAACAGAACGTGAAGTTAATATGACTGGTGAACCTGTTATCTTGAACATTCCGAACAAACGTAAAACAGTTGACTTTACAGCCACTAAAAAATGGACTAAGGGTAACGCAGGAGACTACAAGCAAGTAAGTGTAGGTCTTTATGTTCGTAAAGAAAGCGAAGCAGAAACAGATGCTAAACCTGTCACTGGTTCTTACACACCAACTATAACTGAAAATGATGGTGTCTACACTTATGAGTGGAAAGACCAATTACCGGAACTTGATACAGATGGTAGCAAATTAGTTTACTCTGTTCGTGAGTTGGCAGACGGAACAGGTATCCCACTTGCTGAAGGTGCTACTATTAATGGTGCTAGTGGTGCAACTTATACTGTTAAGTATAACACTAACGGCAAAGAAATCACTAACGAAGGCCCAACGCCAGTAAATGCTCAAATCCAAGCAATTAAAAAATTGACTGGTCGTGTTATGAAAGCTGGTGAGTTTGAATTTGACTTGTTCGATGACAAGACAGGTAAAGTTGTTGAAACAGTAACAAATGATGCGGATGGTAATATCAACTTTGCCGAATTAACATTTGACAAAGCTGGTACATACAACTACCACATTGTTGAGAAAAAAGCGAACACAACTGAAAAAGGTGTTACTTACGATGCCAACCCTGTTAACGTAACAGTTACTGTATCAGCAGATGCTGAAGGCAATTTATCTGCAGCTGTCGCATACGAAAACGATGATAAGACTTTTGAAAACACATACGCTGCTGAGAAAACGTCAGCTCCTATTGAAGTAACAAAAGTTCTCTCAGGTCGTACCTTGAAAGCTGATGAGTTTGAGTTTGTCTTGAAGAATGACGAAGATGGCTCAGAAGTTCAAAAAGTGAAGAACACTGCTGATGGTAAGGTCGCATTTGCACCAATCGAATACACTAAAGCTGGCACTTACAAGTACACTATCGTTGAAACAAACGCTGGACAAACTATTGACGGTGTAACATACGATAGTCTCGAAGTGAAAGTCACT
>NZ_KQ970759.1:358465-359912 GCF_001579175.1 Streptococcus oralis
TCTTGGAATTCGATAAAGCTGGAACTTTCACTTATAAGATTGCTGAAAAAGCTGGAACTGCTACAGGCATCACCTACGACTCAAAAACAATCACTGCTACAGTTACTGTAGCGGACAACGGTCAAGGTGCCCTTAAAGCAACTGTTACTTACGATGATGAAAAAGCATTTGAGAACACTTATACTCCAGCTGGGGCCACAAGTGTAACTCTTGGAGCTAAGAAAGTTCTTGAAGGTAAAGACCTTGAAGCTGGTAAATACAGCTTTGAATTGAAGAAAGCAGACGGAACTGTTGTTGAAACAGTGACAAACGCTGCTGATGGAACAGTGACATTCTCACCAATCTCATATGATGAGAGCCAAGTGGGAACTCACAAGTACACCATCTCTGAAGTTGCTGGAACTGAAACAGGCATCACTTACGATAAGACAGTTCAAGAAGTTGAAGTAACTGTTGAAAAAGTAAGCGCAACTGAATTGAAAGCAACTGCTTCAAAAGAAGCTAACGATCTTGTATTTACAAACACTTACACACCAGCAGGGACTACAAGTGTAACTCTTGGAGCTAAGAAAGTTCTTGAAGGTAAAGACCTTGAAGCTGGTAAATACAGCTTTGAACTGAAGAAAGCAGACGGAACTGTTGTTGAAACAGTGACAAACGCCGCTGATGGAACAGTGACCTTCTCACCAATCTCATATGATGAGAGCCAAGTGGGAACTCACAAGTACACTATCTCTGAAGTTGCTGGAACTGAAACAGGAATCACTTACGATAAGACAGTTCAAGAAGTTGAAGTAACGGTTGAGAAAGTAAGTGCAACTGAATTGAAAGCAACAGCTTCAAAAGAAGCGAACGATCTTGTATTTACAAACACTTACACTCCAGCGAAAACTGAAGTTCCTGTGAAGAAAGTATGGAAGGACGAGAACAACCAAGATGGTAAACGTCCATCTTCTGTCACAGTTAAATTGCTTGCGGATGGTCAAGATACTGGTAAGACACTTGAGCTTAACGCCGCAAACAACTGGGCTGGAAGCTTCACAAACCTTGATGCTGATAAAGGCGGCACACCTATTAAGTACACAGTAGTAGAAGTAACTGTTGCTGGTTACACTTCAGAAGTTACTGGTGACGCTGCATCAGGATTCACCATCACAAATAGTTATTCACCAGAAACAGTTGATGTAAAAGCAACTAAGAACTGGGATGACGCGAATAACCAAGACGGCAAACGTCCAACTAAGATTACAATCAATCTTTTAGCAGACGGTCAGAAAGTTGATTCGAAAGAAGTTCAAGCAGCCGCAGACGGAACTTGGACTGTCGAATTCACGAAATTAGCAAAATATAAAGCTGGTAAAGAAATCACATACACTGTAACAGAGGAAGCCGTAGCAGAATACGAATCAACTATTACAGACTTTACCATCACAAACAAATATGCTCC
>NZ_KQ970759.1:359933-362633 GCF_001579175.1 Streptococcus oralis
AAAAGCAATCGACTACAAGGTAACAAAAGTATGGAACGATGCGAACAACCAAGACGGCAAACGTCCTGAGTCCGTAACGGTTCAACTTTATAAAAAAGTAGGAGATGCAGATCCAGTAGCTGTTGAAGGTAAGAAATTGACCTTGACAGCTAAGGATAAGACAGACGCTAACACTTGGGTAGCATCTTTCACAAATCTTCCACAATACGAAGCTGGTAAAGAAATCACTTACTCTATCGATGAAGTAGATGTACCAGCTGGCTATGAAGCCTCTGTAACTGGTCAAGTAGTGACTAACAATTACACACCAGAAACAGTCGTTCTTTCAGGAACTAAGGTTTGGGATGACAACAACAACCAAGACGGCAAACGTACGAAATCTGTGAAAGTTCAAATTCTTAACGGCGACAAAGTTGTTCAAGAAATTGAAGTATCAGAAGCAACTGGTTGGAAGTTCGAATCAAAAGCACTTCCTAAGTATGAAAATGGTAAACTAATCGAGTACAAAGTTAAAGAAGTTGTTGTTGCAGAATACAAATCAGTAGTAACTGACCACAAAGACGGCAAGTACACGATTACCAACAAACATACACCAGAGAAAATTACTGTAAAGGGTAAGAAGATCTGGGTTGATGCTAATAACAAAGACGGTATCCGTCCAGACTCAATTACTGTAGCACTTCTTGCCAACGGTAAAGAAACTGGTAAGACTGTAACTGTTACAAAAGCAACAGCTCTTTCAGACAACGAGTGGGCCTTCGAGTTTACTGAGCTTGATCGTTACGCAAATGGTCAAGAAATCAATTACACTGTCAAAGAAGTTGGCACTGTGAAAGGGTACACAGCAAAAGAAGATGGTATGAACGTTACAAATACACACACTCCAGAAAAACCAACACCAGGTAAACCAAATGAACCAGGAAAACCAGGTCCAAAACCTCAACTTCCTAACACTGGTGAAAAAGCATCTAATGCAGCAGTAGTTGCAGGACTTGCTTTGATGGCAGTAACTGGTGGCTTGTACTTTGTAAGCCGTAAAAATAAATAATCTCTATAAGAGAGTTGATTTTCAGTTAGTTCTTAGGAAGTAATTGGAAAGGAAATAGTCCAGAACAGTTGTTCTGGACTATTTTTTATCTTGAAAAATAAGCGATGCTTTTCAATCTTTCGAGTAAGGGACGACCAATGAAACTAATGGCAATGATCTTACCAAGGTCAGGGAGGATAAAAGGAAGGACACCTACTGCAAGCGCCTTATCAAATGGCATCCCAGCAAGGAAGTGGAGGCTGAGAATACCACCGACAAAGACCAGGGAGTCTCCCAAGAGGTTGGCTAGGAAAATGCGAATGTAGCCACTATTTTGACGGATGAGATAAGATGTAAGTCCAGCATAGACAAGGTCGAACCAAAGATAGCCTGCACTTGGACCGACTAAAACGTGAAATCCAGCTCCTCCCCCTGCAAAAACAGGTAAACCAATGGCACCCAGCAGGAGATAGAGAGCAACAGATAGAACAGCTTCTCTGGGTCTAAAAATAGTAGCAATCAGACCGATCGCAAAGTTTTGTAGAGTGAAGGGGACAGGACCGATAGGGAGACTGATTTGTGCCAAAACGGCGATGAGAGCCGCACCGATAGCAGGGATAGCATAGATATGAGCTTTTTTCAAAACTGTTAACCTCTTTTCAAAATTATAGTAACTATTATACTAATTCAGAAGAAAAAGTCAACCTATTTTTATAACAAGGTAACAATTTTGTAACAGCCGATTTTGCATGTAAAAAGAGACCTCAAGAGGTCTCTTACGATAATTAGCGCATGGTCACAAATTCTTCAGAAGCAGTTGGGTGGATAGCTACTGTAGCGTCAAAGTCTGCCTTGGTTGCTCCCATCTTGATGGCAACAGCGAATCCTTGAATCATCTCATCCACTCCGTAACCGAGCCCATGAAGTCCAACAACTTTTTCGTCAGCACCGGCGGTGATGAGTTTGAAGCGAGATTCTTGACGATGGTTTGTAACGGCAGAGTACATAGATGCAAAGCTTGACTTGTAGACTTTAATGTGCTCTTGGCCGTATTCTTTGATAGCTTGATCTTCAGTCAATCCCACGGTTCCGATTGCTGGGTGGGAGAAGACAACAGTAGGGATAGTTGTGTAGTCCATCTTAGCACTTGTTTTCCCATTAAAGAGACGTTCAGATAGGGTACGTCCAGCCTTGATGGCTACTGGAGTTAATTCCTTCTCACCAGTAACGTCTCCAAGGGCATAGATACCATCTACAACAGTATTTTGATACTCATCCACTTGGATAAACCCACGTTGGTTGAGTGTAACGCCAGCCTTTTCTAACTCCAGTCCGTCTACATTTGGACGGCGACCGGTAGCCCAGATAACTTGGCTGGCAGTGTGACTAGAACCGTCTTCGAAATGAATGGTAATACCTTGCTCCGTCTCTTCGAGTTTGACGGGTACCTTGTGTGTGTGCAAAGGAAGGCCTGTTTTTTCCATTTCATTGACAAGACCTTCAACGATGTAGCTGTCAAAACCACGCAAGGGACGATCACGACGGACAAACAAATCCGTTTTTACTCCTAGCGCGTGGAGAACACCTGCTAGCTCAACCGCGATATAACCAGCTCCAAGAATCGCAACGGAGTCAGGAAGTTGCTCCCAAGCAAAGACATCGTCTGAGCTACC
>NZ_KQ970759.1:362760-369928 GCF_001579175.1 Streptococcus oralis
ATCGTCTGAGCTACCACCGAGTTCAGCTCCAGGAATAGTTGGGATGCTTGGACGAGCGCCAGTCGCAATCACGATATGCTTGGCACGAATCAATTCACCATTGACGCTAACGGTGTGGGAATCAACAAAATGAGCACGACCTTCAATCAAATCAACACCGTTGCGCTTGAAACTTCCATCATAAGACGAGCGGGCACGATCGATGTAGGCTTCACGGTTTTGACGAAGTTTAGCAAAATCAAATTGAACATCTGAACTTGTAAAACCATAGTCAGGGCTGTAGTGGTGGAAGCTTTCAGCGATTTGAGCTCCATACCACATGATTTTCTTAGGAACACAGCCAACGTTGACACAAGTTCCACCTATTTTTTTCTCTTCGATAACAGCTGCTTTGGCGCCGTGCTCACCAGCTCGGTTCATAGTGGCGATGCCGCCACTCCCTCCACCGATGGCGATGATATCATATTCTCTCATAGAAAACTCCTTATAGCTTTGATAGTCATATTCTATCGTTTTTATTTTTTGAATGCAAAAATCTGCTACGTTTAAAAAAATTACAAAAACACTTGCCATTTTTTTAAAGATAGTGTATTATATATCTAGTACAATAATCCAAAAACAAATACCGAACGAAATATTTCTCCTGAACTGTCATTGTTTCTCTCTGAACGATCATTGTATGGATCTAGTATTTTTGATATAATGGTTTTTGTAAGGCAAAAATATAAAGGAGCTTGAAAATGAAAAGAAATAAAAAGGCAAAAAAATGGCAATTATACACAGCGATTGGTGTTGCAAGTGCTATTGTTATCGGTGCTGTGGCGATTATGATTTTTAGACAACCATCCCATTCGGTTGTCCAGGATGAGACCTCTCATATCGTTGTTGCCAAGGAAGGTTCCGTTGCCTCATCGGTTCTCTTGTCAGGTACCGTCACAGCAAAAAATGAACAATACGTTTATTTTGATGCTAGCAAGGGAGATTTGGATGAAATCCTTGTTTCAGTTGGCGACAAGGTTGAAGAAGGGCAAGCGTTGGTGAAATACAGCAGTGCCGATGCCCAAGCTGCCTATGATGCAGCCAGTCGAGCAGTTGCAAAGGCAGACCGTCATATCGAGGAGTTAAAAAAAGCTCGTGAAAATGCATCAGCTGCACCAGCTTCTCCACAGGTTCCAACAGAAGCTGGACTCCCAGAACAAGCGCAAGCAGCGACTTCTTCAGTATCTTCTATTGATTCTCAAATCAGTGATGCCAAGGATAACCGTGCAGATGCTGTGGCTCAGCTCAACAAGGCTCAAGCTCAGCTAGATGCTGCAACTGTCCTCAGTACACTAGAAGGGACTGTAGTTGAAGTTAATCGTAATGTTTCCAAATCGCCAACAGGTAATAGTCAAGTGGTAGTACATGTCGTAAGTAATGAAAACTTGCAGGTCAAAGGGGAGCTGTCTGAATACAACCTTGCCAACCTCTCTGTAGGTCAAGAAGTTACCTTCACTTCGAAGGTTTATCAAGATAAGAGCTGGACAGGTAAAATCAGCTATATTTCTGATTATCCTAAAAACAACGGAGAAGCAGCAAATGCAGCCCTTGGAGGGAATACTGGATCTAAGTACCCTTATACTGTTGATGTGTCTAGCGATATCGGTGAGTTGAAACAAGGCTTCTCAGTCAGCGTTGAAGTCAAAAACAAAAGTAAAGCCATCCTTGTTCCTTTGACAAGTGTTGTTACCGAAAATGACAAAAACTATGTCTGGCTCGTTGACGACCAGAAAAAAGCGAAGAAGGTAGAAGTTACTTTGGGGAATGCGGACGCAGACAACCAAGAAATTACTTCAGGTTTGACAGACGGTGCCAAGGTCATCAGTAATCCAACATCTTCCTTGGAAGAAGGAAAAGAGGTGAAGGCTGATGAAGAAACTAATTAGTCTAAAAAATATCTGTAGGAGTTATCGAAATGGTGACCAAGAACTGCAGGTCCTAAAAAATATTAACTTAGAAGTTCAAGAAGGTGAGTTTGTCGCCATTATGGGACCGTCCGGTTCTGGTAAATCTACTTTGATGAATACCATTGGAATGCTGGATACACCAACCAGTGGAGAGTACTACCTTGAAGGGCAAGAAGTTGCAGGTCTTGGAGAGAAACAACTGGCCAAGGTCCGTAACCAGCAAATCGGCTTTGTCTTTCAGCAGTTCTTTCTCTTGTCCAAACTCAATGCGCTTCAAAACGTTGAATTGCCCTTGATTTACGCTGGTGTTTCGGCTTCAAAACGACGGAAATTGGCTGAGGAATTTCTGGAAAAGGTTGAGCTAACGGAGCGCAGTCATCATTTGCCTTCCGAGTTATCAGGTGGTCAAAAGCAACGTGTAGCGATTGCCCGTGCCTTGGTAAACAATCCCTCTATCATCCTAGCAGACGAACCGACAGGAGCCTTGGATACCAAGACGGGAAATCAAATTATGCAACTGTTGGTGGAGTTAAACAAGGAAGGGAAAACCATTATCATGGTCACGCATGAACCTGAGATTGCTGCCTATGCCAAACGCCAGATTGTCATTCGCGATGGTGTTATCTCATCAGACAGCGCCCCAGTAGAAAAGGAGGAAAACTAAGATGCAGAATCTGAAATTTGCCTTTTCATCTATCATGGCTCATAAGATGCGTTCCTTCCTCACCATGATCGGGATTATCATCGGAGTTTCGTCTGTCGTCGTCATCATGGCTCTGGGAGATTCCATGTCTCGTCAGGTCAATAAAAACATGACCAAATCACAAAAGGATATTCATGTCTTTTTCTCTCCTATCAAGAGCAAGGATGGCTCCTTTACTCAGCGCCAGTCAGCTTTGACGGTCAGTGGGAAAGAAGAGGATGTTCATGTTGAACCACCAAAACCACTCGAATCTTGGGTCAAGGAGGCTGCCAAACTCAAAGGAGTAGACAGTTACTATGTCACTAACTCGACTAACGTCACCCTGTCTTATAAGGATAAGAAGGTTGAACGGGCGACTTTGACTGGTGGAAATAGCACCTACATGAACGCAGTTGAAAATGAGATCGTTGCTGGTAGAAGTCTAAGACAGCAAGACTACAAGGAATTTGCCAGTGTGATTTTGTTGGACGAAGAACTAGCTAAGAGCTTGTTTGATAGTCCAGAAGCCGCTATTAACCAAATTATCTCTGTTAATGAATTTAGTTACCGTGTGATTGGCGTTTATACTAGCAATGAAGCTAAAACTGCTAAAGCCTTTGGGATTGGTGGTCTTCCAATTACGACCAATATCTCTCTCGCAGCCAATTTTAATACTGATGAAATCTCGAACATCGTCTTTCGTGTCAATGATACTAGTCTAACGCAGACCTTGGGTCCAGAGTTGGCTCGAAAACTGACTGAGATTGCAGGTCTTCAGCAAGGGGAGTACCAAGTTGCGGACGCCACTGCCGCCTTCCAAGAGGTACAACAACTATTTGGTTTTATGACCACTGTTATCAGTGCCATAGCAGGAATCTCTCTCTTTGTCGGGGGAACTGGTGTTATGAATATCATGCTGGTTTCGGTGACAGAACGTACGCGTGAGATTGGTCTGCGGAAGGCTCTTGGAGCAACACGGGCTAATATCTTAGTTCAGTTTTTGATTGAGTCCATGATCTTGACCTTGCTAGGTGGTGTCATCGGCCTAGTCAGTGCAGCAGGCTTAACAATGTTAGCGGGTATCTTATTGCAAAATATGATTGCAGGTATCGAAGTTGGGGTTTCCCTCCCAATTGCTCTCTTTAGCTTGGCTGTGTCAGCTAGCGTTGGTATGATCTTCGGAGTCTTGCCAGCCAATAAAGCCTCTAAGCTTGATCCAATCGAAGCCCTTCGCTATGAATAAGATAAACAAGATAGACATTTGTCTATCTTGTTTTTGTATGGATTTCTCTATCGAAAATCACCGAAAATATGATATAATGAAGTATTAGAAAAACAGGTTTCATTAGCCTGGAAAGGAAAAATTATGTCTGAAAAGAATTTTTATATTACAACACCGATTTACTATCCATCTGGGAAACTTCACATCGGTTCTGCCTACACAACCATTGCTTGTGATGTTTTAGCACGTTACAAACGCCTTATGGGCTACGATGTTTTTTATCTGACAGGTTTAGATGAGCATGGTCAAAAGATTCAGCAAAAAGCGGAAGAAGCTGGCATCACACCTCAAGCTTATGTTGATGGGATGGCGGTTGGAGTCAAAGAACTCTGGAAATTACTCGATATCTCATACGATAAATTTATCCGTACAACGGATGACTATCATGAAAAAGTAGTGGCTCAGGTCTTTGAACGCTTGCTTGCTCAAGATGATATCTACTTGGGTGAATACTCTGGTTGGTATTCAGTCTCAGATGAGGAATTCTTTACAGAAAGCCAACTTGCGGAAGTTTTCCGTGACGAAGCTGGAAATGTAACTGGCGGTATCGCACCATCAGGTCACGAGGTTGAATGGGTTTCAGAAGAATCTTATTTCCTTCGCCTCAGCAAATACCAAGACCGTTTGGTCGAATTTTTCAAATCTCATCCTGAATTTATCACTCCTGATGGTCGCCTTAATGAAATGCTTCGCAACTTTATCGAGCCAGGTTTAGAAGATTTGGCAGTTTCTCGTACAACCTTTACCTGGGGTGTGCCAGTCCCATCAAATCCAAAACACGTTGTCTATGTTTGGATTGATGCTCTTCTTAACTATGCGACTGCTCTTGGTTACGGTCAAGATGAGCACGGTAACTTTGACAAGTTCTGGAACGGAACAGTCTTCCAAATGGTCGGAAAAGACATCCTTCGTTTCCACTCCATCTACTGGCCAATCCTTCTTATGATGTTGGATATCAAATTGCCAGACCGCTTGATTGCCCACGGTTGGTTTGTCATGAAAGACGGTAAGATGTCTAAGTCTAAAGGGAATGTCGTTTATCCTGAAATGTTGGTAGAGCGCTATGGCCTCGATCCACTTCGTTACTACCTCATGCGTAGCCTTCCAGTTGGTTCAGACGGAACCTTCACTCCAGAGGACTATGTAGGCCGTATCAACTATGAATTGGCAAATGACCTTGGAAATCTCCTCAACCGTACGGTTTCTATGATTAACAAGTATTTTGATGGGCAAATTCCAGCCTATGTAGAGGGTGTAACAGAGTTTGATAATGCTCTTGCTGAGGTTGCAGAACAATCAATCGCAGACTACCATACACACATGGAAGCAGTTGACTACCCACGCGCTCTTGAAGCAGTCTGGACTCTTATCTCTCGTACCAACAAATACATCGATGAGACTGCTCCATGGGTCTTGGCCAAGGATGAAGCTCTCCGTGACCAATTAGCAAGTGTGATGAGCCACTTAGCGGCTAGCCTTCGTGTCGTAGCTCACTTGATTGAGCCATTTATGATGGAAACCAGTCGTGCAGTCTTGACACAACTTGGTCTAGCAGAAGTTTCTAGCCTTGAAAACTTGAGCCTGGCTGATTTCCCTGCAGATGTAACAGTAGTTGCTAAAGGAACACCAATCTTCCCACGTCTGGATATGGAAGAAGAAATTGCCTATATTAAGGAACAAATGGAAGGCAACAAACCAACCGTTGAAAAAGAATGGAATCCAGAAGAAGTCGAACTCAAACTCAACAAGGAAGAAATCAAGTTTGAAGACTTCGATAAGGTTGAAATTCGTGTCGCAGAAGTCAAAGAAGTTTCGAAAGTGGAAGGTTCTGATAAGTTGCTTCAATTCCGCTTGGATGCTGGTGATGGTGAAGACCGTCAAATCCTCTCAGGAATTGCCAAATACTATCCAAACGAACAAGAATTGGTCGGCAAGAAGGTACAAATCGTTGCCAACCTCAAACCACGCAAGATGATGAAAAAATATGTCAGCCAAGGGATGATTCTCTCAGCTGAACATGATGGCAAATTAACCCTTCTCACAGTTGATCCAGCTGTACCAAACGGAAGTGTGATTGGCTAATAGCAAAAAACCAACGTTAGACACGTTGGTTTTTCTTGTTGTTTGCGAGATTTTCTAAGAAGTGGTCCATTTCCTTTTGAGCCCGGAGGACAATTACTTTCTCTGGATAGGTTTCTTGAATCCCCTTGTAGCGTTCCTTAGCGGATTTGCTCCGCCCATCCCAGAGAATCCATCGGATAAATTCCAAGTCAAAGCGTTCAGGACAACCTGCAGCCATACTTTCTCGGACTTGACCTCTGTATTTGAGATAACGCTTAAAGGCCCTCAGTAAACAAGTCCAGGGTGAAAAATTGAGGAAGATGATTTGGTCAGCTTCCAGCATTCTTTCTTCATAGCAACACCAAGAGTAGTTGCCGTCGATGACCCAGTCTGAGTGATTAGTGAGGAAGTTTTTCATCTCGGCTTTCATCCAATCACGATCACTGTCTTGCCAGCCTGGTTGAAATTGGAGGGTGTCTATATGCAGTTTGGGAATTGAGTAGAACTGGGATAACTTTTGTGCCAGGGTTGATTTCCCAGCTCCAGAATAGCCGATGATTGCGATTTTCATTTTCTACCTTTTCGTAATGGAGGACAAAAAAACAGCCTCGGTGGACTGTTTCTTATTTAGCAAGTTTAGCTGAAAGACGAGCTTTATCGCGGCTTGCTTTGTTTTTATGAATCAAACCTTTAGTTTCTGCTTTGTCGATAGCTGAGCTAGCAGCACGGAAAAGTTCTTCAGAAGGGTTTGCTTCGAAAGCTTTGATAGCAGTACGCATAGCTGATTTTTGAGCTGAGTTTTTTTCGTTTTGTTTAACGTTCAATTCAGCGCGTTTGATAGCTGATTTAATGTTTGCCAATGTTCTTACCTCCATATTTACTAACTATACTATTATATCTGAAAACTTATGTTTTGACAAGGGGAAATTATTTTTTTAGGTAAATTTCATCGATTTCATGGTTTTTAGCCTTGTGGAGAATAACCTCGGCCCGATTCCTTGTTGGTTCAATATAGTTTTGTAGATTTGTAAGGTTGATATCACTCCATACTTGGTGGGCAAAAGACTCTACTTCCCCTATTGGCATTTGCGTAAAGTGGTGGTAGTAGCTGTCTGGATCGTTTTGGGCAAAGCTGAGAAGTTTCAAAAAGCGGTCTAAATACCAGCTTTCAATGTCTTCGACAGCGGCGTCTACGTA
>NZ_KQ970759.1:370020-388930 GCF_001579175.1 Streptococcus oralis
AGTCGGTGATGTAAAGACGCTCATTTTGAGGATTCTGAAAGACATTGATTCCTTCAACAATCACAAAATCTGCAGCCTTAACACGTTGTTTCTCACCAGGAACAATATCATAAACCTCATGAGAATAAACGGGGATATCGACATCCTGGCCATTTTTTAGGCGGTCAAGGAAATTCAGTAAAGCCTCCATGTCATAACTCTCTGGAAAACCTTTGCGATTTAAGATACCTTGGTCAATTAACGTTTGATTGGGATAGAGAAAACCATCAGTCGTCACTAACTCTACAGTAGCGTCAGTCACTGTACGAGACAGAAGGATTTGCAGAAGTCGGCTAGTTGTTGATTTGCCAACGGCAACACTTCCCGAAACTCCGATGATGAAGGGCTGAGATTTACTCTCTCTTTGGAGAAAAATTCCCTTAGAGAAGGCTAAATCCTCTTTGGTGCGTTTGTAAATTTGGATGAGATGAGCTAATGGTAAATAAATATCTGTCACATCTTGTAGGCTGATTTGGTCGTTAAAACTTTTGATTGAGTCTAGTTCTTCTTCCGTCAAGGGAGGGGCTGACTTGCGGTGCAAGGACTGCCAGGTTTCACGGCTGATTTTTTCAAAATGTAAAAATTCGTTGGTCATATTTTTTCCTCGTTCGATATCTTAGTATATCATATTTTTCATCTAAAAAGAGAATGAAATTCGATATCTCTCATTCTGATTTTTGAAAGTTGCTATAAGTTGCTCTAAAAGGTAAAAATAGAGGAAATAATACTGAAATTCTTTAATTATTATTATAACAGATTTAGTTTGTTTGTTGAATTTTAGCTTTGTAAACGATTTTATATTTCCTTAAATTATGGTAAAATAGTTTTATGAGTAAAATGTATTATGCAGAAAATCCTGATGCAGCTCACGATATTCATGACTTGAGAGTAGAGTTGCTGGGACATAAATTGACCTTTTTAACGGACGCAGGTGTCTTTAGTAAAAAGATGATTGACTTTGGTAGTCAGCTTTTACTAAAGTGTCTAGAGGTTGAAAAAGGCGAGCGAGTGCTAGATGTCGGCTGTGGGTACGGTCCCCTTGGTATTACTTTGGTCAAGGCTTACGGAGTCCAAGCAACCATGGTCGATATCAATAATCGTGCTTTGGACTTGGCGCGAAAAAATGCTGAGAGAAACCAAGTTTCAGCAACTATTTTCCAATCCAACATCTATGAGCAAGTTGAAGGGAAATTTGACCATGTCATCTCCAATCCTCCGATTCGTGCGGGCAAGAAAGTTGTTCATGAGATTATCGAAAAGAGTAAGGATTTTCTGGAAGACGATGGCGACTTAACAATCGTTATTCAGAAAAAACAGGGTGCACCTAGTGCAAAAAGCAAGATGGAAGACGTTTTTGGAAATTGTGAAATCATAAAGAAGGACAAGGGGTATTATATCCTTAGGAGTGTGAAATCATGAGAGCAGTTGATTTAATCCAAAAGAAACGAGATGGTCAAGAACTGTCTTCAAGTGAAATTAAGTGGCTAGTAGAAGGCTATGTGGCTGGAACAGTCCCAGACTATCAAATGTCTGCCTTTGCTATGGCAGTTTATTTCAAAGGAATGACCACACGTGAGATTTCTGACCTGACGATGAACATGGTAAAGACGGGGCAAGAGTTTGATTTGTCAGCCATAGAGGGTATCAAAGTAGATAAACACTCGACAGGTGGTGTTGGTGATAAGGTGACCTTGATTTTAGCTCCTTTGGTAGCCAGTTTTGGTGTTCCAGTAGCCAAGATGAGTGGTCGTGGACTAGGACACACTGGTGGAACCTTAGATAAGTTGGAAGCAATCAAGGGCTACCAAGTGGAACGTAGTCAAGAGGATTTCATCAAACAGGTCCAAGATATTGGTGTATCTGTCATTGGTCAGTCTGACCAGCTGGTTAAAGCAGACAAACTTCTCTATGCTCTTCGTGATGTGACAGCGACAGTCGACACTATTCCTTTGATTGCTAGCTCTGTCATGAGTAAGAAAATCGCTGCTGGGGCAGATGCCATTTTGCTAGATGTGACTGTCGGTGAGGGTGCCTTTATGAAGACTGTTGAGGAGGCACGCGAATTGGCTCAAACCATGGTTGATCTTGGAAAGGCTGTTGGAAGAAAGACAGTAGCAGTTATTACCGATATGAGTCAACCCTTGGGTCGAGCTATTGGCAATCGTCTCGAAATTCTAGAAGCAATCGAAATTCTTCAAGGAAAAGGTCGAGAAGATATCAGTCACTTTATCTGTGAACTAGCTCAGATTATGCTTAGTTTAGCAGATGTTGATAAGACGGTAGAAGAAGTAAGTCAACACCTTGAAAATGGGCAAGCCCTTGCCAAATTTGAAGAAATGGTGGCGGCTCAAGGCGGTGATCTAGAAGATCTCTACCGCCCAGTAAATGTTGCCCATGTAGTGGATATCCCGGCTCAAGAGACAGGTGTCATTTCAGCCCTTCCAGCTATGGATTTTGGCCTATATGCCATGCGATTAGGAGCTGGTCGTGCAGTCAAGTCTGATGACTTGGACTATGAAACAGGGATTGTTTTTGAAAAAAAAGTTGGTGACTCAGTTAAAAAAGGAGAAATTGTTGCAAAAGTTTATACAAATGGAAAAATTTCTTCTGAACTAGTTACAGAATTTCAAAAATATGTTAAAATAAATGATGGAGTGCAAAGTTTACGAGAAATTATAGAAATTATCTCATAAAACCAGGGAGAATCCGAATATGAAATTAAATAAATACATTGATCATACGCTTTTAAAACAAGATGCAAGTCAAGAACAAATTGATCGTTTGCTATCTGAAGCGCGTGAGTATGATTTCGCCAGTGTCTGTGTTAACCCGACTTGGGTTGCTTATTCAAAGGCGGGGCTTGAAGGTTCAGATGTAAAGGTTTGTACAGTAGTAGGTTTCCCTTTGGGAGCAACAACTTCTGCTGTGAAAGCTTTTGAAACAAAGGAAGCTGTTCAAAACGGTGCAGATGAGATTGATATGGTTATCAATGTCGGTGCCCTCAAATCAGGAAATCGTGATTTAGTTGAATCGGACATCCGTGCTGTCGTAGAAGCAAGTGGTGACAAGTTGGTGAAAGTCATTATCGAAGCTTGCTTATTGACTGACGATGAAAAGGTTATGGCCTGCCAGCTGTCTCAAAAAGCGGGAGCAGACTTTGTTAAAACATCTACTGGTTTCTCAACTGGAGGAGCAACTCTGCCAGATGTCAAATTAATGCGTCAAACAGTGGGACCTGATATGGGTGTTAAAGCTGCTGGTGGAGCGCGTTCTTACGCAGACGCCCTTGCCTTTGTGGAGGCAGGTGCTACTCGTATTGGAACATCCGCTGGTGTAGCAATCTTAAAAGGGGAATTGGCTGATGGCGACTACTGAGTTAATTGAACTAGCAATTGAAACCAGCAAGAATGCCTACGTGCCCTATTCTCACTTTCCTATTGGAGCTGTCTTAGTTGCCAAGGACGGTAGCATTTATACGGGTGTCAATATCGAGAATGCTAGTTATCCCTTGACTAACTGTGGGGAGCGTACAGCTATCTTTAAAGCAGTCTCTGAGGGGCAACGGGAGTTTTCAGAATTGATTGTCTACGGTCAGACTGAAAAACCTATCTCACCATGCGGTGCTTGTCGCCAAGTTATGGTCGAATTTTTTAAACCAGATCTAAAGGTGACTCTAGTTGCCAAAGATAAAACGACGGTCGAGATGACGGTCGGGGAATTACTTCCATATTCTTTTACAGACTTGCAATAGTCTGTGTCACTCTCTGAGTGGCAAGGGTCCTTGTGACCAATCAATCCATACTTGCAACATCGTTGCGCATCTTATTTAGGAGGTTCAGAAATGAACAAGAAACAATGGCTAGGCCTTGGTCTAGTTGCAGTAGCAGCATTTGGACTTGCTGCATGTGGTAATCGCTCTTCTCGTAACGCAGCTTCATCTTCTTCTGATGTGAAGACTAAAGCAGCTATCGTTACAGATACTGGTGGTGTTGATGATAAATCATTCAACCAATCAGCTTGGGAAGGTCTTCAAGCTTGGGGTAAAGAGCACAACCTTTCTAAAGATAAAGGTTACACTTACTTCCAATCAACAAGTGAAGCGGACTATGCAAACAACTTGCAACAAGCAGCTGGAAATTACAACTTAATCTATGGTATTGGTTTTGCACTTAAAAATGCAGTTGCTGATGCTGCAAAAGAACATACAGATATAAACTATGTTTTGATTGACGATGTGATCAAAGATCAAAAAAATGTTGTAAGTGCTACTTTCGCGGATAACGAAGCAGCATACCTTGCAGGTGTGGCTGCAGCTAAAACTACTAAAACAAAACAAGTTGGTTTTGTAGGTGGTATGGAATCTGAAGTTATTTCTCGCTTCGCAGCTGGTTTCAAAGCTGGTGTTGAGTCAGTTGACCCATCTATCAAAGTACAAGTAGACTACGCTGGTTCATTTGGTGATGCTGCTAAAGGTAAAACAATTGCTGCAGCTCAATACGCTGCAGGTGCAGATGTTATCTACCAAGCAGCTGGTGGTACCGGAGCAGGTGTTTTCTCAGAAGCTAAATCTTTGAATGAAAGCAAAAATGAAAGTGAAAAAGTTTGGGTTATCGGTGTAGACCGTGACCAAGTAGATGAAGGTAAATACACTTCTAAAGATGGTAAAGAAGCTAACTTCGTACTTGCTTCTACTTTGAAACAAGTTGGTACAGCTGTAAAAGACCTTGCCAACAAAGCTGAAAAAGGTGAATTCCCTGGCGGTCAAGTTATCGTTTACTCATTGAAGGATAAAGGTGTTGACTTGGCAGTGACAAACCTTTCAGAAGAAGGTAAAAAAGCTGTTGAAGATGCAAAAGCTAAAATTCTTGACGGAAGCATTAAAGTTCCTGAAAAATAATGGATAAAAGTCATTTCTTAGGAAGCGGCCATCGGTCGCTTCTTTAAGAATTGAGGCAATTTTTGTCTCAATAGAGCTTGTTAATGTGATTAGCAGGTTTTATTGAAATAAAATAAACCTCTGAAAGGAAGAGCATATGGCACACGAAAATGTCATTGAGATGCGTGAGATTACCAAGGTTTTTGGTGAATTTGTCGCTAACGACAAGATTAACCTTGAACTTCGTAAAGGTGAAATCCATGCACTTTTAGGAGAAAATGGAGCGGGTAAATCCACTCTGATGAACATGCTAGCGGGACTTCTTGAACCAACTAGTGGTGAGATTGCGGTGAATGGTCAGGTTGTAAAACTAGACTCACCATCTAAAGCTGCTAGTTTGGGAATCGGAATGGTTCACCAACATTTTATGTTGGTTGAGGCTTTTACAGTAGCTGAGAATATCATTTTAGGGAGTGAAATCACAAAAAATGGTGTGCTAGATATAGCTGGTGCTACTAAAGAAATCAAGGCTCTTTCTGAACGTTATGGTTTGGCAGTGGATCCTGCTGCTAAGGTGGCGGATATTTCCGTTGGTGCCCAACAACGTGTAGAAATCTTGAAAACACTCTATCGTGGTGCTGATATCCTTATCTTTGACGAGCCAACAGCGGTATTAACTCCTTCGGAGATTGATGAGTTGATGGCCATTATGAAAAACCTTGTTAAAGAAGGTAAATCCATCATCTTGATTACCCACAAGTTGGATGAAATCCGTGCAGTCTCTGATCGTGTTACGGTTATCCGTCGAGGAAAATCTATTGAGACTGTTGAGATTGCAGGAGCAACCAATGCAGATTTGGCAGAAATGATGGTTGGACGTTCCGTATCCTTTAAGACAGCCAAACAAGCAGCCCAGCCGAAAGATGTGGTCTTGTCTATCAAAGACCTAGTTGTGAATGAAAACCGTGGCGTACCAGCTGTGAAGAACCTTTCTTTGGATGTTCGTGCTGGTGAAATTGTTGGTATTGCGGGTATTGACGGAAATGGCCAGTCAGAACTGATTCAAGCTATCACAGGTCTTCGTAAAGTTGAGTCTGGTAGCATTGATTTGAAAGGAAAGTCAGTTGTCGGTATGCATCCTCGACAAATTACTGAGATGAGTGTGGGGCACGTTCCAGAAGACCGTCATCGTGATGGTTTGATTTTGGATATGATGATTTCGGAAAACATTGCTCTTCAAACCTATTACAAAGAACCGCTCAGTAAAAATGGTATCTTGAACTATGCCAATATTACTTCTCATGCTAAGAAATTGATGGAAGAATTTGACGTTCGTGCTGCTAGTGAGTTTGTTCCAGCAGCAGCTCTCTCAGGGGGAAATCAACAAAAGGCCATTATCGCCCGTGAGATTACCCGTGACCCTGATCTCCTCATTGTTAGCCAACCAACACGTGGTTTGGACGTTGGTGCCATTGAGTACATTCACAAACGCTTGATTGAAGCCCGTGATAATGGCAAGGCTGTCCTTGTTGTCAGCTTTGAATTGGATGAGATTTTGAATGTCTCTGACCGCATCGCTGTTATCCACGATGGGAAGATTCAAGGTGTTGTGACACCAGAAACAACCAATAAACAAGAACTTGGTGTCTTGATGGCTGGCGGAAGCTTGGGAAAGGAGAAGAGTGATGTCTAAAAAATTACAACAAATTTCGGTTCCCTTGATTTCTGTATTCTTAGGAATCCTGCTTGGAGCTATTGTCATGTGGATTTTCGGCTACGATGCTATTTGGGGTTATGAGGAATTATTCTACACAGCCTTTGGTAGTCTTCGTGGAGTAGGTGAAATTTTCCGTGCCATGGGGCCTCTAGTCTTGATTGGTCTTGGTTTTGCTGTTGCCAGTCGTGCAGGTTTCTTTAACGTCGGTTTGCCAGGTCAAGCTCTTGCAGGTTGGATCCTCAGTGGTTGGTTTGCCTTGTCAAATCCTGATATGCCACGTCTCATCTTGATTCCATTAACAGTGATTATCGCTTTGATTGCAGGTGGAATTGTTGGTGCCATTCCAGGTGTCCTCAGAGCCTATCTGGGTACGTCAGAAGTTATCGTGACCATCATGATGAACTACATTGTACTGTATGTAGGAAATGCCTTTATTCATGCCTTCCCTAAAGATATCATGCAAAGTACAGACTCAACGATTCGTGTCAGTGCAAATGCAACCTACCAGACGCAATGGTTGTCTGAGTTGACTGGAAATTCACGTATGAATATCGGGATTTTCTTTGCAATCATTGCTGTGGGAGTCATCTGGTTCTTGCTCAAGAAAACAACTCTCGGTTTTGAAATTCGTGCAGTTGGTCTTAACCCAAATGCTTCTGAATACGCAGGTATCTCTGCAAAACGTACAATCATTCTTTCGATGATTATCTCAGGAGCATTGGCAGGTTTAGGTGGAGCAGTCGAAGGTCTAGGAACTTTCCAAAACGTATATGTCCAAGGATCTTCATTGGCTATCGGATTTAATGGTATGGCAGTTAGTCTACTAGCTTCAAATTCACCAATTGGAATTCTATTTGCAGCCTTTCTATTTGGTGTTCTCCAAGTTGGAGCACCTGGTATGAATGCGGCGCAAGTACCATCAGAGCTTGTTAGTATCGTAACAGCATCAATTATCTTCTTTGTCAGCGTTCACTACCTAATCGAGCGCTTTGTCAAACCTAAAAAACAAGTAAAAGGAGGTAAGTAAGTATGTCTATTACAACAATGCTAACCCTCTTGGTATCATCCATGTTGATTTATTCAGCACCGCTTGTATTTACAAGTATCGGAGGCGTTTTCTCTGAACGTGCTGGTGTTGTCAATGTCGGTCTTGAAGGAATTATGGTTATGGGTGCTTTTTCTGGAGTAGTCTTTAACCTTGAATTTGCAGAACAACTTGGAGCTGTAACTCCATGGATATCTTTATTAGTTGGGGGACTTGTTGGAGCAATCTTCTCCATCATTCACGCAGCAGCCACTGTTCACTTCCGTGCGGACCATGTTGTCAGTGGTACGGTATTGAACTTGATGGCGCCCGCTTTAGCAGTCTTTTTGGTCAAGGTTCTTTATAACAAAGGACAAACGGATAATCTAACCCAGACTTTTGGACGTTTTGATTTCCCAGTCTTGGCCAATATCCCAGTGATTGGAGATATCTTCTTCAAGTCAACAAGTCTTCTAGGCTACTTAGCCATTGCCTTCTCATTCCTTGCTTGGTTTATCCTCTTCAAAACCCGCTTTGGTCTTCGACTTCGCTCGGTTGGTGAACACCCTCAAGCAGCGGACACCTTGGGAATTAACGTCTACAAGATGCGATATCTTGGAGTTATCATTTCAGGATTCCTTGGTGGAATTGGGGGAGCTATCTACGCTCAATCAATTTCTGTCAACTTCTCAGTGACAACTATTGTCGGTCCTGGATTTATCGCTCTTGCGGCTATGATTTTTGGTAAATGGAATCCAATCGGTGCTATGCTTTCAAGTCTCTTCTTTGGACTCTCTCAAAGTTTGGCCGTTATTGGATCTCAACTTCCTTTCTTGCAAGGAGTTCCTACGGTATACCTTCAAATCGCGCCTTATGTCTTGACAATTCTTGTCTTGGCAGCCTTCTTCGGAAAAGCAGTTGCTCCTAAGGCAGATGGTATCAACTACATCAAATCAAAATAAGCATACAAAAAAACGTCAGTTTAAACTGGCGTTTTACTTTTTAGGATTTTGATGTGTTAAGTTTAGTCCCCAAGGAACGAGGTTTTCAGTTTTGTTTTTGATGCGAGTGATATTATCCTTGTGACGAATGATAATTAAGCTAGCAAGAGCTAAAATAATTACGATAAAAAGAAGGTCATAGCTACTTAAGATAAAGCCAAATAGTGGAAAAATCAGAACTCCAATAACAGCAGCGATAGAAGCAGTAACGCTAGACAGTGAAATCATACTACCTAGATAGAGGCTTCCAAAGAATACGATTGCTAGATAGAGACAGAAAACAGGCGCAAATCCGAAAACAACCCCAGCACTGGTTGCGACAGCCTTGCCCCCTTTAAATCCTGCAAAGATAGGAAAGGTATGTCCAATCACAGCCAAAAGTCCAAAGACAAGAGGTGATA
Organism: Streptococcus oralis; assembly: GCF_001579175.1. GTDB lineage: Bacteria > Bacillota > Bacilli > Lactobacillales > Streptococcaceae > Streptococcus > Streptococcus oralis_O. The sequence continues at coordinate 379,079 of NZ_KQ970759.1, forward strand.
CACCTTGTTGGTGGAAAAGAATAGGAAGTAGAGTGGCTAAGGTCCCTTTAAAGAAGTCAATCACAAAGGTTGCCATACCTGCCTTCTTACCTAAAATACGGAAAGTATTGGTCGTTCCAGTATTTCCAGAACCGTGTTCACGCAGATTTGTTTGAAAGAAAACTTGTCCAATCCAGAGACCAGACGGAATCGAACCTAGCAAATAAGCTAGTATTAATAATACAAATGTCATCATAGACCTATTATACCATGAAATGGTATAGAAAGTCAGAGAATATCCTGTGAAATTGTGACGGCTGAATGGGAAAAATTTTGCAAAATCCCTAGAAAACCTGTAAAATAGAAAAGATGAACGAATAGGAGGTTCCTTGTGTCAAAAAAGGAAATCAATATTAATAACTACAATGATGATGCCATTCAGGTGCTAGAAGGGTTGGATGCGGTCCGTAAACGTCCGGGGATGTATATTGGTTCGACCGACGGTGCAGGTCTCCATCACCTAGTCTGGGAAATTGTGGACAATGCAGTCGATGAGGCCTTGTCTGGATTTGGTGATCGCATTGATGTGACCATCAATAAAGACGGCAGTCTAACCGTTCAAGACCATGGTCGAGGGATGCCGACTGGGATGCACGCCATGGGAATTCCAACTGTTGAAGTTATCTTTACCATTCTCCACGCCGGAGGAAAATTCGGTCAAGGTGGTTATAAGACATCTGGTGGTCTCCACGGAGTGGGATCTTCAGTCGTTAATGCCCTTTCTAGTTGGTTGGAAGTTGAAATTACCCGTGACGGTACAGTCTACAAGCAACGATTTGAAAATGGTGGTAAGCCAGTAACAACTCTTCAAAAGGTTGGGACAGCTGCTAAGTCTAAGACAGGTACCAAGGTTACCTTCATGCCTGACGCGACGATTTTTTCTACGACTGACTTCAAGTACAATACCATTTCAGAACGACTCAATGAGTCAGCCTTTCTCTTAAAAAATGTTACCTTGTCTTTGACAGATAAGCGAACAGATGAAGCAATCGAGTTCCATTATGAGAACGGGGTTCAGGACTTTGTTTCTTACCTCAATGAAGACAAGGAAACCTTGACGCCAGTCCTATACTTTGAAGGCGAAGACAATGGTTTCCAAGTGGAGGTTGCTCTCCAGTACAATGATGGATTTTCAGATAACATTCTATCCTTTGTCAATAACGTTCGCACCAAGGACGGTGGAACACATGAGACAGGGCTCAAGTCAGCCATTACTAAGGTCATGAATGACTACGCGCGTAAGACTGGGCTCCTCAAGGAAAAAGATAAAAATCTTGAAGGGTCAGATTACCGTGAAGGACTAGCAGCTGTTCTTTCTATTCTGGTTCCTGAAGAACACCTCCAGTTTGAAGGTCAGACCAAGGATAAACTAGGGAGTCCTCTGGCTCGTCCAGTTGTGGATGGGATTGTGGCTGATAAGTTGACCTTCTTCCTAATGGAAAATGGTGAATTGGCATCCAATCTTATTCGCAAGGCTATCAAGGCGCGTGACGCGCGAGAGGCAGCCCGCAAGGCGCGTGATGAGAGCCGAAATGGTAAGAAAAATAAGAAAGACAAGGGCTTGTTGTCGGGGAAATTGACTCCAGCTCAGTCTAAAAACCCTGCCAAGAATGAACTCTATCTGGTCGAGGGTGATTCTGCCGGTGGATCTGCCAAACAAGGTCGTGACAGCAAGTTTCAGGCTATTTTGCCTCTTCGTGGTAAGGTCATCAATACAGCCAAGGCCAAGATGGCAGATATCCTCAAAAACGAAGAAATCAATACCATGATTTATACCATCGGTGCTGGTGTAGGGGCAGATTTCTCTCTTGAAGATGCCAACTATGACAAAATCATTATCATGACCGATGCGGATACCGACGGTGCCCATATCCAGACCTTGCTCTTGACATTTTTCTACCGCTACATGCGTCCGCTAGTCGAGGCAGGCCATGTCTATATCGCCCTTCCGCCTCTTTACAAGATGTCCAAAGGCAAAGGCAAGAAAGAAGAAGTGGCCTATGCTTGGACGGACGGAGAGCTAGAAGAACTCCGCAAGCAGTTCGGTAAAGGTGCTACCCTCCAACGCTACAAGGGACTTGGTGAAATGAATGCCGATCAGCTCTGGGAGACGACTATGAATCCTGAAACCCGTACCCTTATCCGTGTTACGATCGAAGACCTAGCACGCGCTGAACGTCGCGTCAATGTCCTCATGGGTGATAAGGTCGAACCGCGCCGTAAGTGGATTGAGGATAATGTCAAGTTTACGCTGGAAGAGAGTGGGGAGATGGTGTTTTGAGGTGAATAGCATGAGTGCTTTGTCACAAAGAGAGAAAGAGACATTAATAAATAATATTAAAAATTATCAAGATTTGAGAGTTTTATCATTTGATAAAGATTTTAAAAATCGAGAAAAGTTGATTTATGATAGTTCAACAACATCAGTTTTTGGGATTATTGTTTGCTTATTTGTTTTTATATTACTTAGTCATATTTTTGAATTGTTTGAAAATGAGATTACAAAAAATATTTTCTTCATATTTGCATCGATAGTTATACTTGGCTTTTTTTACTTCGTTTTTGAATTTCTTAATAAATTTTTTCTAGCTAAAATTAAGAAATTTATTTTTATCGTAATCCCATTTGAATTTTTGATATTTTTTAGCTCATTATGGTTATTTCCATATCTGAAAAACGGCAACTGGATGTATTGTAATGCTAGACTGAATATAGTTGTGTTTTTATTTAGTATGGTATTTACAGGTCTTCAGTTTTGGAGACTGTTTAAGCATTTCCCAAATTATTTGATTGAATCACTAAATACTCTTATTGTTCCTTTACTTGCAATAACGTCAATTCTAACATTGATTTTTAGTCCAGACATTATTAAACCTGAAGGTATGCTAGAGCTTGTTGTTAGCTGGGGGATAATTCTATTTACTTTGACGGTAACTTTACTGCAAATGTATTTTGAAGTTAAAAGTTCTAAAAATAAAGAAATAGCACAACAAATTTTCCAAGAGCAGCTTCTTAAAAATGAGAATAGTATTGATTATAATAGAATAGTAGAATGTTATTATTATGGTGGTGAGAAATATAAAGAGAAGTTGCTGAGTACGGAGAAATTTTTGGTTATTATTGTTAAAAATGAGTTGAAATCACTAAAAGATTTGAAAACTTATGATAATTATCGTCTTTATAAAGCGATTAGAGCAAGAAATATATAAAGTCAATTTCTACAATTAAACAACTCGGTTATCGATGAACCATATTTTAAATTTAACCATAGTATTCACAAGGATTATAATATGAATGTTGAAATGTTTGAGGAATTGATTAAAGCGATTGATTCAACTGATTGGATTTCCAATTGGATTCAAATAGGTATAGGTGCTTTTTCAATTCTAATACCTATAATTTACGCAACTTGGATTTCAAAAAAAGATACTAAAGAAATTGATGAACGACAACGAAAGCTAGAAATTATTCAATCTTCAATCGCGAAAAATATAGTAGAACTGACAAGTCAACAAAAGCAACTATCAGAAACTCAAAAAAAGGTTGAAGAGAGTTTAAGAGAACTTAAAGAAATGGCTCAACAATCAAAGAAGTCAAATCTATTAAAATTACAAAGTGATTTCCCAATATTCTATAGAGCACTAGATGATTTTGAATGGGAATATAACAAACTTTTGAATTCTATTAATGATTTTAATTCTAAAAAGAATTTATCTTCTAATATTAAAGATGAAATAGGTGAAATATTCGCAGCAATTGAGGATTTAATTGAATCAGAAATTAATCATCTGAATACTGAAGAAGTTCCGCCGTTGGTTCTAGCTTATTTTAACAAACTATTAAGAGCAGTAAACTCTTTATCAAAATATTTTTCGACAAACTTTGACGATGTTCAATGTACTAACTTTATAATTGATGATTTTTTAAGAATAAAGAAAGCTAGAGAAGAATTACTTGTTTTTGTATATAATTGAAGATCTTTAGATAATTTAGTTTTATAGAGCTTGTATAGTTTTTCTAACTTTTTAAATCTTAAAAACTGTTCGATATAATAAACCTGTTACCTTATAGAAAAAGAGGGGGAAACACATGAGAACTGAAACAGAAATGCTCGATGTGATTTTACAGACTGCAAAAACTTTACAAGTTGAGGCTGTCGCCATGTCCGGTTCACGAACTGATACAAAAGCACCAAAAGACGAGTTTCAGGATTACGACGTGGTCTATGTCGTGGACGACTTAGATAATCTGACGAGGGATCTTTCTTGGTTAGACCAGTTTGGCACTCGTATCATTGAGCAGCATAATATCCTAGGCAACCGTCGACTTTATCTGATGCTATTTGAAGATGGTAACCGTATTGATTTGACTTTATGTCCTAAAGAGTATATCAAGGAGTGGGTAGAAAGCGAAGCGGATTTCACGGTGCTAGAGGACACTAAGGGCTTGTTTGCGCCATATTCTCCAAGTTCACAACGTTACTGGACGAATCCAGCTAGTCAGACAGATTTCGAAAAAGCCTGCAATGAATTTTGGTGGGTGTCAGCCTACGTGGTCAAGGGAATCTGTCGCGAGCAAGTCATTTATGCAACGGACCATCTTTACGGTATTTGCCAGCAAGAACTCTTGAAGGTCTTGGCTTGGCAGGTAGCAAGTGATAGAGGAACTGTTGATATCGGCAAGAACTATAAATATCTCTTTAACTATCTACCTGCTGAGAAAGAGAAAGAATTCTCTGTTGTGCTTGATTTTTCAAGTATAGATAAAATCACTCAGTCTTTGTTTGCTACGATGCAACTTTTCCACCAAGAAGCTCATACTTTCTCTGTCAAGACTGGTTTTCCTTATGATAAAGAAACTGCAGAAAAAATGATTCGGTACGCTAAAGAGAGACTTAGACTCTAAATTTCGCTATGCAACTTTAGGTTCGCTGGTCTCATACACTATTTCAGCTAGCTATTACAAAAGAGAAAGGCAATCAGTCATGAAGCATAACAAACAGTCTATTACACTTCGTGAAGCACGCGAAAATGATAAAGAAATTTTTGTCGAACTGACATCTGCACTAAGCCGATTCAATAGGCAACACCATGATGAAAAATCAACATACGATGATTATTCGCAGGTTCTTGAAGCTATTAAAAGCCAGGCACTAAAAACATTTGAAAATAGAGATGATGGACGAACACACATTATTTTAGCTGAAAATCATCAAGATATTGTAGGTTATGGCTTGGCAAGGGTATATGATGAAGACGCAACTGCGGATAATGGAACAGGTCAAATAGGACTGATTGATGAACTGTTTGTCAGCGGCTCTGTTAGAGGGAAAGGAATTGGGTATATGTTGTTGGACGACTGTATGGAGTGGCTGAAGAAAACTAATATCCAGCGTGTTAAACTTCATGCTTACTCGTGGAATGATAGTGCAAAGTGCATTTACGAGCGCAAGGGATTTAAAGCCTACGCTATTTCCTATGAAAAATGGCTAGAAGAATAGATAACAGTTAGTTATGAGAAACTAAAATCCCTAGACCTTTCATCTTTTCTCTATTTAAAACCTACTCTACATTCTTTGAAAGGAGTTGAACACGCCCTAAATACTGTGTGAAAAAGATAAATTCTCTTGTGAGCATCGCTCACTGCAAGAGTTTCCTATTTTCACTTTGCATTTTACGGGCTTAGTATCCTATGTCTAACATTCAAAATATGTCCCTTGAGGACATCATGGGAGAGCGCTTTGGTCGCTACTCCAAGTACATTATTCAAGACCGGGCTTTGCCAGATATTCGTGATGGATTGAAGCCGGTTCAACGTCGCATTCTTTATTCGATGAATAAAGATGGCAATACCTTTGACAAGAGCTACCGTAAGTCGGCCAAGTCTGTCGGGAATATCATGGGGAATTTCCACCCACACGGTGATAGTTCTATCTATGATGCCATGGTTCGTATGTCTCAGGATTGGAAAAATCGTGAGATTCTAGTTGAAATGCATGGTAATAACGGTTCTATGGACGGAGATCCGCCTGCGGCGATGCGTTATACCGAGGCGCGTTTGTCTGAGATTGCTGGTTACCTTCTTCAAGATATCGAGAAAAAGACAGTTCCTTTTGCCTGGAACTTTGACGATACCGAGAAAGAGCCAACTGTTTTGCCAGCAGCCTTTCCAAACCTTTTGGTCAATGGTTCGACTGGGATTTCGGCTGGTTATGCCACTGACATTCCTCCCCATAATTTGGCTGAAGTTATTGATGCGACGGTTTACATGATTGACCACCCGAATGCCAAGGTGGATAAGTTGATGGAATTTTTGCCTGGACCAGATTTCCCGACTGGAGGGATTATCCAAGGCCGTGACGAGATCAAAAAAGCCTATGAAACTGGAAAAGGGCGCGTGGTCGTTCGTTCAAAGACTGAGATTGAAAAGCTTAAAGGTGGTAAGGAACAAATCGTTGTTACCGAGATTCCTTATGAAATCAATAAAGCCAATCTGGTTAAAAAAATTGATGATGTTCGTGTCAATAACAAAGTAGCAGGGATTGCTGAGGTTCGTGATGAGTCTGACCGTGATGGTCTTCGTATCGCTATCGAACTCAAGAAAGACGCCAATACCGAGCTCGTTCTTAACTATCTCTTTAAGTACACTGACCTGCAAATCAACTACAACTTTAACATGGTGGCGATTGACAATTTCACGCCTCGTCAGGTCGGGATTGTCCCAATCTTGTCTAGCTATATCGCCCACCGTCGTGAAGTGATTTTGGCGCGTTCCCGCTTTGACAAGGAAAAGGCTGAGAAACGTCTCCATATCGTCGAAGGTTTGATTCACGTGATTTCTATTTTGGATGAAGTCATTGCTCTTATCCGTGCTTCTGAAAATAAGGCTGACGCCAAGGAAAACCTCAAGGTCAGCTATGAATTTACAGAGGAGCAGGCAGAGGCTATCGTAACCTTGCAACTGTATCGTTTGACCAATACAGACGTGGTTGTCTTGCAGGAAGAAGAAGCAGAGCTTCGTGAAAAAATTGCCATGCTTGCGGCCATTATCGGTGATGAACGCACCATGTATAATCTCATGAAGAAAGAACTTCGTGAGGTCAAGAAGAAATTTGCAACTCCGCGTTTGAGTTCTCTAGAAGATACTGCGAAAGCAATCGAGATTGATACAGCTAGTCTGATCGCCGAGGAAGACACCTATGTTAGCGTGACCAAGGCAGGTTACATTAAGCGTACCAGCCCACGTTCCTTTGCAGCTTCCACTTTGGAAGAAATTGGCAAGCGTGATGATGATCGTTTAATCTTTGTTCAATCTGCCAAGACAACCCAGCACCTCTTGATGTTCACTACTCTTGGGAATGTCATTTATCGACCAATTCATGAATTGGCAGATATTCGTTGGAAGGATATCGGAGAGCATCTGAGCCAAACCATTACCAACTTTGAAACCAATGAAGAAGTACTTTACGTAGAAGTGGTAGATCAGTTTGATGATGCGACAACCTACTTTGCAGCTACTCGTCTCGGTCAAATCAAACGCGTAGAACGTAAAGAATTCACCCCATGGAGAACCTATAAGTCGAAATCAGTCAAGTACGCTAAACTCAAAGACGAGACTGATCAAATTGTAGCAGTAGCTCCAATCAAACTGGATGATGTACTCTTGATTAGTCAAAATGGTTATGCCCTTCGTTTCAATATCGAAGAGGTTCCCGTTGTCGGTGCCAAGGCTGCAGGTGTCAAGGCCATGAACCTGAAAGCAGATGATGTGCTTCAGGCAGCATTTATCTGTAACACCTCATCCTTCTACCTCTTGACCCAACGCGGTAGTTTAAAACGTGTTTCTATTGATGAAATTCCAGCAACCAGCCGTGCCAAACGAGGACTACAAGTCTTGCGTGAGTTGAAAAACAAACCGCACCGTGTCTTCTTGGCTGGATCAGTTTCAGAGCAAGGATTCGTTGGTGATCTTTTTAGTACAGAAGTGGAAGAGAACGACCAAACACTGCTTGTTCAATCTAACAAGGGGACAATCTATGAGAGTCGATTGCAAGATTTGAACTTGTCAGAACGCACTAGCAACGGAAGCTTTATATCAGACACCATTTCAGATGAAGAAGTTTTTGATGCTTACCTGAAAGAAGTCTTGAAAGAGGAAAAAGCAAATCTGTAAAGAAACAGTCCAAGTGACTGATTTCTTTTTGTTGAGAAAATTTTCAGAAAATTACAAATACTACTTGAAATTTTAGTAGAAAAGTGTAGAATAGAACACATAGTTTGAATAGTATAAAGGAGAAACACATGACAGTTGCAATTGATTGGGAAAATCTTGGCTTTGCTTATATGAAATTACCTTATCGTTATATCGCTCATTACAAAAATGGTCAATGGGATCAAGGAGAGTTGACAGAAGATGCAACTTTGCATATTTCAGAGTCTTCTCCAAGTCTCCACTATGGACAGCAAGCATTTGAAGGATTGAAAGCCTATCGTACGAAGGATGGCAGTATTCAACTTTTCCGTCCTGATGAAAATGCAAAGCGTTTGCAACGTACCTGCGACCGTCTTTTGATGCCTCAAGTCCCAACTGAGATGTTTGTAGAAGCTTGTAAAGCGGTTGTTCGTGCCAATGAAGATTATGTACCACCATACGGAACGGGTGGAACCCTCTATCTCCGTCCGCTTTTGATTGGTGTTGGAGACATCATCGGAGTAAAACCTGCAGAGGAGTACATTTTCACTATCTTTGCCATGCCAGTTGGCAACTACTTCAAAGGCGGCTTGGTTCCAACTAATTTCTTGATTCAAGATGAATTTGACCGAGCAGCCCCACATGGTACAGGAGCTGCCAAGGTAGGCGGTAACTACGCTGCCAGTCTTCTACCAGGTAAAATGGCAAAATCACGTAATTTTTCAGATGTTATCTACCTAGATCCAGCTACCCACACCAAGATTGAGGAAGTCGGATCAGCCAACTTCTTTGGAATTACAGCGAACAACGAATTTGTTACGCCATTAAGCCCATCTATCTTACCATCTATTACCAAGTACTCATTGCTTTACTTGGCTGAACACCGCTTGGGCTTGACACCGATCGAAGGTGATGTTCCAATTGATAATTTGGATCGTTTTGTAGAGGCAGGTGCTTGTGGAACAGCAGCAGTCATCTCTCCAATTGGGGGCATCCAACATGATGATGAATTCCATGTTTTCTATAGTGAAACAGAAGTAGGTCCTGTAACACGTAAACTCTATGATGAATTGACCGGTATCCAATTCGGTGATGTTGAAGCACCAGAGGGATGGATTGTCAAAGTGGACTAAATAACACAAAGTAAAGAGAAACTCCATACAGTTGTAAGGGCTGAAATGGAGTTTTTTTCTTGCTAGTTTGCGCATTTTCTTGTACAATAGAAAAAGTGAAAAGAGGTAAAGTATGAGTAAAAAAGATAAGAAAATTGAAATTCAATTAACAGATGCAAAAGTGACTGTTGGAAAAGACAGTTATGAAGGTTACGTTTTGACGATTGGGAAAAAGGTCATTGGTGAAATTGCCGAATTAGATAGCCAATTTGCCATCATAAAGAATGGAAATGTCGATAGTTTTTATAAAAAACTTGAAAAAGCTGTGGAAATTTTGATTGAAAACTATAATTTGACAAAATAATACTTGTTTTATTGAAAATTTCATGATATAATAGTTCTCGTTAAACATTGGAGAGATAGCGAAGAGGCTAAACGCGGCGGACTGTAAATCCGCTCCTTCGGGTTCGGGGGTTCGAATCCCTCTCTCTCCATTCATCAATGGGGTATA
>NZ_KQ970759.1:389063-392837 GCF_001579175.1 Streptococcus oralis
AATATCTTAGGGTATTTTATTTTTATAATTGAAAGACGTGAACGATATGAACATGTCCTTGCGGGTGCTTAGGAAAAAAATTATAAGTATGTCAAGTTTAGAAAAAACTTGATTGTTGGAGGATTTTTTAGATGAACGAATTTGAAGATTTGCTAAATAGCGTTAGCCAAGTTGAGCCTGGTGATGTTGTTAGTGCTGAAGTATTGACAGTTGATGCGACTCAAGCTAACGTTGCAATCTCTGGGACTGGTGTTGAAGGTGTCTTGACTCTTCGCGAATTGACAAACGATCGCGATGCAGATATCAATGACTTTGTGAAAGTAGGAGAAGTATTGGATGTTCTTGTACTTCGTCAAGTAGTTGGTAAAGATACTGATACAGTTACATACCTTGTATCTAAAAAACGCCTTGAAGCTCGCAAAGCATGGGACAAACTTGTAGGACGCGAAGAAGAAGTTGTTACTGTTAAAGGAACTCGTGCCGTTAAAGGTGGACTTTCAGTAGAATTTGAAGGTGTACGTGGATTTATCCCAGCTTCAATGTTGGACACTCGTTTCGTACGTAACACTGAGCGTTTCGTAGGTCAAGAATTTGATGCTAAAATCAAAGAAGTTGACGCTAAAGAGAACCGCTTCATCCTTTCACGTCGTGAAGTTGTTGAAGCAGCTACTGCAGCAGCTCGTGCTGAAGTATTCGGTAAATTGGCTGTTGGTGATGTCGTAACTGGTAAAGTTGCTCGTATCACAAGCTTCGGTGCTTTCATCGACCTTGGTGGTGTTGACGGATTGGTTCACTTGACTGAGTTGTCACATGAACGTAACGTTTCACCTAAATCAGTTGTAACTGTTGGTGAAGAAATTGAAGTGAAAATCCTTGATCTTAACGAAGAAGAAGGACGTGTATCACTTTCACTTAAAGCAACAACACCTGGACCATGGGATGGCGTTGAGCAAAAATTGGCTAAAGGTGATGTAGTAGAAGGAACAGTTAAACGTTTGACTGACTTCGGTGCATTTGTAGAAGTATTGCCAGGTATCGATGGACTTGTTCACGTATCACAAATTTCTCACAAACGTATCGAAAATCCAAAAGAAGCTCTTACTGTTGGTCAAGAAGTTACTGTTAAAGTCCTTGATGTTAACGCTGACGCAGAACGTGTATCACTTTCTATCAAAGCTCTTGAAGAACGTCCAGCTCAAGAAGAAGGACAAAAAGAAGAAAAACGTGCTGCTCGTCCACGTCGTCCAAAACGTCAAGAAAAGCGTGATTTCGAACTTCCAGAAACACAAACAGGATTCTCAATGGCTGACTTGTTCGGTGATATCGAACTTTAATCAAATTGATAATCGCAAAATCCTTTGTTTAAAACAAGGGATTTTTCTTTTGTCTCTTTCTCATTTTTGATATAATAGTTCTATGTTAGATTCAGAAAAACAATCACAATATCAAATGTTAAATGAGGAACTCTCTTACTTACTTGAAGGTGAGACCAATGTTCTTGCCAATCTTTCAAATGCTAGTGCCCTCCTAAAATCTCGCTTTCCGAATACTGTATTTGCAGGTTTTTATCTGTTTGATGGAAGTGAGTTGGTTTTAGGTCCTTTTCAGGGTGGTGTTTCTTGTATTCGCATCCCGCTTGGAAAAGGCGTGTGTGGAGAAGCTGCTGAGTTTCAGGAGACTGTTTTAGTTGGCGATGTGAGCACCTATCCAAACTACATTTCTTGTGATAGTATGGCAAAGAGTGAAATCGTAGTTCCCATGCTTAAGAATGGTCGATTGCTGGGTGTCTTAGACCTAGATTCTTCACTTATTGATGATTACAATGCCATTGACCGTGATTACTTGGAACAATTTGTCGCTATTTTGCTTGAGAAGACAGAATGGGACTTTACAATGTTTGAGGAGAAAGCCTAATGTATCAAGCACTTTATCGAAAATATAGAAGCCAGACTTTTTCACAACTGGTAGGACAAGAGGTTGTGGCAAAAACTCTAAGACAAGCGGTTGAGCAGGAAAAAATTAGTCACGCTTATCTTTTCTCAGGTCCTCGTGGAACTGGTAAAACCAGTGTAGCTAAGATTTTTGCCAAAGCAATGAACTGTCCGAACCAAGTGGACGGTGAACCATGTAATAACTGTTATATCTGTCAGGCAGTGACAGAAGGTAGCCTAGAAGATGTTATCGAAATGGATGCGGCTTCTAACAATGGTGTTGATGAAATTCGTGAAATTCGTGATAAATCGACCTATGCTCCTAGCTTGGCTCGTTATAAGGTCTACATTATCGATGAGGTTCATATGCTGTCTACGGGAGCCTTTAATGCGCTTTTGAAGACGCTTGAAGAGCCGACTCAGAATGTCGTCTTTATTTTGGCAACCACTGAATTGCACAAGATTCCAGCAACCATTTTATCCCGTGTTCAACGTTTTGAGTTTAAATCGATTCGAACGCAAGATATTAAGGACCATATCCAAGCTATTTTGTCAAAAGAGAGTATCAGTTCTGAACCAGAGGCTGTGGAAATCATTGCTAGACGGGCTGAAGGTGGAATGCGGGATGCCTTGTCTATTCTGGATCAAGCCTTGAGTTTGACGCAAGGGAATGCTTTAACGACAGCTATTTCTGAGGAGATTACAGGCACTATTAGTCTATCAGCTCTAGATGACTATGTGGCCGCCTTGGCCCAACAGGATGTCCCAAAAGCGCTCGATTCTTTGAATCTTTTGTTTGAAAATGGCAAGAGCATGACTCGTTTTGTGACAGATCTCTTGCAGTATTTGCGGGATCTACTGGTTGTTCAGACAGGTGGCGAAAATACTCATCATAGTCCAGTTTTTATAGACAATCTAGCTCTTTCTCAGGAAAGTCTCTTTGAAATGATTCGTCTAGCGACAGTTAGCTTAGCAGATATGAAGGCCAGCTTGCAACCTAAGATTTATGCTGAAATGATGACCATTCGTTTAGCGGAAATTAAGCCTGAATCTGCGGTTTCGGGAGCTGTTGAAAGTGAAATTTCTGCACTGAGACAGGAAGTCGCCCGTCTCAAACAAGAGCTTGCTAATGTAGGAACAGCTCCTAAACAAGTGGCGCCAGTCCCTAGTCGTCCAGCCACTTCCAAGACAGTTTATCGAGTGGATCGCAACAAAGTTCAGTCTATTCTGCAAGAAGCTGTCGAAAATCCTGATTTGGCACGACAAAACTTGATTCGCCTTCAGAATGCGTGGGGAGAAGTGATTGAAAGTTTAGCTGGACCAGATAAGGCCCTTCTCGTAGGTTCTCAACCAGTTGCGGCCAATGAACGCCATGCTATTTTAGCCTTTGAGTCTAATTTCAATGCTGGTCAAACCATGAAACGGGATAATCTCAATACCATGTTTGGCAATATTCTCAGCCAAGCAGCTGGATTTTCACCTGAGATTCTGGCTATTTCTCTAGAGGAATGGAAAGAGGTTCGAGCAGCATTTTCAGCTAAAAACAAGTCTCCTCAAGCTGACCAAGAGGTGGAAGAAGAGAGCCTGATTCCAGAAGGATTCGAATTTCTAGCTGATAAAGTCATGGTTGAAGAAGACTAAAAGTGGATTTCATGATACAATAATCTTATGAATAGACAACAATTTATCATAATAGCGTTATTCACGGCAGCTGAGACTTATTTTTTCAATGAATCCTTGATGACTGGTCGCTATTTCATGGCAGCCTTTTGGGCCATTCTACTTTTTCGAAACTTTAGGTTAAGTTATGTGATGGGAAAAATTGTAGACGCTATTGATCAGC
>NZ_KQ970759.1:392914-400398 GCF_001579175.1 Streptococcus oralis
GGACGAAGGTATTACGCCCCCCAGCTTCTAGACAAAATCAAAGCCTTTTAGGCTTTTTTTTGTTATACTAGTAGAGTATATTTATTGACCTTTTGTCCTATTTTTTAGGGATTGTAAGCAATTTCCTAAAGTATTGAGCAAAATGTTTGAAAAAGAAAGGAACTATCATGTCAGTATTAGAGATCAAAGATCTTCACGTTGAGATTGAAGGAAAAGAAATTTTGAAAGGAGTCAATCTGACTCTGAAAACAGGAGAAATTGCGGCCATTATGGGACCAAATGGTACGGGTAAATCAACTCTTTCAGCAGCTATTATGGGTAACCCTAACTATGAAGTTACTAAAGGTGAGGTCTTGTTTGATGGTGTAAATATCCTTGAGTTGGAAGTGGACGAGCGTGCGCGTATGGGACTTTTCCTGGCTATGCAGTACCCATCAGAAATCCCTGGAATTACTAACGCAGAGTTTCTTCGTGCAGCCATGAATGCTGGTAAAGAAGATGATGAAAAGATTTCAGTTCGTGAGTTTATCACTAAACTAGACGAGAAAATGGAATTGCTCAATATGAAAGAAGAAATGGCAGAGCGTTACCTCAACGAAGGATTCTCTGGTGGTGAGAAAAAACGTAATGAAATTCTTCAACTCTTGATGTTGGAACCTACATTTGCCCTTTTGGATGAGATTGACTCAGGTCTTGATATTGATGCCCTTAAAGTTGTATCGAAAGGTGTGAATGCTATGCGTGGTGAAGGCTTTGGTGCCATGATCATCACTCACTACCAACGTCTCTTGAACTACATCACACCAGACGTGGTACACGTGATGATGGAAGGTCGTGTTGTTCTTTCTGGTGGCCCAGAATTGGCTGCCCGTTTGGAACGTGAAGGATACGCAAAATTAGCTGAAGAACTTGGCTATGACTACAAGGAAGAATTGTAATTCCCTCGTATCTTTTAGGAGAAGTAAATGACTAAAGAAACTATTAAACTTTTTTCAGAAATGCACGCTGAACCAAGCTGGTTGTCCGAACTCCGTCAAAAAGCTTTTGATAAGATTGAGAGTTTGGAATTACCAGTTATCGAGCGTGTGAAATTTCACCGTTGGAATCTGGGAGATGGAACCATCACAGAAAGTGAGCCTTCAGCAAATGTTCCTGACTTTACAGCTCTAGACAATCACTTGAAGTTGGTTCAAGTAGGAACTCAAACAGTTTTTGAACAAATTCCAGTTGAGTTGGCAGAACAAGGGGTTGTTTTTACAGACTTCCACTCAGCTTTAGAAGAAATTCCAGAGCTGATCGAAGAATTCTTCATGTCATCTGTTAAGTATGACGATGACAAGTTGGCAGCTTATCACACAGCATACTTTAACAGTGGTGCTGTTCTCTACATTCCTGATAATGTTGAGATTGATGAACCAATCGAAGGAATTTTCTACCAAGACAGTGATAGCGATGTGCCCTTTAACAAGCATATTCTGATTATTGCTGGTAAAAACTCTAAATTAAGCTATCTTGAACGTCTAGAGTCACGAGGTGGAGGTAGTGCAAAAGCAACTGCCAATATCACTGTTGAAGTGATTGCACGTTCGGGTGCTCAAGTCAAGTTTGCGGCGATTGATCGTCTTGGTGATAATGTCACTGCCTACATTAGCCGTCGTGGTAAACTAGGCAACGATGCAAGCATTGACTGGGCGATTGGTGTCATGAACGAAGGAAATATCGTTGCGGACTTTGATAGCGACTTGATTGGAAATGGTAGCCATGCTGACCTGAAAGTCGTAGCTCTTTCAAGTGGTCGTCAGGTGCAAGGGATTGATACTCGAGTAACAAACTATGGTTGCAACTCAATCGGAAATATTCTCCAACATGGGGTTATCCTTGAAAAAGCAACCTTGACCTTCAACGGTATCGGACACATCATCAAAGGCGCTAAGGGAGCAGATGCGCAACAAGAGAGTCGTGTTCTCATGCTTTCAGACCAAGCACGTTCAGATGCTAACCCAATTCTTTTGATTGATGAAAATGATGTTACTGCAGGACACGCAGCGTCTATCGGTCAGGTAGATCCAGAAGACATGTACTACCTCATGAGCCGTGGCTTGGACAAGGCAACTGCAGAACGCTTGGTTGTTCGTGGCTTCCTTGGATCCGTTATCGTAGAGATTCCAGTCAAGGAAGTTCGTGATGAAATGATTGCAACCATCGAAGAAAAATTGTCAAAACGCTAAGGGGAAGCCTATGTTAGATGTAGAAGCGATTCGCAAGGATTTTCCAATTTTAGACCAGATTGTTAATGATGAACCTCTGGTCTATCTGGACAATGCTGCGACGACACAAAAACCACTAGCAGTTCTGGAAACGATTAACCGTTACTATGAGAAAGACAATGCCAATGTTCACCGTGGTGTTCATACCTTGGCAGAACGGGCAACAGCTTCCTATGAGGGGGCTCGTGAAACCATTCGTAAGTTCATCAACGCTGGTTCGACAAAGGAAGTACTCTTTACTAGAGGAACGACGACCAGTCTTAACTGGGTAGCACGTTATGCTGAGGAAGTGTTGACTGAGGGAGACCAGGTCTTGATTTCCGTCATGGAACACCATTCCAATATCATTCCTTGGCAGGAAGCCTGTCGCAAGACTGGAGCGGAGCTTGTCTATGTCTATCTCAAGGATGGAGCTCTGGATATGGATGACTTGCAGGTCAAATTAACTGACAAGGTCAAGTTTGTTTCGTTAGCCCATGCTTCAAATGTCCTTGGAGTGGTCAATCCTATCAAAGAAATCACTCAAATGGCCCACCAAGTTGGAGCTATCATGGTGGTGGATGGTGCTCAATCTACGCCTCATATGAAGATTGATGTGCAGGATTTGGATGTGGACTTCTTTGCCTTTTCAGGTCACAAGATGGCTGGTCCAACTGGTATCGGTGTTCTTTACGGCAAAGAAAAGTATCTGGAACAAATGTCACCAGTAGAATTTGGTGGAGAGATGATTGATTTCGTCTATGAGCAATCTGCTAGTTGGAAGGAATTGCCTTGGAAATTTGAGGCTGGAACTCCTAACATGGCGGGTGCTATCGGACTTGCTGCTGCAGTTGATTATCTAGAAAAGATTGGCATGGATGCCATTGAAGCTCATGAACAGGAACTGATAGCCTACGTCTATCCAAAATTGCAGGCAATTGAAGGATTGACTATTTACGGTTCGCAGGACTTGGCTCAACGTTCAGGCGTTATTGCCTTTAACCTAGGCGATCTTCATCCTCACGATCTTGCGACGGCCCTGGATTATGAGGGAGTGGCTGTTCGTGCGGGTCATCATTGCGCTCAACCCTTGCTTCAGTATTTGGAAGTCCCAGCAACAGCTCGTGCAAGTTTTTATATCTACAATACCAAGGCAGATTGCGACAAGCTAGTTGATGCCTTACAAAAGACAAAGGAGTTTTTCAATGGCACTTTCTAAACTAGATAGCCTTTATATGGCAGTGGTAGCGGACCATTCGAAAAATCCACATCACCAAGGGAAGTTAGAAGACGCTGAGCAAATCAGTCTCAACAATCCAACCTGTGGGGATGTTATTAATCTCTCTGTTAAGTTTGATGCAGCCGATCGTTTGGAAGATATCGCTTTTCTAAACTCGGGTTGTACTATCTCAACTGCCTCTGCTAGTATGATGACGGATGCAGTTTTAGGTAAAACAAAGCAAGAGATTTTAGAATTAGCAACTATTTTTTCAGAAATGGTCCAAGGTCAAAAAGATGAACGTCAAGACCAACTTGGAGATGCGGCTTTCTTATCAGGTGTTGCCAAATTCCCTCAAAGAATAAAGTGTGCAACCTTAGCTTGGAATGCTCTCAAGAAAACAATTGAAAATCAAGAAGATAAATAAGAAACATAGAAATATATAATGAAAGAAAGGATATTATGGCTGAAGAAAGAGTAGAACCAAAACCAATTGACCTTGGTGAATATAAATTTGGTTTCCATGACGATGTAGAGCCTGTCCTATCGACAGGAAAAGGATTGAACGAAGAAGTCATTCGCGAATTATCAGCTGCCAAGGGTGAGCCTGAGTGGATGTTGGAGTTCCGTCTGAAGTCTTATGAAACCTTCAAGAAAATGCCCATGCAAACTTGGGGAGCAGACTTGTCAGAAATTGATTTTGATGACTTGATCTACTACCAAAAACCATCTGACAAACCAGCCCG
Source organism: Streptococcus oralis (assembly GCF_001579175.1). Classification (GTDB taxonomy): domain Bacteria; phylum Bacillota; class Bacilli; order Lactobacillales; family Streptococcaceae; genus Streptococcus; species Streptococcus oralis_O. The sequence goes on from NZ_KQ970759.1 coordinate 397,126, forward strand.
TTCTTGGGATGATGTACCTGAAAAAATCAAAGAAACCTTTGAACGTATCGGAATTCCAGAAGCTGAGCGTGCTTATCTAGCTGGAGCTTCTGCCCAGTACGAATCAGAAGTAGTATACCACAACATGAAGGAAGAGTTTGAGAAGTTAGGAATTATCTTTACAGATACGGATTCTGCCCTCAAGGAATACCCAGACTTGTTTAAACAATACTTTGCGAAGTTGGTCCCGCCGACAGATAATAAGTTGGCAGCCCTTAACTCAGCAGTATGGTCTGGTGGAACCTTTATCTACGTACCGAAAGGGGTCAAGGTAGATATTCCGCTTCAAACCTACTTCCGTATCAACAATGAAAATACTGGCCAGTTTGAACGTACCTTAATTATCGTTGATGAGGGAGCAAGTGTACACTATGTAGAAGGATGTACAGCACCAACTTATTCAAGTAACAGTTTGCACGCAGCCATTGTAGAAATCTTTGCCTTGGATGGAGCTTATATGCGTTATACGACTATCCAAAACTGGTCTGATAATGTCTATAACTTGGTAACCAAACGTGCCAAAGCTTTGAAAGATGCGACTGTTGAGTGGATTGATGGTAACTTAGGTGCTAAAACAACCATGAAATACCCATCTGTTTATCTAGATGGAGAAGGAGCGCGTGGTACTATGCTCTCAATCGCCTTTGCTAATGCTGGGCAACACCAAGATACGGGTGCTAAGATGATCCACAACGCTCCACATACAAGCTCGTCTATCGTGTCTAAGTCTATCGCTAAAGGTGGAGGAAAAGTGGACTACCGTGGACAAGTAACCTTTAACAAGAACTCTAAGAAATCTGTTTCTCACATCGAGTGTGATACCATTATCATGGATGACTTATCAGCGTCAGATACCATTCCATTCAATGAAATCCACAACTCGCAAGTTGCTTTGGAACACGAAGCCAAAGTATCTAAGATTTCAGAAGAACAACTCTACTACCTCATGAGTCGTGGTTTGTCAGAAACTGAGGCAACCGAGATGATTGTCATGGGATTTGTCGAACCTTTCACAAAAGAACTTCCAATGGAATATGCAGTTGAGCTCAATCGCTTGATCAGTTATGAAATGGAAGGGGCTGTTGGGTAAGAATATGCAAAATCTGAACAGGAAGTCTTCCTGTTCAGAATTTTTTTCAAAAAAGAACCTAATAAATATTCACAAAAATGCTTTTATGTGGTAAAATAAAACAATTACATTTAGTGGAGATGAAGTATGAATATTTTTAGAACCAAGGATGTTAGTCTGGGACGAACGGAAATGCATCGCCATTTGAAATTGTGGGATTTGATTCTTCTAGGGATTGGTGCCATGGTGGGGACAGGGATTTTCACCATTACAGGAACAGCAGCGGCTACCCTAGCTGGTCCATCACTAGTGATTTCCATCGTGGTTTCTGCCCTGTGTGTTTCTCTATCAGCCCTCTTTTTTGCAGAATTTGCCTCTCGTGTGCCTGCAACTGGTGGTGCTTATAGTTATCTCTATGCGATTTTAGGAGAATTGCCAGCCTGGATTGCTGGCTGGTTGACCATCATGGAATTCATGACGGCTGTTTCAGGTGTGGCGTCTGGCTGGGCAGCTTACTTTAAGGGCTTGCTCAGTAATTATGGTATCTCCATGCCGCAAGCCTTGAATGGAACCTTTAACCCTAAACAGGGAACCTATATCGATCTTCTGCCTATTTTAGTACTGACTTTGGTAACGGGATTGGTTTTATTAAATTCTAAGGCAGCTTTGAGATTTAATTCGCTTTTAGTCGTCTTGAAATTCTCAGCTCTCGCCTTATTTATCCTAGTTGGTATTTGGTACATCAAGCCTGAAAATTGGACGAATTTTGCTCCATTTGGTTTTGGTCAACTATATGGTGGAAGTACTGGGATTATGGCGGGTGCATCTTTGATGTTCTTTGGATTTCTCGGATTTGAGTCTATTTCCATGGCAGTTGATGAAATTCAAATTCCGCAAAAGAATGTTCCTCGCGGAATCGTACTTTCTCTGACAATCGTCACCATTCTCTATGCTTTGGTAACCTTAGTATTGACAGGGATTGTTCACTACAGTAAGCTCAATGTGGACGATGCAGTAGCATTTTCATTACGTAGTATTGGTATAGGCTGGGCGGCAAATTATGTTTCGCTTGTAGCCATTCTAACCCTGATAACTGTATGTATCTCCATGACTTACGCTTTGTCTCGGATGATTTATAGCTTAGCACGTGATGGACTTTTGCCTCAAAGCTTCAAACAACTAAGCAAAAGTAGCCGAGTTCCAAAGAATGCGACCATCTTAACAGGAGTTGCCTCAGCCATTGCAGCGGGTATTTTCCCCTTGGCAAGTATTGCCGCCTTTCTAAATATCTGTACACTAGCCTATCTCATCTTACTAGCCTACGGTATTATCAAGCTCAGAAAAGATAAGGGTATGCCAAAAGAAGGAGAATTCAAAACTCCTTTAGTGCCGCTTTTGCCAATCCTTTCCATTCTTATCTGTCTTTCCTTTATGCTTCAGTACACCAAGGAAACGTGGATTGCCTTTGGACTTGCTTTGTTGGTTGGACTAGTGATTTACTTTACTTATGGTTATCGTCATTCTACACTTTCTAAACAAAAATAAAAGCTGGAATTTCCCAGCTTTTTTGTTTTATTCTTTTATGTAGGTAAATCCTTCCCCAAGAATCTCATGAGCTTCAGTGATGGTAATAAAGGCTTGAGGGTCTATATGGTGAATCATATCCTTCATTTTAACGATTTCGTTTCGACCGACGATACAATAAATGATTTTCAAATCTTTCTTACTGTAGTAGCCTTGACCAGAGATATAGGTCACGCCACGTCCTAGTTCTTCATTGATTTTATCAGCCAATTGCTCAGGATACTGAGTGATAATCATAAATCCTTTACCAGCATAGCCCCCTTCACCGATCAAGTCAATAACACGAGCGATGATAAAGTCAAACAAGAGAGTATAGGTAACGAGACGAAGATCTTGGAAGATAATTAAAATTAACATTAGGATAAAAAAGTCAATCCCAAAGAGCAATTTACCAATTGAGATATTGGTGTATTTATTGAGGATACGGGCAACAATATCTGAACCACCAGTCGTCCCACCAGCATTAAAAATAACTCCTAAACCGACTCCCAGTAAAACACCAGAAACTAGCGAAACGATAATGAGATCCCCTTGTAGGTCAAACTGTAAAGGAATTTTTTCAAAGACAGCAAGCCAGACAG
>NZ_KQ970759.1:400418-413541 GCF_001579175.1 Streptococcus oralis
TTTCAAAGACAGCAAGCCAGACAGAAAGGGAGATAGTTCCCAAGAGACTGGTGTAGAGAGTTTTAGGACCAAATATTTTCCAGGCTAGGATAAATAAAGGAATATTGATCAAGAGGTTCATCAGTGAGACTGGAATTTTAAAGAGGTAGAAGGTAATGAGTGTAATACCTGTCGCACCACCCTCAAATAGATGATAGGGAACTACAAAGTAGGTGAGACCAAAGGCATAAATAGCTGCCCCTAGTATGATAGTGATAATAGGCTGAACTTTTCGAATCATGATTCTCCCTCGCTTTTTCTATAGATAGATTATACCAAATTTTCAAGCGTTTTAATTGGATCTCTTATGATTTTTTAACAAAATTTTGATATAATAAAAGTGATAAATCCCTATCTTATTGAAAAGAATAGAAAGATTGAAATTATGACACAAGTAAAAATTGTAACAGATTCTTCTGTTACCATCGAACCAGAAGTAGTAAAAGAGTTAAATATTACGGTTGTGCCGCTATCCGTTATGATCGATAGTGTGCTTTATTCAGACGCAGATTTGAAAGAAGGTGAGTTCCTTCATCTTATGCAACAAAGTAAGAATCTGCCGAAAACCAGTCAGCCTCCAGTGGGAGTGTTTGCTGAGGTTTTCGAAGAACTAGGTAAAGACGGTAGTCAGATTCTCGCGATTCACATGTCCCATGCCTTGTCTGGAACGGTTGAAGCTGCTCGCCAAGGAGCGAGTCTCTCAACTGCTGATGTGACGGTTATTGATAGTTCTTTTACAGACCAAGCTATGAAGTTTCAAGTAGTTGAAGCAGCTAAACTTGCCCAAGAAGGGAAAGATTTAGAAACCATCCTAGCCCATGTAGAAGACGTTAAGAATCATACTGAACTCTATATCGGTGTTTCAACATTAGAAAATCTAGTTAAGGGCGGACGCATCGGACGTGTGACAGGATTATTAAGCTCTCTGTTGAACATCCGAGTTGTGATGCAGATGAAGAATCATGAACTCCAGCCTATCGTTAAGGGACGAGGTGCTAAGACATTCAAAAAATGGCTTGATGAATTGACTGAGACGCTCTCGCATCAATCAGTGGCTGAGATTGGAATTTCATATGCAGGTACAAATGAATGGGCAAATGAGATGAAGAACTTGTTGCAAACTTATGTAGAAAAACCAATCTCTGTATTGGAAACAGGGTCTATTATTCAAACACATACGGGAGAAAATGCCTGGGCTATTCTAATTCGTTACAATTCCTAAAAAAATAGAGAAAAATCGTTAGAAATAGTGTTTTTGACTTGACCTATAGCCAATTTTAGGATATGATTATATTTGTTAATTAGAAATTATTTGGAGGATTTATTAACATGGCAAACAAACAAGATTTGATCGCTAAAGTAGCAGAAGCTACAGAATTGACTAAGAAAGATTCAGCAGCAGCAGTTGATGCTGTATTCGCAGCAGTAACTGAATACCTTGCAGCTGGTGAAAAAGTTCAATTGATCGGTTTTGGTAACTTTGAAGTTCGTGAGCGTGCTGCACGTAAAGGTCGCAACCCACAAACTGGTAAAGAAATCAAGATCGCAGCTTCTAAAGTTCCAGCATTCAAAGCTGGTAAAGCTCTTAAAGACGCTGTTAAATAATGACACTTTAAAAAGCCTATTGTATCAAGCTTTCTAGCTTGGTCAATAGGCTTTTTTCTTGTTAGAAATCGATGATTTTAGTATGTATTATAAAAGAAAAAGGTTCCCATGATGAGAACCTTCTTTTCATTAGTTTTTAGAAGCTGCTTGGAATTCAGGGTTTTTCCATGCCTCATTAATAATTGCTTGCAATTCTTTTGCAGATGCTTGCATTTTTTGTGTTTCAGCGTCGTTCAATGGGATGTTAACTGGACGAACGATACCGTGTGCACCAACGATAGCAGGTTGACCGATAAAGACGTTCTCAACACCGTATTGACCTTCTTGGAATACAGAAAGTGGAAGCACCGCATTTTCATCGTCAAGGATAGCACGAGTGATACGAGCAAGGGCAACTGCGATACCGTAGTATGTAGCGCCTTTCTTGTTGATGATTGAGTAGGCAGCGTCACGAACTGAGATGAAGAGTTCAACAAGGTCAGCTTCATTCAAGTCACGGTTAGCTTGCAACCAGTGTTCCAATTTAACACCGGCAACGTTAGCGTGAGACCAAACAGCGAATTCTGAGTCACCGTGTTCACCCATGATGTAGGCATGGACTGAACGAGCGTCAACACCGATTGTTTCAGCAAGTGCTTGACGGAAACGAGCTGAGTCAAGAGAAGTACCAGAACCGATAACGCGTTCTTTAGGGAATCCAGAGAATTTCCAAGTTGAGTAAGTCAAAACGTCAACTGGGTTAGCTGCTACAAGGAAGATACCATCGAAACCAGAAGCAACAACTTGCTCAACGATTGATTTGTTGATTGCAAGGTTTTTACCTACAAGGTCAAGACGAGTTTCACCTGGTTTTTGAGGAGCACCAGCAGTGATAACTACAAGGTCAGCGTCAGCACAGTCTTCGTATTTTGCAGCGTAGATTTTTTTAGGTGAAGTGAAGGCAAGGGCATGGCTAAGGTCTTCTGCGTCACCAACCGCTTTTTCAAACAATTGAGGAATTTCAATGATTCCAAGCTCTTGTGCAATTCCTTGGGTAACAAGCGCGAAAGCATAAGATGAACCTACGGCACCATCACCGACAAGGATCACTTTTTTGTGTTGTTTAGTAGAAGTCATTTTCTAAACATCTCCTTCAATTTTTTTAGGGAATTCCCCAGATATGTTCATTCTATCACTTTTAAAAAGCTTTGTCACGGAAATGCCTTCTTGTTCTTGATGTAAACGTTTTAGTGATTTCCAAAGACTGAAATGATCTACACTTTATGGTATAATATATCTAGTTACTAATTGTGAAATGAGGCATTTATTAATGCAGGATAAAAACTTAGTGAATGTTAATCTGACAAAGGAGATGAAGACCAGCTTTATCGACTACGCCATGAGTGTTATCGTAGCGCGTGCTCTTCCTGATGTTCGAGATGGCTTAAAACCAGTTCACCGTCGTATTCTTTACGGAATGAATGAACTAGGTGTTACTCCAGATAAACCCCATAAAAAATCAGCCCGTATTACAGGGGATGTCATGGGTAAATACCACCCCCACGGAGACTCCTCTATTTATGAAGCTATGGTTCGTATGGCCCAGTGGTGGAGCTATCGTTACATGCTCGTTGATGGGCATGGAAACTTTGGTTCTATGGACGGGGATGGTGCTGCCGCACAGCGTTATACTGAGGCACGTATGAGCAAGATTGCTCTGGAAATGCTTCGTGATATCAATAAAAACACAGTTGATTTTGCTGACAACTATGATGGTAATGAGCGGGAACCTTTAGTCTTGCCAGCTCGTTTTCCAAACCTTTTGGTCAATGGGGCAACTGGGATTGCCGTAGGGATGGCTACCAACATTCCTCCTCACAACCTAGGTGAAACCATCGATGCCGTTAAGCTAGTCATGGACAATCCAGATGTGACCACTAAGGACTTGATGGAAGTCTTGCCTGGTCCAGACTTTCCAACGGGTGCCCTTGTTATGGGGAAATCAGGTATTCATAAGGCCTACGAAACTGGTAAAGGCTCCATTGTTCTTCGTTCTCGTACTGAAATCGAAGAAACTAAAACTGGCCGTGAACGAATTGTTGTAACGGAATTTCCATACATGGTCAACAAAACCAAGGTCCATGAACATATTGTTCGTTTGGTTCAGGAAAAACGAATTGAGGGCATTACAGCCGTACGTGATGAGTCCAACCGTGAAGGTGTTCGCTTTGTAATCGAGGTTAAACGCGATGCGTCTGCCAACGTTATCCTTAACAATCTTTTCAAGATGACCCAGATGCAAACCAACTTTGGTTTCAATATGCTTGCAATTCAAAATGGCGTACCAAAAATTTTGTCCCTTCGTCAAATTTTGGATGCTTATATCGAACACCAAAAAGAAGTGGTTGTTCGTCGTACACGTTTTGACAAGGAAAAAGCAGAAGCGCGTGCACATATCTTAGAAGGTCTTCTAATTGCGCTAGATCATATAGATGAAGTGATTCGTATTATCCGTGCAAGTGAAACAGATGCCGAAGCACAAGCTGAGTTGATGAGCAAGTTCAAGCTTTCTGAACGTCAAAGTCAGGCAATCCTTGATATGCGTCTTCGTCGTTTGACAGGATTGGAACGTGATAAGATTCAGTCTGAATATGATGAATTGATTGTCTTGATTGCAGATTTGGCCGATATTCTTGCCAAACCAGAACGTGTGGCGCAAATCATCAAAGACGAGTTAGATGAAGTCAAACGCAAGTTTGGTGACAAACGTCGTACCGAGTTGATGGTCGGAGAAGTCTTGACACTTGAGGACGAAGACTTGATTGAGGAGACGGATGTCTTGATTACCCTTTCGAACAAGGGCTACATCAAACGTCTGGACCAAGGTGAGTTCACTGCCCAAAAACGTGGTGGCCGTGGAGTTCAAGGTACGGGAGTTAAGGATGATGACTTTGTGCGTGAGTTGGTTTCAACTAGCACTCACGATCATTTGCTTTTCTTTACCAATAAAGGACGCGTATACCGACTAAAAGGTTATGAAATCCCAGAATACGGTCGTACCGCTAAGGGCTTGCCAGTTGTCAATCTTTTGAAGTTGGACGAAGGCGAAAGCATTCAGACCATCATCAATGTTGATTCTGAACGTAGTGATGATGCTTATCTCTTCTTCACAACTCGTCACGGTGTCGTGAAGAGAACCAGTGTCAAAGAATTTGCAAATATTCGTCAAAATGGACTTAAGGCCTTGAATCTCAAGGATGAGGATGAGTTGATCAATGTCTTGCTGACAGAAGAAGATACCGATATCATCATTGGTACCAAGTTTGGTTATGCTGTTCGCTTTAATCAATCAGCTGTTCGTGGCATGAGCCGTATCGCGACAGGTGTCCGAGGAGTCAATCTTCGTGAAGGAGATACAGTAGTTGGCGCAAGTGTTATTACTGACCAGGATGAGGTCCTTATCATCACTGAAAAAGGTTATGGTAAGCGTACCCTTGCTACTGAATATCCAACTAAAGGCCGTGGTGGTAAAGGAATGAAGACTGCCAATGTTGCTGAGAAGAATGGTCCTCTTGCAGGCCTCCTCACTGTTAAAGGTGATGAAGACCTAATGATTATCACGGATACAGGGGTCATGATTCGAACAAACGTTGCCAATATTTCACAAACTGGACGCTCAACTATGGGAGTTAAGGTGATGCGTCTAGACCAAGATGCCAAGATTGTGACCTTTACAACGGTTGCTGCGGCAGAAAAAGAAGAAGTTGGGACTGAAATTGAAACAGAAGGTGAAGCATAATGTCTCGTAAAAAAAAGAAAAATAAGAATAATAAGAGAAGAAATCTATTTATCAATATTTTAGCGGGTTTCTTAATTCTTCTTTCCCTAGCCTTGATTTTTAATTCAAAGATTCGTGATCTCTTTTTGGTCTGGAATACCAATAAATATCAAGTCAATCAGGTTACTAAAGAAAATATAGATGAAAATCTAAAAACCGAAGGAAATTTTGATTTTGACTCTGTTAAGTCTATTTCATCTGAAGCTGTATTGGCTTCACAATGGGATGCCCAAAAGCTTCCAGTTATCGGTGGTATTGCTATTCCTGAAGTAGAAATCAACCTGCCTATTTTCAAAGGTTTGGATAATGTAAACTTGTTCTACGGAGCAGGGACCATGAAACCCGATCAAAAAATGGGAGAAGGCAACTATTCTCTAGCCAGTCACCATATCTTTACTGCTGAAAATGCGAGCCAGATGCTCTTCTCACCTTTGGTCAATGCCAAAGCAGGTATGAAGATTTACCTGACGGATAAGGACAAGGTTTATACCTACGAGATTACTGAAGTTAAACGTGTCACACCAGACCGAGTGGATGAAGTCGAAGACCGTGATGGAGTGAAAGAAATCACCTTGGTAACCTGTGTAGACTATAATGAAACCGAACGAATTATTGTAAAAGGGATTTTTAAAGAATCAAAAGCCTATTCGGATACATCTGAAGATATTTTGAAAGCCTTTAATAAACCATATAAACAACGTTATTAAGAATGAATGAACCAGTGAAGTGCTATTTCACTGGTTTTTTATATGAACAAATAGAATCAAAATAGTTCTTATGAAAAAGGATAGGAAGGCTTAGGATAAAGATTTTTAAGATAAATATTATAGAATTTTACAGAAAACGCTTTCTAGAAAACAAGAATTATGTTATAATTATCACAAATAAAAGTTTTAGGAGTTTTCTATGGTCTCATCAGAATTTATCTCAAAGATTGAATTTGCTTGCAAGAAGAAAGAAAGTCTTTATAGCCAAAGCAAGTTTAAGTATGCGATTCGTTCCATGTTTGCAGGTGCTTTTCTAACATTTAGTACGGCTGCGGGCGCAGTTGGGGCTGATTTGATTAATAAGATCGCACCTGGTAGTGGACGTTTTCTTTTCCCATTTGTTTTTGCTTGGGGATTGGCCTACATTGTTTTCTTGAATGCTGAGTTGGTCACTTCCAACATGATGTTCTTGACAGCTGGCAGTTTTTTGAAGAAAATTTCTTGGAGAAAAACAGCTGAGATTCTACTTTACTGTACCTTCTTCAACCTCATTGGTGCTCTTATAGCAGGTTGGGGCTTTGCCCACTCAGCAGCCTATGCAAATCTAACACATGATAGCTTCATTTCAGGAGTTGTAGAGATGAAGTTAGGTCGTTCCAATGAGCTAGTCTTGCTTGAAGGTATTTTAGCCAATATCTTTGTAAACATTGCCATTCTTTCATTCGTTTTGGTGAAAGACGGTGGCGCCAAACTTTGGCTTGTCTTATCAGCAATTTACATGTTTGTATTCTTAACAAACGAACACATTGCTGCGAACTTTGCTTCTTTTGCGATTGTTAAGTTCAGTGTAGCAGCAGATTCAATTGCTAACTTTGACCTACCTAATATTCTTCGTCACTGGGGTGTAACCTTTGTCGGGAACTTTATCGGAGGAGGTCTCTTGATGGGCTTACCATACGCCTTCCTCAATAAAAACGAAGATACTTATGTCGATTAAAGAAATGAGCACGAGTTAATCGTGCTTTTTTGTTTGATGTGTATGACTAGTCATAGTTGTTCCTTATATCAAAATATAGAAAAACTGTATTGGAAAAGACCGGTACAAGATGATACAATATCCCTAATGAAGCTATTTGGAGGTCGTCTTATGACTCGTGATTTTAAATTTGAAACCCTACAATTGCATGCTGGGCAAGTCGTTGATCCAGCGACCAAGTCTCGTGCAGTACCGATTTATCAAACAACATCCTTCGTTTTTGATGACACGCAGGAAGGTGCAGATCTGTTTGCCTTGAGAAAACCAGGCAATATCTATACTCGTATTACCAATCCTACAACAGCGGCATTTGAAGAAAGAATCGCTGCTCTTGAAGGTGGTGTTGGAGCACTAGCGACAGCATCAGGTATGGCTGCTGTAACCTACACTATTTTGGCGCTTGCTCACGCAGGTGATCATGTGGTGGCTGCGTCAACTATTTATGGTGGGACCTTCAACCTCTTGAAAGAAACCCTTCCTCGTTATGGAATCACAACAACCTTTGTCGATGTGGATAATTTGGAGGAAGTAGAAGCAGCTATCGGTGACAATACCAAACTTGTCTTGATTGAAACCTTGGGGAATCCCTTAATTAACATTCCTGACTTGGAAAAATTGGCTGAGATTGCGCATAAACACCAGATTCCTCTCGTTTCTGACAATACTTTTGCCACACCATATTTGATTAACGTTTTCTCTCACGGTGTCGATATTTCAGTCCACTCAGCGACTAAGTTTATCGGTGGTCATGGTACGACTATTGGTGGTGTTATCGTGGACAGTGGTCGTTTTGACTGGGAAGCTTCAGGGAAATTTCCGCAGTTTGTAGAGGAAGATCCTAGCTACCATAACTTGAGCTATACTCGCGATGTTGGGGCAGCAGCCTTTATTATCGCTGTTCGTGTTCAATTGCTTCGTGATACAGGTGCTGCCTTGTCACCATTTAACGCCTTTCTCTTGCTCCAAGGGCTTGAAACTCTCTCTCTTCGTGTTGAACGTCATGTGCAAAATGCAGAGAAAATTGTTGATTTCCTTGTTAACCATCCTAAGGTAGAAAAAGTAAACTATCCAAAACTAGCGGACAGTCCTTACCATGCCTTGGCTGAGAAATATTTGCCAAAAGGTGTGGGTTCAATCTTTACCTTCCATGTTAAAGGTGGAGAGACAGAGGCTCGCAAGGTCATTGATAATTTAGAAATCTTCTCTGACCTTGCAAACGTAGCAGATGCCAAATCGCTTGTTGTCCACCCAGCGACAACCACTCACGGTCAGTTGTCAGAAAAAGATCTAGAAGCAGCAGGTATTACACCAAACCAAATCCGCTTGTCTATCGGTCTTGAAAATGTAGAGGATTTGATTGAAGATTTGCGCTTAGCCTTGGAAAAAATTTAAAGTAACAGATATAAACAGTGGGTTTCGACTCGCTGTTTTTGATTTTCCCTCAGGCATGATATAATGGTTACAGAAGTCTAGAAAGAGGAAAGTTATGAACGAAATCAAATGTCCCAACTGTGGGGAAGTATTTACAGTAAATGAGAGCCAGTATGCCGAACTTTTATCCCAAGTGAGAACAACTGAGTTTGATAAGGAATTACACGATCGCATGAAGCAGGAGCTGGCTTTGGCTGAGCAAAAGGCCATGAATGAGCAACAGTCTAAACTGGCTCAGAAGGATCAAGAAATTGCGCAATTGCAGAGTCAAATCCAAAACTTTGATACAGAGAAAGAACTGGCTAAGAAAGAGGTTGAACAGACAAGTCATGAGGCTTTATTGGCTAAAGACAAGGAAGTACAGGTCTTGGAAAACCAACTGGCTACCTTGCGTTTGGAGCATGAAAATCAACTGCAAAAGACCCTTTCTGACCTAGAAAAAGAACGGGATCAAGTTAAAAATCAGCTCCTCTTGCAAGAAAAGGAAAATGAGTTGTCTTTGGCTTCTGTTAAGCAGAATTACGAAGCCCAGCTCAAGGCTGCTAGTGAACAAGTCGAATTTTACAAGAATTTCAAAGCCCAACAATCCACAAAAGCTATCGGGGAAAGTCTGGAACAGTATGCGGAGAGTGAGTTCAATAAGGTTCGCAGTTTTGCCTTTCCAAATGCCTACTTTGAGAAGGATAACAAGGTCTCTGCGCGAGGATCTAAGGGGGACTTTATCTTCCGTGATTTTGATGAAAATGGTCTAGAATTCATTTCCATCATGTTTGAAATGAAAAACGAAGCGGATGGGACGGAGAAGAAGCATAAGAATGCAGATTTTTACAAGGAGTTGGATAAAGACCGTCGGGAAAAGAACTGCGAGTATGCGGTTTTAGTGACTATGCTTGAGGCGGATAATGACTACTTCAACACTGGTATCGTGGATGTCAGCCACGAATATGAAAAGATGTATGTCGTCCGTCCCCAGTTCTTCATCCAGTTGATTGGTCTCCTGCGAAATGCGGCTCTTAATTCTTTGAAATACAAGCAAGAGTTGGCCTTAGTCCGGGAGCAAAATATTGATATTACGCATTTTGAGGAAGATTTGGATGCCTTCAAAGTAGCTTTTGCCAAAAACTACAACTCTGCTTCAACCAACTTTGGAAAAGCTATCGATGAAATCGATAAGGCCATCAAACGGATGGAAGAAGTTAAGAAGTTTCTTACCACATCAGAAAATCAACTCCGACTTGCAAACAACAAATTGGAAGACGTTTCCGTCAAAAAATTGACCCGAAAAAATCCAACAATGAAAGCGAAATTTGAAGCATTGAAGGAGAAATAAGATTACCTTAAAAACTGGAGTTCCTATGAAAAAATCTTTGAAATTCTCAGATATTTATATTGCTTATTTACCATTAGTTGTATTTTTTCTTAATCTCCTATATGGTCTTTTAAATATTGAAGGCGTAGGTGATACTGACTCAAGATATAATTTAATGTTTGCTATTTTTGGATTTATTCCAACTATATTCGGCTATGGAATTAGTTTTTTGGCTAATCTTCTGGTGGGTATATCTTATGTGCGAAAAGCAAAAAAAGAATCGAAACGTATGATTGCTTTCATATTGGTTGGAAATATTTTTTTAGCAATTTTTCTGATGTTTTTGCTAAGATTTAAAATGATTGTTTCTTTTGACTTTATAAAAGATATTGACCTTTGGAGTTTCATTTTTTCATTATTTCTATTTCCATATTTAGATTGGATTTATCAAAAGGAATACTACAATCCAAAAATAAGTCGCATGTTACTTATTATATTTTTGATTGGTATTTTTTCTCCATTTGTAGGAAGTAGAATTCAAATCCACTATAGAAATAATGCTAAAGTTCAACAATTAAAAGAGTTTTATTCTTCTAGGGGAATGAATTATGATGTCGCTCTTAAAAGCGTAAAAATAGAAAGTAACGTTTCAGATATTAGTATTTTTGATGTATCGGATAATGGGATAACGATTCAAGTAGGTGCTAAGTACATTCATCAAAAATTAACAGAGGTCAGTTTCATTAATGAGAATTATGGTCTTAAAGAATTCTTGAAGCTCTCTGTATCAAACCAAGAAGCTCAGACAGTTCTGAATGATTTTAAATCTGCTGTAGAAAGTGCAATACAAAAGAAAGGCTATGATTTAGTAGTTATTGATGACAAAGAACAGCCACTAGCTAGCCCTGGTTTTAAAATTTCGAGTTCATATAGGTTAACTCCCTTTCTAGTAGAAAAAGCTATTAGAAACCAAAATTCATCAAGTAAAGAGAATCAAGCTTTTAGAGGATATGCGACTCTTTCTATTAAAGACTTTATGAAGGACGGAGCCCTTTGGTTGCATTTATCACTTAGTAAAAGCAATCTATTGGAACTAGAAGATATTGATTTTTCAAGCCTTCCAGATGGATATTACAACATAAATGCTGACTCCTTTTCGGTTGTTAATGGAAAGTATAAGCGGCTTGAAAATGATGATAATTTTGAATATATTTTACCAATTGAGTCGGGTAAACTATTTTACTCTGAGGATTTATATGATATTAAAAAAATTGATTTAAACAATGAGGAATAGAAGTGAAAGGGAAATTAGAAAGCAACACATGAACGGTATTATCAACTTAAGAAAAGAAGCGGGGATGACCTCGCATGATGCGGTTTTTAAACTGCGTAAGATTTTGGGAACTAAGAAAATTGGTCATGGTGGGACCTTAGATCCGGATGTGGTGGGTGTTTTACCTATTGCGGTGGGCAAGGCAACCCGCATGGTCGAGTTTATGCAGGATGAGGGCAAGGTCTACGAGGGGAAGATTACTATCGGCTATTCAACGACGACCGAGGATGCCAGTGGGGAAGTGGTCGCAGAGACTCCTGTTTTGTCGCCCTTGGATGAAAAGCTTGTCGATGAAGCGATCGCTAGTCTGACTGGGGCTATCACCCAGATTCCTCCCATGTACTCAGCTGTCAAGGTAAATGGTCGCAAGCTCTATGAGTATGCGCGTGCTGGTCAGGAGGTGGAGCGTCCAGAACGTCAGGTCACTATTTATCAATTTGAGCGGACCAGTCCGATTTCTTATGAGGATCACCTCGCACGTTTTACATTTCGTGTGAAATGTAGTAAGGGGACTTATATCCGTACCTTGTCAGTTGATTTGGGAGAGAAGCTGGGTTATGCGTCCCATATGTCCCATTTGACTCGGACGAGTGCAGCAGGTTTACAACTGGAAGATGCTCTTACCTTGGACGAAATTGCTGCAAAAGTGGAGGCTGGTCAGCTGGACTTTCTCCATCCTCTAGAGATTGGAACGGGTGATCTTGTTAAAGTTTTCCTAACTCCTGAACAGGCTACAGAAGTCCGCTTTGGTCGTTTTATAGAGCTAGAACAGTTGGATAAGGAGGTAGCTGCCTTTGAAAATGATAAATTACTAGCAATTCTAGAAAAACGGGGCAATCTCTACAAGCCAAGGAAAGTTCTATGCTAGTCAAACTGGGGTGTAAGTATTAGATTGTTACCCATAGTCTATCAAAATCAGACTATAAATTTGTCTAAAAATGTGATAGAATAGACGACGGATAAAAAAACGGAGGATAGCATGCAAAATAGACCAATCATTATCGGAGTGACAGGTGGTTCTGGTGGTGGTAAGACTAGTGTTTCAAAAGCCATTTTATCTCATTTTCTTGATGAGAAGATTGCCATGATTGAGCATGATTCATACTACAAGGACCAATCTCATTTGACCTTTGAAGAGCGTGTCAAAACCAACTACGACCATCCTTTTGCCTTTGATACAGATCTGATGATCGAGCAAATTAAAGAGTTGTTGGCAGGGCGTCCGGTGGACATTCCGACTTATGACTATACTGAACATACACGGAGCAACAAAACCTATCGTCAAGAGCCTCAAGATGTCTTTATCGTTGAGGGAATTTTGGTCTTGGAGGACAAGCGTCTGCGCGATTTGATGGACATCAAGATTTTTGTGGATACAGATGATGATGTGCGCATTATTCGTCGGATCAAGCGTGATATGGAAGAGCGTGGCCGTAGTCTAGATAGCGTTATTGAGCAGTATTTGGGTGTGGTCAAACCCATGTACCACCAGTTTATCGAGCCGACCAAGCGTTATGCTGATATCGTCATTCCTGAGGGAGTCAGCAATACCGTTGCTATTGACCTTTTGACGACAAAAATTGCAAAGATTTTGGAAGAAGCACGAAACAGCAAATAATCAGATGAGGAGGCCATGCCTCCTTTTTCTATTTTTCCTTTAGTTTCAGTAGGAAAAAGGTGATTTTTAAGCATGTTTTTGGTATAATAATACCCATGGAAAAGCAAGAAAATGAATAGTAGGTGGAGATGGAAAAGTATTTATCGGTAACAACTTTGACCAAGTATCTGAAAATGAAATTCGATAAAGACCCTTACTTGGAACGGGTCTATTTAACTGGTCAAGTTT
>NZ_KQ970759.1:413647-425040 GCF_001579175.1 Streptococcus oralis
TCTCTAAAAGATGACCATGCGGTTATTCAAGCGACCATCTGGTCAGGAATCTATCAGAAATTAGGTTTCGACCTGGAAGAAGGAATGAAGATCAATGTAATTGGGCGAGTTCAGGTTTATGAACCGAGCGGGAGCTACTCTATCATCATTGAGAAGGCTGAACCTGATGGAGTTGGTGCGCTTGCGATTCAGTTTGAACAACTCAAGAAAAAACTAACGGAAGAAGGTCTCTTTCAAGAACGGTTCAAGCAACCTCTGCCCCAGTTTGCTAAGAGAATCAGTGTGGTAACCAGTCGCAGTGGAGCTGTTATTCGAGATATCATCACGACTGTCAGCAGGCGCTTTCCAGGTGTTGATATCCTTCTCTATCCAACTAAGGTGCAAGGTGATGGAGCTGCGGAGGAAATTGCTCGAAATATTGCGCGTGCCAATCAACGTGAGGATTTGGATTTGCTTATCATTGGTCGTGGTGGGGGTTCTATCGAGGATCTCTGGGCCTTTAACGAAGAGATTGTGGTACGGGCTATTTTTGAATCCCGTTTGCCAATCATTTCCAGTGTTGGACATGAGACGGATGTGACCTTGGCAGACTTTGTAGCGGATCGTCGGGCGGCGACACCAACGGCTGCAGCTGAACTGGCAACACCTGTCACTAAGTTGGATCTCTTGACTCATTTGCAGAATCAAGAAAAACGATTGGCAACAGCGGTTCAGAATGTCCTGTCAAGGAAAAAAGAAGCTCTGAAAAAATGCAGTCAGTCAGTCATCTTTAGACAGCCAGAGCGCTTGTATGATGGTTATTTGCAACGCTTGGACCAACTGCAACTGCGCTTAAAACAAAGTTTGCGAACACGGATTTCTGACAATAAACAGCTAGTCCAAGCAAGGACGCATCAACTAGTCCAATTATCACCTGTTACCAAAATCCAGCGTTATCAAGACCGTCTAGGTCAGTTGGACAAGCTCCTCCGTAGCCAAATGGCGCTGGTTTATGATGCCAAGGTTGCTGAAGTGAAGCGACTTTCGGAAGCCTTGTTGATGTTGGATACCAGTCGAATCGTGGCGCGTGGTTATGCAATTGTCAAAAAAGAAGAGTCCGTTGTGGATTCGGTTGAGAGTTTAAAGAAGAAAGACCAAGTGACGCTTTTGATGCGAGACGGTCAGGTAGAATTAGAGGTTAAAGATGTCAAAACAAAAGAAATTTGAGGAAAATCTGGCAGAATTGGAGACCATTGTCCAAAGTTTAGAAAATGGTGAAATTGCTCTAGAAGATGCGATTGCGGCCTTTCAAAAGGGTATGGTCTTGTCAAAAGAACTCCAAGCAACCTTGGACAAGGCTGAAAAGACCTTGGTCAAGGTCATGCAAGAAGACGGAACAGAAAGTGATTTTGAATGAAGAAGCAAGAAAAATTAGCTCTTGTGGAGTCGGCTTTGGAAGACTTTTATGGAGACCAGCAGTTTGCTTCTAGTTTACGAGAGTCTGTTCTCTACTCCATTCATGCTGGTGGCAAGCGTATTCGTCCTTTTCTCTTGTTAGAAGTTCTGGAATCCCTGCAAGTAGTTATCCAACCTGCACATGCTCAAGTGGCAGCGGCCTTGGAAATGATTCACACAGGAAGCTTGATTCACGATGACCTTCCAGCTATGGATGACGACGATTACCGTCGGGGGCGCTTGACCAATCATAAAAAATTTGGCGAAGCGATGGCCATTTTGGCTGGAGATGCTTTGTTCCTAGATCCCTATGCCTTGATAGCGCAGGCAGATTTGCCAAGTCAGATCAAGGTGGACTTGATAGCCAACTTATCCCTTGCGTCAGGTAGTCTGGGCATGGTGGCTGGGCAGGTTCTGGACATGGAGGGTGAACACCAGCACTTGTCTTTGGAAGAACTCCAGACCATTCATGCTAATAAAACAGGTAAATTACTAGCCTATCCTTTCCAAGCAGCAGCTATCATAGCAGAATTAGCACCAGAGTTACAAGCAAAACTGAAAACTGTGGGTGAATTGATTGGCCTTGCCTTTCAAGTCAGGGATGATGTGTTAGATGTGACCGCTAGTTTTGAGGAAATCGGCAAAACACCACAAAAGGATTTGCAGGCAGAAAAGTCAACCTATCCATCCTTGTTGGGCTTGGAGGAGGCCGTTGCCTTTTGTAACCAAACCCTGGATCAAGCCACGGCTAAATTAGAAGAAATTTCCCAGCAAGTCAGCTTTGAAACAGAGCCGATTGTGAAAGTAGTAGAAAGTTTGAGAATCAATGGCTAAGGAAAGAGTGGATGTACTAGCTTATAAACAGGGTTTGTTTGAGACACGAGAACAAGCCAAGCGGGGGGTTATGGCAGGGCTTGTTGTGGCTGTTCTTAATGGAGAGCGTTTTGACAAGCCAGGAGAGAAAATCCCAGATGATACTGAGCTAAAACTCAAAGGTGAAAAACTCAAGTATGTCAGCCGTGGTGGCTTGAAACTGGAAAAGGCCTTGCAGGTCTTTGATTTGTCAGTGGATGGGGCGACCACGATTGATATTGGAGCTTCTACTGGAGGATTTACCGATGTTATGCTACAGAATGGAGCCGTACTTGTCTATGCGGTGGATGTTGGGACCAATCAGTTAGCCTGGAAATTGCGCCAAGATTCTCGGGTTGTCAGCATGGAGCAATTTAATTTCCGCTATGCAGAAAAGACTGACTTTGAGCAGGAACCAAGTTTTGCCAGTATTGATGTGAGTTTCATTTCCCTTAGTCTCATCTTACCAGCTCTACATCGAGTTTTGGCAGATCAAGGGCAGGTGGTAGCACTTGTCAAACCTCAGTTTGAGGCAGGCCGGGAGCAAATCGGGAAAAATGGAATTATTCGTGATGCCAAGGTTCACCAACATGTCCTTGAATCAGTCACTGCTATGGCGGTTGAGCAAGGCTTTTCTGTACTTGGATTAGACTATTCACCAATCCAAGGAGGACATGGAAACATCGAATTTCTGGCATATTTGAAAAAGGAAGATGGAGCAAGTAACCAAGTTGCCCCTGAAATAGAAAAAGTTGTAGAGAGAGCACATAGAGAATTTAAAGATGAATAAAAAAGAAAGACTTGAAAAAATTAGAAGATTTGTAACAGATTACCAAATCGGAACACAGGAAGAAATCGTTGTGCACTTAAAGGAAGCAGGTATCTCTGCCACTCAAGCTACTGTGTCAAGAGACATCAAAGAGCTTGGTATTGTTAAAATTCCTTTGAAAAACAACACTTATATCTATGAATTGCCAAAATCAATTGTGAAGAGTTTGCAGTTGGCTGAGAATAACATCGAAGGTTCTCAAGTAATGGGTAACATGCTTAACCTCAATGTTATTCCTGGAAACACAGTATTTGTGAAAGGTCAGTTGGTTGCAGCATTTTCTGATAAGATTTTTAGCTGTGTCGCGGATGATAATTCAATCTTGATTGTGGCAAAAACAGAGGAAGCAGCTAAGGAAATATCTGAACAAGTTAAAAAATGGTAGGTCGATATGTTACTTGAAATTTCGATTAAAAATTTTGCCATTATAGAGGCGATTTCGCTCAATTTTGAAAAAGGCATGACAGTCTTAACTGGTGAGACAGGTGCTGGTAAATCAATCATCATCGATGCCATGAACATGATGCTAGGAGCTAGAGCTGCTACTGATGTCATTCGTCATGGTGCTCCTAAGGCTGAGATTGAAGGGCTTTTCTCTGTTGAGAATAGTCGTTCTTTACAAGAACTCTTTGAGGAGCAAGGCTTGGAATCGGGGGATGAGATTATTATCCGTCGTGAAATTCTTCAAAATGGGCGAAGTGTAAGTCGCGTCAATGGACAGATGGTCAATCTTTCTGTCTTGCGTGCAATCGGCCAGCATCTTGTCGATATTCATGGTCAACACGACCAAGAAGAGTTAATGCGTCCACAACTTCATATCCAAATGTTGGATGAATTTGGTGATGCAGCATTTTTTGAGTTGAAACAAGCCTATCAGACAAGCTTTGACGCCTATCGCAAAATGCGTAAACAAGTTCTTGAAGTCAAGAAAAACCAACAGGAACACAAGGCTCGTATTGAGATGTTGGAATTTCAAATGGCAGAGATTGAGGCTGCAAACTTGCAGGCTGGTGAAGACTTGGCTCTCAACCAAGAACGAGATAAACTCCTCAATCATAAAAATATTGCGGATACGCTAACCAATGCCTACAGTATGTTGGACAATGAGGAATTCTCCAGCCTAGCAAATGTCCGTTCCGCTATGAATGACATGGAAAGTGTCGAAGAATACGATCCTGAATACCGTGAAATTTCAAGTTCTCTATCAGAGACCTACTATGTTCTAGAAGATATTACCAAGCGTTTGGAAGATATCATCGAAGACTTGGATTTTGATGGCAATCGCTTGATGCAGGTTGAAAATCGCTTAGATTTGCTCAACACGATCACACGTAAGTATGGTGGGACTGTAGATGAAGTCGTGCTTTACTTTGCTAAGATTACAGATGAGTACAATCTCTTGACAGGGAATAATCTTTCTTCCGAAGACATGGAAGTAGAGCTTAAGAAATTGGAAATCAATCTTGTTGCGTTGGCAAATCAGTTAGCTTCAGCCCGCCATGACTTGGCCCAGCAGCTAGAAGCAGAGATTAAACAAGAACTGCAAGATCTTTATATGGAGAAGGCTCAATTTCAAGTTCGCTTTAGCAAGGTCAAATTCAGCCGTGAAGGAAATGAAGCAGTTGAGTTTTACATTTCTACTAACCCAGGTGAGGACTTTAAACCCTTGGTCAAGGTGGCATCAGGTGGGGAATTGTCTCGTCTCATGCTAGCCATCAAGTCTGCTTTTTCTCGTAAGGAAGGTAAGACCAGTATTGTCTTTGATGAGGTGGATACGGGAGTTTCAGGTCGTGTTGCTCAAGCTATTGCTCAGAAGATTCACAAGATTGGTCAACATGGGCAAGTATTAGCTATTTCTCACCTTCCGCAAGTGATTGCTATCGCAGACTATCAGTTCTTTATCGAAAAGATTAGCGATGAGCATTCAACCGTTTCGACCGTTCGTCTCTTAACGGTTGAAGAGCGGGTAGAGGAAGTTGCCAAGATGTTGGCAGGGGAGAATGTAACCGAGGCTGCCCTTACCCAAGCGAGAGAACTATTGCAAACGAGGGAGAAATAAATGACAGACTATTATGTAATTGGAGATGTCCACGGAAAAGCAGGAATGTTGGAAGACCTTCTCAAAACATGGGATGGTCAGACACAGTTACTTTTTCTAGGTGATTTGATCGACCGTGGTGAGGATAGTCGACGCGTTTTAGAAATGGTCAAGGATTTAGTTGCTAACCACGGAGCTATCTGCCTATCAGGAAATCATGAGTATATGTTTTTAACTTGGCTAGATAACCCTGAGGAAAGCTATGACCACTATCGCAGAAATGGTGGTGATACGACGATTAACTCTATTTTAGGTCGCCCTTTGGATGCTCCTGTCAATGCAGTTGAAGATGCTAAGCGGGTTGAGACAGAAGCTGCTGACTTGGTTGCTTTTATCCGTCAAATGCCCTTTGTAGTAGAGACAGATAAGTATATCTTTGTTCATGCAGGTATTGATTTGACCTTGGATGACTGGCATGAAACGACAGATTACAAGAAAGTCTGGCTCAGAAAACCATTCCACGAAGCGGAAAATCATACTGGAAAAACCATTGTTTTTGGTCACACTCCAGTCTACAGTTTACTACATCAAGAACGTGGGACAGCTGAACTTTGGAA
Source organism: Streptococcus oralis (assembly GCF_001579175.1). GTDB lineage: Bacteria > Bacillota > Bacilli > Lactobacillales > Streptococcaceae > Streptococcus > Streptococcus oralis_O. The sequence goes on from NZ_KQ970759.1 coordinate 419,418, forward strand.
GACAGAAGACGGCAAGATTGGAATGGATGGAGGAGCGGTCTATGGTGGTGTCCTCCATGGTATCGTCTTTACTGACCAAGGCATGACCGAACACTATTTCATTGAAAATGACGGCTTTGTTGCTGAAGATTAGTACTCCTAGCAGGGTATGGTCTTGCGAATTTTTCTTAAACAATTTATACTAGATAAAGTACCCTGAAAGGAAGAGAATATGAATTTAGAAGAATTGAAAAAACGACAGGAGAAGATTCGGAATTTCTCCATTATTGCCCATATCGACCATGGGAAGTCAACCTTGGCTGACCGTATCTTGGAGAAGACTGAGACCGTCTCCAGTCGTGAAATGCAGGCTCAGCTGCTCGACAGTATGGACTTGGAGCGGGAGCGTGGGATTACCATCAAGCTCAATGCAATTGAGCTTAACTATACTGCAAAAGATGGCGAGACCTACATTTTCCACTTGATTGACACACCAGGGCACGTAGACTTTACTTACGAAGTTTCACGTTCGCTAGCTGCCTGTGAAGGAGCGATTTTGGTGGTTGATGCGGCCCAAGGGATTGAGGCGCAAACTCTTGCCAACGTTTATCTAGCATTGGACAATGATTTGGAAATTCTTCCTGTTATTAACAAGATTGACCTACCAGCAGCTGATCCTGAGCGCGTTCGTACAGAGATTGAGGATGTCATTGGACTGGATGCCAGTGAAGCTGTCTTAGCTTCAGCCAAAGCTGGTATTGGTATCGAAGAGATTCTTGAGCAAATCGTAGAGAAAGTGCCAGCCCCAACGGGTGATGTGACGGCACCACTCAAAGCCTTGATTTTCGACTCAGTTTATGATGCTTATCGTGGGGTTATCCTCCAAGTTCGTGTCATGGACGGAGTTGTTAAACCTGGCGATAAGATTCAGCTCATGAGCAATGGAAAGACCTTTGATGTGACTGAGGTCGGCATTTTCACACCGAAAGCAGTAGGGCGTGATTTCCTAGCCACAGGTGATGTTGGTTATATTGCGGCTTCTATCAAGACGGTTCAAGATACTCGTGTCGGAGATACAGTGACCCTGGCAAGTAATCCTGCAGTAGAACCGCTAGATGGGTACAAGCAAATGAACCCTATGGTCTTTGCGGGTCTTTATCCAATCGAGTCAAACAAGTACAATGACCTTCGTGAAGCCCTTGAGAAACTGCAGCTCAACGATGCTAGCTTGCAGTTTGAACCAGAAACATCTCAGGCCCTTGGATTTGGTTTCCGTTGTGGATTCCTTGGACTCCTCCATATGGATGTTATCCAAGAGCGTTTAGAGCGCGAGTTCAACATTGACCTCATTATGACAGCTCCTTCTGTTATCTACAAGGTTAACCAAACTGACGGTGAGTCTATGGATGTGTCAAATCCATCAGAATTTCCAGATCCAACCAAGATTGCGACCATTGAAGAACCGTATGTCAAGGCTCAGATTATGGTGCCGCAGGAGTTCGTTGGAGCGGTGATGGAACTGGCTCAGCGCAAGCGTGGGGACTTTGTGACTATGGATTATATTGATGACAATCGTGTCAATGTCATCTATCAAATTCCACTTGCTGAAATCGTATTTGACTTTTTTGATAAGCTAAAGTCTTCGACACGTGGTTATGCAAGCTTTGACTATGAATTGTCAGAGTATCGCCCATCTAAGCTGGTCAAAATGGACATTCTTCTCAATGGAGACAAAGTTGATGCCCTTAGCTTTATCGTTCACAAGGATTTTGCTTACGAACGTGGAAAACTCATCGTTGATAAGCTTAAGAAAATCATCCCTCGTCAACAGTTTGAGGTGCCAATTCAGGCAGCTATTGGACACAAAATTGTGGCTCGTACGGATATCAAGGCCCTTCGTAAAAACGTACTTGCCAAGTGTTACGGTGGTGACGTTTCGCGTAAACGTAAACTCCTTGAAAAACAAAAAGCTGGTAAGAAGCGTATGAAAGCCATTGGTTCTGTCGAAGTTCCACAAGAAGCTTTCCTAAGCGTCTTGAGCATGGACGAAGAATAGAAATAGAAAACTCTTGAATTTTTCTCAAGGGTTTTTTCTATTTTTGATAAAAGAAAGCTATCAAATGCGAAAGCTGAATAAATGTAAAAATCAGATTATCATGTCTTCTTTTTATGATTTTTACGAATAGACAGATGAGTAGCAAAAGAAATGGAGTTGTATATGAAAATCACAAACTATGAGATTTACAAATTGAGAAAAGCTGGCTTGACCAATCAACAGATTTTAACTGTCCTTGAATATGACGAGACTGTGGAGCAGGAACTTTTGTTAGGAGATATTGCTGAAATCTCTGGTTGCCGCAATCCTGCTGTCTTTATGGAACGCTATTTCCAGATTGATGATGTGCAGTTGGAGAAGGAGTTTCAAAAATTTCCATCCTTCTCGATTCTAGACGACTGTTATCCTTGGGATCTGAGTGAGATTTACGACCCTCCAGCTCTTTTGTTTTATAAAGGAAATCTGGATTTACTGAAGTTTCCAAAGGTTGCTCTTGTGGGGAGTCGTTCTTGTTCCAGCCAAGGTGCTAAGTCGGTCCAGAAAATTATCCAAGGTTTGGAAAACGAGTTAATCGTGGTCAGTGGCTTGGCCAAAGGAATCGATACCGCTGCCCATATGGCTGCGCTCCAGAATGGAGGGAGAACGATTGCTGTCATCGGAACTGGATTGGATGTTTTTTATCCACGTGCTAATAAACGCTTGCAGGACTACATTGGAAATCATCATCTAGTGCTAAGTGAGTACGGTCCAGGTGAAGAACCCTTGAAATTTCACTTTCCAGCTCGTAATCGCATCATTGCTGGCCTTTGCCGTGGTGTGATCGTTGCAGAGGCAAGGATGCGCTCTGGGAGTCTCATTACCTGTGAACGCGCCATGGAGGAAGGACGCGATGTCTTTGCTATTCCAGGGAACATTCTTGATGGTCATTCAGATGGTTGCCACCACTTGATCCAAGAAGGAGCAAAACTGGTCACAAGTGGTCAAGATGTGTTGGCAGAGTTTGAATTTTAAGGATAAATTGTTCATTCAGATAAACTTTTCTTCTATATATAGGAGTTAAGTCTTGACAGCTATAGAAAAATGGTTTACACTTTATAAAGTTTATTACTTTGAAAAGGTGTGATAGTGTGGCTACGGCAACAAAGAAGAAAAAATCAACAGTTAAAAAAAATCTAGTCATTGTGGAGTCGCCTGCCAAGGCGAAAACGATTGAGAAGTATCTAGGACGAAATTACAAGGTTTTAGCCAGTGTCGGGCATATCCGTGATTTGAAGAAATCCAGTATGTCAGTCGACATTGAAAATAACTATGAACCGCAGTATATCAATATCCGTGGAAAAGGTCCTCTCATTAATGACTTGAAAAAAGAAGCTAAAAAGGCCAATAAAGTCTTTCTTGCGAGTGACCCGGACCGTGAAGGAGAAGCGATTTCCTGGCATTTGGCTCATATCCTTGATTTGGATGAGAATGATGCCAATCGTGTGGTCTTTAATGAAATCACTAAGGACGCAGTGAAAAATGCTTTTAAAGAACCTCGCAAGATTGATATGGACTTGGTCGATGCCCAACAAGCTCGTCGTGTCTTGGACCGCTTGGTAGGCTATTCAATTTCGCCTATTTTGTGGAAAAAGGTCAAGAAAGGCTTATCAGCAGGGCGCGTGCAGTCTGTTGCCCTTAAGCTCATCATTGACCGTGAAAATGAAATCAATGCCTTCCAACCGGAAGAATACTGGACAATTGATGGTGTCTTTAAGAAGGGAACCAAACAATTTCAGGCTTCTTTCTATGGTATGAATGGCAAAAAAATGAAATTGACCACCAATGAAGAGGTCAAAGAAGTTTTGTCCCATCTATCGAGCAAGGATTTTACAGTGGATCAGGTAGATAAGAAGGAGCGCAAACGCAATGCGCCCCTACCTTATACGACCTCAACCATGCAGATGGATGCTGCCAACAAAATCAATTTCCGTACTCGAAAGACTATGATGGTGGCCCAACAGCTTTATGAAGGGATTAATATCGGTACAGGCGTGCAAGGTTTGATTACCTATATGCGTACAGATTCGACTCGTATTAGTCCAGTAGCTCAGAACGAAGCTGCAAGCTACATTAACGATCGTTTTGGTAGCAAGTATTCCAAGCATGGTAGCAAGGTCAAGAATGCCTCAGGTGCTCAAGATGCCCACGAAGCCATTCGTCCATCTAGCGTCTTTAATACACCAGAAAGCATCGCTAAGTACTTGGACAAAGACCAGCTTAAGCTTTACACCCTTATCTGGAATCGTTTTGTGGCAAGCCAGATGACAGCTGCTATCTTTGATACCATGGCTGTTAAGCTTTCTCAAAATGGGGTTCAGTTTGCGGCAAATGGAAGTCAAGTTAAGTTTGATGGGTATCTTGCTATCTACAATGACTCTGACAAAAATAAGATGTTGCCAGATATGGCAGTTGGAGATGCGGTAAAGCAGGTCAATAGCAAGCCAGAACAACATTTCACCCAACCGCCTGCTCGCTATTCGGAAGCGACTCTTATCAAGACCTTGGAAGAAAATGGTGTTGGTCGTCCTTCAACTTATGCTCCGACCATTGAAACCATCCAGAAACGCTATTATGTTCGTCTGGCAGCCAAACGCTTTGAACCAACAGAATTAGGAGAAATTGTTAACAAGCTCATCGTTGAATATTTCCCAGACATCGTAAATGTGACCTTTACAGCTGAAATGGAAGGAAAACTGGATGATGTCGAAGTTGGAAAAGAACAGTGGCAACGTGTTATTGACGAATTTTACAAACCATTCTCCAAAGATGTAGCCAAGGCTGAAGCTGAAATGGAAAAAATTCAGATCAAGGATGAGCCAGCTGGATTTGACTGTGAGGTTTGTGGCAGTCCAATGGTGATTAAGCTAGGACGTTTTGGTAAATTCTATGCTTGTAGCAATTTCCCAGACTGCCGTCACACACAAGCGATTGTCAAAGAGATTGGAGTCGAGTGTCCAAGCTGTCATCAAGGACAAATCATTGAACGCAAAACCAAGCGCAATCGTATCTTCTATGGTTGCAATCGCTACCCAGAATGTGAATTTACCTCTTGGGATAAACCAGTTGGACGTGATTGTCCAAAATGCGGACACTTCCTTGTGGAGAAGAAAGTCCGTGGTGGTGGTAAACAGATTGTGTGTAGTAATGGCGACTACGAAGAAGAGAAAATTAAATAACACGAAGAGTCCTGAAAATAAATTTCAGGCTCTTTTTACTTGAAGCTTGACAAATTTCCTCACTTTGTGGGAAACTAGTAGAAGATTATTTCAATTAGGAGAAGACATGTGTATTATTTACCTAAGTATTGGTTTTATTTCTTTAGCCTTGGCTCTTGTTGGGGTTGTCTTGCCCCTCTTGCCAACAACGCCCTTCCTTTTGCTATCAATTGCTTGCTTTTCCAAGTCTTCAAAGAGATTTGAAGACTGGCTTTATCACACCAAGCTCTATCAGACTTATGTAGCTGACTTTCGCGAGACCAAGTCTATTGCGCGAGAACGCAAGAAAAAAATCATCGTATCCATCTATATCTTGATGGGGATTTCTATTTAT
>NZ_KQ970759.1:425060-426779 GCF_001579175.1 Streptococcus oralis
TTTGCCCCTCTTTTGCCAGTCAAAATTGGTCTGGGAGCCTTGACTATCTTTATCACCTACTATCTCTTTAAAGTCATTCCTGACAAAGAATAGATAAAAATAGTAGTTATTTGCCTTGATAAAAATGAAAGCATATTCACAATAATATGATATAATAAATTTAAAGAAAACATCAAGGAGAATCAAATGATTTACGAATTTTGTGCTGAAAATGTGACCTTGCTTGAAAAAGCTATGCAGGCTGGGGCTCGTCGAATCGAACTTTGTGATAATTTAGCAGTTGGTGGGACAACACCAAGCTATGGAGTAACCAAGGCAGCTGTTGAATTGGCCGCTAACTACGATAGCACCATCATGACCATGATTCGTCCACGTGGTGGCGACTTTGTTTATCAGGATCTGGAAATTGCCATCATGCTAGAAGACATTCGTTTGACTGCTCAAGCAGGTAGCCAAGGGGTTGTCTTTGGTGCTTTAACTGCTGATAAGAAGTTGGATAAGGCTAATCTTGAAAAGTTGATTGCCACATCTAAAGGAATGGAAATTGTCTTTCACATGGCCTTTGATGAATTAAGTGATGAAGACCAGTTGGAAGCCATTGACTGGCTCAGCCAAGCTGGTGTCACTCGTATCTTGACTCGTGCTGGCGTATCTGGTGACTCGTTAGAAAAACGTTTTGCCCACTATCAAAGAATTTTGGAACATGCAAAAGGTAAAATTGAAATCTTACCAGGCGGAGGGATTGACTTGGACAACCGTCAAACCTTTATCGACCAACTTGGTGTGACTCAATTGCACGGTACCAAGGTTGTCTTTTAAAAAATAGAAAGGAACTGCTAGCTTTGGGTAGCAGTTTTCACTTATGTTTGAAATTTTTAAATCCTATCAGTTTAATCAAGAAAAAGCTCGTGTCTATGGTTTTATAGAAAATGAGGGAGTCTGGACCTACAGTTTCCAGATTTTGGATGGAGTCTTTGTCATGAATGTGTCCATCACAACGGATAATGTGAGCTTTCAAGTTTTTGATCAGGAGACTGGTGACCTTTATCCTCAAGTTCATATGGAAAGCATGCGTGGAACTTTTGTTGGAAGTGTCCGTCAAGCCTGTCTGGAGATTCTCTATCAGATTCGGAAGGCTTGTTTTGATGTGCAGGATTTTATCTGCCCTCAGACTAAGCGCATCATGGCTCAAGTTCAAGAAAAGCATGGTAATCAGTTGGAATATCTATGGGAAAAATCGTCTGATACGGCAGTATTACGTCATGAAGATAGTCAAAAGTGGTATGCTGTTTTAATGAGAATTCCTTGGGATAGGCTAGATAAGGGGAGAGAAGGTCTAGTGGAAGCAGTTAACCTTAAACACGACCAAATAGCCGATTTGCTTTCAAAAAAAAGGCATTTATCCAGCCTTTCATATGAACAAACGCTACTGGATTAGTCTTGCTCTTGATGATAGTTTATCTGATGATGACGTTCTAGAATTGCTAGAAATCAGTTGGAATTTGACATTGAAAAAGTAAGGAAATTACCTTGTATTTTCAAATACTTTCAATTAGCAAAATATTCTTTACTGAAGAAATTTTCAGAAAATATTGGATTTTTTCTTGACAAGAGATTTTTCCTATGCTAAAATACTTAACAAGACATCAAACGAAGGAGAAAGTCAAACATGAAAACAGCTAAGTTTAATCAATTTGCTTTGTTGTTGAGGTACTCGGG
>NZ_KQ970759.1:427268-430305 GCF_001579175.1 Streptococcus oralis
CTGTTTGGCTTACCAAGCGGGAGTAGATCAACATCTCGCTTGGGTTCCCGAGCGAGATGTTTTTTCTATACTGAAATTTTGAAAGGGGAATTCTCATGCGTAGAGTTGAGTTTCTAGATACCAGTCTCCGTGATGGTGAGCAGACACCAGGCGTTAACTTTTCAATCAAGGAAAAGGTCGCCATTGCAAGACAGCTGGAGAAATGGGGGATTTCGGCTATCGAAGCTGGTTTTCCAGCGGCGAGTCCAGATTCATTTACAGCAGTTCAGGAGATTGCCAAGGTCTTGAAGAAAACAGCGGTGACAGGTTTGGCACGTTCGGTCAAGTCTGATATAGATGCTTGTTATGAGGCGCTCAAGGATGCCAAGTATCCTCAGGTTCACGTCTTTATCGCGACTAGTCCGATTCACCGTAAGTATAAGCTCAATAAGAGCAAGGAAGAGATTTTGGAAGCAATCAGTGAACATGTTTCTTATGCTCGTTCTAAGTTTGAAATTGTCGAATTTTCTCCAGAGGATGCGACCAGAACAGAATTGGATTTCCTCTTGCAAGTTGTTCAGACAGCTGTGGATGCAGGTGCGACCTACATCAATATCCCTGACACGGTTGGATTTACTACGCCAGAAGAATATGGTGCCATCTTCAAATACTTAATTGAGAATGTCAAGACCGATCGTCAGATTATCTATTCGCCTCACTGTCATGATGACCTCGGAATGGCTGTAGCTAATAGCCTTGCTGCTGTTAAGAATGGAGCAGGACGAGTCGAAGGAACCATCAATGGTATCGGGGAGCGAGCTGGCAATGCTGCATTGGAAGAAATTGCAGTGGCGCTTAATATTCGCCAAGATTACTACCAAGCAGAAACCAGTATTGTCCTAAACGAAACCATCAATACGTCAGAAATGGTTTCTCGCTTCTCAGGTATTCCAGTTCCTAAAAACAAGGCGGTTGTTGGAGGAAATGCCTTCTCTCACGAGTCTGGTATTCACCAAGATGGGGTTCTTAAAAATCCTCTTACCTATGAAATCATTACACCTGAATTGGTTGGTGTCAAGAGTAACAGTCTTCCGCTTGGAAAATTGTCCGGTCGCCACGCTTTTGTAGAAAAACTAAGAGATTTGGCTCTAGACTTTACTGAAGAAGATATCAAACCACTCTTTGCTAAGTTCAAGGCACTAGCGGACAAAAAGCAAGAAATCACAGATGCAGATATTCGTGCTCTGGTAGCTGGAATCATGGTTGAAAATCCAGAAGGATTCCACTTTGATGATTTACAACTTCAAACCCATGCGGATAAAGACATTGAAGCAATTGTCAGCCTTGCTAATATGGATGGTGAGAAGGTTGAGTTTAATGCGACAGGACAAGGTTCTGTTGAGGCTATCTTTAATGCTATTGATAAGTTCTTTAACCAATCTGTCCGCTTGGTGTCCTATACCATCGATGCGGTAACAGATGGAATCGATGCCCAAGCTCGGGTCTTGGTCACTGTTGAAAACAGAGATACAGAGACCATCTTTAACGCAGCAGGTCTTGATTTCGATGTGTTGAAAGCTTCGGCTATTGCCTACATCAATGCTAATACCTTTGTTCAAAAAGAGAATGCTGGTGAGATGGGACGCAGCGTCTCCTACCGTGACATGCCTAGTGTGTAAAGGAGAAAACCATGACAAAGAAAATAGTAGCTCTAGCAGGAGATGGAATCGGCCCAGAAATCATGGAAGCTGGTTTGGAAGTTTTGGAGGCCCTAGCTGGAAAAACGGGCTTTGACTATCAGATAGATAGACGCCCCTTTGGAGGTGCAGGTATTGATGCTGCGGGGCATCCCTTACCTGGTGAAACCCTCAAGTCATGTAGAGAAGCAGATGCGATTCTCCTAGCGGCTATAGGTAGTCCTCAGTATGATGGAGCAGCGGTTCGGCCTGAACAAGGCTTGCTGTCTCTTCGTAAGGAACTCAATCTCTATGCCAATATTCGGCCTGTTAAGATTTTTGACAGTCTCAAGCATTTGTCACCTCTCAAACCCGAACGAATTGCTGGTGTAGACTTTGTCGTGGTACGTGAGTTGACAGGGGGGATTTACTTTGGAGATCATATCCTTGAAGAGCGCAAAGCGCGTGATATCAACGACTACAGCTATGAGGAAGTGGAGCGAATTTTTCGCAAGGCATTTGAAATCGCAAGCAATCGCAGAAAAATCGTTACTAGTATCGATAAGCAGAATGTTTTGGCAACATCAAAACTTTGGCGGAGAGTAGCTGAGGAAGTCGCAAAGGATTTCCCAGATGTGACCTTGGAACACCAGTTGGTGGACTCAGCTGCCATGCTCATGATTACCAATCCTACTAAATTTGATGTCATCGTGACAGAAAATCTTTTCGGAGATATTCTATCAGATGAATCAAGCGTTCTATCAGGTACACTTGGAGTTATGCCATCTGCTAGTCACTCTGAAAATGGTCCAAGTCTCTATGAGCCCATTCACGGTTCGGCACCTGATATTGCTGGTCAAGGCATTGCCAATCCTATTTCCATGATTTTATCAGTAGCCATGATGTTGAGGGATAGTTTTGGACGTTTTGAGGATGCAGGACGTATCGAATACGCTGTAGAAGCCAGTTTGGCAGCAGGAATTTTAACGAGAGATATAGGAGGAAAGGCTTCTACCAAGGAAATGACGGAAGCCATCATTGAAAGACTATGAAGATAAACGAAGGAATCACTCTTACCCTCTTGATTTGGAATGTCATAATTTTCATCATTTATGGAATCGACAAATCCAAGGCAAGGAGAGGTGCTTGGCGGATCCCAGAGAAAATTCTCTTGACGATAGCACTTGTCTGTGGTGGTTTTGGTGCCTGGTTGGCAGGAATGACCTTTCACCACAAGACTCGAAAATGGTACTTTAAAACGGTTTGGTTTCTCGGGATGGTAACCACACTAGTAGCCTTATATTTCATTTGGAGGTAATGGATGGCAGGAAAATCGATTTTTGATAAACTATGGGACCGTCATGTCATCACAGGAGAAGAGG
>NZ_KQ970759.1:430465-438672 GCF_001579175.1 Streptococcus oralis
ATGTGGACCAGCACTATATTCATGAAGTGACTAGTCCCCAAGCTTTTCAAGGATTACGAGATGCAGGACGCAGATTGAGACGGCCAGACTTGACATTTGGGACCTTTGACCACAATGTACCGACGGTCAATATCTACGATATTCGAGATGTCATTTCCAAGGCTCAAATTGATAAGCTTGCTGAAAATGTTGAGGAATTCGGGATTGAACATGCTGCTCACGGCTCTGAAAAGCAAGGAATCGTTCACATGGTTGGACCAGAAACAGGAAGAACTCAACCAGGGAAATTCATCGTCTGTGGAGACAGCCATACGGCAACTCACGGGGCTTTCGGAGCTATCGCCTTTGGGATTGGGACTAGTGAGGTTGAGCATGTCTTCGCTACTCAGACGCTCTGGCAGGTTAAACCTAAGAAAATGCTGGTAAAATTCACTGGTGTTCCTCAAAAAGGAGTTTATTCCAAGGATTACATTCTCGCCTTGATTGCCAAGTACGGCGTTGCTTGTGGTGTAGGCTATGTGGTGGAATATCGTGGGCAAGCGATTGATGCTCTGACCATGGAAGAGCGAATGACCATCTGCAATATGTCCATCGAGTTTGGCTCTAAGATGGGCATCATGAATCCAGATCAGACTACCTATGATTATCTCAAAGGACGAGAATGTGTTCCAGAGGATTTCGAGAAGGCAGTTGCTGACTGGAAGACACTTGTCAGTGATGAGGATGCTGTCTATGATAAGGTTATCCAGATGGATGTCTCTGATTTGGCACCCATGGTGACCTGGGGAACAAATCCTGCTATGGGGGTTGACTTTGACAGTAGTTTTCCAGAAATTAAGGATATGAATGATGAACGAGCTTATCATTACATGGACTTGGAACCTGGCCAAAAGCCAGCAGATATTGAACTAGGTTATATCTTTATCGGTTCTTGTACCAATGCTCGTCTCAGTGATTTGCAACTGGCTGCGCGATTTGTCAAAGGGAAGAAAATTGCTCCTAACTTAACGGCTATTGTAGTCCCAGGTTCCCGTCCTGTGAAACGAGCTGCTGAGAAGTTGGGCTTGGACAAAGTCTTTCTAGATGCTGGTTTTGAGTGGAGAGACTCAGGTTGCTCTATGTGCCTAGGGATGAATCCTGACAAGGTTCCAGATGGTGTCCACTGCGCTTCAACTAGCAACCGTAACTTTGAGGACAGACAAGGTTTTGGTGCTAAGACCCATCTCTGCAGTCCAGCCATGGCAGCTGCGGCAGCTATCGCAGGGCACTTCGTAGATGTTCGACAGATGCCAGAAGCCCAGTAAGGAGAGGATATGGAGAAATTTACAGTTTATACGGGAACAACCGTTCCTCTTATGAATGATAACATTGATACCGACCAAATCCTTCCCAAGCAGTTTCTCAAGTTAATTGATAAGAAAGGCTTTGGTAAGTACCTCATGTATGCTTGGCGTTATCTGGATGACAAGTACACTGAGGATCCAGACTTTGTCTTTAACAGACCTGAATATCGAAAAGCCAGTATTCTCATCTCAGGGGATAACTTTGGCGCAGGATCGTCCAGGGAACACGCAGCTTGGGCTTTAGCTGACTATGGTTTTAAAGTCGTGATTGCAGGTTCTTTCGGGGACATTCATTACAATAATGAACTCAATAATGGCATGTTGCCCATTGTCCAGCCCAGAGATGTTCGAGAGAAACTAGCCCAACTACAACCGACTGACCAGGTAACCGTGGACTTAGAACAACAAAAAATCATCTCACCAGTTGGAGAATTCACTTTTGAAATCGATAGCGAGTGGAAACACAAGCTCTTAAATGGTTTGGATGATATCGGTATTACTTTGCAGTATGAAGATTTGATTGCTGCCTATGAAAAACAACGACCAGCCTACTGGCAGGATTCGAAAAAATAGAAAAGGAAATAGAACTATGACAAAACACATTCAATGGAACGGAACACTTTCACAAGAAGGCTATGACATTTTAAAAGGTGAGGGCGGATGTATCGTTTGTCCTACTAAAGTCGGTTACATTATCATGACTAGCGATAAGGCAGGACTTGAACGCAAGTTTGAAGCAAAAGAGCGTAACCGTAACAAACCAGGTGTTGTACTTTGTGGTAGCATGGACGAGCTACGCGCTTTAGCACAACTAAACCCAGAAATTGAAGCCTTCTACCAAAAACATTGGGACGAAGATATTCTCCTAGGTTGTATCCTTCCTTGGAAACCAGAAGCCTTTGAAAAACTTAAAGCATACGGTGATGGCCGTGAAGAGCTCATGACAGACGTTCGTGGAACAAGCTGTTTTGTTATCAAATTCGGGAAAGCAGGAGAACAGTTGGCTGCTAAACTTTGGGAAGAAGGCAAAATGGTCTATGCCTCATCAGCCAACCCATCTGGAAAAGGAAACCGCGGTAAGGTAGAAGGTATCGGAGAACGTATCGAAGGAGCGGTGGACCTTGTCATCGAAGCAGACGACTATGTGGCATCTATCCAACCTGACAAAACCATTGAAACCCGCTACGAGCAAGGTGTGATGGTCTCTATGGTTGATAAGGACGGCAAACTCATCCCAGAACAAGGTGGAGCACGTTCAACCTCACCAGCACCAGTCGTTATCCGTAAAGGGCTTGACATTGATAAAATTATGATGCACCTGTCAGATACCTTTAACTCATGGAATTATCGCCAGGGAGAGTATTATTGAGATTTCTGAAGTGGTTGGGATATTTTTGTCCCAACCTTTTCAATTTTTTCAAATGTGCTATAATAGAACTAGGAAAATGAATAAAAACCGAAGGGTATACCCTTCCTTTATATATACATATAAAGGAATACTATTAGCTCTTCACAAATTTTTAAGTGAAAAGGAAATTCCGAAATGAAGCAAGAATTGGAGCAAGTCCTCACTAAAAATCCTGATTTTTTGGTGGATGGCGTCCTAAACAAGAATAAACTGGCTGAGTTGGCACGGCAATATAGTCCTGAACTTCTCAATCAATTGATGAGCAATAAAACAATCACCAATCATTTCTTTTCGAAATTACAAGATGGTGTCTTGGTTTTTAAAAAAGATGTCTTTCTGCAATTTTTAAACAACAAGGAGTTCTTGCCAGACAGTTTTACAGCATATAAAACAAAAATTGGTTTGGGAACGGCTGATGGAAATTACCTTTCTGAAAATAAAGAAGTAGTACTGAATTTTCCTTATAAAGATTGCGTGCTTGAAGGAGGGCAAACCAAGGATGACACCAAACGACAAGAGGTATTTTTTAACGAGAAACTTGCTCCAACAGAAATCAATCGCTTGCTTGACGCTAAGGTACTGACAAACTTTAAACGCTATGATACAGATGGCGAACATGAAGTAGAAGAGCTGAAGAGTACGGACAACCTTATCATTAAGGGGAATAATCTAATCGCCCTGCATAGCCTCAAAAAACGCTTTGGTGGAAAGGTGAAGGTGATTTATATTGATCCTCCCTACAACACCGGTTCTGATAGCTTTGGATATAACGATTCATTTAACCATTCGACTTGGTTAACATTTATGAAAAATCGTCTTGAGGTAGCAAGAGAATTATTGAGTAATGATGGAGTTCTTTTTATCCAATGTGATGAGAATGAGCAAGCTTACTTAAAAGTTTTGACTGATGAAATATTTAAGAGAAATAATTTTTTAGCTGATATTATTTGGGAGAAAAAGACTGGTTCTTCTGATGCAATAAATATTTCGATAACGACTGAACACATACTGATGTATGCTAAGAATATAAATCTAGTACAATTAACCACAAATCCAGATTCATATGACAGAAACCGCTATAAGCATACGGACGAATATTATGAAAAAAGGGGACCTTTTTATTATGACACATTAGATAGAGGAGGGCTTAGTTATAGTGATTCAATGAATTTTGGGATTGAGATGCCTGATGGAAAGATTTTATATCCAAATAAAAGAAGAGAATTTATTAATGATGGTTGGACTTGGAAATGGGGAAAAGAAAAAATTCAATGGGGATTGGAAAATGGATTCTGTGAATTTGTTCATGATAAAAAACTAAATGATTATTCCATTAGATATAAGGTATATCTTAAGGTTGATAATGAAGATAACGTGATGGAAAGATCGGCACCATGGAAAAACTTAATTACAGGAATTATGAATACTCATGCTTCTAAAGAAATTAAATCACTATTTAGTCTTAAATTATTTTCCACCCCGAAGCCGGAAAAATTACTACAGCGTATTATGCAAATAGCTACCAGTGAAAGCGATCTAATCCTTGATTTTTTCATGGGTAGTGCAACGACACAAGCTGTTGCCCACAAGATGAATCGTCAATACATCGGAATCGAACAAATGGATTATATAGAAGATGTTTCTGTGAAACGTCTAAAAAAAGTTATTGACGGAGAACAAGGTGGTATTTCTAAAGATGTCAACTGGAATGGTGGCGGTTCATTCGTTTATTGTGAACTAAAAAATGACGCACAAGATTTTAAAAATGCTATTTTGGGAGCGACTTCTACAGAAATTTTATCAGAATTGTTTGAACAAGCCAAAAAATCATCTTTCTTGTCTTATCGTGTTGATCCTAAAAAGCTGAAAAAACAAGAGTTTGAAGAACTTTCGCTTGCTGAGCAGAAGCAAGTGTTGCTGGAGTTGGTAGATAACAATAACCTTTATGTCAATTATTCAGAAATCGACGACAGCGACTATGGTATCTCAGAACAAGAGAAAAAACTTAACCGCCAATTTTACGGGGAGGAGTGAGCAGATGTCTTTTGTGTATGAGATTTACAACCAAGCCAGCGAAAACGGCTTTATTGACTTTAAAGAAAATATTCCCGACTATATCACGCAAAATCTTAAATATCCCTTGCGTCCTTACCAAAAAGAGGCGGCGGGACGGTATCTTTACTATAAAACCGATGAAAAAAATCATCAAAAACCAGAACAAGTCCTTTACAATATGGCGACAGGTTCAGGAAAAACCTTATTGATGGCAGCGGTTATTCTTGAAAAGTTTAAACAAGGCGAACGGAACTTTATCTTTTTTGTTAATAATGACAATATCCTCACTAAAACAAGAGCTAACTTTTTGCCCAATGAAACAGGAAAATACCTATTTGCGGAAAAAATTATCATTGATAATCAAGTAGTGACGGTTCGTGAGGTGACAGATTTTTCAGATAGCCAATCTGACAGCATCAATATTGTGTTTACTACCATTCAGAAACTGCATCAGGATTTAAATACTCCAAGGGAAAATCGCCTAACCTATGAGCAGTTCGAAGACTTGTCAGTTGTCTTGTTGGCAGATGAAGCTCACCATTTGAACGCAGGATTAGCCAAGAAAGAAAAAGATGAAAATGCTACTTGGACGGCGACAATTGCAAATATTCAAAGAACAGCTCAAAAATCATCACTATTTGAATTTACAGCAACCATTGATCTAGCGAACCCTGATATTGCGAAAAAGTATGAAAAATCTTTGATTTTTAAATATGACTTAAAAGAGTTTCGCTTGGATAAGTACTCAAAAGATGTACTTTTCCATTTAGTAGACAGTGAATTGCCAACTCGTATGCTGCAGGCAATCCTTATCAGTCAATATCGAAAGAAAATTGCTCTCAAACATGGCATCAATCTTAAACCTTTAGTCATGTTTAAGTCTCAAAAAATAGCTGAAAGCAAGGGGAATTTAGAGACTTTCTTGGAGATGTTGTCTAACTTGACAGTAGAGCAAGTACAAAATCAGAGAATTTCAAGTATCAATGAAGGGCGAAAGGGGATTTTAGAAAAAGCGTTTGATTTTTTTGAAGATACTGGACTTGCTCTTCAAGACCTAATTGAAGAGTTACAGGAAGATTTCCGACGTGAACGTTTGCTCTTGATTGATGGAAAAAATAAGACCAGCAACAACTTAGTAGAGTTGAATACTTTAGAGCTTCCTTCAAATGAAATTCGTGCCATTTTTGCGGTGGATATGCTTAATGAAGGATGGGATGTTCTTAATCTTTTTGATATTGTTCGCCTCTATGATACTCGTGATGGTAAGGTGACCAAAAACGGTTTTGTGGCAGGAAAAACCACGAATGCTGAAAAACAGCTCATTGGTCGTGGTGCACGCTACTATCCATTTGTGATTGATAATCAGCTGGAAGAAAAATTTACTCGTAAGTTTGATGAAAACGAAAATAATGAACTCCGTATCATTGAACAACTTCACTATCATTCTGCCAACAATCCTCGCTATATTTCAGAATTGAAACAAGTTTTGCGTGAGTCTGGTATTTTTGATGATGTCAACTTAGAAGAGCGTGAGTTGAAGTTAAAGGACTCCTTTAAACAAACACGTACCTATACAGATGGTCTCGTTTGGATGAATAAACGGCTTTCTTATCAAGAATATGTCGAACAACGGCAAGAAAGTTTGCTGGATACCTCTTTTATTCCAAATTCCTTTGAGTTGAGTTTGCCGACCTCTACTACAAGAGATTTTGAGGCATTTTCGGAAGGAGACATTTTAACAGCCGAGTTGACAAATACTTTAACATTTGAGTTTGGAAAAGAAATCACTTCAAATATTGTCAGGACAGCTATCAATCGAAATAAACAGTATACCTTTGAAAACTTACAACAAGCCTTCTTCGGTTTGCGTGGAGTTTCTGCGTTTATAGACATGCTTTCGAAAGTCAATATCATCTTAGAATGTTCTTTATCAAAAATGAGTGACTTAACAGCAGAGCAGAAACTTTATATAGCTGAAAAACTACTGCATAGCATTGAAAAAGATATTGTTCCAACGGAAGAGCGGTTTTATGGTTCCAATAGCTTTGAGTCTGTTCCTGTATGCGAGGTTTTCGAAGAAAATATCTTGAGAAAATATACTGTCAATGAACAGGGAAATGCAGAATTTGGACGTTCACAGAAAACAAGGTCTGAAACCAATATTTTTGTAGATATAGATCAGCTGGATTGGTATGCTTATGATGATAACTTTGGAACAAGCGAAGAAAAGTATTTGGTGCGTGCTATTCGTGATTGGATGGATGACTTGCAAGAAAAATGGTCTGATATTTATTTATTACGTAATGAAAAAGCAGTTAAGATTTATAGCTTTGATGAAGGACGCCCCTTTGAACCGGATTTTATCTTGCTTGCAAATGATAAGAAAGTTGGGAATACATCTTGGCAGATTTTCATTGAACCCAAAGGAAGTCAATTTTTAGATGGAGATAATACCTTTACAAATGGTAAGGAAGGCTGGAAAGAAAAATTTTTACTGCAAATCACTGAAAGAGATGAGGCAAAAACGTTGCTTGATGATGACCGCTATCGCATTATTGGCCTGCCTTTCTTTAATCATGAGGTGGGGACAGAGATTGTGAAAAGTGGTTTGCGAAATTTATAGTGTGCAAAAAGAACACTATTTATAGTATTTCATTACAATATCTATAAAATCCGAACGTTGTAAATTAATAAACCGAAATATTTGACAAAAACTTTACTTTGGTTTATAATTTATAAAGGAAACGTCGGAAAAGGCGTAGCGATGCGGAAGCATAGGTAGGTCATTATAAAAGAAACGAGACATCGATATGTTAAACGAATTTCCTATTTTTGACTACGAAGATATTCAATTGATTCCCAATAAATGTGTGATTAAGAGCCGTGCAGAGGCAGATACAAGTGTCTCACTAGGAAACCATACCTTTAAACTACCTGTCGTACCAGCAAATATGCAAACTATTTTGGATGAAAATGTGGCAGAGCAATTGGCTAAAGGTGGTTACTTCTACATCATGCACCGCTTTGATGAAGCAGGACGCATTCCTTTTATCAAACGCATGCATGATCAAGGCTTGATTGCTTCTATTTCTGTCGGTGTTAAAGACTACGAGTATGATTTTGTCAGCCAGCTCAAGGCGGATGCTCCTGAGTACATTACCATTGATATCGCTCATGGTCATGCGGATAGTGTGATTTCTATGATTCAGCATATCAAGAAAGAGTTGCCAGAGACCTTTGTGATTGCTGGAAATGTTGGGACGCCTGAAGCCGTTCGTGAGTTGGAAAATGCTGGTGCAGATGCCACCAAGGTTGGGATTGGTCCTGGCAAAGTTTGTATCACCAAGGTCAAGACAGGTTTTGGTACAGGTGGCTGGCAGTTAGCTGCCCTACGCTGGTGT
>NZ_KQ970759.1:438692-457593 GCF_001579175.1 Streptococcus oralis
GGTGTGCCAAGGCTGCGCGTAAGCCTATTATTGCGGATGGCGGTATTCGCACGCACGGTGACATTGCCAAATCTATCCGCTTCGGTGCTAGTATGGTCATGATCGGGTCCCTTTTTGCAGGACATATCGAAAGCCCAGGAAAAACTGTCGAAGTTGATGGGGAACAATTCAAAGAATACTATGGTTCGGCATCTCAATACCAAAAAGGAGCCTATAAAAATGTGGAAGGGAAACGCATTTTGCTCCCTGCTAAAGGTCATTTACAAGATACCCTTACTGAAATGGAGCAAGACTTGCAAAGTGCTATCTCCTATGCAGGTGGACGCAGACTTGCTGACCTTAAACACGTTGATTATGTTATCGTGAAAAACTCTATCTGGAATGGAGATGCTTCCCATTAATGGACGCTTAGTCTACCCATAAAAAACTTGTTATTAGAGCAAATTTCTGTTATAATAAAACAAGTTTCCACCCTTAGTGTAATGGATATCACGTAAGATTCCGGTTCTTGAGATGGGGGGTTCGATTCCCTCAGGGTGGATGTAAACAGTCTAAGAAAGCCTTAAATAAGGCTTTTTCTTTATCTCGCCCCAAATTTGCCCCTAAAATTGAAAATTTTATTCTAAAAATGCTCAAATCCTCTCTAGTCCCGTTTTAAAGTGACTCAGGGGGCTTTTTTTGATATAATAAAAGAGACTGTTATCAGTTAGAAAGAGGTTGGTATGAAAGAATTACAAACTGTACTAAAGAAGCGTTTTGCAATCGAATTTGCAGACAAAAACTTACTGGAAACTGCCTTTACTCATACGAGTTATGCCAATGAGCACCGCCTCTTAAAAATTTCACACAATGAGCGCTTGGAATTTTTAGGAGACGCTGTTCTGCAATTATTGATTTCAGAATATCTATATAAAAAATATCCTAAAAAACCTGAGGGCGATTTGTCTAAACTTCGTGCTATGATTGTCCGTGAGGAGAGTTTAGCTGGTTTTGCGCGTGATTGCCAGTTTGATCAGTTTATCAAGCTGGGGCGAGGGGAAGAGAAGTCTGGCGGTCGCAATCGTGACACCATTCTTGGTGATGCCTTTGAAGCCTTTCTCGGTGCCCTTCTGCTGGATAAGGGTGTGGCTAGAGTGAAAGAATTTATCTATCAGGTCATGATTCCAAAGGTAGAAGCTGGTGATTTTGAGATGATTACGGACTACAAGACCCATTTGCAAGAGTTGCTCCAAGTCAATGGTGATGTTGCCATTCGTTATCAGGTTATTTCTGAGAGTGGGCCTGCTCATGATAAGGTGTTTGATGTAGAAGTTCTGGTTGAAGGAAAGAGTATTGGAAAAGGCCAAGGTCGTTCTAAAAAATTAGCAGAGCAAGAGGCCGCCAAAAATGCAGTTGAGAAGGGGCTGGATTCATGTATTTAAAGGAAATTGAGATTCAGGGATTCAAGTCCTTTGCTGACAAGACTAAGGTAGTCTTTGACCAAGGTGTGACAGCTGTCGTTGGGCCCAATGGATCTGGAAAATCAAATATCACAGAAAGTCTGCGATGGGCCTTGGGAGAGTCCAGTGTCAAGAGCCTTCGTGGTGGCAAGATGCCCGATGTCATTTTTGCTGGAACTGAAAGTCGCAAACCACTCAATTATGCTTCTGTTGTCGTGACCTTGGATAATGAAGATGGCTTCATCAAGGATGCAGGGCAAGTCATTAAGGTAGAACGCCATATCTATCGTAGTGGAGATAGCGAATATCGAATTGATGGCAAGAAAGTTCGCTTGCGTGATATTCATGACCTCTTCTTGGATACAGGTTTGGGACGGGATTCCTTCTCCATCATTTCCCAAGGGAAGGTTGAGGAGATATTTAATTCCAAGCCAGAGGAACGCCGTGCTATTTTTGAAGAAGCTGCTGGAGTTTTAAAATACAAGACTCGTCGAAAAGAAACAGAAAGCAAACTGCAACAAACTCAAGACAATCTCGACCGCTTAGAGGACATTATCTATGAGTTGGACAATCAAATCAAGCCCCTTGCAAAACAAGCCGAGAATGCTCGTAAGTTTCTCGACTTGGATGGTCAACGCAAGACGATTTATTTGGATGTACTGGTTGCCCAAATCAAGGAAAACAAGGCTGAACTAGAGCTGACAGAAGAAGAACTAACGCAGGTTCAGGAACTCTTGACCAGTTATTACCAAAAACGTGAAGAGTTAGAGGAAGAAAATCAAACTCTTAAAAAGAAACGCCAAGATCTCCAAGCTGAAATGGCTAAAGACCAAGGAAGCTTAATGGATTTGACTAGTTTGATCAGTGACTTAGAGCGAAAACTAGCCCTGTCCAAACTGGAATCTGAGCAAGTAGCCCTTAATCAACAAGAAGCGCAAGCCCGTTTAGCGACTCTGGAAGATAAGAGAAAGGCTCTAAGTAAGGAAAAGGCTGAAAAAGAAGCGAACTTGGAACAGTTAGAGAAAAGTCTAGCTGCAAACAACAAGGAACTCAATCGCCTAGAAGCAGAGTTGTTGGCATTTTCTGACGATCCTGACCAGATGATCGAGCTCTTGCGTGAACGTTTTGTGGCTCTTTTACAAGAAGAAGCGGATGTCTCAAACCAGTTGACCCGCATAGAGAATGAACTGGAGAACAGCCGTCAGCTGTCTCAAAAACAAGCAGATCAACTTGAGAAACTGAAAGAACAACTGGCTACAGCTAAAGAGAAGGCTAGTCAGCAAAAGGATGAGCTTGAAACTGCCAAGGAGAAAGTTCAGAAATTATTGGCAGACTACCAAGCTAGTGCCAAGGAACAAGAGGAGCAGAAAGTTTCTTACCAAGCCCAGCAGAGCCAACTCTTTGACCGTCTGGACAGTCTCAAAAACAAGCAGGCTCGAGCCCAGAGTTTGGAAAATATCCTAAGAAATCATAGCAATTTTTATGCGGGTGTTAAGAGTGTTCTTCAAGAAAAAGACCGCTTAGGTGGGATTATTGGTGCAGTCAGTGAGCATCTAACTTTTGATGTACATTATCAAAATGCCCTAGAAATTGCGCTTGGAGCTAGCAGTCAGCATATCATCGTAGAAGATGAAAACGCGGCAACCAAGGCAATTGATTTCCTCAAACGTAACAGAGCTGGTCGTGCGACCTTCCTTCCTTTGACAACGATTAAGGCGCGTACAATATCTAGTCAGAATCAAGATGCTATCGCTGCAAGTCCAGGATTTCTGGGTATGGCTGATGAGTTGGTGTCGTTTGACAAGAGACTAGAAGCTATTTTCAAGAACTTGCTAGCAACGACAGCAATTTTTGATACTGTAGAACATGCACGTGCCGCAGCTCGTCAAGTTCGCTATCAGGTTCGCATAGTGACGCTTGATGGTACCGAATTGCGTACAGGTGGTTCCTATGCGGGTGGTGCCAATCGTCAAAACAACAGTATTTTCATCAAGCCAGAGCTGGAGCAATTACAAAGAGAAATTGCTGAAGAAGAAGCTAGTCTGCGTTCAGAAGAAGCGAGTTTGAAGACCTTGCAAGATGAGATGGCGGAATTGGCAGAAAGATTAGAAGCCATCAAATCTCAGGGAGAACAGGCTCGTATCCATGAGCAAGGTTTGTACCTCTCCTATCAACAAACCAGTCAACAAGTTGAAGAACTAGAAACGCTTTGGAAACTTCAAGAAGAGGAATTAAATCGTCTTTCTCTAGGAGATTGGCAAGCGGACAAGGAAAAATGCCAAGAGCGCCTTGCTAGCATTGCCAGTGAAAAGCAAAACCTGGAAGCTGAGATTGAAGAGATTAAGTCCAATAAAAACGCTATTCAAGAACGCTATCAAAACTTGCAGGAACAGATTTCTCAAGCGCGCTTGCTTAAGTCCGAACTGCAAGGACAGAAGCGGTACGAAGTTACTGATATTGAACGCTTAGGCAAGGAACTGGATAATCTGGATATCGAACAAGAGGAAATTCAGCGCCTTCTCCAAGAAAAGGTTGATAATCTTGAGAAAGTGGATACGGATTTGCTAAGTCAGCAGGAGGAAGAGGCCAAAACTCAGAAAACAAACCTCCAACAAGGTTTGATTCGCAAGCAGTTTCAGTTGGATGATATCGAAGGCCAGCTGGATGACATTGCCAGCCATTTGGATCAAGCTCGTCAGCAGAATGAAGAGTGGATTCGTAAGCAAACACGTGCTGAAGCCAAGAATGAAAAGGTCAGCGAACGCTTGCGCTATCTACAAGCTCAATTAACAGACCAGTATCAGATCAGCTACACAGAGGCTCTAGAAAAGGCTCATGAACTGGAAAATCTCAATCTGGCGGAGCAAGAGGTTAAGGATTTAGAGAAGGCTATTCGCTCGCTGGGTCCTGTCAACTTAGACGCTATTGAACAGTACGAAGAAGTCCACAATCGTTTGGATTTCCTAAATAGCCAACGAGATGATATTTTGTCTGCGAAAAACCTGCTCCTTGAGACCATCACAGAGATGAATGATGAGGTTAAGGAACGCTTCAAATCAACCTTTGAAGCTATTCGTGAATCCTTTAAAGTGACCTTTAGACAGATGTTTGGTGGAGGTCAGGCAGACTTGATATTAACTGAGGGCGATCTTTTAACAGCTGGTGTGGAGATTTCTGTTCAACCACCAGGTAAGAAAATCCAGTCACTCAACCTCATGAGTGGTGGTGAAAAAGCCCTATCTGCTCTGGCTCTACTCTTCTCAATCATCCGAGTCAAAACTATTCCTTTTGTTATCTTGGATGAGGTAGAGGCGGCACTAGACGAAGCCAATGTTAAACGTTTTGGGGATTACCTCAATCGTTTTGACAAGGATAGTCAGTTTATCGTTGTGACCCACCGTAAGGGAACAATGGCGGCAGCGGATTCTATCTATGGAGTTACCATGCAAGAATCAGGTGTGTCAAAGATTGTTTCGGTTAAGTTAAAAGACTTGGAAGAAACAGTAAACTAGTTACCAAATGATAGCATCTCTTAGGAGGTGCTATTTTTTAAAACTCATAGCTTGAATTGTCTATCAAGGTCAGTTCAGGAGCAAAAAACGACATTTGGGATTTCCTCTTAGCGAAAAGACTTGCTCTATGATATAATAGTTTCATGATTACAACAGTACCTATTAAGAACGAAAAAGACATTGCAGTACCGGGTAAAACAGTCCTTGTACTAGGTTATTTTGATGGCATCCACAAGGGGCATCAGAAACTTTTTGAGGTGGCCAGCAAGGCTTCGATGAAGGATTATCTGCCAGTTGTCGTGATGACTTTTACAGAGTCACCAAAACTTGCCTTACAACCTTACCAACCTGAGCTCATGCTCCATATCGTCAATCATGAGGAACGGGAGCACAAGATGAAGTGGCACGGAGTAGAGGCTCTTTTCTTACTTGACTTTAGTAGCAAATTTGCTAGTTTAACGGGTCAAGAATTCTTTGATACCTATGTTAGAGCTTTAAAACCAGCCATTATCGTAGCGGGATTTGACTATACCTTTGGCTCTGATAAGAAAACTGCGGATGACCTGAAGGACTATTTTGATGGAGAGATTATCATTGTTCCTCCGGTCGAGGACGAAAAGGGCAAGATTAGTTCCACACGGATTCGTCAAGCTATTCTTGATGGAGATGTCAAGGAAGTCAATCATCTACTCGGCACACCGCTTCCAACCCGTGGGATGGTCGTTCACGGAAATGCTCGTGGGCGTACTATCGGTTATCCAACAGCCAATCTAGTCCTAAGAGATCGAACTTATATGCCAGCAGACGGTGTTTACGTAGTTGATGTAGAAGTACAACGTCAGAGATATCGTGGAATGGCAAGTGTTGGGAAAAATGTTACTTTTGATGGAGAAGAGCCACGTTTTGAAGTCAATATTTTTGATTTTTCAGATGATATTTACGGTGAGACAGTTATGGTCTACTGGCTGGACCGTGTTCGCGATATGGTCAAATTTGACTCCGTAGAGGAACTGGTAGACCAACTCCAGAAAGACGAAGAGATTGCTCGAAACTGGAAGGATGGAGAATAGAAAAGTTTAAAAAAGTGAACCATATTTTGTGTTTGCTTTTTTATTTTTGAAAGAAATTTTAATAGAAAGAAACATAATTGAAGCTTGATTGAATATCTGTTAAAAAAGTGATATTCATAACTTAAAAACAAAAGAAAAGAGAATGAAGGAAACGAGAATCCACTGACAAATATTGAGTATATGATAGAAAGAGCAAAATCATAATTGGTAATTCAAAAATCTTTGGAAGAATTAAAAACCTTAAAAAAATCAATTATGTAGGAGTATTTTGGATAAGATTTGAGACGAGATATCAGTTTTACACTATCATTGTAATTACCGTAATTATTTGTTATAATACTTCAAAGGAGGAAATCAGATGGTAGTAAAAACAAGAAAACAAGGAAATTCAATCACCATTACGATTCCTAGCGAATTCAATATTCCAAGTGGTGTTAAATACGAAGCAAAATTGTTACCAAGTGGTGAAATTATCTTTACTCCTGAAGAATTGGATCATCAGGTCTCTTATGTTTCTGATGATGCCTTTAACTTAAAATTGGATACAATTTTTGATGAATACGATGATGTTTTCAAAGCTTTGGTGGAAAAATGACAGTCTATCTAACAGAAAAGCAAATTGAAAAAATCAATGCTTTAGTAATTCAACGGTATTCTCCAAATGAGCAAATTCAAACAGTTAGTCCTTCAGCGTTAAATATGATTGTGAACTTACCAGAACAATTTGTTTTTGGCAAGCCTCTTTATCCAACAATTTTTGATAAAGCAACAATATTATTTGTCCAATTGATAAAGAAGCATGTCTTTGCAAACGCCAATAAACGAACAGCTTTCTTTGTTTTGGTGAAGTTTTTACACTTAAATAGTTATCGCTTTACTGTTTCCGTGGAAGAAGCGGTTGATATGTGCGTGACTATAGCGGTAGAAGCTTTAACTGATGAAAGAATGATAAGCTACTCTAAATGGGTTTCTCAACATTCTATCAGAGAAAAGGTCAAAAAATAAGATAGTACGCTGGATTGAAATGAGCATAAGAAAAAATGAAAAGACAATATTAGAATTCTGTAATACAGAAACTCTGATATTGTCTCTTTTTATTAAAACACACGATAGACATAAGGATTTTCTGGTTTGTCTACCTTGGTGAAACTCTCAACTTCCAGTGTTGGGAGTTTTTGTTTGAGTTCTTTATGGTAGTGGAGGGTCAGGGTTCCCCTAGCGGTAATCCAGGTATTGTCAGGATACTGGCGTGAATTTCCTTTGGTCAAGAGTCCATATACACCAGAGTCTGCGATACAATGGATTATTCCAAAGCGAAAGAGGAACTGGCTATCTGGATGACTAGGATCGTTATAGACAAAGCCTGTAAACTCGATTTTCTTTCCTTCAAACTCTTGTGGATAGTCATAGAGAACTTCCATGACCTCCATATAGTTTTCATCTGTAACCTGAATGGTTGGCAGGGATAGGTATTTGTCAGCTGTTGTCCTCATTTCCTTTTCATAAGCAGACTTGGAAAAATAGGTACTGCTATCGGGTTTGAGGTATTGACTGGATGTGCCTTCGCTTGCCTGAATAGCTGTGTCGATTCCCTCAGAGAGTGGGAAATGATAGCCTTTGGCAGATACGGTTCTCGAGTCTAAACTTACTGTCGGAAAGGCAATTCCAATCAAGAGAGGTAGTGACAGTAACAGGATGCTGATTTGTCTAGCTTGACGACTTTCCATATGGCTGCGAGAGTTGATTTTCTTAATCCAGATGTAGAATTGGACCAGAGCCAACAGAAGAGAAAGGACCATTGAGATATAGACTAGATAGGAATAGTGGAGGTTGATGTAGTGGCTAAGCTTGCCAGATAGCTGCAGATACAGAGTTAGGACAAAATAGCCCAGTAAAATGATAAATCGAATCATAGCATCACTCCTATCATGTAAGAATAAAGCAAGATAAACACTGTCACGATGCCCATGAATTGCCAGATGAAGTTGGTCTTTAAGTAGTGTTTCATCATGAGGAGATTTTTGATATCAAGCATGGGCCCAATGACTAGAAAAGCAAGGACTGGTGCTAGACCAAAGCTCGAGAGGAGAGAAGCGCCGATAAAGGCGTCCGCCTCACTACAGAGGGAAAGGAGAAAGGCAAGAAGCATAAGCAGGAGAATCGCAAGGATTGGACTAGCACTGATAGAGGTCAGGATCCGAGTCGGGACATAGACCTGCACGATAGCCGCAAAGAGACAGCCAAAGACCAAGTAACGCCCCATATCGAAAAACTCATCAATAGCCTGTATAAGGACCTGAAAGACTTTTCTAGCAGGAGTCAAGTGTGAAAAGTCATGTTCATGACAAGTGATAGGATTCTCTTTTTGAATGGGTTCCTTCCAGAAAAATCCTAGGAAAATTCCAAGCACCAAAGCAATCACAATGGCTCCCAGAGCTCGCAAGAAGGTAATTTTCAAGGAATTACCAAAGGCAGAATAAGTAGCGAAAAGAACGATAGGATTGATGATGGGAGCAGTCACCAGAAAAGGAACCGCTGTGTAGCTGGGCACTTTCTTTTCCAGAAAACGATTGATAATCGGAATGATTCCACACTCGCAAGAAGGAAAGAGAAAGCCAATGAAGGTACCAAAAAAGATCCTCCCCCAACGATTGCGAGGGAGAAACTCATAAACTTTATCAGGTGTGATATAGACCTCAATCAATCCCGAAATGAGACTCCCAATCAAGATAAAAGGAAGGGCTTCAATCATGATGGAGAGAAAAATAGCTCCCGCTTGTAATACACTAGGAGGAAGAGATTGGAAAATCGTCATCTATTTTTTCTTCTCAACTTTTTCTTTTTTGTCTTTGTCATCTGGGAAACTGACTTGTGTTAAGTCAGGAAGTTTGGCGAATTCTTCAAACATCTTATCCAAGTCGTCGGTTTTTGTAAATTTAACAGCCATGGGCCTACCTCTTTTCTAAATGTTACCTCTATTATACTATTATTTTGCGGAAAAGGGATTATTTTTATTTTGATAATCAAAGAGGTAAAAACAGGTAAGGTGAAACAAGCCTTGTACCTTATGGTATAATAGGTTTATGGATAAAAAATATGAAAAAATCTCCCAAGATTTGGGTGTAACCTTAAAGCAAATCGATACCGTTCTAAGTTTGACTGCCGAAGGGGCGACGATTCCCTTTATCGCGCGTTATAGGAAGGACATGACTGGTAGTCTGGATGAGGTGGCGATTAAGGCCATTATCGACTTGGATAAAAGCCTGACTAATCTAAATGACCGCAAGGAAGCAGTCTTGGCTAAGATTCAAGAACAAGGCAAACTAACTAAGGAATTGGAAGCGGCTATTCTGGCAGCTGAGAAATTAGCAGACGTAGAAGAACTCTACCTTCCTTATAAGGAAAAACGCCGAACCAAGGCAACCATTGCCCGTGAAGCTGGGCTCTTTCCTCTTGCTCGCTTGATCTTGCAAAACGTAGCTGACTTAGAGAAAGAGGCCGAAAAGTTTGTCTGTGAAGGATTTACGACTGGTCAAGAAACCTTAGCTGGCGCTGTTGATATCTTGGTAGAAGCCCTATCTGAAGATGTCAATCTACGTGCTATGACCTATCAGGAAGTGTTGAGACATTCTAAAATCACCTCGCAAGTCAAGGATGAAAGTCTCGATGAAAAACAAGTTTTTCAGATATATTACGATTTCTCAGAGACAGTTGGCAACATGCAGGGCTATCGTACCTTGGCCCTCAACCGTGGGGAAAAATTAGGCATCTTAAAAGTTGGCTTTGAACATGCAACGGATCGTATTCTAGCTTTCTTTGCTGCCCGTTTCAAGGTGAAAAATGCCTATATTGATGAAGTTGTTCAACAGTCAGTTAAGAAAAAGGTCTTGCCTGCTATCGAGCGCCGTATTCGGACAGAATTAACCGAAAAGGCAGAAGAAGGGGCAATCCACCTCTTTTCTGACAACCTGCGTAATCTCCTCTTGGTTGCTCCGCTAAAAGGGCGCGTGGTTTTAGGATTTGATCCTGCCTTTCGTACAGGTGCCAAGCTAGCCGTTGTTGATGCGACAGGGAAGATGCTAACAACGCAAGTCATTTATCCAGTAAAACCAGCATCAGTTCGCCAAATCGAAGAAGCCAAGAAAGATTTGTCAGACTTGATTGGTCAGTATGGCGTGGAAATTATTGCCATTGGAAATGGGACGGCCAGTCGGGAAAGTGAAGCCTTTGTGGCGGAAGTTCTGAAAGATTTTCCAGAAGTCAGCTATGTTATCGTCAATGAAAGTGGCGCTTCCGTTTACTCTGCCAGTGAACTTGCTCGTCAGGAGTTTCCAGAATTAACTGTTGAAAAACGCTCGGCTATCTCTATCGCCCGTCGTTTGCAAGATCCCCTTGCTGAATTGGTCAAAATTGATCCCAAGTCAATCGGTGTCGGTCAGTACCAGCACGATGTCAGTCAGAAGAAACTGTCTGAAAGTCTGGATTTTGTCGTCGATACCGTGGTCAACCAAGTTGGTGTCAATGTCAATACAGCTAGCCCAGCTCTTCTTTCACACGTAGCTGGCCTCAATAAAACTATTTCTGAAAATATTGTCAAATACCGTGAAGAAGAGGGAAAAATCACTTCACGCGCTCAAATCAAGAAGGTTCCTCGTCTGGGTGCCAAGGCCTTTGAGCAGGCTGCTGGTTTCCTCCGTATCCCTGAAAGTAGCAATATCCTAGATAATACTGGAGTTCACCCAGAAAACTATGCTGCAGTTAAGGAACTCTTCAAACGTTTAGATATTAAAGACCTAAACGAAGAAGCCCAAAATAAGCTTAAGTCCCTTTCTGTCAAGGAAATGGCGCAAGAACTAGACCTCGGTCCAGAAACCCTTAAAGATATCATTGCCGACCTTCTCAAACCAGGTCGAGATTTCCGTGACTCTTTTGATGCTCCAGTTCTCCGTCAAGATGTCTTGAATATCAAAGACTTAAAAGTCGGCCAGAAGCTGGAAGGTGTGGTGCGTAATGTCGTTGACTTCGGTGCCTTCGTTGATATCGGGATTCACGAGGACGGCTTGATTCATATTTCCCATATGAGTCGTAAATTTATCAAACACCCCAGCCAAGTGGTGTCAGTGGGAGATTTGGTAACGGTCTGGGTTAAGAAAATCGATACTGAACGTGAAAAAGTCAATCTGTCGCTCCTAGCTCCAGATGAAACTAACTGAGTACGTTCAGTCTGTTTCACTAGAAGACTTTGGTAGACCTTTCACGCACCAAGCCCAGTGGAATTCTCGTCTGCGAACGACAGGTGGGCGATTTTTCCCCAAGGATGGGCATTTGGATTTTAATCCCAAGGTTTATAATGAACTAGGTTTGGAAGTCTTTCGCAAAATCGTGCGCCATGAACTCTGTCACTATCACCTTTATTTTCAGAAAAAGGGTTATCGCCATAAGGACCGAGATTTTAAGGAACTTTTGAAAGAAGTGGATGGACTGCGCTATGTACCACCCTTGAAAACACAATCTCAAAGTGCCCACCTAGTCTATCAGTGCCAATCTTGCCAGCAAAGTTATCAGCGTAAGAGAAGAATTGATACCAAACGCTATCGATGTGGAGTTTGTCGAGGTAAACTCGTCATCATAAATCGGCCTAAGGACTGATGTTGATAGTTCTGATTCATGCTATACTACTTGTAAGAATACCGAAAGAGGAAACAATCATGAATACAAAATTTTATAAAATGAGACGAAATCGTATGGTGTCAGGAGTTTTAGCTGGTCTATCAGACAAGTGGAATTTTGATGTAACCCTAGTCCGCTTTCTCTTTGCCATTTTTACCGTGGCAAATTTTGGAATTGGTGTGATAATCTACATCATCCTTGCCTCTATCCTGCCAACTAAGGAAGAAATCGAAGCTGAAATGTACGGAACAGGACCACGCAAACGCAAGGAAGCCCAAGCCATTGAAGACAATGATGGTTGGTTTTGGTAAGGTAAATCTACGATAACAAAAGTTTTGCTACATTACTACAAGAGAAAAGAAGGTATTAGCATGCTTAGAAAATACTTTAAAAACTATAAATGGACGGATGTGTTCTGGATTCTATTTATTTTGATTACTAGTTTTCTATCAACCAATAATTACTTATACCACTTAACGAAACAGGATTTTTCAGAAGAAGGTTGTATTTTAGCAATTCCTTTGTTTCTTTTTCATTTTTTCTTCATTGATAAATTCATCATTTCTAGACGAAATCAAAAAGATGAATAACTTTTAACCCTTGTATCTGCAAGGGTTTTCTTCTTGCCTTTCTTTTATGGTAAAATGTTGATAGCGAAATTGCTTGATATTCTTCTATCTTACAAAAATGTAAGATTAAAGTCTCTTTTGTAAGGTTAGGTTATGGCAAGTCACCTTTTTTTGCGATAAACTAGACTCATAAAGAACAAAGGAGTAAAACCATGAAAAGAATTTTACAAAAGAAAAGAAGAAAACCAAGTCAAAAAGATATCGAGCGTGTTCAACTAGGATGCGCTATGATGCAAGCACAGTTTCAATTGATGGGATATTAAGAAGGAGAAAATCATGACACTTTTAGATGTAAAACACGTTCAAAAAATCTACAAAACACGTTTCCAAGGCAACCAAGTAGAGGCTCTTAAAGACATTCACTTTACAGTAGAAAAGGGTGACTACGTTGCTATCATGGGAGAGTCTGGATCAGGGAAGTCTACCTTGCTCAACATCCTAGCTATGCTTGACAAACCAACTCGCGGGCAGGTTTACCTAAACGGAACAGACACAGCAACCATTAAAAATTCTCAGGCTTCGAGCTTCCGTCGTGAGAAGTTAGGCTTCGTCTTCCAAGACTTTAACCTGCTAGATACCTTGTCTGTTAAGGACAATATCTTGCTTCCGCTAGTATTATCACGAAAACCTATCACGGAGATGATGAAAAAATTGGTAGTAACCGCTGAAAATTTGGGTATCAACCAATTGCAAGAGAAGTACCCTTACGAGATTTCAGGTGGTCAAAAACAGCGGGTAGCAGTTGCACGCGCTATCATCACAGAGCCTGAAATTCTTCTTGCGGATGAGCCGACTGGAGCCCTTGATTCCAAGTCATCTGCAGCTCTTCTAGATGTTTTTGATGAAATCAATGAGCGAGGCCAAACTATTCTTATGGTGACTCACTCAACCGCAGCAGCCAGCAGAGCCAAACGCGTTCTCTTTATCAAGGACGGAATCCTCTATAACCAAATCTACCGTGGAGAAAAGACAGAACGTCAGATGTTCCAGGAAATCTCTGATACCTTGACAGTCATGGCAAGCGAGGTGAATTAGTATGTTTCGATTGACCAATAAGTTAGCGGTTTCGAACTTAATCAAAAACCGCAAACTCTACTATCCCTTTGCTTTAGCAGTTCTCTTAGCTGTGACCATCACTTATCTCTTTTACTCATTGACACTTAACCCTAATATTGGCAAGATTCGAGGGGGAGAGACTATCTCCATGACGCTTGGTCTTGGTATGGTGATTGTCACTATAGCCTCTGCCATCATCGTCTTTTATGCCAATAGTTTCGTCATGAAAAACCGTTCCAAAGAACTAGGGATTTATGGCATGTTAGGATTAGAAAAACGCCATTTGATCAGTATGGTCTTTAAGGAGCTCCTTATTTTTGGCTCCCTAACCTTGACAGCTGGACTTGGCCTAGGAGCTCTCTTTGATAAGCTCATCTTTGCTCTGCTTCTGAAGCTAATGAATATGAAGGTGGAGCTCGTAGCGACCTTCCAACCAAGCGTCTTTATCCTAGTTACCCTTATTTTTGGAGCTATTTTCCTAGGTTTGGTTTTTATCAATGCCTTTCGTATTGCACGCATGAATGCCCTACAGCTCTCTCGTGAGAAGGCCAGTGGTGAGAAAAAAGGACGTTTCTTGGGCTTGCAAACGATTCTTGGATTAATCAGTTTGGGTTCAGGATACTACCTAGCAGTGACAGTTGAAAATCCTTTAACTGCACTCATAATTTTCTTTGTAGCAGTCTTGCTGGTAATCTTTGGTACCTATCTCTTGTTTAATGCAGGGATTACAGTATTCCTACAAATCTTGAAGAAAAACAAGCGTTATTATTACCAACCCAACAACATGATTTCCGTATCCAATCTCATCTTTCGAATGAAGAAAAATGCTGTTGGTTTGGCAACTATTGCCATCCTTTCAACCATGGTCTTGGTAACCATGTCAGCAGCAACCAGTATCTTCTCGGCTTCTGAAACTTTCAAGAAATTCATGAATCCACATGATTTTGGAATTACAGGGCGAAATGTTGAAAAAGAAGATTTAGATAAACTTTTGAGTCAATATGCTAGTGATAAGGGATTAACTGTCACCAAAAAAGAAGTCTTTCGTCATAGCAGTTTTGGTATCGAGAGCCAAGATGGAACCAAGCTCCGTATCTTTACAAAGGGGAATAACTTCGTTCAGCCGAAAACCATTTTTATGGTCTTTGACCAAAAAGACTATGAAAACATGACTGGTCAAAAACTCCCTCTTTCAGGCAATGAAGTCGGCTTGTTTACCAAGAATAAGGTGCTTGAAGGACAGAAAGAACTCACTCTAAATGACCAGACCTACACTGTTAAAGAAGAAATTAAAAATGATTTTATTCTGGAACATGTGCCAAATCAGTATAACATTCTCACATCGGACTACAATTATCTTGTTGTCCCTAATCTGCAAGCCTTTATTGATCACTATCCTGATTCCTCTCTCTTTGATCAACTTTATGGTGGTATGAATGTAACAGCTAGTGAGGAAGAACAGCTCAAACTCGCCGACGACTTTACAGAATACCTTCGTAACTTCAATAGAGACTTAAACAAAGAGGGAAGCTATGTATTTGGAAGCAATTTGGCTGATAGCAGTGCGCAAATAAGTGCCCTTTATGGAGGTGTCTTCTTCATCGGTATCTTCCTTTCTATCATCTTTATGGTGGGAACAGTCCTCGTTATTTACTACAAACAAATTTCTGAAGGCTATGAAGACCGTGAACGTTTCATCATTTTGCAAAAGGTCGGTCTCGATCAAAAGCAAATCAAGCAAACCATCAACAAACAGGTCCTAACTGTTTTCTTCCTCCCATTGCTATTTGCCTTTCTACACCTTGCCTTTGCCTATCACATGCTTAGCCTCATCCTAAAAGTTATTGGTGTGCTAGATGCGACCATGATGTTGACCGTTACACTTTCCATTTGTGCCATCTTCCTCATCGTCTATGTCTTAATCTTTATGATTACCTCAAGAAGCTATCGCAAGATTGTACAAATGTAAAAAAAGATACCTCGATGCTTGTCGAGGTATTTCTTTTATCTTAAAAGCTGAAGAGTTGTCCCAAGAGGAAGGTTACCCCCATAGTCAGAAGTCCGATACAGAGGTTACGGATCATAGCAGTTTTCGTAGGAGCCTTTCCTAGTTTAGCACTGGTATAGCCAGTGACGAGAAGGGAAAGGGCTACGATAAAAACAGTAGCAGGAATGCGATAGTCACTTGGAAAGACGGTGATTGAAAGCATAGGAGGAAGACTTCCCAGTACAAAGGCGATAAAGCTAGAGATTGCAGCATGCCAAGGATTGGTAAACTCTTCGTACTCGATACCGTATTTTTCCTCAACCAAGGCTTTGAGTGGATTTTTTAAAAAGGCCTTGTTGGTCAAGAGTTGGGCGGACGTTTCACACTCACCATTTTGAAGATAAGCAGCATAGAGGGATTGTTTTGCTGATTCCATATCTTTATCCAAGAGCAATTGCTCTCTAGCGACAGCGGCTTCTTCCGTGTCTTTCTGAGTGGATACTGAGACATATTCGCCACCTGCCATAGAAAAAGCACCAGCGAGGATAGCGGCTAGTCCAGATAAAAAGATTATCCAGATATTGTTTGTCGCACTGGCAACTCCGATAACGACTCCAGCGATGGAAATAATCCCATCATTGGCACCGAGAACACCCGCGCGTAGGATATTGAGTCGTCCTGCAAAGTTTGCATCAATTTCATGTTTCATTTCTGTCATAGTCATCTCCTTTCTTTTCATTATAGAGAAAAGAGTAGGGGAATACAATCTTTTTAAACTATATGAAAAAAGTTCTACGATTCTAATTTTTAAGACCTTTTTCACTTTACAGAAAAAGCACGGAAATACAGTAACCAATCCTCATAGACTCGTCATTTTTCAGCTTATCTATGGTATAATAGAAGGTAGATTTATCATTTGGAGTATGAAGGATTTTATGATTAAACTTGTAGCAACCGATATGGATGGTACCTTTCTAGATGGAGAGGGTCGGTTTGATATGGAACGCCTTAAAAACTTACTTGTTTCCTACAAGGAAAAGGGGATTTATTTTGCTGTGGCTTCAGGTCGTGGTATTCTGTCCCTGAAAAAGTTGTTTGCGGATGTGCGTGATGAAGTGATTTTTATAGCTGAAAATGGGAGCTATGTTGAGTTTCATGGTGAGGATATGTACGAGGCTACTATGTCTCGGGACTTTTACTTGAGCACTTTTGAAGCCTTAAAGAAATCGCCCTATTTTGATGAAAGAAAAATGCTCCTGACTGGGAAAAAAGCTTGTTATGTATTGGATACAGTGGATGAGACCTATCTCATGTTTAGCCGTCACTACAATGAAAACATTCAAAAAGTAGCTAGTTTAGAAGATATCACAGATGAGATTTTTAAATTCACTACTAATTTTACTGAAGAAACGATAGAAGCTGGAGAGGCCTGGGTCAACGAAAATGTTCCTGGTGTGAAAGCCATGACAACTGGTTTTGAATCCATTGATATTGTCATGGACTACGTTGATAGGGTGTGGCTATTGTTGAGCTAGCCAAAAAACTGGGGCTTAGCATGGATCAGGTCATGGCTTTTGGCGATAATCTCAATGACCTTCACATGATGCAGGTCGTCGGGCATCCAATCGCTCCTGAAAACGCGCGACCAGAGATTTTAGAATTATCAGAGACGGTGATTGG
Source organism: Streptococcus oralis (assembly GCF_001579175.1). Taxonomy (GTDB): domain Bacteria; phylum Bacillota; class Bacilli; order Lactobacillales; family Streptococcaceae; genus Streptococcus; species Streptococcus oralis_O. The sequence continues at coordinate 455,736 of NZ_KQ970759.1, forward strand.
CCACCATAAGGACCAGTCAGTAATGGCTTATATGGAGGGCTTGTAATGGCAGATATTAAATTGATTGCACTTGATTTGGATGGCACCTTGCTGACAACGGATAAAAAGCTGACAGATCGTACCAAGGCGGTCCTCAAAGCTGCGCGTGATCGTGGCATTAAGATCGTACTGACAACAGGGCGTCCTTTGAAGGCTATGGATTTCTTTCTCAAGGAGTTGGGAACAGATGGACAGGAGGATGAGTACACTATCACCTTTAATGGAGGACTTGTTCAGAAAAATACGGGCGAGATTCTCGATAAAACAGTCTTTTCAATCGACGATGTGGCACGATTGTACGAGGAAACTGAAAAACTAGGGTTGCCGTTAGATGCCATTTCAGAAGGAACAGTCTATCAAATCCAATCAGACCAAGAAAGTCTCTATGCTAAGTTTAATCCAGCACTGACTTTCGTGCCAGTCGATTTTGAAGAGTTATCTAGTCAAATAACTTATAATAAATGCGTGACTGCCTTTGCCCAAGAACCCTTGGATGCAGCGATTCAACAGATTTCTCCTGAATTGTTTGACCAATATGAAATCTTCAAATCCCGTGAACTCTTATTGGAATGGTCACCAAAAAACGTCCACAAGGCAACAGGTTTAGCGAAATTAATTAAACACCTAGGAATCGATCAAAGTCAAGTCATGGCTTGTGGGGACGAGGCCAATGACCTTTCTATGATAGAGTGGGCAGGTCTGGGAGTTGCCATGCAAAATGCAGTTCCTGCAGTTAAAGAAGTTGCCAATGTCATTACCCCGATGACCAACGACGAGGAAGCCGTTGCTTGGGCTATTGAAGAATACGTGCTAAAGGAGAATTAAAATATGGGATTATTTGACCGTTTATTCGGGAAAAAAGAAGAACCGAAAATCGAAGATATTGTAAAAGAAGCTCTGGAAAATATTGATTTGTCAGAAGAGGTTGAAGAAAACCAAACGGCAGTCGAAGAAGCTTCTCAGGAAGAGACAACAAGAGAAAAAGGGGAAGAAACACTTGCTCAAGAAGAGCTTCCTCAAGTCTCGACAGAAGAAGTGATTGAGCCAGAAGCATTCGAAGAAACTGCTCAGGAAGAGATTGAGCTAGAAGTTGATGAGACAGAGCAAAGCCAAGAGCCTGAAGAATTTTTCGAAGAAGAGAGCCAAAAATCTCTAGAAACTGGAGAAGAGCAAGCTTTTGAAGTAGTAGAAGAATATCCACGAGTTGAAGAAACGGTTCAGGAAAAATATGACCGCAGTCTCAAGAAAACGCGTACGGGATTCGGAGCACGCTTGAATGCCTTCTTTGCCAACTTCCGTTCTGTCGATGAAGACTTTTTTGAAGAATTAGAAGAACTGCTCATCATGAGCGACGTCGGTGTGCAGGTCGCTTCAAACTTAACAGAAGAACTACGCTATGAAGCTAAACTCGAAAATGCTAAGAAACCTGACGCACTTCGCCGTGTCATTATCGAGAAATTGGTTGAGCTCTACGAAAAGGATGGCAATTACGATGAACAAATCCATTTCCAAGATGGCTTGACAGTTATGCTCTTTGTTGGAGTCAATGGCGTTGGTAAAACCACCTCTATCGGAAAATTAGCTCATCGCTACAAACAAGCTGGCAAGAAGGTCATGTTGGTTGCGGCAGATACATTCCGTGCTGGAGCTGTTGCCCAGTTAGTAGAATGGGGCCGCCGTGTTGATGTTCCTGTTGTGACGGGGCCTGAAAAAGCTGATCCAGCAAGTGTGGTCTTTGATGGGATGGAACGTGCCGTAGCAGAAGGAATTGATATTCTCATGATTGATACAGCAGGTCGTCTGCAAAACAAGGAAAACC
>NZ_KQ970759.1:458042-467653 GCF_001579175.1 Streptococcus oralis
AGGAAAACCTTATGGCCGAGTTGGAAAAGATTGGTCGCATCATCAAGCGTGTGCTTCCAGAAGCACCACATGAAACCTTTCTGGCACTTGATGCCTCTACGGGTCAGAACGCTTTGGTACAGGCTAAAGAATTTTCTAAAATCACTCCAGTTACTGGTATTGTATTGACCAAGATTGATGGAACTGCTCGTGGTGGTGTTGTTCTGGCAATTCGTGAAGAACTCAATATCCCTGTAAAATTGATCGGTTTCGGTGAAAAAATCGATGATATCGGAGAGTTTAACTCAGAAAACTTTATGAAGGGTCTTTTAGAGGGCTTGATTTAACAGAAAGTAAATAATCCTGCAAGATACACTTGCAGGATATTTTTGTTATTCTAAACGACCTTGTTCTCGATAGGCGATATCTGGTTGCCAAGTCCATTTGGCTCCAAACTTCTCAAGTAAGTCAAAGCTAGCTTGTGGTCCCATGCTTCCAGACTTGTAGTCGTGGAGCGGAACTCCATTTTGAGCCCAGAGCTCTTCGATACGGTCAATCAATTTCCAAGAAGCGCTCACCTCATCCCAGTGGCTAAAGTTGGTAGAATTGTTATTCAAGACATCGTAAATTAGCTTTTCGTATGGATCTGGTGAAGCGCCAGTAGCGGTAGCATCTGTACGATAATCTAAAGAGCTTGGCGCCAGGTTAAATTCTTCACCTACTTGTTTACCATTGAGGCTGAGAGAGAAACCTTCTGTTGGTTGGATGTAGATGGTCAAGATATTTGGTGCCAAAGGCTCACCAAAGATAGAGTCCATTTGCTTAAAGACGATATTGACATGAGTGCCTTTTTCTGTTAGGCGTTTACCAGTACGGAAGAAGAAAGGAACGCCACGGAAGCGATCGCTGTCTACAAAGAAGGCACCAGAGGCAAAGGTTTCTGTTGTAGACTCAGGGTTAACGTTTGGCTCGCTACGGTAGGAAATGTATTTCTTACCATCGATCTTTCCAGAACGGTATTGACCACGGATAAAGTGTTCTTTTAATTCTTCCTCACTTGGTTGGTGGAGATTTTTAAATACTTTAATCTTCTCAGCACGAATCTCATCTTTTGTAAAGCTGGCAGGCTTATCCATGGCTAGAAGAGATAAAAGCTGGAGAGTGTGGTTTTGAACCATGTCACGGAGGGCACCAGATTCATCATAGTAGCCACCACGTTCCTCAACTCCCAAGCGCTCAGCAAAGGTAATCTGCACATTATCAATGTGCTCACGGTTCCAAACATTTTCAAAGATCATATTGGCAAATCGAACCGCAAAGATACTTTGAATCATTTCTTTCCCCAAGTAATGGTCGATACGGTAGATCTGTTCTTCATCAAATGTTGCTAGAAGATCCTCATTTAGCTTACTTGCAGTTTCATAGTCTGTGCCAAAAGGTTTCTCAACAATCAAGCGCTCAAAACCTTTGCCGTCAACGATGTTTTCAGACCTGAGGTGTTTGGCAATGGTACCAAAGAACTGAGGTGCCATAGACAAGAAGAAGAGCTTGTTGTGTTCAGCTTGGTATTTTTCGTTGAGCTCAGCCTGTAATTCACGTAAAGCAATGTAATGTTCCGTATCATTCACATCATGGCTTTGATAGTAGAAGTGGCTAGCAAATTCCTGGGCTTGCTCGGTACTATCTGCCAAATCAAGGATGGACTCGACAACTACAGATTCAAAATATTCCTTACTCCAAGGTCTACGAGCTGTTCCGATAACAGCAAAATGCTCAGAGAGATTGCCTGATTTATAGAGTCTGAAAAGGGAAGGGTAGAGTTTGCGTTTAGCTAAATCTCCACTCGCACCGAAAATTGTAACAATAACCTTTGATGACATCTAGCTACCTAATTTCTATATTTTTTCCTAGTTGGACTAGGGATGAGATTTCCTCATTATCATAGTTTTTATTTTATCATAATTTTCAAAAAAATCAAAAATCCAATACGCAATTAAAAAACTGTAAGGATTTCCTTACAGTTTCGTTTTATACGTTTAGGACCTTGTCCAAGAACTCTTTTAGACGAGGGTGTTGCGGGTTATCAAAGATTTGATCTGGCGTCCCATCTTCTAGGAATTCACCATCAGCTGTAAAGATAACGCGGTTGGCTACCTGACGTGCAAATCCCATCTCGTGGGTTACGATGATCATGGTCATGCCTTGCTCCGCCAATTCCTTCATAACATTCAGTACATCTCCAACCATTTCAGGGTCAAGAGCAGAAGTTGGCTCATCAAAGAGCATGATATCAGGATTCATGGCAAGTCCACGAGCGATAGCTACACGCTGTTTCTGACCACCTGAAAGGCTATCTGGGTTGGCATGTGCCTTATCAGCAAGGCCAACTTTCTCTAGTAATTCCATTCCCAATTTCTCAGCTTCAGCCTTGGTCATCAATTTGTGTTCAACTGGAGCAAAGGTAATGTTATCTAAAACGGACATGTGAGGGAAGAGGTTGAAATGTTGGAAGACCATTCCCACGTTTTCACGAACATGGTCGACATTGGTTGATTTTTCAGTCAGATCATAACCATTTACTGTGATGTGGCCACTCGTTACCTCCTCGAGAAGGTTAAGGCTACGGAGGAAAGTGGATTTACCAGAACCAGAAGGACCGATGATACAAACAACATCTCCTTCATAGAATTTAGTTGTAATACCTTTTAAAACTTCGTTTTTTCCATAATACTTATGCAAATCATTTACATCAATTTTTAGTTTTGCCATTAACGAATCCTCTTTTCTAAGCGTTTCGCTAGTCTAGTCAAAAGCGTGATAATTACAAGATAGAAGATAGCAAGGATTGCATACATCTTGAAACTTTGGTAGTTACGGGCGATGATGATCTTACCAGTTTGGAAAAGTTCCACCAAACCGATAGCAGACACGATGGTTGTATCTTTAAGAGCGATAACGAATTGGTTGACAAAGTTTGGCAACATCAATTTAGTTGCTTGTGGCAAGATAATCTTACGCATGGTTTTTCCATAAGAGATACCAAGACTGCGGCTGGCCTCCATTTGACCAACTGGAACAGCTTGGATACCACCACGAACAATTTCAGCAATATAAGCAGCTGAATTGAGCGAAAGGGCAATGGTACCAGCTACAAAGTCGTTGATAGGGCTTTGCTGACCAGTAATCGACTCGATGAAGTTTGGAATACCCCAGAAGATGAAAGCTGCTAGAATCATCAACGGAATACCACGAATGACATCCACAAAAATCTCTGAAATGACTCTGAGTGATTTGTATGGACTAACGCTGAACATACCAAAGATAATCCCAATCACGATGGCAATCGCAAACGAAATAAGTGCTAAAGCGAGAGTGATTCCAAGCCCGCTAAGGAGTTGTTTGTAGTTGTTTTGAAGCAAGCCCCAGATAGTGGTTTCGTCAACTGTATTTGTAGAAGTAGTTGTTGGTCCACTTGCTAGATACTTGTCGAGAATTTTTTGGAATTCTCCATTAGCTTTGAGATTGGCAAGTCCCTTATTAAACATCTGGATCAACTCTGGATTGCTACCTTTCTTGACTGCAAAAGCTGTTTCGCCGATTGGAGTTCCAGCGATTGGCGTTTTCAATTTTTGACCTTGGCTGATCGAATATTTAAGAACAGGCTCATCATCCATCACGGCATCGATAGCCCCAGTATTGAGACTGTCGTACATTGATGCACCATCTGCAAAAGTTTTAATCTTGTAACCGTATTTGCTTTGGTTTTCCGTAAGGAATGTTTGAGAAGCAGTACCATTTTTAACACCAACGGTCTTATCCTTGAGGTCTTCATAAGAAGCGATAGTGCTTGATTCTTTTACACCGAGAATGGTATTAGCAGTGTAGTAGGAATCTGAGAAGTCAAATGTTTCCTTACGGGCATCTGTTACAGACATACCAGCAATGATACCATCTGCTTGCCCCGCTTGAACAGCGCTGATAGCTGCGTCAAATCCAGGATTGGTAATTTCAATCTCAATTCCTTGATCCTTGGCAATAGCCTTGATCAAGTCCATATCAATACCAGTGTACTCGTTATCTGAATTTTGAAATACGAAGGGAGCAAAAGATGAATCACTTGCAATAACATACTTAGATTTAACTGTGTCAGCTTTTACTACTCCTAGTGAGAAAATGGGAAATAAAACTAGCAAAAATGCTAGGAATTTTTTCTTCATTTTAAGTCTCCTTTCTGAATATTTTCCCATTATAACAGAAAATATTTCAGAAGGCAAATTTTAAGACTTTTTATGTAAGAAGATATAACATAGATTTATAACCCTGTTAAATTCAGAGATAAAGAATCTGGTAAAATTTATGGTAAAATAGAAGGATAGAAAAATGCAGATGAGGCAATCATGATAAATCGAATAACAGATAATAAATTTAAACTAGTATCAAAATATCAACCTTCAGGAGATCAACCCCAAGCGATTGAGCAGTTGGTTGATAATATCGAGGGTGGAGAAAAAGCCCAAATTCTGATGGGGGCGACTGGTACTGGGAAGACCTATACCATGAGTCAGGTCATTTCCAAAGTCAATAAACCAACTTTGGTCATTGCCCATAACAAAACCCTAGCTGGTCAGCTCTATGGAGAGTTTAAGGAATTTTTCCCTGAGAATGCTGTTGAGTACTTCGTATCCTACTATGATTATTACCAGCCAGAAGCCTATGTGCCTTCTAGCGATACCTACATTGAGAAGGACAGTTCCGTCAATGACGAGATTGATAAGCTTCGCCACTCAGCGACTTCAGCCCTTTTAGAGCGTAATGATGTCATCGTTGTGGCTTCTGTCTCTTGTATCTATGGTTTAGGTTCGCCTAAGGAATACTCTGATAGCGTGGTTAGTCTCCGTCCAGGTCTGGAGATTTCGCGTGATAAACTCTTGAATGACTTGGTAGATATACAGTTTGAACGCAATGATATTGATTTCCAACGGGGAAGATTTCGCGTTCGTGGGGATGTGGTGGAGATTTTCCCAGCGTCCCGAGATGAACACGCTTTTCGAGTAGAATTCTTCGGAGATGAAATTGACCGTATCCGTGAGGTTGAGGCTTTGACAGGTCAGGTATTGGGAGAAGTGGATCATTTGGCGATTTTCCCAGCTACTCACTTTGTGACCAATGATGACCACATGGAAGTTGCAATTGCCAAGATTCAGGCAGAGTTGGAGGAGCAGTTAGCTGTCTTTGAAAAGGAAGGAAAACTGCTAGAAGCCCAGCGTTTGAAACAGCGGACAGAGTATGATATCGAGATGCTACGTGAAATGGGCTATACAAATGGGGTTGAGAACTATTCACGCCACATGGATGGTCGTAGCGAAGGAGAGCCTCCTTATACGCTTCTCGACTTCTTCCCAGATGATTTCTTGATCATGATTGATGAAAGTCACATGACCATGGGGCAGATCAAGGGTATGTACAATGGAGACCGTTCGCGTAAGGAAATGCTGGTTAATTACGGGTTCCGTTTGCCATCTGCTTTGGACAACCGTCCTCTCCGTCGGGAGGAGTTTGAAAGCCATGTGCATCAGATTGTTTACGTTTCAGCGACACCTGGTGACTATGAGAATGAACAGACCGAGACAGTGATCGAGCAAATCATCCGTCCGACTGGTCTTCTAGATCCAGAGGTGGAAGTTCGTCCGACTATGGGACAGATTGATGACCTTTTAGGTGAAATCAATGCCCGTGTTGAAAAGAATGAGCGTACCTTTATCACCACCTTGACCAAGAAAATGGCCGAAGATTTGACGGACTACTTCAAAGAAATGGGTATCAAGGTCAAGTATATGCACTCGGATATCAAGACCTTGGAGCGGACGGAGATTATCCGTGACCTGCGCTTGGGTGTCTTTGATGTCTTGGTCGGGATTAATCTCCTCCGTGAAGGGATTGACGTTCCTGAGGTGAGTCTCGTAGCTATTCTAGATGCTGATAAGGAAGGTTTCCTTCGTAACGAACGTGGCTTAATCCAGACAATTGGACGTGCTGCTCGTAATAGCGAAGGACATGTCATCATGTACGCTGATACCATGACTCAATCTATGCAACGTGCCATTGATGAAACGGCTCGTCGTCGGAAAATCCAGATGGCCTATAATGAAGAGCATGGTATTGTACCACAGACAATCAAGAAAGAAATCCGTGACCTAATCGCCGTGACCAAGGCAGTTGCCAAGGAAGAGGATAAGGAAGTTGATATCAATAGCCTCAATAAACAAGAGCGCAAAGAACTCGTCAAAAAACTGGAAAAACAAATGCAAGAAGCCGTCGAAGTGCTTGACTTTGAACTGGCAGCTCAGATCCGTGATATGATGTTGGAAGTCAAGGCGTTGGATTAGAATATAAAGGTTAAAAGAATGACTAATACAGAAAATAAAGAATTTCCTGTTTGGGGTCAATATCCAAAAAAGAATCCCAAATTTAAATATGTTAGAGCTAAACTCAAAGATGAAATTATTCCTGATATTTCTGATGAAGATTTAAGAGCACTATCTGACTTTCCATTGATTTATATTTATATATCCCCTATTCAAAGTGATGGAAGAAGGTATTATATTGGTCAGACTATTGATGTGAGTAGGAGAACTAAAGAGCATAGTGAAAAGTTAAAAAAAGAAGATTATGAACGTTTTAAAGAATTTATAAATGGTGAGTACATAGCTTTTTATGGAGAGAATATATCCCAAAATTTAAATTATATTGAAAAAATTTTGATTTTAACTTTTATTGAAGAATTTAATTTTTTAAATTTTGTAAACATGAACAAAGATGATGGTTACGTTGGTAAACTACTTGCAAACAAAGATAGAGGTAATGAATCAGGAAAATATCAATCTTTAAGAGAAGAAGTTGAAAAAGAGATAATCAATAATATTCTTAAAATTTTACAGAATAATGATTTAATTGATAATAAGCCAAATTTAAAGAGAGTTACTTCAAGTTTGTTTGCGGAAAGTCCTTTCTTTGAACTCACGGAAAATCAAAATTCCATTTTAAAAATGATTTTAGAACAAAGTGATAAACGTGTTCATTTTATTAAAGGGGGAGCTGGAACAGGGAAAACTGTACTATTATTACATCTTATTGCTCGTTTAAAATTAGAAAAACCTAATTCTCAAATTGCTATATTTGTAAGGAATACACATAGAGATAGATTTAAAAAAATTTTAACTAGTTACGGATTGAAACCAAATAAAAACAATATAGATATTGTTACTTTTAATAAATTAAAAAATACTAACAAAAAGTTTGATTATATTTTTATTGATGAGGCTCAACGAACAACAAGATTAACTGAGAATTTAATCTATCCTACAGGTGCCAAACATGATACAGATATTTTAAAAAATATTAATGGAATTTCAAATAATATAAACGATTTTTCGAAGGAAGAGTTTGATAAACTACCTTATCCATCTGTTTTAGACTATATCAAAAAGAAATTCGATGATTCACAATTAATAATTTCTTATGATAATACTCAATGTTTAAGAAAAGTTGATAATAAATATGTTGAAGAAACTTTTAAAGATTTACAGAATGCTGTTAATAATACGCCTGAATTAGAACCTCAGCTCAGAATTTTAAAAGGTAATGATAGTAAATTTGCAAATAAGTTTATAACATTTATAAAGGATCTGTTAGGAATAGAATCTAAAAAAGATTTGGATGATAGCTTTGTTTCTAAATATAAAGATTTAGGAGAAAAAGGATATTTTAGAATCGCAAGAAATATAGAGGATTGGGCGCAATATATAACAGATAAGCAGTCAAGATTTTCCGAAAAAAAATCATTACGATTAGCTGGTTATTGTAAACCCTTAAAAAATGATAAAGTATTTTTAAAAGTTGAATCTACTGGGGAAGTGTTGAAATGGAGTGAGAATGGCAAAAAGTATAGAGAATATGCAAACAAAACAAAAGAAGTTGGAAATGTTTATGATATCCATGGTTTTGATGTAGATTTCACATCAGTCTATATTGGTAAAGATATCTATTTAGATGAGAAAGAAAAATGTATAAAAGTTGATAAATATAATTTTTTTGACACGGCTGCAAAAAAGGGAGTTAATCAAATTGATGAATTTGTAAAAAACGCTTATTATATTTTATTGACTAGGGCAGTATATGGTCAAATAGTTTATATAGAGGATGATAAACTAAGGGAGTTTTTGCTAAAAATATTTTCGGCTGACAAAAATTAATTGTTTATGAAATAGTATATTGATTTTTAACAAATGCAAGAAGCCGTCGAAGTGCTTGACTTTGAACTGGCAGCACAAATTCGGGATATGATGTTGGAAGTCAAGGCGTTGGGGTAGTGAAGGAGAAAAATAAATGGATCTTACTATCAAACAGATGGAAACTCCTGAAGAGATAGAAGGTAAGTCCCTCGTTCATTGGCAGACGTGGAGAGAGGCTTATGACGACCTTTTACCTGCAGAATTTCAGGAGACAATGACATTAGAAAGATGTCGATTCTTTAGTCAAAAATATCCAGAAAATACATTGATTGCGATGGATGGCATGAAGGTAGTTGGTTTTATCAGTTATGGAAACTTTCGTGATGTGGCTATTCAAGCTGGCGAAATTATTGCCTTATATGTTTTAAAAGACTATTATGGAAAAGGTATTGCTCAGAAGTTAATGAAGGAAGCTCTGACGACTCTTGAACAGTTCTCTGAAATATTCTTATGGGTATTAAAAGAGAATAAGCGAGCCATTGCTTTTTATCAAAAAATGGGTTTTACTCTTGATGGTCAAGAAAAAATACTTGAACTTGGAAAACCGTTCACTGAAATTAGAATGGTATATAAGAAATCATCAGAATTTGAGAGTTAAATGCAAGGACAGTTGTGATTTGTTTTCAGATTGCAAAATCAACAAATGATTACGTTTTAAAATATATTTTAAATAGAGGGAAGTTATTATGGATTTGAAAGAGAAGAATTATAAGAAGTCGTCAGGGCTTAGATTCTGTTCGTTTTTGGTTACAAGGGCATCGATTTGTCAAATTTTTGCTTGATATGTTCTTTTATATCATCTTGTTCCTAATTATAGAATTTACAACATCACAGAACAAAAGCATTCCAGCTGATTATCGGTACAGAGAACTCTTATTTCCCTTACAATTGAATCTTTTTATCTTGGGTAATAGGTTTTATGCTCTCTTTTTGTCAGTGAAAACTAAAAAAGAAAGGACTCTTAAAAGATTTTGTGAACCCTTTATTTATATCAATATCCTTAGCTTCATTTTTCAACTGATTGGTGTGAGAAAAAGAGGAAGAGTTGTTCTCTCGCCTTTGCTTTCACTGGAGTCTTCCTATATCTGGTTTCCTATTGTCATCTACCTTCTAGTCTTGATGTTAACGTTGGCAATCTTCTTTCTCTCTAAAGCTTCAAAAAAAGGAGTAGATGAAAATGAAGATGAGTAGACAAATGAAGTACAAGACAAAAGAAAAGCCTTCTTGGACTAAGATGATTTATCTTTGGATGGAAAGGCACCGAAGGATTGGTCAACTCCTGGATACGAGTGTGTTATTCGGATCTTTGTTTGTATCATTTCTTGCTGCCTCTTTCATTGG
>NZ_KQ970759.1:467673-473707 GCF_001579175.1 Streptococcus oralis
ACTATCTTTCTCCCTTAAGCTTTAATCTTTTCCTTCTGCTCTTATCAACCTATTTCCTTGTCTTTCGTTTTAGTAGTGATAAACTTCAGAAATGGCGTTACTTTTCATGGGGATTTATTGGGTTCAATGGTCTTCTTTTTCCCTTTCATCTCTTGGTGGGTCTGAATTGGCTAGGACGTCGTAAGTCAACGAATTTCCCCCCTATAATTTCTATGGATCCGGCCTATGTCTGGGCTCCTATTGTAAGTTATCTCTTTTTCTTTTTCTTGGGGCTGAGCATTCTGCTTTTGGTTATACGGATAGAAAAGAGAAGAAGGAGGCGTAAATGGAACGAAAGATTAAGAAACCAAAGAAGATCAAACAAAAGAACAGAAAAATGAGAAAAATCCATAAAAAGGATTCTTTGATAGCTCACGTCCAATTGTGGATGGGAAGGCATCCAAAGCTTGCTTCTTTTATGGATGGTGGCATAATATTATTTTCTATTTTTGGTATCATGTATGTGTTGTTTGGGACAACACTTATCCCGAAACCATATCAGGAAATGTCCTATGTTTTGCCAATTATTATGAATTTTGTCTTTTTGGTGCACACACTCTATCAAGGTATTTTTAGAGATGGTTTTAGTGAAAAGACTTCAGTACAAGAATTTTTAGAACCTTTTCTATACATAAATGGACCTATTTTTCTTCTCCACTTAATTGTTGGGGTAAAAGGGAGAAATGTTAAAAAAATTCCTTCCCTATTATCTGTTGATTATCGCTTCATCTGGCTTCCAATTGCTACTTATCTAATCTTTTTCTTCATTCCAGCGATAGTGATGGTGATTTTGAAATGTAAGGACAAAAAGAGGAAAAATCATGACAAAAGAAAATCGAATTAAGTTATTTTCATTTAAAACACTCTATTTGGTTTTACTGACTTTTATGGTTCTTCATTTGGTGTTGTTGGTTTTTGGACTATCTTTTACGCCGATTTTGTGGAATAGTTGGTTTTTCATTCTTTGTTTGACCTTCTTAATTCATCCCTGGAGAATCTTTTATAGAACAAGAGATTTTCAATGGTATCACCTTATTTTTCAATTATTTAGTGGATTGGTGGCACTTTATCTTTGGTTTGCAGCATTCTTTGTTTTATCAGTTATCTCGGATCCAGTCATCCCTATCAATATAGACTATCGCATACAAGATAAGGAAATTATCATTGCTAGAGGTTTTTTGGCTCGTACTACTTATGAACATCACGAGTTGATTAATCCATTCATCATGAAATCTGATATTAAGTTCGAAAAAGGCATATAACAACTTAGAAAGCGAGCAAATCTATGTCCCGTGCCCAAGCAACCATTTTAACCAACATCTGTCTAATCGAAGATCTAGAAAATAAGCGAGTAGTCATGCAATACCGCTCTCCTGAAAACAATCATTGGTCTGGCTATGCCTTTCCAGGAGGACATGTTGAGAATGGCGAGGCCTTTGCCGAGTCTGTCATTCGTGAGATTTATGAAGAAACAGGCCTAACGATTCAGAATCCCCAACTGGTCGGTATTAAAAATTGGCCCTTAGATACAGGTGGGCGCTACATCGTTTTTTGTTATAAGGCGACAGAGTTTACTGGAAGTCTCCAATCCTCAGAGGAAGGAGAAGTATCTTGGGTGCAAAAAGACCAGATTCCTAACTTGGAACTGGCCTATGATATGCTGCCTTTGATGGAAATGATGGAAGCACCTGACAAGTCTGAGTTCTTCTATCGTCACCGTACAGAAGATGGATGGGAGAAAGAAACTTTTTAGTTCTATGATTAGTTGATAGGTGTTATTCTTTAAAGGAAGGTACTGAAATATAGGCTAAGTATGGCGAAGTAAGCCAACTGATTATTTCTAAAATTTTTATTATTCTTTTCTATCTATATTTTGAACAATCTCCACCTTCCATTCTGAAATCGGAGATTGTTTTATTATATGGTATAATCTTAAGATATGAAAGGAAGTACCAGAAAATGGATGATAAAGTAATTGAACAATATGCAAAACAAGATAATCTTGATATTAGAGTAAACATACATAAGAAGTATTCAAAAAATAAATTAGGATTTAAAAATTGGATATTTTCCAACTACCAAATCACTAATGAAGTAAAGGTTCTAGAATTGGGATGTGGTACAGGAGAACTATGGAAAAGTAACAGTGATTCTATAGATAAAATGAAGCAGTTGGTTATTACAGATTTTTCTAAAGATATGGTGAAAACAACGAAGTCAGTGATTGGAAATAGAGACAATGTCAACTATGAAATAATGGATATTCAAAAGATTTCTTTTGAGAATGAAACATTTGATATTGTCATTGCTAATATGCTTCTACATCATGTAAATGATATTCATAAAGCGCTCTCTGAGGTGAATAGAGTCTTAAAAACAGGCGGAATTTTTTACTGTGCTACATTTGGTAAAAATGGAGTTGTAGATTACTTGGCAAGTCTATTTAAAGATGAGGTTAATCAAGATTTGGAAAATAAAACTTTTACTTTACAAAATGGTAAAAGGTACCTGAGTAGATATTTTAACTCTGTCGATACATTACTCTATGATGATGAGTTACAGGTAACTAGTATAGATGACCTAGTTAAATACATCCAATCCTTTAAAGGAATTTCAGAAATAGGTTCGTTAGAAGAGGAAATAATACGTAAAAGATTGGAAAGTGAGTTTAATAATGGTATGTTGATCATTCCTAAAGAATATGGTATGTTTATCGCTCGAAAGTAAAATTAAGGGAACGAAAGTGTGAAAAATTACGGAGAAGCTTTTCGATATAAAATCAAGCGGATAGTCTTTAGAGCATGATACAGTTGCTTCTATATAAAAAGGTCTCAACTTTTTTGATTTGAAGAAGTATCTTGGGTACAAAAAGACCAGATTCCTAACTTGGAACTGGCCTATGATATGTTGCCTTTGATGGAAATGATGGAAGCATCTGACAAGTCTGAGTTCTTCTATCGCCACCGTACAGAGGACGGCTGGGAGAAAGAAACCTTCTAGTCTTTTACTAAATAACCTAACTGATCCAAGGCCTCCTCGATATAGTGGAGGTCTTGTTGTGTTTCGGCTTCAACAAGGTGGTAATGGGTGCCATCTGTCAATTCTGAAAGTGGTCTAAAGTCAGAGTTCTCGACTTGTTCTAAAAAATGCTGGACATCTCGACGACAGGTGAGTTTGAGTAGGGTTTCAATTTCGCCATAAACGGGATGATCGATTAAGATATTTTGAACACGACCGCCATTATCTACAATGGCTAGTAGTTCCTGTCCGATTTCTTCCAGTTCATGTTTCACTTTAAAGAGTTTGTGGACGTAGGGGCTGGCATCATTTTCTTTGTAGATATAACCACGATTGGTGGATAGGATAGGAGCTCCATCTGCTCGGAGAATAGCGATGTCCTGTACAATGACCTGGCGCGTAACATGGAAGTGTTCAGCCAAGGTTTGACCATTGAGAGCTTTTGGCGCCTCTTTTAAGAGTTTGAGAAGAGCTTGTTTGCGATCCTTTGTCATAGTTTTTCCTTTTAGCGACGTTTTCGAAGCACTTTATAGACAGCTAGTGCTAATGTATAGTCTACCATACTATGGACAATTGTTCCAAAACCAACTAGAACAAAGAGAACATAAAACATATTTTCAACATTTGTCCCTGAAGTAGCATAGAAGATGATACAAGCTATTACTTCAGCGATAGCATGAACAACACCCAAAACAAAGTTAAAAATCCAAGATGTCTTTGGCTTATCCAAGGTTTCAGGGAATTTCTTTAAGTACAAAGCCCCCAAAGTACCAAAAACGATGTGAGAGAAGGCACGCAGGACGATAACCATGGGATAGCCTGCCATCAGGAAGCCAAGACTAGAAGCAATAATCACAAAAGCAGCCATCAAAGGCGAAAGAAACATGGCGATAAAGATGGGGATATGACTTCCCAATGTGTAAGAAGCCGGTGGGATAACGATTTTAAAAGGCATAATGATTGGAATCAAAATCGCTATTGCAGTGAGTAGGGCAGTCATGGTCATAAACTGCGTTTTTTTTCGTATATCCATAAGAACCTCCATTTATCTGTATATACATAAGTATAGTACAATAAATAGTCAGCCAAGTCAAGGTTCAATATTGATTTTTAAGACATATTTGGTTAAAATGTGGTAAAGAATAATAGGAACTGAGGAGAAATTGTGATGATACTTTTTGTTTACCTAATCGTGGTAATCGTGATGATGTCAAAGCAGAGAAAAGAAGGGAAAGTTGTCTCAGGTTGGACTCGTTTCATACTTTATAGTTTATTGGTCCTTTCGTTAATCTCTCTATTAGCAGGTACCCTAGCTCTTTCACTTTTTGGCCTTCCCTTATTAGGTATTCTTTTGAAGGCTGCTATTATGGAAATTGCCTATCTCGTCAGAATGGTAATTGCTTTTGGTTTGATTTTATTGTCGGTAAGTATATACTTGGATAGTCAGAAAAGTCAGCAACCTATACGGTTTTCGCATCAATTCCTGCTTTTTGGATTTCACATTTTTTTGATTATTCTCATGCTTTAAATATGAAAACTCCACCTTCAGTACGAAAGTGGAGTTGTTTTATTTTTTCAAGGTTTGTAAACGTGGGACAATTGCTACTGTGAGAACTGCAGAGATGACAAGCTCAGCAATTGAGTTGGTTGAAATAACGGTTGCTAGGAGTTTTTGGATATTTCCATCGAAGACATTTCCAAAAAGGAAGAAGATTCCTCCAAGTACAAAGACTGTATTTGTAAGTGAACCGAGAGCTCCGGCAATGATGAGACCCGTTCTGTTTTTCAATAGTTTATAAACTAGATAAGGTGTTAGACCAATCAAAATACGAGGTAGGATGGCAATCATTGCTGAATAGATGTTTCCGTTTGGTACAAAAGGTGAGAATAGGTAGCTGGTTGGAAGGATGGTAATCGTGTTTACCGTTAAGCTCAATAGCCCCATAAGAAAACCAAGTGTAACTCCAACTCGAGGGCCATAGATGATACTAGCAATGATTACTGGAATATGAACGATAGTTGGTTTAATCGGGAATGGGAAAAGGTTAAATAGGAGAGAACTCAAAAAGTGGATAACGAGCATAACTGCAAAAAAGATAGCAATGGGTGCAATGTTAGAGCGTTTGTTCATCGAGGGTTTCCTTTATTCTTTCTAAAATAGTATTCAGGTCTGCCAAAGCTCCCCTTCCGTAGTCACCACATGCAAGTAAGGATTCTTTCGGAGAGATGAGCTTGTAACCATATGTTTCTAAAGTTTTAAGGTTTGTCTGAGTTGCCGGATGGTCATACATCTTTGTATTCATGGACGGAGCTAAGAGTTTAGGGATGTGACTTGGTAGGGCAAGAGCGGTACTGGTCACCATGTTATCCGCAAAACCGTGCGCAAGTTTGGCAATGGTATTAGCAGTAGCAGGGACAACGATAAAAAGGTCTGTTTCTTTTCCTCTTTCGATATGATTGACTTGATCAGGATAGGGTTCTTGCATGACATCAAGGTGAACTGGATTTTGTGAGAGCACCTGTAGTGTCAAAGGCTGGATAAACTCTCTTGCCGCCTCGGTCATTAAGACAGTGACATCATGGCCTTGTTTTTTCAAGGAACTGACGAGGTCAGCTGCTTTATAGGAGGCAATGGAACCTGTCACTGCGATCAGAATGTTTGCCATAGCTTTCCTTTCTATGAATCACATGCATGAATTTTCTCAAGGAGGAGGTTTGCAATTTCCTCTTTGGTTTGAACGGTTTGGAGTTGCTCTTTCTCAACAAAGATTGCATGATGCTGATTTGCTGAGATTTGAGTCAGGTCATTTGCTATGATTATGTCAGCCTGGTTCTTGACAAGACTCTGTCTGGCAACTTCAATAAGATGATCTTCAGTAACATCAACCAACAGTTTGAAACCAATCAGATGAATAGAAGGATTCCACTCTTTGACTAGAGAGATAATCTTGGGTGTTTTTTTCAAAAACAAAACCTG
>NZ_KQ970759.1:474635-475956 GCF_001579175.1 Streptococcus oralis
GGAATTGTACGGAAAGTACAAGGCTAAGCTTAGTTTTGATAAAATTCGAGCAGTTGAGAGCAATCCAGTTGGTAAATTAATCTTGGTTACTGCCATTAACCCAACACCAGCGGGTGAAGGAAAGTCAACTATTACCATCGGTCTTGCAGATGCCTTAAACAAAATCGGCAAGAAAACCATGATTGCTATCCGCGAACCATCTCTTGGACCAGTAATGGGGATTAAAGGTGGTGCTGCTGGTGGTGGTTATGCCCAAGTGTTGCCAATGGAAGACATCAACCTCCACTTTACTGGGGATATGCATGCCATTACAACTGCTAACAATGCCCTTTCTGCATTGATTGACAACCACTTGCACCAAGGAAATGAGCTGGGAATTGACCAACGTCGTATTATTTGGAAGCGCGTTGTGGACTTGAACGACCGTGCTCTTCGCCATGTGACTGTTGGTCTTGGCGGTCCTCTAAATGGTATTCCACGTGAGGATGGTTTTGATATTACAGTTGCTTCTGAAATCATGGCGATTTTGTGCTTGGCGACGGACATCGAGGACTTGAAACGCCGTTTGGCTAATATCGTTATTGGCTATCGCTATGACCGTACCCCTGTTTCTGTAGGTGATTTGAAGGTTGAAGGTGCCTTGGCTTTGATCTTGAAGGATGCTATTAAACCGAACTTGGTTCAGACAATTTATGGTACACCTGCCTTTGTACATGGTGGTCCATTTGCCAACATTGCTCATGGATGTAACTCTGTTTTGGCAACAAGCACAGCCCTTCGCTTGGCTGATTACACTGTTACTGAAGCTGGTTTTGGTGCAGACCTTGGTGCTGAGAAATTCCTTGATATCAAGACACCAAACTTGCCAACTTCTCCAGATGCGGTAGTTATCGTCGCAACCCTTCGTGCCCTCAAGATGAACGGTGGAGTTGCTAAAGATGCTTTGACAGAAGAAAATGTTGAAGCGGTTCGTGCAGGTTTTGCTAACTTGAAACGCCACGTTGAGAATATCCGTAAATTTGGAGTGCCTGCAGTCGTCGCGATTAACGAATTTGTTTCTGATACTGAAGCTGAAATCGCAGCCTTGAAAGAACTCTGTGCTTATATTGATGTGCCAGTTGAACTAGCAAGTGTCTGGGCTGATGGCGCAGAAGGAGGAGTAGCGCTTGCTGAAACGGTTGTCAAGACAATTGCTGAAACACCAGCTAACTATAAACGTTTGTATGACAATGACCTTTCTGTCCAAGAAAAGATCGAAAAGATTGTTACTGAAATCTATCGCGGTAGCAAAGTCAACTTTGAGAAGAAAGCTCAAACACAA
>NZ_KQ970759.1:475976-477536 GCF_001579175.1 Streptococcus oralis
TGGGATAAATTGCCAATCTGTATGGCTAAAACTCAGTACAGTTTCTCAGACAATCCAAATGCACTTGGAGCGCCAGAGAACTTTGAAATTACCATTCGTGAATTGGTACCAAAATTAGGTGCAGGCTTCATCGTTGCCTTAACTGGTGATGTCATGACCATGCCAGGACTTCCAAAACGACCAGCAGCTCTCAATATGGATGTTGAAAGCGACGGAACCGTTCTAGGCTTGTTCTAAGATTTAGATGAGATTAAAAGAGTTTGGAAATGCTATCCAAGCTCTTTTTCCTGTCAAAGAATAACCTCAACTTCATTTGAAAAATACATGTTTTGTAAGCACTGATGAAAATTTGTCTTGTCAAAGTGTTCTCTGTTAAGTTTCTATTTTCCCTGATTTCTGATATAATAGAAACATTGACTTCAAGAGTAAGGAAGAGAAGATGAACGCATTATTGAATGGAATGAATGACCGTCAGGCTGAGGCGGTGCAAACGACAGAAGGCCCCTTGTTAATCATGGCGGGGGCTGGCTCTGGAAAGACTCGTGTTTTGACCCACCGTATTGCTTATTTGATTGATGAAAAAATGGTCAATCCTTGGAATATCTTGGCCATTACCTTTACCAACAAGGCTGCGCGTGAGATGAAAGAGCGTGCTTATGGTCTTAATCCAGCTACTCAGGACTGTCTGATTGCGACTTTTCACTCCATGTGTGTTCGTATTCTGCGTCGTGATGCAGATCATATCGGCTACAATCGTAATTTCACTATTGTAGATCCTGGTGAACAGAGAACCCTCATGAAACGAATCCTCAAGCAATTAAACTTGGACCCTAAAAAATGGAATGAACGAACCATTTTGGGGACTATTTCCAATGCTAAGAATGACTTGATTGATGATGTGGCTTATGCTGCCCAAGCTGGAGATATGTACACGCAAATCGTGGCTCAGTGTTACACAGCCTATCAAAAAGAGCTTCGTCAGTCTGAGTCCGTTGACTTTGATGATTTAATCATGTTGACCCTGCGTCTTTTTGATCAAAATCCTGATGTCTTGACCTACTACCAGCAGAAGTTCCAATACATTCACGTGGATGAGTACCAAGATACCAACCATGCCCAGTATCAATTGGTCAAACTCTTGGCTTCACGCTTTAAAAACATCT
Organism: Streptococcus oralis; assembly: GCF_001579175.1. GTDB lineage: Bacteria > Bacillota > Bacilli > Lactobacillales > Streptococcaceae > Streptococcus > Streptococcus oralis_O. The sequence goes on from NZ_KQ970759.1 coordinate 477,140, forward strand.
GTGTGGTCGGTGATGCGGACCAGTCTATCTATGGTTGGCGTGGTGCGGATATGCAAAATATCTTAGATTTTGAGAAAGACTATCCCAAAGCTAAGGTTGTCTTGTTAGAAGAAAACTATCGCTCAACCAAAACCATTCTCCAAGCCGCCAATGATGTCATTAAAAATAATAAAAATCGTCGTCCTAAGAATCTCTGGACTCAGAATGCTGATGGGGAGCAGATTATTTATTATCGTGCCAATGACGAACAAGATGAAGCTGTTTTTGTAGCCAAAACCATTGATGAACTTGGTCGTAGTCAAAACTTTCTCCACAAGGATTTTGCAGTTCTTTATCGGACTAATGCGCAATCTCGTACTATTGAGGAGGCCCTGCTTAAGTCCAATATTCCTTATAC
>NZ_KQ970759.1:477926-483206 GCF_001579175.1 Streptococcus oralis
CCGTGATATTATCGCTTATCTTAACCTCATTGCCAATCTGAGTGACAATATCAGTTTTGAGCGCATTATCAACGAGCCGAAACGTGGAATTGGGCCAGGTACTGTTGAGAAAATTCGCGACTTTGCTAACCTACAAGAGATGTCCATGCTAGACGCTTCAGCCAATATCATGCTGTCCGGCATCAAAGGAAAAGCAGCCCAGTCTATCTGGGAGTTTGCCAATATGATTTTGGATTTGCGAGAGCAACTGGATCAATTAAGCATAACAGAGTTGGTTGAAGCAGTTCTTGAAAAAACAGGTTATGTCGAGATTCTTAATACCCAAGCAACCTTAGAAAGCAAGGCTCGGGTTGAGAATATCGAAGAGTTCCTATCTGTTACTAAGAATTTTGACGACAATCCTGATAGTCAAGAAGAGGAAACAGGTTTAGATAAACTCAGTCGTTTCTTGAATGATTTGGCCTTGATTGCGGATACGGACTCTGGTAGTCAGGAAACATCGGAAGTGACCTTGATGACCTTGCACGCTGCTAAGGGACTCGAGTTCCCAGTTGTCTTTATTATCGGGATGGAGGAGAATGTCTTTCCGCTTAGCCGCGCAGCTGAGGATCCTGATGAACTGGAAGAAGAACGCCGTTTGGCCTATGTAGGTATCACGCGCGCGGAGAAAATCCTCTATCTAACCAATGCCAACTCTCGATTACTGTTTGGGAAGACCAACTATAACCGTCCAACACGTTTCATCAATGAAATCAGTTCGGACCTGCTTGAGTATCAGGGCTTGGCTCGACCAGCGAATACTAACTTTAAAGCATCTTATAGCAATGGTGGAGTGGCCTTTGGTCAAGGTATGAGCTTAGCCCAGGCACTTCAAGAAAGAAAACGCAAGGCTGCACCAAGCTCTATCCAGTCAAGTGGTCTCCCATTTGGACAATTTGCAGCCGGAAATAAAAAAGATTCGACTGATACAAGTTGGTCTATTGGGGATATTGCCCTTCACAAGAAGTGGGGAGAGGGAACAGTCCTTGAAGTTTCGGGTAGTGGCGATACGCAGGAACTGAAAATCAATTTCCCAGAAGTGGGGCTGAAAAAACTCCTAGCCAGTGTAGCTCCAATTGAGAAAAAAATCTAATTTTCCATCCTTCTCACGAATAATAAAGTGAGGAGGATTTTTATGTACAGTATTTCATTCCAAGAAGATTCACTCTTGCCTAGAGAAAGACTAGTTAAAGAAGGAGTAGAGGCACTGAGCAATCAAGAATTGCTAGCTATACTACTCAGAACTGGAACGCGTCAGGCAAATGTTTTTGAAATTTCCCAGAAAGTCTTGAACAGTTTGACCAGTCTAACTGATTTGAAAAAAATGACCCTGCAGGAATTGCAGAGTCTGTCTGGTATTGGACGCATTAAAGCTATTGAACTACAAGCAGTGATTGAACTGGGGAATCGCATTCACAAGCATGAAACTCTTGAGATGGAAAGTATTCTCAGCAGTCAAAAGCTAGCTAAAAAAATGCAACAGGAACTTGGTGATAAAAAACAAGAGCACCTAGTGGCGCTCTATCTCAATACTCAAAATCAAATTATTCATCAGCAGACCATCTTTATCGGATCCGCGACACGTAGCATTGCTGAACCGAGGGAAATCCTTCACTATGCCATCAAGCATATGGCGACTTCTGTTATTTTAGTCCACAATCATCCTTCAGGTGCAGTAGCACCTAGCCGAAATGATGATCATGTAACCAAGTTAGTCAAGGAAGCCTGTGAACTAATGGGACTGGTGTTTCTGGATCATTTGATTGTCTCTCATTCCGATTATTTTAGTTACCGTGAAAAGACTGATCTGATTTAAAGTTCATTAACAACATAGTCAAATAGTGTTTTATCCTTGGGGCGATTTTCAAATAGAAATTCTGGATGCCATTGGACGCCGAGAAATGGGATGTCATCTGTTGTTACGACTGCCTCGATAATCCTATCCTTGGGATCATAGGCCACAACCTTTAAATTTGGAGCCAAATCCTTGATACTCTGATGGTGGAAGGAGTTAATATGTGAGATTTCTCCGTAAATTTCTCTGAGAACAGTATCTGGTTCGGTAAGAAGTCGCTGGGTAGTGTATTCGGCTGAACAATCCTGCCAGTGGTCTTCGATATCTTGATGAAGTGTGCCTCCCATGGCAACATTAAAAAGCTGGGTACCACGACAAACAGAAAAAATCGGTTTTTTCTGTTGGATAGCTTCTTTGATAAGAGCTAGTTCAAAGATATCCCTTTGTAAATGGTAGTCATCGCTGTCAATTATTTTTGGCTCACCATAGAATTTTGGATCGACATTTTGCCCACCAGTTAGGATGAGTTTATCAATCATGCTAATATAGTGATGTGCCATTTCTTGGTCACCAATCGGAAGGATAATGGGAATTCCGCCAGCGTCCTTGACTCCTTCAACAAAGCCTTTTGCTGCATAGCTCATCATGATGTCATCATCTGGATGAGCTTTTTCATTTCCTGTAATCCCAATAACTGGTTTATTCATAAATGCTTTCGCTTTCTAATCCTCTTTCCGCATAAAATAGAGGAGAGTTTGGAGTTCACTTGTCAAATCGACGTACTGAACGACCACATCTTTTGGAAGGTGCAAGTGGACAGGAGAAAAACTGAGAATACCTTTTATACCAGCATCAACCAAGAGGTTGGCTACTTCTTGAGATTTGACACTTGGAACAGTCAGGATAGCAGTTTTGACATCTGCGTCCTTAATCTTTTCCTTGATTTGAGATATACCATAGATGGGAATCCCGTCAGCAGTCTGAGTACCGACTTCAGGATGGTCATCCAGGTCAAAGGCCATGATAATTTTCATTTTGTTGCGCTCGTGGAAGCGGTAGTGGAGAAGGGCATGCCCCATATTACCAATCCCAACCAACATAACATTGGTGATGGAGTTATCATTTAGGAGGTCAGCAAAAAACGTCATGAGTTTTTTAACATCATAACCAAATCCACGTCTTCCTAGTTCACCAAAGTAGGAAAAATCACGACGGACGGTCGCCGAATCGATACCGATAGCCTCTGCAATTTGTTTAGAGTTGGCACGTTCGATTTTTTCTGCATGAAATCTCTTGAAAATTCGATAGTAAAGTGAGAGTCTTTTTGCTGTTGCTTTTGGAATAGCAGACTGTTTTTCTTTCACAAAATCACAACCTTTCTATTCTTCTATTTTATAGAAACATTGTGAAAAAATCAACAAAAATAAGAAAAAACTAAGAAAATTCTTAGTTTTTATCTAAAAAATGGACTTGTGATAGAAATCGATAGAGATCTCCGACTAATCCTCGGTAGATCACTTTATCATTAAAGGTTAACGAGGTTACCAGAAATGTATCTGGTAGGGTCACGCATCCTGATAGGGATAACATGAGCTCATCGTAGTCGGTATATTCAAGCATGCGCTCAATTTGGTAACTATCTAGGTAGGTGAGACGATACATGAGGCCTTATCTTTCCTCTTTAGTGAAAATCCCACGTTCTACAAGACTATCCATGAGGAAGTAGAATTTTTCTTGGTGGATATGGTGTTCCTCTGATTTAAAGATATCTACCAAACGAAGACCGGATTTATCAGTAATGTTGAGTTTAACACCTGTAAGGTCTTTATTGATGATGATTTTTAGTTTGAAACCTTCACCACTATTAGGTACTTTCTCAAGTAGACGAGTCAGTTCGTAGTTTCCTACTTTTGTTTCAAAGAAAGTATTGTCTTTTAGTGTGAACTTTTTAACAGTTGGACTAAGTGTATAGTTGTAGCGACAGTTTTGTAGTTTAATGGTTTTTTCGAATGCCATTAGTTTAATCTCCAATAATATTTTTTAAGGTTTGTGCGAGTTGTTTCAGTTCTTCCTCAGTATTAAGAGGAGAGAGACTGATACGGACAGATTCTTTTAAACGAGGCGAATCGGGTCCATAGAAAGCTTCGAGTACATGACTGGTTTGCACAATACCAGCAGTACAAGCAGAACCAGTTGAAATTGAAATTCCCTCAAGGTCTAACCGAAGTAAAAGCAAATCATTTTTCTGACCAGGAAAACCGATATTTAAAACATAAGGCAGTTGGTTGCGACTTTCATTGAGATAGTAGTCTAAATCGGCAATCTCTTCTAGAAAAACTGTTTTAAGGGAACTTAGTTTTTGGTAATAATCAACTTGATAATCCAGATCTTCTTTGAGAGCAGCAACCATACCTACAATGGCTGCAAGGTTTTCTGTTCCAGCCCGTTTTTTTTGCTCTTGGTCCCCACCGTGAAGGTAGGAATCAAAGTCCATAGATGAAGCGTAGAGGAAACCAACTCCTTTTGGACCATGGAACTTGTGAGCAGAAGCGCTAAGGAAATCAATTCCTAATCCTTCGGGATGAATAGGAATTTTCCCGATAGCTTGAACAGCGTCTACATGATAAGCAGCAGGATGGTCTTTTAAAATATGTCCAATCTCAGCAATAGGCAAGAGACTCCCTGTTTCATTATTAGCATACATAGTTGAAACGAGGATGGTATCGTCACGTAAAGCTTCTTGAATCTGTTGGGCATCGATTTCTTGATTTACTGGTTGGATAACTGTCGCTTCAAAGCCAAAATGTTGAACCAGATAATCAATGGTCTCAAGGACAGAATGGTGTTCAATAGCTGTAGTGATGATATGTTTGCCACGTTCCTGATGACGGAGACAATAGCCAATGATAGCTGTATTGTTACTTTCTGTACCACCAGACGTGAAAAAGATATGTTGAGGTTTGGTTTCAAGTAAGTGAGCCAAGTCATGACGAGCTTCACGGAGCAGTTTACCAGCATGACGACCATGACTATGAATACTTGACGGATTACCATGGGTTTCTTGCATGACCTTGGTCATTTCTGCGATAGCTACAGCTGACATAGGTGTAGTTGCAGCATTGTCCAAATAAATCAAAGAATCACCTTATTTCTTTTTGTTGTAGGCAAAGAGTGGGCTGACTGGTTTTCTTTCGTGAATACGGATGATAGCATCACCGAGCAATTCGCTAGCAGTAATGTAACATACATTTTTAGGAGTTCTTTCTTTTGTTACTACAGAGTCCGTTACAAGGATTTCTTTAATGTTAGTTGCGTCTAGAAGTTCAGCAGCACCTTCTACAAAGAGGCCGTGACTAGAGACCGCATAGATTTCAGTTGCCCCTTCGCGTTCAACGATTTTTGCTGCTTCAGAGAAAGTACGACCAGTATTTAGGATATCGTCAATC
>NZ_KQ970759.1:483378-488541 GCF_001579175.1 Streptococcus oralis
TCTTACCTTCAACATCCCCAATGATATAGCCCTCACTTCGTTCTGAGTCATCTTGAGCATAGTCAATGATAGCGATTGGAGCATCCAAGTATTCAGCTAAGCTACGAGCACGTTTAACACCAGAGTTTTTTGGACTAACCACAACGACATCAGAACCAAGAAGACCTTTGTCACAGTAGTGTTTAGCAAATAGAGGAATTGTATAAAGATTGTCCACAGGAATGTCGAAGAATCCTTGTACCTGTACAGCGTGGAGGTCAAGAGTTAGAACACGGTCAACTCCAGCTTTTACTAACATATTTGAAACCAATTTAGCTGTCAGTGGTTCACGGGAAGAAGCGATACGATCCTGACGCGCATAGCCAAAGTAAGGAAGGACGACGTTGATACTATGAGCACTTGCGCGAACACAGGCATCAACCATAATCAATAATTCCATCAAGTGGTTGCTAACTGGGTAGCTTGTTGATTGAATGATATAGACGTCATACCCACGAACACTCTCTTCGATATTGACTTGGATTTCACCATCAGAAAATTGACGTGAAGATAATTTTCCAAGAGGGACACCAACAGTATCAGCAATCTTTTGAGCGATTTCTGGGTTAGAGTTTAGGGTGAAAAGTTTCATGTTGTTTCTATCTGACATTATAGACCGTCCTCTGTAAACTTTGTGAATCTTCTTTGGAAAAGTTTCTTTTTCTTAATGAAGATTCTATTATTTTTATCTTTTCTATTTTACCAAAAAAAGGAGATTATTTCAGCTTTTTTCATGTTTTTAATGAATCGAATTAATTTTGATGGAGCCTTCTGGTAAGTTATGTGATTTTCATCTAAAAATTGCTGAAAATCGACTTTTCCTTGTTCAAAATCACTGACTTCAAGTTCCAGTTCGTAGTCGGTTTGACCAAAGTAATGGCTTTGATCTAAGGCCATCAAACCGATATCGGTTTCCATTTCGTAACGAATCGTTTCAAGACAACCTAGAATAAGCCAGTTATGGCTTTCAATACCAATCTCAGTAAGTTTCTCCAGAACAATCCCTTGAGGTAGGATCTGTTTTTCTAAATAATATTCAGCTTCTGGAAGAGTCATTTTTTGATTGTATTCCATATTTCCAATAGTTTGAGGAACTTTCAAGGTTAATTCAGCGCAATCTGAAAGGGCGCGAATGCGCATGGCAACCTTTTTTCGCGCAACTGGAAATCAGGCGTGTCAATGTAGTAGTTTTTTTGGTGAACAGGAGCTACATGGGCAAACTGTTTTTTTAAATGATTGTAGTCATCTTTTTTCAGTAGTGTTTTCAGTTCAATTTCTAATTGTTTCATTTTTCTAACCTTTTCTTTATCTTTGAAAGCGGATTTATGGTATAATGTACAATGTATTTATTGTATAAGATTGTAGTGAAAAAATCAAAAATTTTTAACAGCACAATCTCATACTAAAAGGGAGAAAATATGACCATAGAATGGGAAGAATTTTTAGATCCTTACATTCAAGCTGTTGGTGAATTGAAGATTAAACTTCGTGGGATTCGCAAGCAGTACCGTAAGCAAAACAAGCATTCTCCGATCGAGTTTGTAACTGGTCGGGTAAAACCGATTGAAAGTATCAAAGAAAAAATGGCTCGTCGAGGAATTACTTATGCAACTCTGGAAAATGACTTGCAAGATATCGCAGGGCTACGTGTCATGGTTCAGTTTGTTGATGACGTGGAAGAAGTTGTTGCAATTCTACGTAAACGTCACGATATGAGAGTCGTTCAGGAACGAGATTATATCAACCATCGTAAGGCGTCGGGTTATCGTTCTTATCATGTTGTTGTCGAATATACTGTAGATACGATAAATGGGGCTAAGACCATTCTCGCCGAGATTCAAATTCGGACCTTGGCTATGAACTTTTGGGCTACCATTGAGCATTCGCTCAATTATAAGTACCAGGGGGACTTTCCAGAGGAAATAAAAGAAAGATTGGAAATCACTGCCAAAATTGCTCATCAACTAGATGAAGAAATGGGCAAGATTCGAGATGACATTCAGGAAGCTCAGGCACTCTTTGATCCTTTGAGTAGAAAACTAAACGACGGTGTAGGAAATAGTGACGATACAGATGAAGAATACAGGTAAGCGAGTTGACCTCATAGCTAATAGAAAGCCGCAGAGTCAGAAAGTTTTACATAAACTGAGGGAAAAACTCAAAAAACAGCATTTTATAATTAATGATACAAATCCCGATATCGTTATTTCGATTGGTGGAGATGGGATGCTTTTGTCTGCTTTTCACAAGTACGAGAATCAGTTAGACAAGGTTCGATTTGTAGGTGTGCATACAGGACACTTGGGATTTTACACGGATTACCGTGACTTTGAGTTGGACCAGTTGGTTACCAATCTCCAACTGGATTCTGGAGCCAAGGTTTCTTATCCAGTCCTGAATGTCAAAGTGACTCTTGAAAACGGTGATGTAAAAACCTTCCGTGCTCTAAATGAAGCGAGTATCCGTCGGTCAGACCGTACCATGGTTGCAGATATCATCATTAACCACGTTCCATTCGAGCGCTTTCGTGGAGATGGTGTGACTGTCTCAACGCCTACTGGGAGCACTGCCTATAACAAATCCTTGGGAGGAGCCGTTTTGCATCCTACCATTGAAGCCTTGCAACTGACTGAAATTGCAAGTCTCAATAATCGAGTTTATCGGACTCTAGGTTCGTCAATTATTGTTCCGAAGAAAGACAAAATTGAGCTTTTACCAACTCGTAATGACTATCACACGCTATCTGTTGACAATAGTACCTATTCTTTCCGAAATATAGAACGGATTGAGTACCAAATCGACCATCACAAGATTCACTTTGTAGCAACACCAAGCCACACTAGTTTCTGGAATCGTGTCAAAGATGCCTTCATCGGCGAGGTGGACGAATGAGGTTCGAATTTATCGCAGATGAACATGTCAAGGTCAAAACCTTTCTGAAGAAACACGAGGTTTCTAAAGGACTGTTGGCTAAGATAAAGTTTCGAGGTGGGGCTATCCTAGTCAATGTTCAACCTCAGAATGCGACTTATCTCTTAGATATTGGAGATAGGGTTACCATTGATATTCCAGCAGAGGAAGGCTTTGAAACCCTTGAAGCCATTGACCGTCCTTTAGATATCTTGTATGAGGATGACCACTTTTTGGTTTTGAATAAGCCTTATGGAGTAGCCTCCATTCCCAGTGTCAATCATTCCAATACCATTGCGAATTTTATCAAAGGCTACTATGTTAAGCAGGAGTATGAAAACCAGCAGGTTCATATCGTGACCAGACTGGATCGGGATACATCTGGTTTGATGCTCTTTGCCAAGCACGGTTATGCTCATGCACGATTAGACAAGCAACTGCAACGAAAGTCTATCGAAAAACGTTATTTCGCTTTGGTTAAGGGCAATGGGGATTTGGAGCCAGAAGGGGAGATTATTGCCCCGATTGCGCGTGATGTGGACTCCATTATCACGAGAAGGGTTGCCAAGGGTGGAAAATACGCCCATACCTCTTACAAAGTTGTAGCGTCTTATGGAGATATTCACCTGATCGATATTCAATTGCATACTGGGCGAACCCATCAGATCAGAGTGCATTTTTCTCATATCGGTTTTCCCTTGTTGGGGGACGATCTTTATGGAGGTAGCCTAGACGATGGGATTCAACGACAGGCCTTGCATTGCCATTTCTTATCATTTTATCATCCCTTCTTGGAGCGTCAGCTAGAGCTGGAAAGCCCCTTGCCAGATGATTTTAACAATCTTATTACTCAGTTATCAACTAATACTCTTTAAAATCTATTTTGAGTATAATTTAATTTCTTAAAGGAGAAAACTCATGGAAGTTTTTGAAAATCTCAAAGCCAACCTAGTTGGCAAAAATGCTCGTATTGTTCTCCCTGAAGGGGAAGAACCTCGTATTCTTCAGGCAACCAAACGCTTGGTAAAAGAAACAGAAGTTGTTCCTGTTTTGCTTGGGAACCCAGAAAAAATCAAAATTTATCTTGAAATTGAAGGGGTTATGGACGGCTATGAAGTGATTGACCCTCAACACTATCCTCAATTCGAAGAAATGGTTACTACCTTGGTTGAACGTCGTAAAGGTAAAATGAGTGAAGAAGGTGCTCGTAAGATTTTGCTTGAAGATGTCAACTACTTTGGTGTTATGCTCGTTCACATGGGCTATGTTGATGGAATGGTATCAGGTGCTACTCACTCAACAGCTGCAACAGTTCGTCCTGCACTCCAAATCATTAAAACTCGTCCAAATGTAACTCGTACTTCAGGTGCCTTCCTCATGGTTCGTGGGACAGAACGTTACCTATTTGGTGACTGTGCCATTAATATCAATCCAGACGCAGAAGCCTTGGCAGAGATTGCTATCAACTCAGCTATTACAGCTAAAATGTTTGGCATCGAACCTAAAATTGCCATGCTAAGCTATTCTACTAAAGGTTCAGGTTTTGGTGATAGTGTTGATAAGGTTGTTGAAGCAACGAAAATTGCGCACGATTTGCGTCCTGACCTTGAAATCGATGGAGAATTGCAATTTGATGCGGCCTTCCACCCTGAAACTGCAGCATTGAAAGCTCCAGGAAGTAACGTTGCTGGGCAAGCAACTGTCTTTATCTTCCCTGGTATCGAAGCAGGAAATATTGGCTATAAGATTGCAGAACGTCTTGGTGGCTTCGCGGCTGTAGGTCCTGTATTGCAAGGTTTGAATAAACCAGTAAACGACCTTTCTCGTGGATGTAACTCTGACGATGTTTACAAGTTGACTCTTATCACTGCTGCACAAGCGGTTCATCAATAAGAAATAGGCCTCTTTCCTTTAGGAAGAGGCTTTTTAGCGCTAAGAAAAGGACAGTTAGAAGCTTCTATGTTATACTAGATATATGTTAGATTTGAAAGAATACGGTGTTGACATGTGGCCAGAGGAGAAGATTTCCTCTTTCCGTGAGAAACTCCTCAACTGGTACGATGAAAACAAACGGGATTTACCCTGGCGAAGAAGTAAAAATCCTTATCACATCTGGGTTTCTGAAATCATGCTGCAGCAGACTAGGGTAGATACGGTTATTCCCTACTATGAACGATTTTTGGACTGGTTTCCAACTGTTGAAAGTTTGGCAAA
>NZ_KQ970759.1:488781-489359 GCF_001579175.1 Streptococcus oralis
AACGATTTTTGGACTGGTTTCCAACTGTTGAAAGTTTGGCAAATGCGCCTGAGGAGCGTTTACTGAAAGCTTGGGAGGGGTTGGGCTATTATTCCCGCGTACGCAATATGCAGTCGGCGGCTCAGCAGATTATGACAGACTTTGAAGGGAAATTTCCAAACACTTACGAAGGGATTTCTAGCTTGAAAGGGATTGGCCCCTATACTGCGGGAGCAATTTCCAGTATCGCTTTTAATCTACCTGAGCCAGCAGTTGATGGCAATGTCATGCGAGTTTTAGCGCGCTTGTTTGAGGTAAATTATGATATCGGAGTTCCCAGCAATCGCAAGATTTTCCAAGCTATGATGGAAATCTTGATTGATCCGAAACGACCAGGTGACTTTAACCAAGCTCTGATGGACTTGGGCTCTGATATAGAGTCTCCGGTTAACCCTCGACCTGAAGAAAGCCCTGTTAGAGACTTTAGCGCAGCCTATCAGAACGGGAACATGGATCGATATCCGATTAAAGAACCTAAGAAAAAGCCTCTTCCAATCTATCTCAAGGCCTTGGTTGAGCGCAATGATCGAGGTCAATAT
>NZ_KQ970759.1:489565-493028 GCF_001579175.1 Streptococcus oralis
GGTCCCATCAAGTTTTTGATCAAGTCAAGCATGTCTTTAGTCATCGTAAATGGCATATTCAAATCCTATCAGGTCAGGTGACAGAATCAAAACAGTTTTCAGACAGAGAAATTCGCTGGGTTTCTCCTCAGGAGTTTGCTGACTACCCCCTCGCTAAACCTCAACAAAAGATTTGGCAGGTTTATAAAACAGTTCTTGGAGATGGGGACTGGAATTAGCCATTTGTGTCTTCTTTCCATTTTTTTGTTATAATAGAAAAAGAAAAAGGTGATCTAATGAAAAAAATATTAATTGTAGATGATGAGAAACCAATCTCAGATATTATTAAGTTCAATATGACCAAAGAAGGCTACGAAGTTGTAACAGCCTTCAACGGTCGTGAGGCAATCGAGCTATTTGAAGCCGAGCAACCCGACATTATTATCCTCGACTTGATGCTTCCTGAAATTGATGGTTTAGAAGTAGCCAAAGCCATTCGCAAGACCAGTAGTGTTCCTATCATTATGCTCTCAGCTAAGGATAGCGAGTTTGACAAGGTTATCGGTTTGGAACTAGGGGCAGATGATTATGTCACAAAGCCCTTCTCAAATCGTGAATTGCAGGCGCGTGTCAAGGCTTTACTTCGCCGTACCGACTTGGTTTCAGTTGATAGTCAAGAGTCTGATGAGAAGAAATCCCAGCCACTTCAGATTGGCGATTTGGAAATTGTTCCAGACGCTTACGTGGCCAAAAAATACGGTGAGGAATTAGATTTGACCCACCGTGAGTTTGAGCTCTTATATCACTTGGCTTCCCATATTGGACAAGTGATTACGCGTGAACACTTGCTTGAGACTGTTTGGGGTTATGATTATTTTGGTGATGTTCGTACAGTGGACGTGACCATTAGACGTTTGCGTGAAAAAATTGAAGATACTCCAAGCCGTCCAGAGTATATCCTCACCCGTCGTGGTGTTGGCTACTATATGAGAAATAATGATTGAAGATATTAGACAAACTATTCTGACCAGTGATTTTATCTTTATCTTGATTTTACTTGGCTTTATCTTGGTGGTAACCTTGCTCTTACTGGAAAACCGTCGAGATAATATCCGTCTGAAGGAGATAAATCAAAAGGTTAAGGACTTGATTGCGGGTGATTATTCTCAAGTTTTAGACTTACAGGGCAGTACAGAAATCACCAATATTACCAATAACCTCAATGATTTGTCAGAAGTTATTCGTTTGACCCAAGAAAATCTGGAACAAGAGAGTAAAAGACTGCATAGTATTCTTTCTTACATGACAGATGGAGTGCTTGCAACCAATCGCCGTGGCCAGATTACCATGATTAATGACATGGCCAAGAAACAATTAGGTGTGCAGAAAGAAGATGTCCTTAACAAAAGCATTTTAGAATTGCTTAAGATAGAGGATGAGTATGAACTGCGTGACCTGATTACACAGATTCCTGAGTTGATGATTGATTCCCAAGATGTGAATGGTGAATTCCTGAGCCTTCGTGTACGTTTCGCTTTGGTTCGCCGTGAGTCTGGATTCATCTCGGGTTTGGTTGCTGTTTTACATGATACGACCGAGCAGGAGAAGGAAGAGCGTGAGCGAAGACTTTTCGTTTCAAACGTGAGTCATGAGTTGAGAACTCCTTTGACCAGTGTAAAATCTTATCTTGAAGCCTTGGACGAGGGAGCCTTGTATGATCCTGTAGCTCCTGATTTTATCAAGGTTTCGCTTGATGAAACTAACCGTATGATGCGGATGGTGACAGATCTCTTGCATCTCTCTCGTATTGATAATGCGACTACTCAGTTGGATGTAGAGTTGATTAACTTTACAGCCTTTATCACCTTTATTCTCAACCGCTTTGATAAGATGAGAAGTCAGGATGACGAGAAAAAATATGAACTTGTTAGAGATTACCCTATTAATTCAGTTTGGATCGAGATTGATACCGATAAAATGACCCAGGTGATTGATAATATTCTCAACAATGCTATCAAGTACTCACCAGATGGTGGGAAAATCACTGTCAGCATGAAAACCACTGATGACCAGATGATTTTATCCATCAAAGACCAAGGTCTAGGTATTCCAAAACAAGATTTGCCGAAGATTTTTGACCGTTTTTACCGAGTGGATCGCGCAAGAAGTCGTGCACAAGGTGGTACTGGGCTAGGTCTAGCCATCGCAAAAGAAATCATCAAACAACACAACGGCTTTATTTGGGCCAAAAGTGAATACGGTAAGGGCTCAACCTTTACCATCGTGCTCCCTTATGATAAGGATGCCGTAAAAGAAGAAATATGGGAGGACGAAATAGAAGACTAGAATGAGTGAAATAGGCTTTAAATACAGTATTTTAGCATCAGGTTCCAGTGGAAATTCCTTTTATCTGGAAACCCCAAAAACGAAAAATTTTAAGTGGATGCAGGCTTGTCAGGTAAGAAAATCACAAGTCTCTTGAGTGAAATCAATCGTAAGCCTGAAGATTTGGATGCAATTTTGATTACACATGAGCACTCAGACCATATCCATGGGGTCGGTGTCTTGGCTCGCAAATATGGCATGGATCTTTACGCCAATGAAAAGACTTGGCAGGCTATGGAAAATAGCAAGTACCTCGGTAAGGTGGATTCTTCGCAAAAGCATATCTTTGAAATGGGCAAAACCAAAACCTTTGGCGATATCGATATTGAAAGTTTTGGGGTCAGCCATGATGCAGTAGCACCCCAGTTTTACCGATTTATGAAAGACGACAAGAGTTTTGTCATGTTGACCGATACAGGTTATGTTAGTGATCGTATGGCAGGAATTGTTGAGAATGCTGACGGTTATCTCATCGAATCCAACCACGACGTGGAAATCTTACGAGCTGGATCTTATGCTTGGCGACTCAAACAGCGTATCCTATCTGATCTCGGTCACCTTTCTAACGAAGACGGAGCTGAGGCCATGATTCGTGCCATGGGAAATCGAACCAAGAAAATTTATCTTGGTCACTTGTCCAAAGAGAACAATATCAAGGAGCTGGCTCATATGACCATGGTCAATCAGCTAGCCCAAGCCGATCTGGGAGTCGGAGTAGACTTTAAGGTTTACGACACTTCCCCAGATACCGCAACACCATTGACAGACATATAAAAAGAAGGCGAGAGCCTTCTTTTCTTATGTTTAGATATTATTTTCTAGTCCAAACACCATTTAAAATATGATATAATAAGGTTTATAGTATGAGAAAGGTTGCCTTATGACGATAGATATTAGTGAAGAACAGTTGGCTATGGAGTCTGCTGACTTATTAAAAATTCTTTTAAAAGATCGAACGACCAAGAAAAATATTGTTTGGGCGACTCATTCTTATGAATTGTTGGGAAAGGGATTTGCTCCAAGTGACCGCATTACTCCAAGTAGGGTGACGGGAACCTATGCAAACTTGATTCAACCCCGATTAGAAAAGTCTAAGTAT
>NZ_KQ970759.1:493048-501184 GCF_001579175.1 Streptococcus oralis
TGGATCTTGAAGATTATATCCAATTACTCTGGCTAGAAATTACCTGTGGTGAAGCACCTTATATGGTTACTCGCTATGATACAGTAACTGGCGAGGAAATTCCATTATCTGAGCGAGTTGGTTTTGTTGATAGAAAATTGCAGCGCATTAGTCGTGAGGTCTCAGATGAAGCTACCTTCTATGAACTCGTAAAAAAAGCCTATCGTGCTTCCTATGGCTATGAGTATCAAGGAGATTCCCTACTTTTGGCGCGTGAAAATCTTTTAGCAACATTTGAGGACTACTATCTTGAAAAAACTGGAAATCAACCGACCTTAGAGCAAAAGAAAGAAATTGCGACTATTATCTCCTACAATGTCTTTCAGATGGATGGATTGAAAAAAATCAGTCCTTACTCAGCTAGACAAGAACAATCTCAACAGCTAAGCTTGTTTTCAGATGAGCTAGAAGTCCAAGAAATAGAAGAATCTAAAACCCAAATCAAAGACTGGAAAAAGAATAGAATGATAGGTTTTGAGCGCCTATCTAGTGAGGAAAGTGAAATGAAATTTGATGTCGTGATAGGAAATCCGCCTTATCAGGAGGAATTACAAGGAACAAGTGATAAACCAATATATCATCATTTCATGGATGAATCTTACAAAATTAGTAGAAAATCAGTATTGATAACACCTGCAAGGTTTTTATTTAAGGCTGGGAAAACACCAAAATCATGGAATGAAAAAATGCTGTTGAATGAACATTTCAAAGTCATGTATTATGTCCAAGATTCTTCAAAAGTTTTTCCTGGTACAGATATTAAAGGTGGAGTGACGATTAGTTACCATGATAATGATAGAGTTTTTGGAGCGATTGAAACATATACCGCTTTTGATGAACTGAATTCAATTTATAAAAAAGTCTATCATAGAAATGATTTCAAATCTTTAAGTGACTATGTTTTTGCACCAGAAAGTTATAAATTAACAGAAGCCCTACACAGTGATTTTCCTAATTTCGTAAACAGGTTAAGTAAGGGTCATAAATTTGATGTGACAACAAATATTTTTGAAAAGTTGCCTGAAATTTTTACGGATGATAAACCAGAATGTGAATCAATTCAGTTAATAGGTAGGTTAAATAATGAACGTGTAATAAAATTTGTTCCAAAGAAATATATCAAAGGACCTGGGAATTTGGATAAATATAAGGTGATACTGCCAAAAGCAAATGGCAGTGGGGCGATTGGCGAAGTCCTATCGACCCCACTCGTGGGTACCCCACTCGTGGGTCACACACAGACCTTTATTTCTATTGGTGAATTAGAAACATTGGATGAAGCAGATTCATTATTTAAGTATATAAAATCTAAATTTGCTAGGACTTTGTTAGGTGTACTAAAAATTACACAAGATAATAAAAAAGGAACATGGAAATATGTCCCACTCCAAGACTTTACGGTCAATTCGGACATTGATTGGACACAATCAGTGGCTGATATTGACCGCCAGCTCTATCAAAAATATGACCTTTCTCCTGAAGAAATTGCTTTTATTGAGACTCATGTAAGGGAGATGGATTGATGGTAGAAATTAAAACTTCTAAAGAGATTCATCCTAAAATCTATGCCTACACCACTCCTACGGTAACCAGTAATGAGGGATGGATTAAGATTGGTTATACGGAGCGTGATGTCACGCAACGGATTAAAGAACAAACACATACTGCTCATATAGATACAGATGTCTTATGGACTGGGGATGCCGCCTATACGGAAGAACCTGATAAGGGAAAGACTTTTAAGGACCATGATTTCCACCATTTCCTTTCTTTTCATGATGTGGAACGTCGCCCTAAGACGGAATGGTTTTACTTTAATGGAACTCCTGAAAAATCTAAAAATCTTTTTGATAAGTTTGTTCAGCATGATTTGTCTGGTTATCAGCCTGGTCAAGGACAGGACTATACCTTTTGGTAAAACCTTATCTACCTATGACCTAGCTCGTCGAATGGATGCTGTCAATGTCCTAATCGTAACCAACAGACCTGCAATAGCTAACTCATGGTACGATGATTTTGAAAAATTCATAGCTGGTCAAACGACTTATAAGTTTGTTTCAGAAACAGACAGTCTTAAAAATCGGCCAACCTTGTCACGAAAAGAATTTGTTGGCATTTTAGATGACGATGTAAGACAACTTGCTTTTATCAGTCTCCAAGACTTGAAAGGCTCTGCTTATCTTGGTGGAGAGCACAATAAACTCAAATGGGTCACTGATCTACATTGGGACTTGTTGGTTATAGATGAAGCACACGAAGGAGTTGCTACCTTCAAGACAGATCAGGCTTTTAATAAGATCCGTCGAAACTTTACCTTGCATCTATCAGGAACTCCATTTAAGGCATTAGCTAAGGGAGAATTTACCGAGGAGCAAATCTACAACTGGTCTTATGCAGATGAGCAGGCAGCTAAAACAACTTGGTCACCTGATCAAGAAGAGGAAAATCCATATGAGAGCTTGCCTCAGTTAAATCTCTTTACCTATCAAATGTCTCAGATGATTGGTGAGGAGTTAGAAAAAGGTGCTCAACTTGATGGAGAGAACATCGACTATGCTTTTGACTTGAGTGAATTTTTCGCTACAGATGATAAAGGGAAATTTATCCATGAGCAAGATGTCAGAAATTGGTTAGATACTCTATCAAGCAATGAGAAATATCCATTTTCAACCAAAGAGCTTCGGAACGAACTCAAGCATACTTTTTGGCTCTTAGAACGTGTAGCCTCAGCAAAAGCCTTAAAAGCACTGCTAGAGGAACATCCCATCTATGAAAACTATGAGATTGTGTTAGCTGCTGGTGACGGGCGTATGTCTGAGGAAGATGATAAGGTTAAACTCAAATCCCTAGACTTGGTTAGAAAAGCGATAGCAGAGAATGACAAAACCATTACCCTATCCGTCGGTCAATTGACGACAGGTGTGACGATCCCTGAATGGACAGGCGTATTGATGTTATCAAACTTAAAATCACCTGCCATTTATATGCAAGCTGCCTTCCGTGCACAAAACCCTTACTCATGGAGCGATAACAAAGGAAATCACTTCCGCAAAGAAAGAGCCTATGTATTTGACTTTGCGCCAGAAAGAACCCTGATTCTCTTTGATGAGTTTGCGAACAACTTATCACTTGCGACTGCAGGAGGTGGTGGAACTTCCGCAACTCGTGAAGAGAACATCAGAGAACTCTTAAATTTCTTCCCTGTCATAGCAGAAGACCGTGCAGGTAAGATGGTTGAAATTGATGCTAAGGCAGTTCTGACTATACCGCGTCAAATAAAAGCTAGGGAAGTCCTCAAACGTGGGTTTATGTCTAATCTCTTATTTGATAATATCAGCGGCATTTTCCAAGCCAGTCAAACCGTTCTAGACATCTTAAATGAACTACCAGTTGAAAAGGAAGGCAAGTTACAAACATCATCGGATCTACTAGACTTTTCAGGTGTTACAGTGGATGATGAGGGCAATGCAGTGGTTGACCATGAAATCGTGGTCAATCAACAAACACGACTTTTTGGTGAAAAAGTTTATGGGCTTGGTGAGTCTGTTGCTGAGTTAGTCACAAAAGATGAGGAAAGAACTCAAAAACAGCTGGTCAATGACTTGAGTAAGACCGTTTCTTCAGTAATTGTAGAGGAATTGAAGGTTGGATATGATCTGAAAACTCGGGAAACAGACCAGATCAAGAAACAAATTGTAGCAACATTTGAGAACGAAGTTCGAAAAAATGAGATAGAACGTAAAATTTCTGAAGCTCATATCAAGGAAGAGTTGCAACAACAGCTCAAGGAAGAAAATGATAAAGAACAAAAAGATAAGATTCAAGAAGTTCTTGAAAAACGTTTAGAAGAAAATAATCTCATTCATAAAGAAAAACTAGAACAAACACTTAAAAAAGAAGTGGAAAAAATGCCCGAGAAGTTTATTGAACAGGTTGAGATAAAACGGGTGGAACAGTTGAAACAATCAGCCCAAGATGAGATTCGGGACCATCTTCGAGGATTTGCACGAACAATTCCAAGTTTCATCATGGCCTACGGTGATCAATCTCTAACACTTGATAATTTTGACACCTTTGTTCCTGAGCATGTCTTCTTTGAAGTGACTGGTATTACGATTGAACAATTTCGTTATTTGAGAGATGGTGGGCAGGATTTTGCAGGACATCTCTTTGATCGAGCAACATTTGATGAAGCCATCCAAGAATTTCTTCGCAAGAAAGAGGAGTTGGCAGATTATTTTAAAGATCAAAAAGAAGATATTTTCGACTATATTCCACCACAGAAAACCAATCAGATTTTCACTCCTAAACGTGTGGTGAAGAGAATGGTGGATGACCTTGAAAAAGAAAATCCAGGAATCTTTGATGATCCGTCTAAGACATTCATTGATTTGTACATGAAGTCAGGCCTTTATATTGCAGAGCTTGTTAAGCGGCTATATAACAGCAATGGCTTGAAAGAATCCTTTCCAAATCCTGAGGAACGCTTAAAACATATCCTAGAAAATCAAGTTTATGGATTTGCGCCTTCAGAGATTATCTATAACATTTCGACTAATTTTATCTTTGGAAATCTCTCTCAAGATATCAGTAGAAGGAACTTTGTTTTAGAAGATACCATTCCAGCTGCCAAAGAAGGTAGAATTCAGGAATTGGTGAATAGATATTTTGAATATAATTAAAAAAGAAGGCGAGAGCCTTCTTTTGTTGTTTTTTACAATCCTGCAAATTCTTTGATTTCTTGTGCTGACATGGAAGAGTCGCAACGGACATTGATTTGGCCATCAGCAACATGAATGAATCCCGGAACAGTTGGGATACCATAGCGTGAACGGAAATCTTGCAAAGCATTGAGTTGGCTAGGTTCTTCGCTATTGATGAAGTAGATGTGAGCTTTGGTTTCAGCTACGACACCTGCTAATGTACCAGCAAATTTACGGCAGTAAGGGCAAGTTTTGCGACCGATGAAGAAGGTTGCAGTTTCTTTCTTATCGAGTGCTTCTTGGGCGCGTGAAACTGTAGTCACTTCAAGGTCTTTAATATCTTCTAAAAACTGATTCATAAGAATACCTCTCTTTTTTTGATAAAACTAGTATGCCACAAAGTTTCTAAAATTGCTTGAATTTGATACGAAAAAAAGATGAGATTGGTTTATCTCATCTTTTAGCTTGCTTATTTTACAAAGGCATTGATTTCTGCTTCGATATTGGCAATCTTGGTTTGTGAATCTTCGTTGCTTTCATCCACAACGGCAATGTAGAACTTGATTTTTGGTTCTGTACCAGAAGGGCGAACTGCGATCCAAGAACCATCCGCAAGAGTGTATTTCAATACATCACTTGGAGGAGTCGTCAAGGCTGTTACAGTACCGTCAGCAGCAGTAGAAGTTTGTGCTTTGAAGTCTTCTACAACAGTAATTGTTGTAGCGTTAAATTCTTTGGGACCATTGTCACGGAATTTAGCCATGATGGCTTTGATTTGTTCAGCACCGTCTACACCTGAAAGAGTTACAGAGATAGTCTTTTCAGCATAGTAACCGTACTCTTTGTAGATTTCTTCGATACCGTCAGCAAGTGTTAAACCACGTGAACGATAGTAGGCAGCAAGTTCAGCAACGACAAGAACGGCTTGGATGGCGTCTTTATCACGTACGAATGGTTTAATCAAGTAACCGAAGCTTTCTTCAAATCCCATCATGTAAGTGTGATTGTGTTTTTCTTCAAATTCTTGAATTTTTTCAGCGATAAATTTGAAACCAGTCAAGACGTTGAACATAGTTGCGCCGTAGCTTTCAGCAATCTTCGTTACCAAGTCAGTTGATACGATTGATTTGCAGAGGGCTGCATTTTCAGGAAGAGTTCCAGCGTTTTTGTGAGCTTCCAAGATGTATTTAGCCATGATTGCACCGATTTGGTTACCTGAGAGGTTGAGGTAGCTGCCATCTTTTTGAAGAACTTCAACTCCAACACGGTCAGCGTCCGGGTCAGTTGCAACAAGAACATCTGCACCAACTTTGCGTCCGAGTTCTTCAGCAAGGGCAAAGGCTGCTTGGCTTTCTGGGTTTGGAGATTTCACAGTTGAGAAGTCAGGGTCAGCCGTTGCTTGCGCTTCAACGACTTGAACAGAGTCAAATCCTGCTTGGGCAAGAGCACGACGAGCCAACATTTCACCAGTACCATGAAGTGGTGTGTAGACAATCTTCATGTCTTTACCGAATTCTTCAATCAAAGCTGGGTTGATGTTGACATCTTTAACTTCTTTGAGGTACTCAGTGTCAATAGCATCACCTATGACTTCAATCAAACCAGAAGCTTTTTCAGCTTCTACATCGGCAACTTCCACAGCAAATGGATTTTCGATAGCACGGATGTAAGTTGTCAAAGCATCCGCATCATGTGGAGGCATCTGTCCACCATCTTCACCGTAAACCTTGTATCCATTGAACGGAGCTGGGTTGTGGCTAGCAGTAATCATGATACCCGCAAAGCAGTTGAGGTGACGAACTGCAAATGAGAGTTCTGGAGTTGGACGAAGGCTTTCAAAAACATAAGATTTGATACCGTGTTTTGCTAGAACTGCAGCAGATTCAAAGGCAAACTCTGGTGAGAAGTGACGGCTATCGTAGGCAATTGCCACACCTCGCTCTTTTTCATTTCCACCTTTTGACTCAATCAAACGAGCCAAACCTTCAGTTGCTTGACGGACAACATAGATATTGATACGGTTAGTACCAGCACCAATCAATCCACGCATACCAGCAGTACCAAATTCAAGATTGGTATAGAAGGCGTCTTCCTTTGTCTTTTCGTCCATGTTTTCCAAATCTTGACGAAGGTAGTCTGGAAGTTCAGCAAAATCAAGCCATTTTTGATAGTTTTCTTGGTAAGTCATTGAGCGTCTCCTTTTATTGTAAATTGTTTTAATCGGATTCATTATACCATGATTTAGGATTTTAGTAAAACGTTAGCATAGTCGCTATTACTCGTATCGAGCTTTTTTCATTCCCCTAAAAAAGGATAAACAAGAGTTTAAAACCAAACGGTTTCAAATTGAATTCCTAATAAATTTAGAAAAATATATAGAAAAAGTTTTCAAAGAAAAAACGTGACTTCCTATTGATTCTCTAAGACGATGCTTCTATACTTAAAATAATTTTTTGGAAAAATTTAAGCTATTATTCTATAATTTTTAGTTTTTTTAAAAGGTTCGGTTTCTATTTTGAATTTTATTATCGCTATGGTAGAATATAGTAAATAATAGAAGGAGATATTCTATTATGAAAAAAATTCTTAAGCATTCTGCTTTGCTGGTATCAGCTTTAGCACTTGTTGCTTGTGGATCAACAAAGAAGGCAAGCGACAACGGTACTGCCTCAAACTCCAACTTTGAAGTATCTGTTAAAGATGGGATGTTTGTATTGCCTAAAGATGAAGATTCATCTTCAAGCTACCTTGCTCTTCAGGTTGAAATCAAAAACAACCGTGATAAAAAGTTCAGTTTCACTAGCCGCGATATCACCCTTTACAATGAAAAAGATGAAAAAGTAGAACCAATTCAAATCTATGAGAGTGACAGTAAGACTAAATTCATGTCTTATGGAGATAGCATCTCTAAAGGTAAGAGTGTAGCTGGTTATGTTGTTTATGAAGTAGACAAAGATGCTAAATATGA
This sequence comes from Streptococcus oralis, assembly GCF_001579175.1. Lineage (GTDB taxonomy): Bacteria > Bacillota > Bacilli > Lactobacillales > Streptococcaceae > Streptococcus > Streptococcus oralis_O. The sequence goes on from NZ_KQ970759.1 coordinate 500,759, forward strand.
GCTTCATTTTGCACCTAGCTTCTACGAAGATATCAAAGAGGACTCTAAAAAGAATAACGACGTAGCTATCAAAGTTGATCCAAGCAAATACGAGGATCACATTGATGAAGCTAAAGAAGTAATGAAAAAATATGTCGATGCCGTTTACCTTAATGGAGAAAGCTCAGGTGGCGGAACAAACCTAAGCACATCTGATAACAAGGCTCAAGTCGTATCACTTGCTGATGATAAAAAATCTTCTGATGGTGATGCTGAATTTACAAACGATGTGAAGGCTGATAGAGAAGAGTTCATCAAGAAATTTGTAGAATCATTCGGAAAAGGTTTCTACAACTACAAACCATCAGACGCAGAGCTTCGTACATTTGCTGAGGCGTATATCAAAGCAAACTCTAAACGAGCAAAAATTGATTACAAAGTTAAAAC
>NZ_KQ970759.1:501564-509111 GCF_001579175.1 Streptococcus oralis
CTTGCCTGATTACGCTGTTATCTATGTAAGACCTGAAACGATTGACTTGGACAACTTGAATGTCTATGAATTGAGCAGTAAATTCTATGACGAAAACAAAGGTAAGTATAGCAGCTACTCGGAGGCTATGAAAGCCGGTGAGAAGTACATCTTAGAAAACGCACCAAGCCAATTTGAATCTACTCCTCTAGACACTAGTGATAACATGAAGAAAGAGGGTTATGAAATTAAAATGACGAAGAAAGATGGAAAATGGACCATTGATACCTCTTCTAAAAACTATGAATTGAAAGATATGGCTCGCACATTCCGTGGAGGCATTGGATACTAAAATAAAAAGTTCGAGTTTATACTCGAACTTTTTTCATTGCAATTGTCTAAAAGTGAAAAAGATAGTAAAATAGAATCATGATTATTTTACAAGCCAATAAAATTGAACGTTCTTTTGCAGGAGAGGTTCTTTTTGATAATATCAATCTGCAGGTAGATGAACGCGATCGGATTGCCCTCGTTGGAAAAAATGGGGCAGGAAAGTCGACTCTTTTGAAGATTTTAGTTGGAGAAGAGGAGCCAACTAGAGGGGAAATCAATAAGAAAAAAGACATCTCTCTTTCCTACCTAGCCCAAGACAGCCGATTGGAGTCTGAGAATACCATTTATGACGAAATGCTCCATGTTTTTGATGATTTACGGCGTACGGAAACACAACTGCGGCAGATGGAGTTGGAGATGGGTGAGAAAACTGGAGCGGAACTAGATAAACTCATGGCGGACTACGACCGTTTGTCTGAGAATTTCCGTCAAGCTGGCGGTTTTACCTACGAAGCAGACATTCGAGCGATTTTAAATGGTTTCAAGTTTGACGAGACTATGTGGCAGATGAAAATTGCTGAGCTTTCAGGTGGTCAAAATACTCGGCTTGCTCTGGCCAAAATGCTCCTTGAAAAACCAAATCTCTTGGTCTTAGACGAGCCGACCAACCACTTGGATATTGAAACCATTGCCTGGTTGGAAAATTATCTAGTCAACTACAGTGGCGCTCTCATCATTGCCAGTCACGACCGTTATTTCTTGGACAAGGTTGCAACAATTACGCTCGATTTGACCAAGCATTCTTTGGATCGCTATGTGGGCAATTACTCTCGCTTTGTTGAGTTAAAGGAGCAAAAACTAGCTACTGAGGCAAAAAACTATGAAAAACAGCAGAAGGAAATCGCTGCTCTGGAAGATTTTGTTAATCGCAATCTAGTAAGAGCTTCGACAACCAAACGTGCCCAATCTCGGCGTAAGCAACTGGAAAAAATGGAGCGCTTGGATAAACCTGAAGCTGGTAAGAAATCAGCTAATATGACCTTCCAGTCTGAAAAAACATCGGGCAATGTTGTTTTGACTGTTGAAAACGCAGCTATTGGCTATGATGGGGAAATACTTTCAGAGCCAATCAATCTGGACCTTCGTAAGATGAACGCCGTTGCCATCGTTGGACCAAACGGCATCGGGAAGTCAACCTTTATCAAGTCATTAGTAGACCAGATTCCTCTTATCAAAGGAGAGAAGCGTTTTGGAGCAAATGTTGAGGTTGGTTACTATGACCAGACTCAAAGCAAGCTAACACCAAGCAATAGTGTCCTAGATGAACTTTGGAATGATTTTAAACTAACACCAGAGGTTGAAATCCGTAATCGCCTAGGTGCCTTCCTTTTCTCAGGAGATGATGTTAAAAAATCAGTTGGCATGCTGTCTGGTGGTGAACGCGCTCGTTTGTTGCTTGCTAAACTGTCTATGGAAAACAACAACTTCTTGATTTTGGACGAGCCAACCAACCACTTGGATATTGATAGTAAGGAAGTGCTAGAAAATGCCTTGATAGACTTTGATGGAACCCTTCTTTTCGTCAGCCACGACCGTTACTTTATCAATCGCGTAGCTACTCATGTTTTGGAATTGTCCGAAAATGGTTCGACCCTCTATCTAGGAGACTATGACTACTATGTTGAAAAGAAGGCAGAAGTAGAAGTGAGTCAAGCTGAGGAACTCTCTACTAGCAATCAAGAAAAAGAAGCAAGTCCTGTTAATGACTACCAAGCTCAGAAAGAAAGTCAGAAAGAAGCCCGCAAGCTCATGCGTCAAATCGAGAACTTGGAGGCTGAAATCGAAACGTTAGACAACCAAAGTCAAGCCATCTCTGAACAAATGCTAGAAACAAATGATGCCGAAAAACTCATTGAGTTGCAGGCTGAACTGGACAAAATCAGTCACCGTCAGGAAGCGGCTATGCTTGAATGGGAAGAATTATCGGAGCAGGTGTAAGAATTTTTCTTATTTTTTGATAATCTTGTGATTTTTTCAGTCCTTCTCTATTGTGAGGAGGGCTTGCTTTGTGGTAAAATGGGATTATGAATGAAAGAATGAATGAGTTAGTTGCCTTACTTAACCGCTATGCGAACGAGTACTATACGAGTGACAATCCCTCAGTTTCAGATAGCGAGTATGATCGCCTCTACCGAGAGTTGGTCGAATTGGAAGCTGCCTATCCAGATCAAGTTTTAGCGGACAGTCCGACTCATCGTGTTGGTGGTAAGGTTTTAGATGGTTTTGAAAAATACAGTCATCAGTATCCTCTTTATAGTTTGCAGGATGCTTTTTCACGTGAAGAGTTAGAAGCTTTTGATGCGCGTGTGCGAAAGGAATTACCCCACCCGACCTATATTTGCGAGCTGAAAATCGATGGTTTGTCTATCTCGCTTACGTATGAAAAGGGAATTTTGGTAGTCGGTGCGACACGTGGGGATGGTTCTGTTGGTGAAAATATCACAGAAAACCTCAAGCGTGTTAAGGACATTCCTTTGACCTTGCCAGAAGAACTAGATATCACCGTTCGTGGAGAGTGTTATATGCCACGCGCTTCCTTTGATCAGGTCAACCAAGCCCGCCAAGAAAATGGGGAGCCTGAATTTGCTAATCCTCGTAACGCAGCTGCAGGCACCTTGCGTCAGTTGGATACAGCAGTAGTGGCCAAGCGTAATCTTGCTACTTTCCTCTATCAAGAAGCCAGCCCTTCAACTCGTGATAGTCAAGAAAAGGTCTTGGAGCATCTTGAACAGCTTGGTTTTGTAGTTAATCCTAAACGAATATTGGCTCAAAGTATAGATGAGGTATGGGATTTTATCCAAGAAGTAGGACAAGAACGGGAGAAACTGCCTTACGATATCGATGGGGTGGTCATCAAGGTTAACGACCTAGCAGGTCAAGAAGAACTCGGTTTTACCGTTAAAGCACCTAAGTGGGCAGTAGCTTATAAATTTCCTGCTGAGGAAAAAGAAGCTCAACTCCTTTCAGTTGACTGGACAGTAGGTCGTACGGGTGTTGTGACCCCGACTGCCAATCTAACACCTGTTCAGCTTGCTGGCACAACTGTTAGCCGTGCAACTCTTCACAACGTAGATTATATTGCTGAAAAGGATATCCGCAAAGATGATACGGTTATCGTTTATAAGGCTGGAGATATCATCCCTGCTGTTCTGCGTGTGGTAGAGTCTAAACGTGTTTCTGAAGAAAAACTAGATATTCCGACTAACTGTCCGAGCTGTGACAGTCAGTTGCTTCATTTTGAAGATGAAGTGGCTCTTCGTTGTATCAATCCACGCTGTCCTGCCCAAATCATGGAAGGTTTGATTCACTTTGCCTCTCGAGATGCTATGAATATTACGGGTCTTGGTCCATCTATCGTCGAAAAGCTTTTTGCTGCTAATCTGGTTAAGGATGTGGCAGATATTTACCGTTTGAAAGAAAACGATTTCCTTCTTTTAGAAGGCGTCAAGGAAAAGTCTGCTTCTAAACTATATCAGGCCATTCAAGCATCCAAGGAAAACTCTGCTGAAAAACTCTTGTTTGGTCTGGGAATTCGCCATGTCGGAAGCAAGGCTAGTCAGCTCTTGCTCCAACATTTCCACTCTATTGAAAATCTAGCCCAAGCTGATCCTGAGGAAGTAGCAAGTATTGAAAGTTTGGGTAGTGTGATTGCTCAAAGTCTTCAAACTTATTTTGCTACAGAAGGATCAAAGATTCTCTTAGACGAGTTGAAAGAATCTGGAGTCAATCTGGACTACAAAGGACAGACAGTAGTGGCAGATGCGGCCTTGTCAGGTTTGACAATTGTATTAACTGGTAAATTGGAACGTCTCACACGTTCTGAAGCCAAAAATAAACTCGAAAGTCTAGGTGCCAAAGTCACAGGCAGTGTATCTAAGAAAACGAATCTTGTCGTAGCAGGAGCAGATGCAGGAAGCAAGCTCCAAAAAGCACAAGAACTTGGTATCGAAGTTCGAGATGAGGCCTGGCTAGAAAGTTTGTAAAGAATAGTTGAAAAATAGATGTCAGATAGTCTGGAACTATCTCTCCTGATGTGTTTTTATATCTATTAAAGCTATTCTCTATTGTGCTGAAATTCCCGTTAAATTCTTCAGCATGACTTTAAAAATTAAAATTGAAATTAGAAATTAGGAAAAGAAATGTATAGTTACCCTGTAGTCATCCATTTTCACCGAAAGAATGGGGATTATGCCGCTTGTTCATTCAGTAGAAAACAGGCAGATGTTAAAGAAAATTTGTATTATGAAAATGACTATTTTGGAGCAAAATTCTCCTTTACAGTTACAAGTGCAGAAAGGCTCGATACTTTGACCTTTTCTGTCGAAATTGATGGAAAAACAAAAGACTATCTCCTACGGTTTAACTATTATCCACTGTTGACTGAGGTTTGGATATTAGATGGTGATGAGACGGTTTATTATTCTGAAAATCCAGCTATTGCAAGTCCTTGCTATAAAGATCGAAACCCGTTTGCTTTTGATAAAGCCTTTCACAGTGAAAGTTTCGATCATCATTGGGGATATCAAGGAGAGTTAGGTTATAGTATCTCAGACTACCAGACAAGCTTTAAACTCTGGGCTCCAACCGCTACAGCAGTCCAAGTGGTCGTTTATGAAAATACAAGTAACGACGCGCCGATTTGGAAAACCTTTAATCTAAAGCGAGGGAATAGCTATTCATATAGTCATAAGTACAATACCATTGGTGTTTGGAGTCTAGATTTAGATGAGAATCTTGCTGGTAAGGCTTATCAGTATCAGATTGAATTCCCTCATCACAAGAGTTTGACAAGAGATCCTTATACAATTGCAACCAGTCCTGACGGGAAACGTTCTGTTATTCTCTCACACAAAGAGAGACAAGTGGATGGATTTGAAGTCAAACATGGGACAGAAGCTCCTTGGCGTTTGGAAAATCCATGTAAAGCCGTTATCTGTGAAATGCATATCCGAGATTTGACCAAATCTCCAACATCTGGAGTGGCAGAGCATCTCCGTGGAACCTTCCTTGGGGCTGCACAGACAGGAACGACTAACCAATTCGGACAAGCAACCGCCTTTGACTATATCAAAGAACTTGGCTGCAACTATGTTCAACTTCAACCAATCTTTGATCGCCATAAGGAATACGATGAGGAAGGAAATGTAACCTATAACTGGGGCTATGATCCTCAAAACTACAATGCACCAGAACCAACTTTCTCTAGCAATCCAGATGATCCAGGACAAGTCGTTCGTGATCTAAAAACGATGATTCAGGCCTATCATGATGCAGGAATTGGTGTCATCATGGACGTGGTTTATAATCACACCTTCTCAACGATTGATGCGCCTTTCCAGACAACAGTTCCAGATTATTACTACCGCATGAACCGAGATGGAACCTTCCAAAATGGTACAGGTGTAGGAAATGAAACAGCCAGTGAACATGAAATGTTCCGTAAGTACATGATTGATTCTCTCCTATACTGGGTGAAAGAATACAATATTGATGGTTTCCGTTTTGACTTGATGGGTATTCATGATGTCAAAACCATGCAAGCAATTCGTTGGGCGCTAGATGAGGTTGATCCCCGTATTATCACTTATGGAGAAGGCTGGGATATGGGAACAGGTCTTGCACCTTATGACAAGGCCAAGAAGGACAATGCCTACCAGATGCCAAATATCGGATTCTTCAACGATGATCAGCGTGATGCGATCAAAGGAGGAGAAGTTTATGGTGCAATCAAGTCAGGATTTGTAAGTGGTGCAGCCACCGAACCTATCGTAGCCAAGGCTATTCTTGGTAGCCGAGAGTTGGGCTCTTATCTGAGTCCAAACCAGGTTCTCAACTATGTTGAAGCCCATGACAATTACAATCTTCATGATTTACTAGCGACTCTTCATCCTGATCAAAGTTCAGACCAGATTATGCGCAAGGTTGAGACAGCGACAGCAATGAACCTGCTCATGCAAGGAATGTCCTTTATGGAAATTGGCCAAGAATTTGGTCGAACCAAGTTAATTCCGACAGGTGAAGATGGACAACTTACTCCGGCAGACCGAGAACGTGCTATGAATAGTTACAACGCTCCTGACAGTGTCAACCAAATAAACTGGGATTTGATCAATGAAAGACAAGAAAGCATTGACTTTGTGCGTCAGATTATTCGACTGAAAACACAGACTAGCGCCTTTTCTTATCCTACATACGAAGAAGTTTACCGTCATGTCTTTGTCCACACGGCTGCAGAAAATAGCGGATGGATTGTTTACGAGATTCACGGTGGATCAGAGCACTTATTGGTGGTATTCAATGCTAAAGGAACTTCCTTCTACTTTGAAAATGCAGGAAATCTAGAAATGCTTGTGACAAATAGTCGTTCAAAGGAGTCGAATGTAATCGACAATACTAGTGTCGCAGTGCTAAAAGTACTCTCTTAAATACATAAAATAAAAAGGGTTAGATTGTCTAATCCTTTTTGTTATTTATAAGTTTTCAATGAAGAGTAGAATTAAGTGTCAAACTATTTGAAGAATCAAGTTTGTGAAAAAAATCTCAAAATTTTCACAAAAAGGGTTGTAATTTTCTGAAAATTTGTTAAAATAAGTTTTAATCATTTTCAGGAGGAAGCGGATTTGACAAACTATCAGAATTTAGTAAACGGAAATTGGAAATCATCAGAGAATGAAATTACAATCTACTCTCCTATTAATCAGGAGAAGCTTGGTACTGTACCAGCTATGAGTCAGGCAGAAGTTGATGAAGTGATGAAAGCTGGTCGAGCAGCGCTATCTGCTTGGCGTGATTTGGCACCCGTAGAACGTGCAGCCTATCTGCATAAGACAGCAGATATTTTAGAACGTGACAAGGAAGTAATTGGAACGATACTTGCCAAAGAGGTGGCAAAGGGAATTCAGGCAGCTATAGGAGAAGTAGTCCGTACAGCTGATTTGATTAGATATACTGCTGAAGAAGGACTTCGTATCACTGGTCAAGCCATGGAAGGTGGGGGCTTTGAAGCTGCCAGTAAAAATAAAATGTCCATTGTACGCCGTGAGCCCGTTGGTATCGTGCTTGCCATTGCTCCTTTTAATTATCCTGTAAATTTATCTGCATCAAAGATTGCTCCAGCTTTGATTGCAGGAAATGTCGTTCTGTTTAAACCACCAACACAAGGATCAATCTCAGGT
>NZ_KQ970759.1:509166-512996 GCF_001579175.1 Streptococcus oralis
ACCACCAACACAAGGATCAATCTCAGGTCTCTTATTGGCCAAGGCTTTTGATGAAGCAGGTATTCCAGCTGGAGTATTGAATACCATTACTGGACGTGGTTCTGAGATTGGAGATTACATTATTGAGCACAAAGAAGTGAACTTTATCAACTTTACGGGTTCAACACCAATTGGTGAGCGAATCGGTCGCCTGGCTGGTATGCGGCCTATCATGCTTGAACTTGGTGGAAAAGACGCAGCTATAGTATTAGAAGATGCTGATTTGGAACACGCAGCCAAGCAAATCGTAGCTGGTGCCTTTAGTTATTCAGGGCAACGTTGTACAGCTATCAAGCGTGTATTGGTCGTTGATAGTGTAGCAGACAAATTAGCAGACTTACTCCAGACTGAAGTGGCAAAGCTAACAGTAGGTAATCCATTCGACAATGCAGATATTACACCTGTTATTGACAATGCTTCAGCTGATTTCATCTGGGGATTGATTGAAGATGCTCAGGATAAAGGAGCCAAAGCGCTCAGCCCAATCAAACGTGAGAATAATCTCATTTGGCCAGGACTTTTTGATTATGTCACAAGAGATATGAAATTAGCCTGGGAAGAACCATTTGGACCCGTTTTACCGATTATTCGTGTCGCAGATGTAGAAGAAGCGATTGCCATCGCAAATCAATCTGAGTTTGGACTTCAGTCATCTGTATTTACAAATGATTTTAAAAAAGCTTTTGAAATTGCTGAAAAACTTGAAGTGGGAACAGTTCATATCAATAATAAAACACAACGAGGACCAGATAACTTCCCATTTCTCGGTGTAAAAGGATCCGGTGCAGGGGTTCAAGGTATCAGATATAGTATAGAAGCCATGACAAATGTTAAATCTATTGTTTTTGATATGAAATAATTTTAAAAATCAGGGCAAAATTCCTGATTTTATTTTCAATATAAATTTACTATAAAAAAGGAATACGAACAATAGTATATAAATTGAAAAGAATATATGTGAATAAACATTATTTTTTGCCAAATAGATGAAAGTACTTAAAATCTTAAGATAATTTTTTGAAGGCTTTCATAAAAATATAACATTAATTACGGAAATCTCTTGAAAGTTCCCTCAAAAGATAGTATAATAGAAACATAGAAAACGCTTACATAAAGAAAGGGGATTGAATGAACAATTTTGAAGCTTTAAGAACCTTTACAACTGGAGAGAATATCCATCTTCAGCATTATCTCGGAGCACATAGAGAGGAGCTTAACGGAGAATTAGGGTATACATTTAGAGTTTGGGCACCAAATGCTCAAGCAGTTCATTTAGTAGGTGACTTTACTAACTGGATAGAAAATCAAATTCCTATGGTTCGAAATGAATTTGGAGTTTGGGAAGTTTTTACTAGCTTAGCTCAAGAAGGGCAAATCTATAAATACCATATCACTCGTGCAAATGGTCATCAGATTATGAAGGTTGATCCTTTGGCCCTCCGTTTTGAAGCTCGCCCTGGTACAGGAGCTATTCTAACAAATATTCCTGACAAGAAATGGAAGGATGGTCTTTGGTTAGCACGTAGAAAACGGCTAGGTTTCGCAGAACGTCCAGTCAATATCTATGAAGCGCACGCTGGCTCTTGGAAGAGAAATCCAGATGGTAGTCCTTATAGCTTTGCACAACTAAAAGAAGAGTTGATTCCATATCTTGTTGAGATGAACTATACTCACATTGAGTTCATGCCTTTAATGGCGCATCCGCTTGGTTTGAGTTGGGGATATCAGCTCATGGGGTATTTTGCTTTAGAACATTGCTATGGGCGACCTGAAGAATTTCAGGATTTTGTTGAGGAATGCCATTTAAATAACATCGGTGTAATTGTGGACTGGGTTCCAGGTCATTTCACTATCAATGATGATGCCCTTGCTTATTATGATGGAACTCCGACTTTTGAATACCAAGACCACAACAAGGCCCATAACTACGGTTGGGGAGCTCTTAACTTTGACCTTGGGAAGAATGAAGTTCAGTCTTTCTTGATTTCTAGTATCAAACACTGGATTGAGTTTTATCATTTAGACGGTATTCGAGTAGATGCGGTTAGCAACATCCTCTATCTCGACTACGATAATGCTCCATGGACTCCAAATAAAGACGGCGGAAACCTCAACTACGAAGGCTACTATTTCCTTCAACGCTTAAATGATGTGATCAAGTCAGAGCACCCAGATGTGATGATGATTGCAGAAGAAAGTTCGTCAGCTACCCAGATTACTGGTTCGAAAGAGTCAGGTGGACTTGGCTTTGACTATAAGTGGAACATGGGCTGGATGAATGATATTCTTCGTTTCTATGAGGAAGATCCTATTTATCGTAAGTATGATTTTAATCTAGTGACTTTCAGCTTTATGTATGTTTTCAAAGAAAACTACCTCTTGCCATTTTCACACGATGAAGTCGTTCACGGCAAGAAGAGTATGATGCACAAGATGTGGGGCGATCGCTACAATCAATTTGCAGGCTTGCGCAATCTTTACACCTATCAAATTTGCCACCCTGGTAAAAAATTGCTCTTTATGGGAAGTGAATACGGTCAATTTTTAGAATGGAAATCTGAAGAGCAATTAGAATGGTCAAACTTAGAAGATTACATGAACTCTAAGATGAAACACTTTACTTCGCAGCTTAATCAATTTTACAAAGACCATCGTTGTCTTTGGGAGATTGATACTAGCTATGACGGTATTGAAATCATCGATGCAGATAATAGAGATCAGAGTGTCCTTTCCTTTATTCGTAAGAGTAAAAAAGATGAGATGTTAGTCTGCGTCTTTAATATGGCACCGGTTGAACGTAAAGACTTTACAATCGGACTTCCTGTCGCAGGTGTCTATGAAGAAGTTTGGAATACAGAATTAGAAGAATGGGGAGGAGTGTGGAAAGAACACAATCAAACGGTTCAAACTCAAGAAGGTTTATGGAAGGATTACAAGCAGACCTTGACCTTCACCTTGCCTGCAATGGGAGCAAGTATTTGGAAGATTAAGCGTCGTTTGAAACCGACTAAGCAAAAAGAGTAGAATGCTATTGATTAGATGATATTGTAAGATTTTACTAGTTGGTTTACTTGGATTGGACTTGAAACACAAGAAAAATGGACTTCCTATTATTTTTATAAAAAGTTTGACTTCCGACCTTCTTACGATTTTAACGTTCACATGTCTATAAAAAGGAGTAGAAAATGAAGAATGAAATGCTAGCTTTGATCCTTGCGGGTGGGCAAGGAACACGTCTCGGAAAACTCACTCAAAGCATTGCCAAACCAGCAGTGCAATTCGGTGGGCGCTACCGTATCATTGACTTTGCGCTTTCAAACTGTGCTAACTCTGGGATTCACAATGTCGGTGTTATTACTCAGTACCAGCCTCTCGCCTTGAACAACCATATCGGAAATGGGTCCAGCTGGGGCTTGGATGGTATTAGTTCAGGGGTCTCAATCCTGCAACCTTATTCCGCAAGTGAAGGAAACCGTTGGTTTGAAGGGACCAGTCACGCTATCTACCAAAATATCGACTATATTGATAGTGTTAATCCTGAGTATGTTTTGATTCTTTCTGGTGACCACATCTACAAGATGGATTACGATGATATGCTTCAGTCCCATAAGGATAACAATGCCAGTTTGACAGTAGCTGTCCTAGACGTACCTCTCAAAGAAGCTAGCCGTTTTGGTATCATGAATACAGATGCCAATAACCGTATCGTTGAATTCGAAGAAAAACCTGCTCAACCTAAGTCTACAAAGGCTTCTATGGGGATTTATATCTTTGACTGGAAACGACTTCGC
>NZ_KQ970759.1:513016-515546 GCF_001579175.1 Streptococcus oralis
CTTGTTGCTGCTGAAAAGAGCAATGTGGATATGTCAGACTTTGGGAAGAACGTTATTCCTAACTATCTCGAGTCTGGTGAGAGTGTCTATGCCTATGAATTTAGTGGTTACTGGAAAGACGTTGGTACCATCGAATCACTTTGGGAAGCCAATATGGAGTACATTTCGCCAGAAAACGCTTTGGATAGCCGTAATCGTCAATGGAAAATTTACTCAAGAAACTTGATCTCACCACCCAACTACTTTGGTGCGCATGCACACGTTGAAGATTCATTGGTCGTGGATGGCTGTTTTGTAGATGGAACGGTTAAGCGTTCGATTCTTTCAACAGAAGCACAAGTACGTGAAGGTGCTGAAGTCGTTGATTCTGTCATCATGAGTGGTGCTATTATTGGCCATGGAGCAAAGATTACTCGTGCTATTATTGGTGAAGGTGCCATTATTGCAGACGGTGTAGAGATTGACGGAACTGACGAAGTACAAGTAGTAGGATACAATGAAGTAGTGGGGGTAGCAACAGATGAAGATTGATAAATATTCAGCCATTTTAGGAAACACAGTTGGTTTTCATGATATGTCAACGTTAACAGAACACCGTCCGGTAGCTAGCTTGCCTTTCGGTGGAAAATACCGTTTGATTGACTTCCCCCTTTCCAGTCTTGCCAATGCAGGTGTTCGTAGTATCTTTGGTATCTTCCAACAAGACAATATCAGCTCAGTATTCGACCATATCCGTTCAGGTCGTGAGTGGGGCTTGTCCACCCTTCTAAGTCACTACTATCTAGGAATTTACAATACTCGTGTTGAAAGCAGTACAGTTGGAAAAGAGTATTACCAACAACTTCTTACCTACTTGAGACGTTCAGGTTCAAACCAGACCGTTTCGATCAACTGCGATGTGCTGGTGAATATTGACTTGAATCAAGTCTTCCACCTACACAATACAACGAAAGGTCCGATCACAGTTGTATATAAGAAACTTCCGAAGAAAGACATTTCAGATGTCAATGCTATCTTGGAAATTGATGAAACTGACCATGTTTGTTCGCACAAACTCTTTGATAACAAATCTACGGATGAACTCTTCAACATGTCTACAGATATCTTTGTTGTGGATACTCCTTGGTTGATTGAACGACTTGAAGAAGAGGCTCAGAAAGAATATCCTGAAAAGTTGCGTTATGTTCTCCGCGATTTAGCTGCAAAAGAAGGAGCTTTTGCTTACGAATACACAGGCTACTTAGCGAACATTCATTCTGTTCAGTCCTATTATCAAGCAAACATCGATATGCTTGAATCTAAAAAATTCTACTCTCTTTTCTCACCAAATCAAAAAATTTATACCAAAGTTAAGAATGAAGAACCAACCTACTATGCGAATACTTCAAAAGTAAGTAATTCTCAGTTTGCTTCTGGTAGTATCATTGAGGGCGAAGTAGTTCAGTCAGTTCTATCTCGTAACATTTATGTTCACAAAGATAGTGTAGTGAAGGACAGCATTTTATTCCCTCGTATTGTGATTGGTCAGGGTGCCCAAGTTGAATATGCTATCTTGGACAAGGGTGTTGAAGTTGCGGACGGTGTTGTCATTCGAGGAACAGCAGAACATCCAGTTGTAGTTAAGAAGGGTGAAACAGTAACAGAGGACATTTATTCATGAAAATTTTATTTGTAGCAGCAGAAGGAGCACCCTTTTCAAAAACAGGTGGTTTGGGCGATGTCATTGGCGCACTTCCTAAATCACTTGTAAAAGCGGGGCACGAAGTTGCAGTTTTCTTGCCTTACTATGATATGGTAGAAGCTAAGTTTGGGAACCAGATAGAGGATGTTCTCCACTTTGAAGTTAGTGTAGGATGGCGGAGACAGTACTGTGGTATTAAAAAAACTGTCTTGAATGGGGTTACCTTCTACTTCATTGATAATCAATATTATTTCTTCCGCGGTCATGTTTACGGGGATTTTGACGATGGTGAACGCTTTGCCTTCTTCCAACTGGCTGCTCTTGAAGCCATGGAACGCATTGACTTTATCCCTGACCTTCTCCATGTCCATGATTACCATACAGCAATGATTCCCTTCTTGTTAAAAGAAAAGTACCATTGGATTCAAGCATATCAAGGAATCAGAACAGTTTTAACTATTCATAATTTGGAATTTCAAGGTCAATTTTCTGAAGGAATGTTATGGGATTTGTTCGGTGTTGGGTTTGAACGCTATGCTGATGGCACCCTTCGCTGGAATGATTGCCTTAACTGGATGAAGGCTGGTATCCTATACGCGGATCGTGTCTCAACCGTATCTCCTAGCTATGCACATGAGATTATGACTAGTCAGTTTGGTTGCGGTTTGGACCAGATTCTTCGCATGGAGTCAGGTAAGGTTTCGGGAATTGTTAATGGAATCGATACTGATCTCTATAATCCAGAGACAGATGCTCTTTTAGACTATCATTTTGATAAGGAAGATTTATCTGGAAAAGCTCAAAACAAAGCAAAATTGCAAGAGAGAGTTGGTCTACCAGTGCGAGCTG
>NZ_KQ970759.1:515804-518819 GCF_001579175.1 Streptococcus oralis
ACCAGTGCGAGCTGATGTTCCTCTAGTTGGGATTGTCTCTCGCTTGACCCGCCAAAAAGGTTTTGATGTTGTGGTAGAAAGTTTGCACCGTTTCTTACAGGAGGACGTTCAAATAGTCCTTTTAGGTACAGGTAACCCAGCTTTTGAACATTCCTTCTCATGGTTTGCTCAAGTCTATCCAGACAAGCTATCAGCAAATATCACTTTTGACGTCAAGCTCGCTCAAGAAATTTACGCAGCTTGTGACCTTTTCCTCATGCCGAGCCGTTTTGAACCATGTGGCTTGTCACAAATGATGGCTATGCGCTACGGAACTCTACCATTGGTTCATGAGGTTGGCGGACTAAGAGATACAGTTCAATCCTTCAATCCGATCGAGGGAACTGGTACTGGATTTAGCTTCGACAATTTAACACCTTACTGGCTCAACTGGAGTTTCAAAACAGCCTTAGATGTTTATAAGTACCAGCCAGACGTTTGGAGAAATCTACAAAAACAAGCAATGGAATGTGATTTTTCATGGGATACAGCTTGCCAGTCTTACCTTGACTTGTACCATAGTCTAGTCAACTAATAGATAAAATCGTATGATTCTTTCATACGATTTTTGGGCTGTTTAGAAAAGAGGAGAAGTGATGACTCAAGTAATGGGGCTCTGTGTTATGGATGTTGACGGCACCTTGATAGCAGAGGAAGTGATTGATCTTCTGGGAAGAGAAGCTGGTTGCGAAGCAAAAATATCGCAGATTACAAGCCAGGCAATGCGAGGTGAATTGGACTTTGAAACAAGCTTACGAGCAAGAGTGGCTTTGTTAAAAGGTCTTCCGATTTCAGTCTTTGATACTGTCTTCAAATCCATTCACCTGTCCAAGAATGCTCAAGAATTTATCTCCATACTTCAAAACAAGAGCATGCTAGTAGGTCTAGTGTCTGGTGGATTTAGTCCGATTGTTGAGAGACTAGCAAAATCCCTTGGTATCTCCTATTTCACTGCTAACCAGTTGGAAGTCAAAGACGGCTTTTTAACTGGAAAATTAGTTGGTGAAATTGTGACAGGTCAAGTAAAAAAAGCTACTCTTGAGATTTGGAGAACGGAATTAGGACTTTCCAAAGAAAGAACGATTGCCATCGGTGATGGTGCCAATGACCTCTTGATGTTAAAGTCAGCAGGTCACGGAATAGCCTTTTGTGCCAAGGAGGTAGTAAAAGCTGAGATAGCTTGTCATGTAGATACGAGGGATCTTTTAGAAGTTTTGCCATGGATTGATTTCTTAGAATGAGAGGGAACTATGAAAATTGTAATTGCACCTGATTCTTTTAAAGAAAGTTTGACAGCAGAAGAGGTCGCTCAAGCTATAAAAAAAGGCTTCAAACAGTCAATAGCGGATGTAGAATGTCTGCTCTGTCCTGTTGGTGATGGTGGGGAAGGAACTGTGGATGCGATTCGATATTCTCTTGAGCTAGAAGAAAAATGGCAAGAGGTTACGGGACCTTTTGGTCTTAAAGAAGCAATGCGCTACTTTCAAAAAGATCAAATAGCGCTCTTTGAAGTTGCTGACTTGGTTGGTCTTGGAAAGATTCCCCAAGAGAAACGAAAACCTCTTCACATCCAAACCAGAGGTATTGGAGAGTTGATTCGCCATCTCATTAATCAAGGGATGAAAGAAATCTATATCGGAGTTGGTGGTACGGCAAGTAATGACGGTGGGATAGGTATTGCTGCTGGTTTAGGTTATCGTTTTTATGATAAGAAGGGAAAAGAATTGCCTGCTTGCGGTCAGACTTTGCTTGAGTTCGAGTCAGTTTCCATAGATGACCTATATAGGATTCCTGAAGATGTGAAAATCCGCATTTTAGCAGATGTCGTGAGCCCTTTATGTGGTCATCAAGGAGCAACCTATACATTTGGAAAACAAAAGGGCTTAGATTCTGGTTTATTTGAAAAAGTAGATCTGGCTATACAGCGATTCTATGAAAAATTCTCACCTTCAACCCTTTCTTTGAAGGGAGCAGGAGCTGGTGGTGGCATTGCTGCTGGACTCTGTGCCTTTGCTGAGGCCAGTATTGTATCTGGAATTGACACTTGTTTGGACTTGATAGACTTTGACAAGCGGGTTGAAGATACTGACTTGGTTATCGTTGGAGAAGGGAGACTGGACAGTCAAAGCTTTGTTGGAAAAGCTCCGATCGGAGTAGCAAAAAGAACCCCTAATGGAGTTCCTGTTATTGCTATTTGTGGTAGTCTTGCTGATGATTTACCTTCCCTACCATTCGAAAATATACAAGCAACCTTTTCTATTTTAGAAAAAAGTGAACCTTTGGAAGACAGTCTAAAAAATGCAAGACTCTATTTGGAGCACACAGCAGCTAATGTTGGTCGTTTATTAAATATGAGAAATCATTAACCAAACCATTTTTTCCAGATGGATTTTTTAGGTGGCTCTACCTTTTTCTCCTCCCAGAGGTTTGAGAAAGCAAGTCTAAGGTCTTTTTCGTCTACTTGAACAGGTTCATTTGTATGAATGACAAGACCAAAAGGAGAGGTGATATGATCGTCTGAAACAATAGTCGCCTGACAGTTGCTTTCCTTTGCTTGTTTTAAGTAAAAGACCTGTTTGTCAAACTCGATATTTGGTGAAATCTTCACAAAAAGTGCCTCAACCTTTTCTTGAAAACCCTCTAAAATAGAGAAAAATCCATGTTCTAATTCAGAACTATTGGCAGTACTGATATCCGCGTAGCCAAGAACTCTTTCCTCGAAAGTCCCGAGATAGCGGCGTTGTTCGTCAGGGTTTAATTTCGGCCCACCGTGAGCTTTTTCTAGTAGTTGTTTTGATAAATCTGTCATAAAAACAGTATATCACAAAAATCGCAAGAAAACAGACAAAAGAAAGCGATTACTTTATAAAGTTAAGGAAAATTTGCACAAAGATAACGTTTTTTCTTGAAAAACGCTTATTTTTAAGGTATCATAGAGGTGTAAAAAATTTAACTCAAAGGAGAGTAAAAAATGTC
>NZ_KQ970759.1:518839-522730 GCF_001579175.1 Streptococcus oralis
TGTCAATTATTACTGATGTTTACGCTCGCGAAGTCCTAGACTCACGCGGTAACCCAACACTTGAAGTAGAAGTTTATACTGAATCAGGTGCTTTCGGACGTGGTATGGTTCCATCAGGAGCTTCTACTGGTGAACACGAAGCAGTTGAACTTCGCGACGGTGACAAATCTCGTTACGGTGGTCTTGGTACACAAAAAGCTGTTGACAACGTAAACAACATCATCGCTGAAGCAATCATCGGCTACGATGTACGTGACCAACAAGCTATCGACCGTGCTATGATCGCACTTGACGGTACTCCTAACAAAGGTAAATTGGGTGCAAACGCAATTCTTGGTGTGTCTATCGCTGTAGCTCGTGCTGCTGCTGACTACCTTGAAATCCCACTTTACAGCTACCTTGGTGGATTCAACACTAAAGTTCTTCCAACTCCAATGATGAACATCATCAACGGTGGTTCTCACTCAGACGCTCCAATCGCTTTCCAAGAATTCATGATCGTACCTGCTGGTGCACCTACATTCAAAGAAGCTCTTCGTTGGGGTGCTGAAATCTTCCACGCACTTAAGAAAATCCTTAAATCACGTGGTTTGGAAACTGCCGTAGGTGACGAAGGTGGATTCGCTCCTCGTTTCGAAGGAACTGAAGACGGTGTTGAAACTATCCTTGCTGCGATCGAAGCTGCTGGATACGTTCCTGGTAAAGACGTATTTATCGGATTTGACTGTGCTTCATCAGAATTCTACGATAAAGAACGTAAAGTTTACGACTACACTAAATTCGAAGGTGAAGGAGCTGCTGTACGTACTGCTGCAGAACAAATCGACTACCTTGAAGAATTGGTAAACAAATACCCAATCATTACTATCGAAGATGGTATGGACGAAAACGACTGGGATGGTTGGAAAGCTCTTACTGAACGTCTTGGTGGTAAAGTTCAATTGGTTGGTGACGACTTCTTCGTAACAAACACTTCTTACCTTGAAAAAGGTATTGCAGAAGGTGCTGCTAACTCAATCCTTATCAAAGTTAACCAAATCGGTACTCTTACTGAAACTTTCGAAGCTATCGAAATGGCTAAAGAAGCTGGTTACACTGCAGTTGTATCACACCGTTCAGGTGAAACTGAAGATTCAACAATCGCTGACATCGCAGTTGCAACTAACGCAGGACAAATCAAGACTGGTTCACTTTCACGTACAGACCGTATCGCTAAGTACAACCAATTGCTTCGTATCGAAGACCAACTTGGTGAAGTAGCTGAATACCGTGGATTGAAATCATTCTACAATCTTAAAAAATAATCGTTGATTTAACAACGTTTCTAGCTCCTCGGATTTTATCCGAAGGGCTTTTTTTCTGTTCAGGGGGCAAAAAAGGGGCTTTGTTTATGGTATAATAGACAAAAACACTTGTATTAGAAAGAAACTATGTCTAAAGAAATTGATATTGAGTACTACCACCAACTAGCCTTGCAAAAGCAAAAGGAGCACCGAAAAGTCTTAGCCAATCTAAAGAAAAAACCTCCTAAAAACTTAGATAAGATAGCCCAGCAAATTCACGAAGAAGTTTTTTCTGAGATTGATTGCACTGCCTGTGCTAACTGTTGCAAGACCTTGGGACCTGACTTCAAGGAAGCAGATATTACTCGTATTGCCAAGTATTTCAAGATGAAATTACCAGCCTTTGAAGCAGAGTTTCTCCAGGTGGACGAAGACGGTGACAAGGTTTTTAAATCCATGCCTTGCCCCTTTTTAGGTGGAGACAATCTCTGTTCTATCTATGATGTTCGTCCAAAGGCCTGTCGGGAATTTCCCCATACAGACCGTAAGAAGATTCATCAAATCAACCATTTGACGATTAAGAACACCTTGACCTGTCCTGCAGCCTATCTCTTTGTTGAGAAACTAAAGGATAAGTTATAAAAATTTACACCTTTAGATCTTGTACAAATATTCTAGGGCGGAAGTATCCTGTATTTGTTAGAATATAGATAGAATTGAACATGGCCTAAAAGCTATTATGTGAAAAAGAAAAAATTACCTAGAATAAGAAAAACTAACGTTAATTTTCCTATTTTCACTTTGCTTTTAACATCCTTTGTATCTTATGGAGGTAAGGAAAAAAGAATATGATGCATCAATTCAATCAAACCATGAATTATTTGGAGCAGCAACTGACTGTAGAAGTGGATATGAAAAGATTTCAGCAGCTATCGGGCTATTCTTACCCTCTCTTTAGCAGGCTCTTTTCCATCCTAGCAGATATGACTTTAGCGGAATATCTACGCAATCGCAGGCTGTCGGAGGCTGTGATGGACTTGCGGGAAGGTTCTGAGAAGGTCATTGACATAGCAATGAAATACGGCTATGACTCTGCGGATGCTTTTAGTGCGGCCTTTAAGAAATTCCATGGGGCAACTCCCTCAGAAGTTCGAAATGGAAAACCTTATCGGATCTTTCCTAGACTTCAATTATCCTTAAAGATTACAGGAGGAAAGAACATGGATATCAAGATTCAAAAGAAGCCTGCATTTACCGTTGCAGGCGTCCTATTGGAAGCTATTGACAATAGCAAATGCCCGTCTGCTTGGGAGTATCTCTATGCTCATCACAGCTTTGAAAGCCTAGAAAGTTTAGGTAGTGGTCAATCCTTTGGCGTCTGCTCGGATGTCAAAGAAGGCGAAATCATCAACTATATGGCTGCTTATGATGTGACGGATAAAGCTAAAGCAGAAGAATTGGGTCTGTCAATCAAAGACATATCTGAAGCTGAATATGCTATTGTACCAGTCAAAGGCCCTATACCAGCTAGCATTCACCATGCTTGGAAATATGTTCTAGAAATTTTTTTCCCAGAAACTGGTTATCGCCACTCAGGAGCGCCGGACTTTGAAGTCTATACTGAAGGAGACATGTCGTTACCAGACTATCAAATGGAACTCTGGATACCAGTGATCAAGGACTAGATTATTTTCTATTTTTTTATAAAGATGGAAAGCTGACTCTGTAGAAAGAACCTCTACAGAGTTTTTAATTGTTGACATTCATGTCCGTAAATCACAAATACCATATTTTTTGTTTGGAATTTATGGGGCATGAGAATAGTTTTCTCGGTATAATAGTCCCATAGAAGATAAGGAGGCAGGAATATGCAGATGTATTTTGGAGATGTGTCGCTTTGCTATAGCTATTCATTGGCAATGGCACTGGATAGCTATGGTTATGACTTTAAAGCAGAGTTTTTAGAGGCAATTATGGTGATGGGAAATGGCGCTAGTATCGTGAAGGAAGATGAGGAGCATCCTTTAGTATTCTTTGATAATGGAATGCCAGACCTTTCCATCTCCCATTCTTTAAAAATACTTGGGTTTGACTATGAGGACTTCTATCTAAAGGATGGAGCGGAAGTAGATTTGGAAGAGATTAAAAGAAAGTTGGAAACGTTTCTGTTCAATGGACCTGTCGTACTGGGACCTCTTGATATGGGCCATCTGACCTACAACCCCAATCACACAATCCTTTATGGTGTGGATCATTTTGTAACCGTGTATGGTATTGATGGGCAGTACCTTTATTTGCATGATCCAGCTGGTTTTGCCTGTATGAGGGTTACTTTTACTGACATTATAGAAGCTTGGAAGGCGGAGGATATTGACTATAAGCGTGGATCTTACTCCATGTGGGGAAATTTTAAGAAGGTCAAGAGTCCTAGTCAGACTGAAATCTTTCAGGAAACTGCAAGGATTATGAAGAACCGATATCTGAATGGCCAAAGTGGTGTTTTGGAATGCTATGCAAAAGCAGTTGCTGAAAATGGCTTAAATACGGAGCAAAAACAATTGCATCAGTATTTCAGCTTTAAACTTGCTGCTGTTCGAAATCTCTATCT
>NZ_KQ970759.1:523278-527717 GCF_001579175.1 Streptococcus oralis
AACCTAATTGAAAATGAAGGGAGAACGTCTATGCCTAGACCAAAAACAAAAGAGGAATTAGTGCTAGCCTCTAAGGAAAACTATGAAAAACTTAATCTCTTAATTTCTCAGTTAAGTGAAGAGGAGCTACAGACTCCATTTGATTTTTCAAAAGACCAAAAGAAAAAGAAGCTCACTGGAAAAGAGATAAAAATCTACGGGATGTTCTGATCCATCTCTATGAATGGCATCAGTTACTTTTGACCTGGGTACATTCCAATCAAAAGGGTCATGAAAGACCTTTTCTCCCTAAACCTTATAATTGGAAAACTTATGGAGAAATGAATGTCGCTTTTTGGAAGAAGTACCAGAGAACGTCCTTAGAAGAAGCGACTAGGCTACTAGAGCAATCGCATAAAGAGGTTTTAGAGTTGATGGAAGGCTTCAGCAATGACGAATTGTTCACAAAAGGTGTCTATAAGTGGACGGGAGGCACAAGTCTAGGTTCCTACTTTGTCAGTAGCACCTCCAGTCACTATGATTGGGCTCTGAAAAAGCTTAAAGCTCACCGGAAGAATTGTAAGAGTAGCTAGTTGAAGTGCTATTGAAATTCACCAAAGGTTCTTATAAGTTTCGAATAGCTCAGTTATCTTCATTTTTGAGTTCTTCTAGCTTTAGAATCCTTCAAAAATTAAAATTTAAGGCTATCATGGACTTAGAATAGTAGGAAAACATTTATTTTATAGCAATTCTAAGTTTAGAATTGCATTGATATTAAAGGAATTGAGCTGTTCGATACTTAGAATGCCTTTATTCTGAGAAATGTTGACTATAAACTGGTTAGAATGGAGTTTTTCTGATATAGGATGATAGATAGATGGGGGATATGATGAAGATACAAAAAGAGAAAGTTAGAAAAGAGTTGGTGTCCCTCTGTTTGGGAGAGTTCACAGCCGTCCTATCCATTTGGTTTTGTTTTTCCTTTTGAAAAATCGGTTTGGTGATGTGAATAGTCTAGTAATCATTCTCTATCCACTGTCTTTACTGACATTTATTTTGCTTCAAGGTTCAATCTATTGGGCGATTTTGATTAGAAGACTCTTGAAACCTCAGTTCGGAAGCGCTAGTGTCCCCAAACTATATGGTGGTTTCAGAATACTAGACCTTGTTTTACTTATTTTAGGCTTTCCTTTTATTGTATGGAATACACAGAGTTTCCAAGTGGCTATTATAGCCACACTAATACAGCTTTTTGCCCTTATTGAATGGCTTAATTACTACCTCGTACGCCTATCTTATAGCTTGAACCCACTTGTTTTATGGAAACGAATCACCAAGAGAAAACTTGAAAAGAGCAGAATAGCCAAGGAGTTGGGGTAGGGGAGTGTAGTATTGGAGAGTATTTCAATCCTTTAAATTAATTCAGATATAGATTAATGAATATTTAAACTAGTAAGAACTTATAACAAATTTCAATGAAAAACTCAGGTATGTATTTGTAGAGAAAATCTTAATAATAAATTACGGATATCTAATGTAGTTAGTCAGTTTTTATTTGTGTAGTATGTTATAATTTGAATTGAAATGTATTATTTATGGAATAGGAACTGATAACAAATGATAAATTTTCGCGATTATTTTTCTATTTTCAATAGAAAACAATATCCAAATTTCAAAAGTTTTAGTGAAGATATCTTACTTGATGAAACCGGTCCGTGTTTATGTTTATCAGGAAAAATATTTAATGATTGTTGTAGAAAAAAACGGGAAGAGGCTTTTAGCCTTCCAGAAATTGAACGTAAAAAAAGACTAAGTGAATTTTATCAACTCTTTTTATATGAAAAGGACCATCACATTGCTCCACCGTCAAATAGTGTGATCTTTGAAAAAGAATCTAGAGGAAAAAAGAAAAGAATCAAATATTGTACTGCGAAAAAAGTCTATTCAAAAGATTGTGAAGATCTTATAAAAAATGCTCATACATTGTCAAGAGGAAACAATTTTAAAAGTTTGACTGATGAAAATTCTGTATACACTTTTAATGAACACGTTCCAATTATATTCTGGAATATTGATAAAATCGATTCTTGCTATATTAATCAAAAAGTTGAAAATCAAGCTAGTGCTTACCCCATGTATTGCGACAAACATGATACTTTAATTTTTAAGGAAATTGAACAAGCGGGCAAATCTCCATTCAAAAACACTTACATAGAAAATATTGAGTACGCAATTAAAAGTTGCTCTTTCGAACTATACTACAAGGTTTTAAATCTGAAGTATTTAGCAAACATGTTTGAACAAGAACCTTTAGTTTCAGATAATAGCTTTATTGATCATTATTTTTTAACCCAAAAATCTATGTTTGAGACTAATAAAGTATCAAACAAACTACTAGATTTACACAAAAGATATTCTAGAAAGGAGTACAAGTTCAAGAAATTTAAAACAGTTGTTATTGATATTCCTTCAAAAAAAATTGAATGTATATTGTCAGAAATGATGGAAGTTGATGGCATAAATGTTTTTATTAATATGATAAATTGCCCTTTGCCTAGAATAATTATTTCTTGGTATGATAATGGTCAAGTGTATAATCGTGATTGGGAAGAATGGGTGAACTTAATACTAATGAATTCAACTAATATTTTTTTTAGTAATCAATTTATCAGTGGTTTAGATCAATACGAAAAAACGTACCTATTCCTCAATCACAGAAGAACTCCCGAACTTTCTCAAGAACAACAAAACTTTTTAAAAATAAACGATAAATTATTAAAAGGGATAATTAATAAATTATGTAATCTCGCCCCCTTTTAGATTTATTGCCTCCCCTAGAAAGGAAACTTAATGTCCTACAAATTTCTACTTTTCGACCTTGACCACACCTTGCTTGATTTTGATGCTGCTGAGGATGTGGCTTTGACGCAACTTCTAAAAGAAGAAGGGGTTGCGGATATTCAAGCCTATAAAGATTATTACGTTCCTATGAACAAGGCTCTCTGGAAGAACTTGGAGCAAAAGAAAATCAGTAAACAAGAGCTGGTTATCACGCGCTTTTCACGTTTGTTTGCTCATTTTGGACTGGAGAAAGACGGTACTTTACTTGCCCAGCGATACCAGCTTTTTCTGGCCCAGCAGGGACAAACTTTTTCGGGGACTCATGAACTTTTGGACAGTCTCATTGAGCGTGATTATGAACTGTACGCTGCGACAAATGGAATCACTGCCATTCAGACGGGACGTTTGGCTCAATCGGGTCTGGCACCTTATTTTAACCAAGTCTTTATCTCTGAGCAGTTGCAAACTCAAAAACCTGACGCACTATTCTATGAAAAAATTGGTCAACAGATTACTGGATTTGATAAAGAAAAGGCCCTGATGATTGGAGATTCCCTAACAGCTGATATTCAAGGTGGCAATAATGCTGGGATTGATTCTATCTGGTACAACCCTCATCACCTGAAAAATAAGACGCAAGCTCAGCCGACTTACGAAGTCCATTCCTACCAAGACCTACTAGATTTTTTGGATGCTATGTAGTGCTTTTCCTAAGAGGGGATGATATGGAAACTAAAGTCATTGAAGAGATTGACAATTTACTAAACCTCATCGAGCAGTATCAGTTAAAAGGTGTGGTTGCTCAAGTAAATTCGTTAAAAGAGTTAAAGTATATCATAAGCAATCATATAGAGTTAAGTACTCGAGAGAAGATGAATATCCACTATTCACTCTTTCTCCCTAGGGGTGGCTTATCTGAACTCTACTATATGGACGCTAATCTTGAACGGATGATGTCTGTAAATAATCAACTTTCCAATGCTATTGATACAATCGAAAGGTTTTTAATGGCTGATTGATACTGTGAATACTCATGTCAAATAATAGGATGAATAGCAGTAGATAAGAACTGTAAAAAGTGGTTTCAATAGCCACTTTTTGCTATAATAGAGGCAGTAAAAATGAAGGAGCAGGCTTTATGCAACACTCATCTTGGCATGCTTTGATTAAGGAGCAATTACCTGAAGGTTATTTCGGGAAAATCAATCAATTTATGGAACAGGTCTATGCTCAGGGAACTGTCTATCCACCTAAGGAAAAAGTTTTTCAAGCTCTATTGACAACGCCACTTGAAGAGGTTAAGGTGGTGATTTTAGGGCAGGATCCTTATCACGGGCCAGGTCAGGCGCAGGGCTTGAGTTTTTCTGTTCCTGACTCTATCCCAGCTCCGCCGTCCTTGCAAAATATATTGAAAGAATTAGCAGATGATATTGGAGTTAAAGCATCCCATGATTTGACCGCTTGGGCTGAGCAAGGAGTCTTACTTCTCAATGCTTGTTTGACCGTTCCTGCTGGGCAGGCCAATGGTCATGCTGGACAGATATGGGAGCCCTTTACAGATGCTGTGATTCAGGTGGTCAATCATCTAGATAGGCCAGTGGTCTTTGTACTCTGGGGAG
>NZ_KQ970759.1:528204-529122 GCF_001579175.1 Streptococcus oralis
TACTCTGGGGAGCCTATGCACGCAAGAAGAAGGTCTTGGTTACCAATCCTCATCACTTGATTATTGAATCAGCCCATCCCAGTCCTTTGTCAGTTTATAGAGGATTTTGGGGTTCCAAGCCTTTTTCCAAGGCTAATGCATTTTTAAAAGAGACAGGACAAGAGCCAATCGATTGGCTTAGATAAGGAGAAAATATGCCTCAGTTAGCGACGATTTGCTACATTGATAACGGAAAAGAACTACTCATGCTCCATCGCAATAAAAAGCCCAATGATGTCCATGCTGGCAAATGGATTGGTGTGGGTGGTAAGCTAGAGCGAGGAGAGACGCCTCAGGAATGCGCGGCGCGTGAAATCCTCGAAGAAACAGGTCTAAAAGCCAAGCCTGTGCTAAAAGGCGTTATCACTTTTCCTGAATTTACGCCTGATTTAGACTGGTACACTTATGTTTTTAAGGTTACAGAGTTTGAGGGTGACTTGATTGACTGCAATGAAGGAACCTTAGAATGGGTTCCCTATGATGAGGTCTTAAGCAAGCCGACTTGGGAAGGTGACCACACCTTTGTTGAGTGGCTCTTAGAGGATAAACCCTTCTTTTCAGCTAAGTTTGTTTATGATGGGGATAAATTGTTGGATACCCAAGTTGATTTTTATGAATAAAGGAGAAAGCAGATGCTACTAATCAAAAATGGTCGTGTAATGGATCCTAAGTCTGGTTTGGATCAAGTCTGTGATGTTTTGGTTGAAGATGGAAAGATTATCAAAATTGCGCCTGAAATCAAGGAAGAAGGAGCAGAACTGATTGACGCTACTGGTCTTGTGGTTGCGCCTGGACTGGTTGATATCCATGTTCATTTCCGTGAACCAGGTCAAACCCACAAGGAAGATATTCATACCGGTGCTCTAGCTGCAGCAGCGG
>NZ_KQ970759.1:529524-532463 GCF_001579175.1 Streptococcus oralis
ACAGTTGTCATGATGGCTAATACCAGTCCAACCATTTCGGATATAGAGACTCTTCAAGAAGTTCTCCAATCTGCTACCAAGGAAAAGATTAATGTCAAAACGGTTGCGACCATTACTAAGAATTTTAATGGGCAAGACCTGACAGACTTTAAGGCGCTTTTAGAAGCTGGAGCTGTTGGTTTTTCTGATGACGGTATTCCACTTGAAAGTAGTAAAGTTGTCAAGGAAGCCATGGAAGAATCCAAAAAACTCAATACCTTTATCAGCCTTCATGAGGAAGATCCAGGTTTGAATGGGATTCTTGGATTTAACGAAAACATCGCTAAGGAACATTTTCATATTTGTGGTGCGACAGGGGTGGCAGAATACGCTATGATTGCGCGTGATGTTATGATTGCCTATGCAACCAAGGCTCATGTTCATATCCAGCATTTGTCTAAGGAAGAAAGTGTCAAGGTAGTGGAATTCGCTCAAGGTTTGGGAGCGCAAGTCACAGCAGAAGTAGCGCCACAGCATTTCTCTAAGACAGAAGCGCTCCTTTTGACACAAGGAAGCAATGCCAAAATGAATCCTCCGCTTCGTTTGGAATCAGACCGTCGAGCCGTTATCGAAGGTCTCAAGTCAGGTGTTATCACAGTTATCGCGACAGACCACGCGCCTCACCATGCAGATGAGAAAAATGTAGAAGATATCACCAAAGCGCCATCTGGTATGACTGGCTTAGAAACCTCTCTTTCTCTTGGTTTGACTTATTTGGTCGAAGCTGGAGAGTTGAGCCTAATGGAATTGCTAGAAAAAATGACTCTTAATCCAGCTAAATTGTATAACTTTGAAGCAGGTTACCTGGCTGAGAATGGTCCAGCGGATATCACTATCTTTGACGCTAATGCTGACCGCCTTGTGGACTCCCATTTTACTTCAAAAGCAGCAAACTCACCATTTATCGGTGAAACCCTAAAAGGGCAGGTCAAATATACCATCTGCAAGGGACAAATCGTCTATCAAAACTAGATGGGACTCTGCTCTTAAAAAGAAAAGAAAAGTGAGCACTTATGTACCCAACCCATCAATTTAAAGATAAGTTTGTCTTATTTCTTAAGATATTTTTCCCTATCCTGATTTATCAGTTTGCCAATTATTCTGCCTCTTTTGTCGATACAACCATGACGGGGCAGTACAATACCATGGACTTGGCTGGCGTTTCAACTGCAACGAGTCTATGGAACCCTTTCTTCACTTTTTTGACAGGGATTGTTTCGGCTATGATTCCCATCATAGGCCATCATCTAGGACGAGGTAAAAAGGAAGAAGTAGCATCTGATTTTTACCAATTTATCTACTTGGCTTTCGGACTGTCTTTGGTCTTGCTTGGCATGGTAGTATTCTTAGCACCGCCTGTCTTAAACCATATCGGACTAGAAAATCAAGTGGCGGCAGTTGCAGTTTCCTATCTTTGGTACCTTTCTATCGGGATTATTCCCTTGTTGCTTTTTAGTGTCATTCGCTCTTTGTTGGATTCTCTTGGATTGACCAAACTATCTATGTATCTCATGCTTTTGTTACTTCCACTAAATAGTGGATTTAACTATTTGTTAATTTACGGTGCCTTTGGGTTTCCAGAGTTAGGGGGAGCAGGAGCAGGCTTAGGTACTTCCTTGGCTTACTGGTGTCTTCTCGGAATCTCTGTCATCATTCTTTTAAAGCAGAAAAAGTTAAAAGAGTTTCATTTGGAAAAACCACTTCCGCTTGATCTAGTGAAGATCAAAGAAGGAATTCGTTTGGGCTTACCAATCGGTGGTACTGTATTTGCTGAGGTGATTATTTTTTCAGTCGTTGGTTTGATGATGGCAAAGTTTTCGTCTATGATTATTGCCAGCCACCAGTCAGCCATGAACTTCTCAACTCTCATGTATGCCTTTCCAGTGAGCATTTCTTCTGCTATGGCAATAGTGGTTTCTTATGAGGTTGGGGCAAAGCGTTTTGATGATGCCAAGACCTATATCAAAATTGGTCGTTGGATAGCGTTGATATTTGCAGGTTTTACCTTAAGCTTCCTCTATATCTTGAGAGATGCCGTAGCCAGTTTATATGGAAATAATCCAGACTTCATTAAACTAACATCTACCTTCCTAACCTATAGTCTATTTTTCCAATTAGCTGACACTGTTGCAGCTCCTTTGCAAGGAATTCTCAGAGGTTACAAGGATACGGTTGTTCCCTTTTATCTTGGAGTAATTGCTTACTGGGCTGTGTCCATTCCATTAGGTTTATTCTTAGACCAAGTAACAACTTTGGGAGCCTATTCTTACTGGATTGGTTTAATAGCGAGTTTAGTCGTTAGTGCTATCCTCTATCAATGGCGCTTGCAAACGATCATGAAAAAAACAACTAATTTTTGGAAAATAAATTGAAAACAAGTTTGTGAAAAAAATATTCTAATTAAAGAAAACCCTGTTTCATCGGGGATTTCTTTTTTGTGTTTTGTGAATTTTTCTTAACAAATACTTTGACAGCGTATACTAAAAAAGGTAAAATAGTAAGGTAAGAACAATGTTAGAAAGGCAAGATTATGTCAACTTTAGATAAAAATCTTTTGCTAGAGATGTTCCGTAAGATGGAAGAAATCCGTCGCATGGACTTAAAAATTGCTCAGTTAGTGAAAAAGGGAAAAGTTCCCGGTATGACTCACTTTTCTGTCGGAGAAGAAGCTGCTAACGTCGGAGCGATGCTGGCCCTCAATCCAGATGATCTGATCACCTCTAACCACCGTGGTCATGGTCAAGCTATCGCCAAAGGGATTGACCTCAACGGAATGATGGCTGAAATCCTTGGGAAATACACTGGAACCTGTAAAGGAAAAGGTGGTTCCATGCATATTGCTGACCTTGATGCTGGTAACCTCGGTGCCAATGGTATCGTAGGTGGTGGTATGGGAATCG
>NZ_KQ970759.1:532567-561617 GCF_001579175.1 Streptococcus oralis
CTGTTGGTGCAGCCCTCAGTCAGCAAATGCAGAACACTGGAAAAATCGTTGTTTGCTTCTTTGGAGATGGCGCGACCAACGAAGGTGTCTTCCACGAAGCAGTGAACATGGCTTCTATATGGAACCTTCCAGTGATTTTCTATTGCATTAACAACGGTTACGGTATCTCTGCGGATATCAAGAAAATGACTAACGTGGAACATATCCATCACCGTAGCGCAGCTTATGGAATTCCTGGAATGTTTATTGAAGATGGAAACAACGTCATCGACGTTTATGAAGGATTTAAGAAAGCTGTAGACCATGTTCGTGGTGGCAATGGTCCAGTCTTGATTGAAAGTGTCACTTACCGCTGGCTTGGTCACTCATCATCAGACCCTGGTAAATATCGTACGCGCGAAGAAGTGGAATTGTGGAAACAAAAAGACCCAATTGAAAACCTCCGCAATTACCTTATTGAAAATAACATTGCTAGCGTTGAAGAATTGGAAGAAATCCAAGCACAAGTGAAAACAGCAGTAGAAGCTTCTGTTAAATTTGCTGAGGAAAGCCCATTCCCACCGCTTGAATCCGCATTTGAAGATATTTACGCAGACTAAGGAGAAAGAGATAAAAATGGAAACAAAAACAATGTCCTTCCGTGACACCATTATCCTTGCTATGTCTGAGGAAATGCGTCGCGATGAAAATGTGTTCTTGATGGGAGAAGACGTCGGTGTCTTCGGAGGAGACTTCGGAACTTCTGTTGGAATGCTTGAAGAATTTGGCCCAGAACGTGTCCGTGACTGTCCAATTTCTGAAGCTGCTATCTCTGGAGCGGCAGCGGGAGCAGCCATGACGGGACTTCGTCCAATCGTCGATATGACCTTCATGGACTTCTCGGTCATTGCCATGGACAATATCGTCAACCAAGCTGCTAAAACACGTTATATGTTTGGTGGTAAAGGTCAGGTTCCAATGACTGTCCGTTGTGCAGCTGGTAATGGAGTTGGTTCTGCGGCTCAGCACTCGCAATCCCTAGAGTCTTGGTTCACTCACATTCCAGGACTTAAGGTTGTAGCTCCAGGTACACCTGCTGACATGAAAGGACTGCTCAAGTCTTCTATCCGTGATAACAACCCTGTAATCATCCTTGAATACAAGTCAGAATTTAACCAAAAAGGGGAAGTGCCTGTTGATCCAGACTACACAATCCCACTTGGAGTTGGTGAAATCAAACGTGAAGGTACAGATGTAACAGTCGTTACTTATGGAAAAATGCTTCGCCGTGTGGTTCAAGCTGCTGAAGAATTGGCAGAAGAAGGAATTTCGGTTGAAATTGTTGACCCACGTACCCTTGTACCGCTTGATAAGGATATCATCATTAACTCAGTTAAGAAGACTGGTAAGGTTGTTCTGGTTAACGATGCCCACAAAACAAGTGGCTATATCGGAGAGATTTCAGCTATCATTTCAGAATCAGAAGCATTTGACTATCTAGATGCGCCAATCCGCCGTTGTGCAGGAGAAGATGTGCCAATGCCTTACGCACAAAACCTAGAAAATGCAATGATTCCAACAGTTGAAAGCATCAAAGATGCAATCCGTAAAACCTATAACAAAGAATAAAACTACATAAGATAAATTATGTAAACAATTGTTCTTTTTAACTTTAACAACTTGAGATACATTTCGTATCCAACTTATTTGCAAAGTTGCGACAGAAGGGAGTCGAATCGATACTATTCGACGAACGACTTAGTAAGTCTACTAGGTTGACCGCCTAATAGCGGCAACCGTAGTAACTTGAGACACGTTTCGTGTCCAAGTTACTTGTAGAGTTGAACACGGGCTAAAAGCTCGGAAAAAAGATAAATCTTCTTGGCTTCATCGAAGTCTACGTTGATTTCCTATTTTTCAGTCGCTTTTTGACGCCCTTAGTATCATGTAATTGAATTCGGACGGTGGTCTGCGAAAAAAAGATAGATTTTCTTGTGTTCATCGAACACATCGTCAATCTCCTATTTTTTCATTGCCCTCTGCGTCCTTAATATCTTAAATTAGAGCACGGGCTAAAAGCTCGGAAAAAAGATAAATCTCCTTGACTTCATCGAAGTCTGCGTAGATTTCCTATTTTTCGGTCGCTTTTAAACGCCCTTTGCATCATAAATAGAATTGGAGAGGTCATGGCTGATGACAAGCTAAGAGCGACTCCTGCGGCTAGAAAGTTAGCGGATGATCTAGGTATCAACCTCTACGACGTTTCTGGCTCAGGTGCAAACGGTCGTGTCCACAAAGAAGACGTGGAAACTTATAAAGACACAAACGTGGTTCGCATTTCGCCACTTGCAAAACGAATTGCCCTTGAACATAACATTGCTTGGCAGGAAATCCAAGGAACTGGTCATCGTGGTAAGATCATGAAGAAGGACGTTTTGGCCTTCCTTCCTGAAAATATCGAAAACGACACTATCAAGTCTCCTGCTCAAATCGAAAAAGTGGAAGAAGTTCCAGACAATATCACTCCTTATGGTGAGATTGAACGTATTCCGATGACACCAATGCGTAAGGTTATCGCCCAACGTATGGTCGAATCCTACCTAACTGCGCCAACTTTCACGCTCAACTACGATGTCGATATGTCTGAAATGCTAGCTCTTCGTAAGAAGGTTCTTGAACCAATCATGGAAGCAACTGGTAAGAAAGTAACGGTTACAGACCTTCTTTCTCTCGCTGTTGTGAAGACCTTGATGAAACACCCTTACATCAACGCTTCATTGACTGAAGATGGTAAGACCATTGTCACTCACAACTATGTCAACCTTGCTATGGCAGTTGGGATGGATAATGGATTGATGACACCTGTTGTTTATAATGCTGAAAAGATGAGCCTTTCAGAGTTGGTTGTAGCCTTCAAAGATGTCATTGGTCGCACCTTGGAAGGTAAATTAGTTCCAAGTGAACTTCAAAATTCAACATTTACAATCAGTAACTTGGGAATGTTTGGCGTTCAGTCCTTTGGTCCGATCATCAACCAACCCAACTCAGCTATTCTGGGTGTAAGTTCGACAATCGAGAAACCAGTTGTTGTCAATGGTGAGATTGTTATCCGACCAATCATGAGTCTAGGATTAACCATTGACCACCGTGTCGTAGATGGTATGGCTGGTGCTAAGTTTATGAAAGACTTGAAAGCCTTGATTGAGAATCCAATCTCAATGTTGGTTTAAGTCAGCTATTGTTATTTTAGAGATTTAGAAGGAAGTAAGACATGGCCTTAGAAGTAATTATGCCAAAAGCCGGCGTAGATATGACAGAAGGACAAATCGTCCAATGGAATAAAAAAGTCGGAGAATTTGTAAAAGAAGGAGAAATCCTTTTGGAAATCATGACTGACAAAGTCAGCATGGAATTGGAAGCCGAAGAAGATGGATACTTGATTGCCATCCTTAAAGGAGATGGTGAAACTGTTCCAGTAACTGAAGTTATCGGTTACCTTGGCGAAGAAGGGGAAAACATCCCAACAGCTGGAGCGGCTGCACCAGAATCAAAACCTGCACCTGCAGCTAGTGCCTCAAACGACGACGGTAAGAGCGATGATGCCTTTGATATCGTTGTGATTGGTGGAGGTCCTGCTGGATATGTAGCAGCCATTAAAGCTGCCCAACTCGGTGGGAAGGTTGCCCTTGTTGAGAAATCTGAACTCGGTGGAACGTGCTTGAACCGTGGATGTATCCCAACTAAGACCTACCTTCACAATGCTGAAATCATCGAAAACATCGGTCATGCGGCAAACCGTGGTATCGTCATCGAAAATCCAAACTTCACTGTAGATATGGATAAACTCCTTGAAACCAAGTCTAAGGTTGTCAATACTTTAGTTGGCGGAGTTGCGGGTCTTCTTCGTAGCTACGGAGTTACTGTTCATAAAGGAATTGGTACCATCACTAAAGACAAGAATGTCTTAGTTAATGGTTCAGAATTGCTTGAAACCAAGAAAATCATCCTTGCTGGTGGTTCAAAAGTCAGCAAGATAAATGTTCCTGGTATGGAATCTTCACTCGTGATGACAAGTGACGACATTCTTGAAATGAACGAAGTTCCAGAAAGCCTTGTTATCATCGGTGGTGGTGTTGTCGGTATCGAACTTGGTCAAGCCTTCATGACATTTGGTTCAAAAGTAACTGTTATCGAAATGATGGACCGTATCGTTCCAGCTATGGATGCGGAAGTTTCTAAGAACCTTCGGTTGATCCTTGAACGTAAAGGAATGACCATCTTAACAGGTACAAAACTGCAAGAAATCATCGAGGAAAATGGTCAACTTCGTATTAAAGTTGAAGGAAAAGACGATATCATCGCAAGCAAAGCTCTTCTTTCAATCGGCCGTGTGCCAGATCTTGAAGGTATTGGCGATGTTGAGTTTGAATTGGATCGTGGTCGCATCAAGGTCAACGAATACATGGAAACTTCTGTTCCAGGTATCTATGCACCAGGTGATATCAATGGTACCAAGATGTTGGCTCACGCAGCCTTCCGTATGGGTGAAGTTGCCGCTGAAAATGCGCTTAAAGGAAACCACGTCGTAGCGAAACTCAACTTGACTCCTGCAGCCATTTACACTCTTCCTGAAGTAGCAGCAGTAGGTTTGACAGAAGAGCAGGCTCGTGAGAAATACGATGTTGCCATTGGTAAATTCAACTTTGCGGCTAATGGACGTGCTATTGCTTCTGATGCGGCTCAAGGTTTCGTAAAAGTCATTGCAGATAAGAAATACGGAGAAATCCTTGGTGTTCATATCATCGGTCCTGCAGCTGCAGAATTGATCAACGAGGCATCAAGCATTATCGAAATGGAAATCACTGTTGAAGAAATGCTGAAGACCATCCACGGACACCCAACTTACTCTGAAGTTATGTACGAAGCATTTGCAGATGTTCTAGGAATGGCCATCCATTCACCTAAGAAAAAATAAAACGAAGATAGATTAGACTGGAAGCTTATTTCCAGTCTCTATCGTATAAAGGGATATCATGAAATATATTATCAATCATTCAAACGACACTGCCTTTAATATCGCCTTGGAAGAATATGCCTTTAAACACCTTTTAGATGAGGATCAAATCTTCCTACTTTGGATTAACAAACCCTCTATCATTGTTGGTCGTCACCAGAATACTATCGAAGAAATCAACCGTGACTATGTTCGAGAAAATGGTATTGAGGTAGTCCGCCGTATTAGTGGTGGTGGAGCTGTTTATCACGATCTAAACAACCTCAACTACACGATCATCTCAAAAGAAGATGAAAACCGCGCCTTTGACTTTAAGAGTTTTTCAACTCCAGTCATCAATACCTTGGCTCAACTTGGTGTTAAAGCTGAGTTCACAGGCCGTAATGACCTTGAGATTGACGGTAAGAAATTCTGTGGAAATGCCCAAGCCTATATCAATGGGCGTATCATGCACCACGGTTGCTTGCTCTTTGACGTTGATCTGTCAGTCCTTGCTAACGCCCTCAAGGTTTCAAAAGACAAATTTGAGTCAAAAGGTGTGAAATCCGTCCGTGCTCGTGTAACCAATATTGTCAATGAATTACCAGAAAAAATCACAGTTGAGGAATTCCGTGATTTACTATTGGAATACATGAAAAAAGAGTACCCAGAGATGACTGAATACGTCTTTTCAGAAGAAGAATTGGCGGAAATCAATCGTATCAAGGATACCAAGTTTGGTACTTGGGACTGGAACTACGGTAAATCACCTGAATTTAACATCCGTCGTGGCACAAAATTCACTAGTGGTAAGGTTGAAGTTTTTGCCAACGTCATTGAATCAAAAATCCAAGACATCAAGATCTATGGTGACTTCTTTGGCATCGAAGATGTTGCAGCTGTAGAAGATATCCTTCGTAGCGTGAAATACGAACGTGAGGATGTTCTTAAAGCTCTAGAAACTATTGACATCACACGCTATTTTGCTGGTATTAGCCGTGAAGAAATCGCTGAAGCAGTAGTGGGGTAAGGAAAAAGAATCCATTTATGATGGATTCTTTTATTAGGGTTAAACTTAATAATCATGCTGATTAGATTATAATAGTGATGAAAAATGAAAAGGAGTTATTCATTATGATAGAAATTCCAGTAGAAAAACTTAATCTATTTGAACAGTTAGACCGCAATGTTGTTGCTTTTTATAGAAATGCGGAAATTTCTCAAACTGAAAGTTTAAATATAAGCATCACACAAGAACATTATGATAAGAAATACAAAGATCTTCAGCCTTTAGGATACCAAGCTGTTCAAATTCCTTTAGGGATGGCTTTAGATAATGTAATCCAGCAAGCCTATTTTCAAAATCTTATAATTGGCGGTCTTCTGCCCGATGAAATCAAAGTAAACAAAGAAGACTTAATGCCTTTGAAAGATATTGTTGATAGTTTTTGTATTATGTATGCTGCAGCAAATAACCGACTGGAAAATAGTAAGGCTTATGAACTTATGAAAGATAAGACAGTGTTCTTAATTGGTAAACTGTTGACTGATGATTTTAAAAATGGTGGCGAAATTTCGTATATGGGAATCAAAAGAGAATCATCTGATGGAACTTCTTATGAAGCAGTAAAATGTTTTCTAACTAAAGAGAGTGCTGAGCAGTACAATGATTCAAAAAAACCTATAAGCTCAGCAAATCTAGCCTATCTGCAAGCCTTTTGGGGTAAACCAGTAATTATAGAGCCACACCGTAACTACTGGATTGAGTTTAAATAACTAAAAAACGAAAGATCAATTCCTTTTATCTTTCGTTTTTTAGCGATAGTTGTTTTACATAATTTATAATATGTGACGCTTATAAACTATCTAAAGCATTCTTTTGTTCATCATTGACGATATGTGTATAGAGGTCAGTGACTTGTGTGCTGGCATGTCCTAGCTGGTGACTGACCAAAACTTGCGATTTAGTTGCATCATAGAGTCTGGTTGCTAAGGTATGGCGTAGTTTATGGGGTGTTACACGAACTTTGAAATCCTCTGAGTACTTAGCAACCATTTTTTCAACACTAGAAGCATCGATACGATTGGGAACACCACGATATAAGGTCAGAAAGAGCGCTGTATCTGTCTTTCCCGTCTTATAGCGTTGATTTCGAATGGCGAGATAATTCTCTAGGTATGGCTTAGCAAAGGCTGCGACATTGACCGAGTCTCGTTTACCACCTTTTCGAGTGACATCGATAACCATCATTTTGAGATTGAGATCTCTTAGATCCAGATTAACAGCTTCAGATAAGCGGACACCTGAGGCCAAGAGAAGGGCAATAATAGCTAAATCACGTTCTTTATTTTTATTGAATGATGATAGAGCTCGGTTGGAGAGCTGTTGCGGGTACTCCTGATCGATGTAAGTTAGAAAACCTTCTGTTTCATCACCTAGAAAGAGTTTTTGCTTGATGTTTTCAGCTCTGGCAGCAAGGGTTTCTTTCTTTTTCTTGGTTGAAACTTTCTTCATTACATTACGATAGAAATAGGGCTCGCCCTGATCATTTTCAACTTCCTCAGTTAGATATTTGTATAGACTGGAAAGTGCTGACAAGGTTCTATTGATGGTTGTCTGTGAAACGCCTTGTTTGGTTGTATTAGCATTCAGCAAAGGTCGTTCTCGTAGATAAAGAATAAAGGATTCCATGTCTTTCTTAGACATATTTTCCAAGACAGATAAAGGAATATCAGACATTTTATCAGCATTTGAAATACCAGACTCCAAAACCCAGCTGAAAAATCGATCATATTCCTTAAGGTATTCGTACAAGGTTGTAAAACTGTAGGGAACAGCAAGCTTTGATTGGTAGTATTCCAGAACATACCAGGGCATGATTTGTTTTAGTTTATCGATTCGTTCCAATAAAATCTCACGTTTCATGTATTTTCTCCATAATTAAGTCTACTAGTAGTATAGCATAGACTTACATATTTTTCAAGAAAATTATAGTTTTTCGGAAAGATGATATAAGAAACTTAAAACAGAAGTCCAACCTACCCCCAGTTATCCTGAACCCTTTATTAAATTTCATCATACTTGAGTAACATATTCGGAATCTTTTCTTCAAGACTCTTGCGAACTTTACCTTGAATTGCAGTGTCCATTTGGCTGTTTATGCTTGTAATGGTTGATTTGGTTTCTGTAGCAATTTTCTTAGCTGCCTTATTAAAGTTTTCTTTTAATTTATTTTTTGCTGTTATCGCTAACTTTGCTTCCGTAATGATTCGGTTTCTTTCCATCATTCGATACATTTGTTTCAGTGCATATTGGTATTCTTCATCTGTGTAGTATTCATTCATTGGTGCTTGCATAATCTCTCCTTAGTTTGTAAAATTCTTCGTCTAAATCATTTCTTTGTGTACGAAATTCCTTATCGTATTTTTCTCTCTCATCTTCGAGTTTAATTTTATGATCTCTATATACTTGATTCGAAAAGTGTCTCAAATTTTCTATTTCTATAAAATAGTCTCTAACATCATCAGCACTTGTCTCAAATTTTCTCAAAATATGAGACATTTTATCAACTTCTTCGGACATCAGTTTTTCTAAGTTTGCATTTCGTTCGTCTAGATCAAGGGCTTTCTTATCAAGTTCTTTCTTTTGTCGATAATATTGTTCTTCTAGATTAAACAGTTCTCTCTCTTTCTCTCTGATTTCCTCCCATTTTACATCTTTTCTTTCCATTGTCGAAACTCCTTGGCCAATTGCTTATCTGTTGCTACTGTTTTTTCGATAACTTCCTGTAATTGTTTATCCAAATTTTCAAATGCTTGGGCGGAAGCATTCATCTTAGTGGCTGTTTGATTTGTCTCTGCCTGAAACGTATCGATAAACTGTGCTTGAGTGATACCTTGACTTGCAA
Source organism: Streptococcus oralis (assembly GCF_001579175.1). GTDB lineage: Bacteria > Bacillota > Bacilli > Lactobacillales > Streptococcaceae > Streptococcus > Streptococcus oralis_O. Next base: position 541,448 of record NZ_KQ970759.1, read on the forward strand.
AAATGGCATCAACCTCATAGGGAGCTAACGCTGTGTAGCTCGTAAAGTCGATTTTTGACCAAATTTCTTGTAATTCTTGATTGGCTTTTTTGGCTAAGGCGCTCACTTCATCAGCTCCAGTTCTTGCTGCTGTAGCCATAGATGACGATAAGATAGAACCCTGAGCTGCATCTAAGTATATTTCCTCAGAGCTACTAATGCCACCTGATGACCATTTTGATTTCAAGTCCTTGTAATGAGCCATTCCTCGGAGACTGTTGGCATACGCTCGATAAACGCTACTGATTAAGGGTTTCCCACCTTTACCATCTACAAGTTGACCAGTTACAGGATCAAACTCCCAGTCACCAATTTTATGACTCGAACCATCAAGCCAGTGAATCGTACTAGGCATAGAATTTGTAGTGGTAGTATTATACCATTCTGGATGGTTAAAATCATTCCAACGTACTACATCATCATGTTTTCTACGGTAATCTATAAACATAGAAGGGTTACTTTCAATAAATGCTTTTTCTTCCAGTGTGAGTGCACCGTATTTAAACCAAGCATTAAAGGTGGTTGTAGGGATGTGGTATTTAGCTCCTACCTTCAGCATGTAGGAACCCTGTGAATAACCGGATAGTTGACTGACTTCGTATTGGGGGTCGTCCATAATCTCTTTTACGAATTTGTCAGCAACCTTATATTGTGGAGATAAATAAGTTTGCCTTGCAATTATGGCACTATTGACGTCGCGTGAGCTGAACATAGTTTTATTCACCGGACTATCAGGGTCAGTTCCTGCCGCAATCACAGCTACATTTTTATAATCTGGTTCGCCGTTCACAATAGGTGCAACCGCCAGTCCATCAAATCCCGTTACTGGGTCAGACTTAGTGGCAACAACACGGAATTCTTGACCATCGGAGGTGGTTATTGTGTTGGTTTTTTCTAAATCATCAGGAGATATATTTTCGATGAGATTTGAATTGACATAAGTTCTACCGTTACGCTTAGCGAATTCAAGATTTACACTATATACAGCATAATCTCGATTCAAATTGTTTAACTGCTCATCTGTATAGGAAAATGTCATCATTGTTCTCCTGTGCTATTATCTGAATATGTAACAATTACTTTAAAGTTGGTCACTCCTTTGTAATTGTTAAGGAATTGCCTTTTCTCATTGGTCAATGAACCTTGATAATTCTTTTTATCATGGAGTCCATGGCCTATCCTATACTTAGTTTTTCTTTCATCATTAAATTTGATTTCTATATCACAAGACCATGAACCTGGAGGGCTTGTGTATGCTGGATTGGAAATTTTAATCTCCTCAATCCCTTGATAAGAATTCTTTAAGGCATTGACCAGACTAACTTCATATTCTCTATTTCGACGCTCTTCTTGAGACTTCCCTAACATACTTAACATAAAAACACCTCCTGTTGTGATGGCTACGAGTAACAAAACGATTAGTAGTCTTACATATCTTTTTTTATTGCTAGAAATATTCATTTAAGCTTTTCTCCTTTTCTCTATTCTACTATAATTTAAAGATAAATAACAGTAGAATAGAGAAAAACAAGTCAATTGTCACAGATACTGCATCAAATCCCGATACTCGGTGAGACTTAGTCGCAACGACACGGAATTCTTGACCATCGGAGGTAGTTATGGTGTTGGTTTCGTAGCTAGCTAATTCAGAATCAGCTTACTAACAACAAGCTTCTTATATTTTCGTTTAGCAAACTCAGAATTCACACTGTAAACATTCGGACCTTGATTCAATTCATTAAGTTGTTTGTCTGTATACACGTATTTATTCATCATAGCTCCCCTTCTGAACCATTCGAATATTTAACTTTAACTTTTGACTTAGTAGAACCTCGCCTAGAATTTAAAAAATGTTGAAATTCTTCATCATCCTTATTATATACTCCAATCCTAATTTTATTCGAGTTTATATCAAAAGCTAAAACATGTTCTTTAGATGTTCCATCAAAAAATTTTAGTTTCACATCCGCCCCCCAAGCGTCTGAAGGAATTGAGCTGTACGATGGATTCGTAATCGTTACCTCCTCAATCCCTTCATAGGAATTCTTTAAGGCGTTTACCAGACTAACTTCATACTCTCTATTTCGATGCTCTTCTTGGGATTTTCCTAACATACTAAATATAAAAGCACCTCCTGCTGCGATAGTTGCGAGTAGTAAAACTATGAATAATGGTTTATAGCTTTTTCTTAATCTGTCTTTACTCATTATCATTTCCTCTTTTTCTCAGCATATTCAGCATTGACACTATAAACTTTTTTTCCGTGATTTAATTCATTGAGTTGTTTATCATTATAAGTGTATACCATTACTGTTCCCCTGTTTCACCATTTGAATAAATCACTTTTACATTTTTTTCTGTAATTCCACGATGGTTTATCAAATATTGATTATCATCTTTTCGAGAATTATTTTGAAAATCTCTACTTCTTATTTCGTTATTTTGTTTATTAAATGCAATTATATAACTTAGTTGTTTGCTATCAGAAAAAAATATTTTAACTTTTGCGCCCCAAGAATCAGACGGAATTGATGCATATGAAGGGTCGGTTATATGTACCTCCTCAATCCCTTCATAGGAATTCTTTAAGGCGTTTACCAAACTGACTTCATATTCTCTATTTCGACGTTCTTCTTGAGATTTCCCTAACATACTAAATATAGAAACACCTCCTGCTGTAATGGCTACGAGTAACAAAACGATTAGTATCCTTTTATGGCTTTTTTTATTGCTGGAATTATTCATTTAAGCTTTTCCCCTTTTTCTACTTGAAAACTCTTCATTTACCATATAAATAGCAAAATCTTGGGTTAAATTATTCAACTGATTATCAGTATAATTAAATACCATTATTGCTCTCCTGTTTCACCATTTGAATATCGTACTAATATTATAGATTCTGTTTTACCAATGTGTTTTTGAAGTATCGACCATTGTTGATCAATTTCTTCATTAGTATTCCCTTCCATAAGACCATCATGGTTTTCTTTATAGGTTAATCTGTGATTAATTCCATAAGTAATAGTTTGACTATCATTGAACTCTACTGAAATATCACAAGACCACAAACCCGGTTTGTCATTATAGTAAGGATCCATAATCTTAATCTCCTTAATCCCTTGGTAGGAATTCTTTAACGCATTAACCAGACTTACTTCATATTCTCTATTTCGACGCTCTTCTTGAGACTTCCCTAACAACCTAAACATAAAAATAGCTCCTGCTGTGATGGCTACGAGTAACAAAACGATTAGTAGTCTTATATATCTTTTTTTATTGCTGGAAATCTTCATTTAAGCTTTTCTCCTTTTTCTCCTTGAAGACTTTTCGTTCACACTATAAACAGCATAATCTTGGTTTAAATTATTCATCAGTATAATGGAAATTCATCATAGTTCTCCTTGCTCGCTATCAGAATAAGTAATTCTCACTGACTTTAAAGTTTTCCCTCTATGAGTTTCTAAATACTGCCAATCTTCGTTTGTTTCTTGACGGCCACCATAATTGGTTTTATAGTTTAAATGATGATTAATCTCATATGAAAGAGTTCTTTCATCATTAAATTTAATTTCGACATCACAAGACCACGAACCAGGAGGGCTTGTGTATTCTGGATTAGAAATTTCGATTTCTTCTATCCCTTGATAAGAATTCTTCAAGGCATTCACCAAACTAACTTCATACTCTCTATTCCGATGTTCTTCTTGCGATTTTCCTAACATACTAAACATAAATATACCCCCTGCTGTGATGAATGCAACTAACAAAACGATTAGTAGACTTTTATAACTTTTTTTTATTACTGGAATTGTTCATTTAAGCTTTTCTCCTTTTTCTTATTATACTATAAGGTTTGTCTATATTACACTATAATAAGAAAAAGTTGTTTTACATCTGTCAGGCTTAGCAGGACTCTCTGGATCCGTCCATGCAGCAATCACAGCTATACTTTTATAATCTGGTTCGCCGTTCACAATAGGTGCAACTTCCAGTCCATCAAATCCCGTTACTAGGTCAGACTTAGTGGCATCAACACAGAATTCTTGACCATCGGAGGTGGTTATTGTGCTGGTTTCATAGCTAGCTAATTCAGAATCAGGTTTATTAACAACAAGCTTTTTATGTTTTCGTCTAGCAAACTCTGAATTCACACTGTAAACCCCATTATCTCTATTTAAATTATTAAGCTGTTTAACTGTATAATTAAATGTCATTATTGCTCTCCTTCGTCGTTATCAGAATAAGTTACCCTGATTTTCGAAGTGGTTTTACCCTTGTTTTCATTCAAAAATTGTCTATCTTTTATTCTTCCTTCCCATTCCAATGAAGCATCAGTTATTTCCTCAGTGTCTAAAGAATATCCAATCCCATACTTAATTTTTCTTTCATCTTTAAACTTGATTTCTACATCACAAGACCATGACCCTGGTGGGTTTGTATAATCAGGATTCATAATCTTAATCTCTTCTATCCCTTCATATGAATTCTTTAAGGCATTGACCAGACTCACCTCGTATTCTCTATTTCGACGCTCTTCTTGAGATTTCCCTAACATACTAAACATAAATATACCTCCTGCTGTGATAATTGCGATTGATAAAACGATTAGTAGCTTTTTATGACTTTTTTTGATGCTGGAATTATTCATTTGGGCTTTTCTCCTTTTTCTTATTATACAATATTCTAATCATTCTTTACAAAGTAGGGGGGTAAAAATCATACTATATACTGAAAATCAGATTTCTAATTCTTAAAAAACCAAATCTTTTTTGATTTGGTTTTGAAGGTTTATATTTAATTTTATTTATACCGACTATACTCATCTTTTTTATGTACTACCATATAGCAGGATACCAAGATGACGAAAATTTTGATTAGGTAGGTTTCGTATCGATTAGTATCTATGGTTAGCTGAGACAAGACGTTAATGATCGAATGTGTCATAACGCAAATCCAGAGATCCTTTGTTTTGTTATAAAGAGCTGAGAGTATGAAAGAATTCGTCAGCAAACCAAATAAAAACGGTAGAATTTGCAGAGTTGTTAGGGAACCATCAATGTAAAAGAACAACAGATGCCAAATCGCCCAGCTGAAAAAGGTTAGGATTGTTGAGTAAAAATATGGCAACTTTTCTTGTAAAATTGGTTGAAAAACATATCGCCATCCAATCTCTTCTATACCGCCAAAGACAATAAATTTGAAGAACATCAAAAATGGGAGATACCAGCTAAATTCTACTATTTGCCCACCAAACATTAGAAAAGAAAAATCAAGGACAATAAGGAAAAAAGATAATAAATAGTGTTTATAACTGGTATGAATGTTAAAAAAATCGTTAACGATCTTCTTAAAAGGAATATGAAAATAGTGATTTGCAACAATGATTCCCCAAAGTGCTGAAGAAATGCCACCTAAAATGATTCCTAAAATAGTTAATAGATTGGACTGAACAGAAAAATGATTCAAGAGAAAGTAAAGGAGACAAACTGATACTATTTGGCTAAATGTGCCTAGCAAATATACTGCAATTGCCTTATTTCTTTTCATTGAGAATCCTTCCAATAATATTTTACGTAAAATAAATTATGTAAAAAACTACAGTAACAAATCTTTGACTTTCCCAATTTCACTTTTTGGAATCACTAGGTGAATCATATCACCCAGATACATTCTAGTTGAGCCGTTAACTGTTTGGCTTTTGCCATTATGGACTTGGGTGGTAATGAGTACGTTATGTGGCAAGTTGAGCTCGTGAACCTGCTTTCCAGCTATCTTGTCAGATACAGGGATTTCGATAAGAGTTACTTCTCCGTCGTCTGTCACTTCTTCTGGCATCATTTTCTCAAGCATGGCCTCGTATACTGGGGCACCCTTTAGTAAATCCATGATAATGTAGGCTACCAAAGTAACAAGTCCGAGAGGCATGAGATTTCGGATGTCACCAACCATTTCGGTTACAAGGATCATGGCTGTTAGGGGAGCTTTGGATATTGCTCCAAAGTAGCCACTCATTCCTAAAATGATAAATATTGGAAATTGTTCCTGGCTGATAAGTCCAAGATTAACACAAATGACGCCAACTAGGGCACCGAGTAAGGAACCAAGGGCCAGGATAGGTAGGAAAATTCCACCAGGTAGTCCACTACCATAACTCATCATACTCCAAATAAAACGAATGAGGAAGTAGGCAAGTAAGACTTGAAAACTAAAGTGTTGCTCAGTTAAAGAGAGAACGATTTGGTTTCCACCACCAAGAATTTGAGGTAAGAAAATTCCGACTGGTATGATAAGGATAAATGCTAGGATTGGATAATAAGCTTTATCCAAATGGATTTTTTGACCAAGCCAGTCATAAACTTTGCTGACATTAAGCACGGCTTTCTCATAGAGAAAACCAGAAATGCCGAGAAAAATCCCCATAACCAAATAAATCCAATACTGGTCTAGAGTCATGAGAGGGATATTGTCAGGCATATCCAATACGGGTGTTAGACCGAACATAAGGAGCGAAACAAAGTTTGCTACAATACTGGCTGCTAGAGTGGAAACCCAGAAAAATCTTGAAAAGTGATGATAGACTTCTTCTACAACAAAGAGGAGACCTGCTATCGGTGCATTAAAGGCAGCGGCTAATCCTGCAGCAGCTCCACTGGCAATCAGGGAGCGTTCTTCAACCGGGCTGGATTTTAGCCATTTGGCAATGCCTTTACCACCAACTGCTCCAAGTTGAATACTTGGCCCTTCTCGACCTAGCATAAGTCCGCTGGCAATTGCTAGGGTGCCTAAAACATATTTCTTCCAGAGGACACTCCACCAGTTGAGGGTCATGAGTCCCTTTAGTTCGGCTTCGACTTGAGGAATTCCTGAACCCTTGATATCTTTTTCTGACCGAGTTAGTTTCGCACTGAGCCAGCAGATGAGTATGTAAAATAGACCAATGATAAAAAGATTGCGCACTAGGTGCGCTTGATCTTGATAGAGGCCTTGTATTAGGTGGAAGCCCTTTTCAATTAAGAAACGAAAAGATCCAACGATTAGCCCGACAACTAGCCCGACGATGATTCCTCGCCCAACTTGGGATAATATGGTACTTGAAGCAAAGGCAAATTCTTTCTTGGAACGGAGTATTTCTGACTGTTTTTCCATAATCATTTCCTCCAATTTAACTTTCTTTGTTTGCTGCGACCAGTGATTTTATCGGTTCAAAACTGGTTCGATGAATTGGGGTAACTCCTAGTTTTTCGAGTCCTTCTAAGTGTTTTGACGTTCCATATCCAGCATTGGCAGCGAAATCATATCCAGGATACTGGTTGTCGTAATCCTTCATTAGACTATCCCGTGTCACTTTGGCAACTATGGATGCAGCTGCGATAGAGAGGGAGTTAGCATCTCCTTTGATGATGGAGGTTTGTGAAATTGGTAACTCCAGTTTCATGGCATCTATCAAGAGGTGATCAGGTTGGGGACGGAGCTGAGAGATTGCCTCTATCATAGCAAGCTTGGTTGCTTCATAGATATTGACTTGGTCAATGACTTGATTATCCATGATTCCAATGCCGATTGACAAGGCTTGGTCCTGAATGGCTTGAAAAATTCCCAAATGTTTCTTTTTAGGGATTTTCTTGCTATCGTTAAGGCCTTTAATCTTACAATTTTTAGGCAAGATTACCGCTGCAGCGACTACAGGTCCAGCAAGAGGACCACGACCAACCTCATCAACACCTGCTATTAAGCTTAATCCTTGTTTATAAAGCTCTTTTTCATAGGAGAGCATAGATTCTAAGCGAAGGTCTTCATCCAGTTCTGCCTGAATGCTTTTTCTACGCTTGCTGATTTCCTTTTGAACTCCAGTTCGGCTATCTTTTTTCAGCTCAAGAAAAAGGGAATTGTCTAAGTCTTTGACAGTAGCAAGAAGTTCTCTGATTTCTTTAATCGTCGTCATCAATGTCGTCCAATGTATCTAAGGTATAATTACCGAGCTTTCCGTCACGGACTTCCTTCACGAAGAGACTGTAAAAACGGTCGTAGTCGTCTCGGAAGCCAAGAGCACGTGTCATATCCATGATGATAACAGGAGCTTCTTCTTCAATTTTCATTTGTTTGAAGCGTTCAGCTAGCTTATCTGGATAATGTTTTTTGAAATAATTGAGACCAAAAATGGTCACTTCATCCATTGGAAGTAACTGGTCCTTAATAGCTCCAGTTAAGGCTAGTTTAAGTGCGACAGCATCATCTTCAAACTTAGGCCAAAGAATCCCTGGTGTGTCTAGGATTTCAAGGTCTTTATTGGTTTTCAGCCATTGTTGCCCTTTGGTAACACCTGGTTTATTGCCGACCACCGCAATCTTTTTCCCAGCCAAACGGTTCATCAGGGTTGATTTGCCAGCATTTGGAATTCCGATAATCATGGTACGCAAAGTTTCAATTTTTATACCGCGTTCTTTTTGGCGCGCAATTTTATCAGCCATAAGCTTTTGGGCTGCATCTGTAACAACTTTTACGGTAACTTGCTCTTTGGAGTTGATTGCCAGAGTTTGAATCCCTTGTGATTCAAAGTAGTGACGCCATTCTTTTGTCATTGCTGGATCAGCTAGGTCTGCCTTGTTTAAAATCAAAAGTTTGGGTTTATCGCCCACAATCTTGTTTAACATAGGATTTTGACTAGATAAAGGTAGGCGAGCATCCACCAAAATCGTCACAAAATCAATAAATTTTAAATTCTCCTGAACTTGTCGCCGAGCCTTAGACATGTGGCCCGGAAACCATTGAATAGTAGCCATAATAATTCCCCTTCCGACTAAAAAAACGTGATAAAAACGTTTTCTTTCTTACCATCTATTCTATCATAAATGATCCCTCTTTGCATAGGCTTTTGTCTACAAAAATGAGTATATATAGTAAAAATGTTTGCATAAATAATGTATTGTTATATCAAAGTACGAGAAAAATACCTATCAAGTCATATTGATGATAGGTATTTTATTATAAGAGTATTCTTGAGAGAAAAGGGCTGATACAATTTGTGACAATCGTTTCACTCCAGAGAATTTGCGCTGGGGATAAATAGTCAGCTCTTAAACATTCTTTTAAAAATTCAGCAGCTTTATCTGGAGCAATCTCAAACTCAAAGGCCTTCATCCTGTAGAAAAAATCGATTAGATGCTCAGTTAAGTAATCTTCTGAAAAGGGGACTTCTCCACTTTTTCGATATTCTAATAAGAGACGAGAAAATCTAGCTTTTTCATCTGGTAAATCACGAAAATAAGAATTTATTAGCAAAATTTGTTTTTGCTTTCGTTCAATAGGATCTTGGTTCGCAATTCGTTGCTCTTTTTCAAGCTCTTTTTGATTTTGCTTTGCTTTGAGAGCTCGTTCTTCTCTATTCTTTCCAAAAAGAATTTTTTCCCATTTTCGTTCTTCTGGTGTGAGGGTTTCTCTAAAGCCAAAGTAATCTTGATAGGCTCGTTCTGCAGGCCCCATAGCAAGAATGAGGTTGTCAGCGTATTGCTTGGCGATTTTATCTCTTTTCTTGCGTTCTTTCTCTGCCTGAATCCGTAAATGCTGCTCGTAGTCGATTTTCTCCTTACCTAGCTTGACAAGGTAGAGTTGATCATCAGTCTTTCCAAGTAGAAAGGGTTTGATACACTTTTCAAGGACCTCTTCCATACGTGCCTTCTTTTTTGGTTCTGCCTTGGTCCAACTTCCACCTTGAAAGACTTCTAGGAAAAGCTGGTAATCTTTCTCAGGTGCAAATTGATTGCCACGATTGGCTTTGAAAACACCTTTTTCCCAAAACCATTTTAGAAGTCGTTCGTCAAAATCGCTTTTATTGACCTTGATTTTTTCCTTTTTCTTAACTTTTCTAGTCAGATTTTCAAGCTTTCTGAGAAGTTTTTCTTCCTCTTCTAGTTGCTGGTCTAAAGTCAGTCGATGAAAATGACGAACACAATCGCTGCCGATAGGAAAAAGACGTTGACCTGTGACAGTATTAAAGAGTTCGTAGGCGTATTTAATGGCATTCCCACAGACGCAATTACTACGACCAATGCCATTAAAAATCAAGGAAACTTCATTCCATTCCTTGGTAGCTTGATCCCAAGTATCGGCTTTTGAAGCCTGTAAAACCGCATCGTGCAGAGATTTTCTAACTGGAAGTGGCATGAGGTTTCCTTTCTAATACTCAATGAAAATCAAAGAGTAAACTAGGAAGCTAGCCGCAGGCTGTACTTGAGTACGGCAAGGTGAAGCTGACGAGGTTTGAAGAGATTTTCGAAGAGTATAAATTATACTTTTACAACTTGAACCTCATCTTTGCCGAGTAAAATCAGGTATTTCTCAATATTTTCAATCGAATAGGCTCGTGATAAGGCTTCTCCATATAGGGCTAACTGACTACGATAGCGGTCTATGAGTTGACTTGGTTGATCGTAACGGTCTGTTTTGTAGTCGAAAAGAACGATACGATTCTTATAAAGAAGATAGCCATCCAAGATTCCACGAACAACAAAGTCTTCCTGACTCTTTTGGTCGCGTTTGAGCATGGAGAAAGGTTGCTCACGATAGAGATAGTCAGTATTAGCGAGAATCTCCTGACCGAGTGGCGTATCAAAGAAAGCTAGGATTTTAGAAAGATTGATCTTGTCTCTAACAGCTGGGCTGGTTTGAACTTGGTGCAGAGTATCTTTCAGGTTATCAAGTGTTGGTTGCTGACTGAGGTCGATTCTCTGCATGAGTTCGTGTGTTGCACTACCAATCTCAGCTCCTGTTACCTTTTCTTTAGTTGAAAAATCTGGTAAATCAAAGCTGATTTGTTTCTCTGGTGATTGAGTTTGATTAGCAATTTGTACCCCTTCCATATCCATCACTGGTTCATAGAATTTCTTGATTTGACTTGGGGTTTGGACACTTGGTAGTTCAATGGCTGCTCGGTGAAGAGTATTATAAACTTCCACCTCTTTCAGCATTTCCAAAGCTTCTTTAATCGTTTCAGACTGACGATTGTCTGCTTGAGAACTATCTTGTAGAGGACTCTTGTTTTCCAACTCTCCGATAGCTTCTCTGGTCAGCTGGTCTTCACCAACGAAACGGTAGCTAAAGTTGAGATGATCTTTGGCAAACACTTTAGTGATAGCCCAAACCCAATCTTGGAAATTCTTGGCTTGCAGTCTAGTATGTTTATCTAGTTTTCCGTTTTCAGCAGCTGGATATTCCTTGGCTTCTAGCTTTTCACGAGAGCCCTTACCGACAAGATAGAGCTTTTTCTCAGCCCGTGTCATGGCAACATACAGCAAACGCATCTGCTCTGAATAGCTAGCCAGTTGCAGTTCTTCTTCATTCTGCGTATAGGTAAGGCTAGGAATGGAGAGTTTAATGGTTTTAGGATAGTGTGCTTCCACTGCTCCTGTTTCCACCTTGGCAATGTATTTGACGCCAAGCCCATTCTGACGACTAAGAATAACATCAGACATTGAGTCTTGCTTATTGAAGTCCTGATCCATATTGAGGATAAAGACATAAGGAAACTCCAGTCCTTTACTTTTATGAATGGTCATGAGTTCTACCGCATCCTTAGGCGGAGCTACTGCCACGCTTGCAAGATCATGCTGTGCTTCCAAAACCTGATCAATCATTCGAATAAAACGAGACAAGCCTTTGAAATTACTCTTTTCAAACTGGTCTGCTCTCAAAGCTAAAGCATAGAGATTGGCCTGTCTTGCAGGACCATTTGGCAAAGCTCCAACATAGTCATAATAAAAACGGTCATTGTAAATCTTCCAAATCAAGTCATAGAGGGAGTGGGTTTTGGCATATAAGCGCCAAGAATCCAAAATATCCATGAATTGATTGAGTTTTTCAGCTAGAGCTGTATAAATCAAGTTTTTCTGACTTGTTGCCTGTTTTTGAGCATTGACAAGCTTCTTGTAAAGATTCTCTTGGACTTTATCTTCTGCTTTCTGAAGAGACAAACGTGCCAGCTCGTCCTCATCAAAATCAAACATTGGAGACTTCATAAGGGCAACCAAGGCATAGTCTTGGAGGGGATTGTGGATGACACGGAGAGTGTCTAGCATGACTTGCACTTCTAAGGATTGGAGGTAATTATTTTGTTCTCCGTCTGTTTTGACAGGGATCCCATACTCAGACAAAGCGAGGAGAATCTGGTCATTTCGACTGCGACTGGAAGTCAAAAGGGAAATTTCTTTGAAAGCAACACCTTTTTCCTGATGAAGCTTCAGGATTTCCTTGATGACTAAGCGCATTTCCCCTGTTAGTTTTGTTTCTAATTGGCTCTCTTCCTCCTCTTGTCCACTGTCGTCCTTATCGTAGAGGAGAAATTCTGCCTTGTTGTCTGGCTTGGGAGTTAGTTTGCTATTGGCAAAAACAAGCTGGTGCATGCTGTCATAGTTGATTTCCCCGACCTCTTGATCCATAAGGCGTGCAAAAACATCATTGGTTGCAGACAGCACTTCTGAACTACTGCGGAAATTTTCCTTGAGGAGAATCAACTTGCCCTCTTTTGGATTTTGCGCATAGCGTTGAAATTTTTCATTGAAAATCTGGGGATCTGCCTGACGGAAACGGTAGATGGACTGCTTGATATCTCCAACCATAAAGCGATTGTGGCCATTCGACAGCAATTCCAGCATCCGTTCTTGAATGTGGTTGGTATCCTGATACTCATCGACCATGACTTCGTGGAATCGTTCCTGATAAGCCTCGCGGACTTGTGGGAAATTTTCTAGAATCTCGATGGTATAATGACTGATATCAGCGAATTCAAAGGCATTTTCTTGGCGTTTACGTTCACGATAAGCCTCCACAAAATCGCTCATAAAGGTTTGGAAAGTTTTAGATAACTCCCAGGTGTCTCCATGATAACGCTCTTGATAGTCGAGAATGGTTATCTGGTCTGACAGTTGTCCTAGTTTAGCAAACTGGGCCTTTCTCTCATCGTTATAGGCATCAGCCAGTGGTTTCAAATCGGCCTTACGACTAGAATTAGCCAGAGCTCGACCATTTTTCTCCTTAGAGATGGCGACAACACGAGCAAGCACTTCTTGATAAGCCTGGCTATCGGACTCTTGATTTAAGGAGCTAATTTGATCCAGAACCTGTTGAACAGCTTCTAAATAGGTAGCTTTGGGAAACTCCTTTGCATTGTTATCCAGATGATAACGGAAAAAGCTTTCCAAATCCCAAAGCGCCTGCTTGATTTTCTCAGTTAGTTTTTCTTTTTCACTAGCAAAATCAGCTTCTTCAAATCCCTTGAGGAAAGATTCACTCAGCCATCTCTGAGGATTACTGGTGGATTGAAGGAAGTCATAAATTTTGTAGACTTGCTGGCGCAGACCTCGTTCATTCTTGCCACGTCCAGCAAAGTTCTTCACCAAGCTACTAAATTTCTCTTTATTCTCACCTTGGTAATGGGCTTCAAAAACCTGATGAAAAACTTCGTTTTTGAGGATTAACTGTTCACTTTCATTTTGTAGAATACGGAAGTTCGGTGCGATATCAATCAGATAGCCATGTTTTCCTAGGAATTTTTGTGTGAAGGAGTCCATGGTTCCGATGGCAGCGTTTGGCAGGTCTGCCAACTGGCGTCCCAAGTGTTGTTTGAGATCGACATCAACGGTTTCTTGGATTTGCTGGCTGATTTTTTTCTCCAAGCGTTCCTTGAGTTCAGTAGCAGCCTTGACGGTAAAGGTCGAGATAAAGAGTTGAGAAATTTCGTTACCACGCGCTAACTGATCCAGAATGCGCTCTGCCATGACAAAGGTTTTCCCTGAACCAGCAGACGCTGAGACTAGGATATTTTGCCCAGCAGTATAAATGGCTTCGATTTGCTCGGCTGTTTTCTTCTGTTCCTTGCTCGAACTCGCTTCTGCTTCTTGCAATTTTTGAATTTCTTCCTCAGTTAAAAAGGAAATGGGCTTCATCGATTCAACTCCTCTCTCATTTTCTCAAACCAAGCTTGCTTGAGTTTTTCTCCGACCAGTCGTTTACCATCAGCTAGGTCTAACTTTTCTAGGAAACGTGCTTGACCCAAATGGTAATTAGCTTCAAAGCCAGTAATAGCCTGATGTTGTTGAACGTATGGGGCAATACTTCTGCCATTCTCTGTGTATGGATTGATGGCGAACTGACCTTCTAAAATCTTTTCAGCTGCCTTCTTGTAAAGATGGGCATTATAGTCTAGTAAGAGCTGGAATTCCTCGTCTGTCAGCTGATTGGCCTTGTTTTTATTGTAAAATTCGCCTAAATGACTACTTTCTTTCTCTAAAAAGAGCCCTTGGTATTTCATAGACTTGCTAGCTTCTGCTACTGCTCCAGCCAAACTTTTAACGGTCAGCAGAGATTGGACAGGTTCAGCCATTTCTAGGTACATAGCGCCGAAAAAGTTTTGCTCTCCTTCTCCTTTAAGGGCAGCAAGATAGGTTGGCAGTTGGGAATTAAGACCATTAAAGAAATGAGGAAACTGGAACTGAGTCAAACTTGACTTATAGTCTACCACTCCTAGCGCTCTATCAGCTTTCAAACGGTCAATTCGGTCCACCTTACCTCGCACATGGACACTGCGACCATTATCCAACTGGATAAAGGGTTGGTCTCTGCCGCCAAATGTTGCCTCTTCCTGAATGGTCTCAATGGCTGGATTATGACGTAGGATGTGGCCAGTGGTCCTAGCGACATCAAGAAGAACTTCCTTGGTAAACTGGGCTTCTAAACTTTCTTGATAAATGGCTTCAAATTCCCGTTCTTGACTGGTTTCTTGAATAGCTTGTTCCAGACGGTGGTCAAACGGATTTTCTGCAGGCAGTTTCAAGGCACGCTCAAAAATACGGTGCAAGAAATTCCCGTGACTGCGAGCATCTGGACGAAGGCGTAATTCTTCCTGCAAACCTAAGACATAACGGAGGAAATAACTGTATTCATTGCGATAAAACTCCGTCAAACCAGAGGTAGACAGGTAAAACTCTTTGTCAGCTGGATAGAGAGCCTGCAAGGTCTCTTTCTCTAATGGTTTGCTACTTGGACTAGTTGGGATAGCTGGATTTGCAAGGCCTTTTTGATCTAGTTTTTTCCCCATCACACGCGCCAAAACCTTGACAAAGGTCACATCTTGTTCTTTTTCACTAGAATCTGCCTGCTGGTGATAGGCAACTAGACTAGACAAGAGACTGTGATAAGAACCCATATCCTCCTTAGACAGACTTTTTTGATGAATCTTCTTCTCTATCCGGCTAAATCCAAAACTCACCAGTTCCTGAAGATAGGCTGATTCCTTGCTCTCATTTTCATTGAGGAGACTTGGAGATGACAAAATCAATTGTTTACGGGCAGCGTTGACTAAAGAAAGCATGGTATAGCGATTTTTCTTGAGGTTTTCACTACTTGCAATCAGCAGTTGAGCTCCCTCTTCAGTCGCTTGGTTTAGGCTTTGTCTTTCTTCGTCTGTCAAAAGGCTGGTATTTTGCGCGATTTTCGGTAAATGATCCTGAGTGAGTCCAATGGCATAGACAAAGTCAGAAGTCAGTGGTGCAATCAAATCGTAACTCTGCACCAGAACAGTGTCCACTGTCGCTGGAATAGTGCGATACTGAGATAAAGTCATCCCTGAGTGGAGCAAGGCTAAGAAGTCCTCCAGACTTACTTGTGAACCAGCAAAAACCGTCGCAAATTGTTCTAGAACATGACTGAAAGCTTTCCAAACTTCAGCTTGTCTTTCCTGTTCTAGAGTTTCCATAGTAGCTGTCAATTCTTGCATCTGCTTACTTAAGACAGCATTTTTTAGAAAAGTATTCCACTTTTGCAAGAGATTTTCAGCTTTCTGTTTCCGACTGGCAAATAAGGTTTCAAGTGGAGCCAAAACTCGCAGACGAAGAGCATTCAAACGTGGCAAATCGAATTTTCCGTGGTGGGATTTTGTGAAGGCCTGCTGAAAAGCTGGCAACCCATTGATGCCAAGATAGCGGAGATATTGCTCAAAAGCATCAATATCCGCTTGGCTAAGGTCAGTATACAAACCAGTTCTGAGGAGATTAATCAAATCTTCTTGACGAAAACGGTAGCGTTTCAAACGTAAAATAGACTCCACATACTGAGTCAAAGGATGATGAGCCATGGATTCACTTCTACCAAGATAGAAAGGAATCTGGTACTGGTCAAAGATTGTCTTGAGAGATAACTGATAAGAAGCCACATCTCCTAACAGAATACGAAAATGCTTGTAACTCAAGTCTGGATTGTCATGTAATTTCTGACGGATGCTACGCGCTACCAACTCCAACTCCTCTTTTTGCGTCAAGCAGGACCAGATTTGCAGATGTTCACGATCTTTCTCATCGACATCTAAAGCGAGCTCTGAAAAATCATAAGAAGACTCCAGCAAACGAGATGCCTTGTCAAAACTATCTATTTTCTCATGAGTCTGAGAACGATCCTGAGCAAGCGATTGGTATTTTGCCCCCAAATGATGGAGGAATTCCACACTGGCTTGATAGAGATTTCCTTCAGTGAACGGACTGGTATAGGCTTTCTTGCTTGCATAAGCCCCAATAACAATCTCGGCACCTTTTCGATGGAGCAGATCCACCACATGATCTTCCTCAGCAGAAAAACGGGTAAATCCGTCAATGACCAGAGCAAGCTGACTAAAATCACTACTTACCTTATCATTCTCAATAGCCTCAATCAAATGGGACAACTGACTTCCCTGAGCCAACTGAGCCTGATTGAGATAGGCCGTTACTTTCTCGAAAATTAAGAGTAAATCTACTCTCTTGTCCTCATCGGTCAAACTTTCCAAGTCCAAAAAGCTCATCTGAGCAGTTGTCATCTCATGATAAAGTTCAATCAACTGCTGGATAAATTGAGGGTCTTCTTTAATACCTCCATAAACTCGTAACCCTTTAGGATCAAGTTCAGCAAGGCATTTATAAAAGGCCATTCCAAGGCCGATGTCATCAAGACTGGTCTTTGTAGGCAAGTCATTTAAAACCAGATAACGAGCCATTTGAGCAAAGCGCGTGACAGTAATCGCAAAAGAAGCCTGCTGGGACAAGCATTCCAGCACGGCACGTTCTTTTTCAAATGAAAGAGAGTTGGGAGCAATGTAGAAAACCCGCTTACCAGCAGCAACCAGCTCTTCCGCCTCTCTGGTTAGGATTTCTGTCAAAGAAGTCCGAATATCAGTATAAAGTAGTTTCATCTCTGCCTCGTTTGGTTTTTCAAAGTTTCTTACTCTATTATATCAAAGTTCGCTTCACAGTCCAAATCCAAAATTCTTGTTGACAATCATTTAACTAACAAATCAATCAAGCATCATCTTCCACTTTCATATGTTGAAAAATATGGAGAAAAAAGTCTTTGGAAACTTCAAAATGTCCATAACGAAGTCGAGAAGTATAGTCTCTCCATTCAGGATGCTGTCTGGCTATTTCTATGGAGCAATCTTTGACGGGTTGATAATACTCGACATTTCGTCTAAAGGGAAAGAATCCTTCAAATTGCTCTACTTGATAGGCTTTGTCATCTATAATTTTACCTACGGCCACAAAAGCCTGTAACTTATCTTGACCATTCATATCGTATTTTGGACTATAGTATAAAAGATAGTCACCTTTTTTCATACGATTTAAGGGGCCGCCCTTTCCATGACAGACCTGACAAAAATTTCCCTCAACTCCTCTTAAAACATGGTTCTTCGAAACAACTCCTACCCAATATCTAGGCATTTTTATCCTCCAACTCTACTAAAAAGCGATTAAAAACTTCTCTATCGTTAGATAGTTTTTCAAAAAATTCTTCATCAACACCTTCTACTAAAGGTAAAGCTTGATTGACCTTCTCCGCGCCAGAATTCGTCACCGAGACAAGTTTTGCCCGACTATCCTTTGGGTGTTGATCGCGTCTGATGTAGTCTTTCTTCTCCAGTAGTCTAACAATCTGGGAAACCGTCATGACATCCATTCCAGTGAACCGAGCGATATCAACTTGCGTTACATATTCCTCTCTATTGTTCAAAAACAAGAGCGAGGTTAAAACGATAAATTGAGGCAAAGTGAGGCCAACCGATTTCAAAACTCTTTTTAAATTACTTTCCCATTTGTTGTAAACTTTAATGAAAAGAAGACCTGTAGACTCTGTTTCATCATTTTTGTAAATTGAATTAAAGTAATACTTTGACATTATTTCTCCTTAAATATTAAGTGTACATATTATATAAGATTTTATTTACTTTTTCAAGAAAAGGAAAGTCAAATGTTACAATTCTGTCGGACATTTTATAGTCTATATGCTATAATAAAAGCAAAACACCTAGAAAAGGAAATCTTATGATTAAACTACTTGCCTTGGATATGGACGGAACCCTCCTTAATGAAGCCAAGGAAATCCCTCAAGCCCACATCACTGCTATTCACAAAACTATTGAAAAAGGCGTCAAATTGGTTCTCTGTACGGGGCGCCCGCTTTTCGGTGTTCTTTCTTATTACAAAAAACTGGGTCTTGATCTCCAGAATGAGTATGTCATTGTCAATAATGGTTGTTCAACTCACCAGACCAGCGACTGGAGTCTAGTTGACTGGCAAGAACTCAGCCCAGCTGATATCGAATACCTCTATGACCTGGCTGAAAAAAGCGACGTCCAGTTGACTCTTTTTGATGAAGAACATTATTTTGTCCTCGGTGGTAAGCCTAATCAAATCGTTCAAAATGATGCTAAACTTGTTTTTTCAGACCTGACTGAAATTTCCCTTGAGGAAGCCACTAGTGGCAAATATCGGATGTTCCAAGGTATGTTTTTGGGCAACGAAGAGCAAACAGACGATTTTGAGCAGCGGTTTGCTGAGGAACTCTGCCAACGATTCAGTGGAGTTCGTTCGCAGCCTGTCATTTATGAAGCAATGCCCCTTGGAACGACCAAGGCTACTGCTCTTTCTCGACTAGCAGCGATTTTGCAGATTGAACCGTCAGAAATTATGGCCATGGGTGATGCCAATAACGACATTGAAATGCTCCAGTTTGCCGGTCTTGGTATTGCTATGGGAAATGCCAGCGACCATGTCAAATCCCTAGCCGATGCTGTAACAGCCAGCAACGAAGAAGACGGCGTTGCGCGTGCCATTGAGAAGTATATTTTATAGAGAAAATTCCCAGTTAAATCCTTAACTGGGTTTTTGACATTTTAAAAATCAGAAAACTTTAGAAACTCTTTAGAAATACTTGAGCTTTCTTTGATTTCTATAGCTTATACTAAAGTTAGAAAAATAAATCTAAAGGAGAAAATCATGAAAACAGTACTCGAAATTCATGGACTGACCAAACAATTCGGCCAACAAGCTATTCTTCAAGATCTTAGTCTAACCATAAAAGAGGGAGATATTTATGGTCTAATTGGAAAAAACGGAGCAGGTAAAACTACTCTTATCAAAATCATTACACAATTATTGTTTGCGGATAAAGGAACTATTTCCCTCTTTTCTAGCCAAGAACAAAATGAGTGGACCAAGGCTCTATCTCGAGTGGGTTCTGTTATCGAATCACCTGTAGCCCATAATCACTTAACAGCATACCAGAATCTGAAATATTATTGTATGATACGTCATATTCCAAATGCTGATAAAGTCATTCAAGAAACACTGGATTATGTAGGTTTGTCAGATACAGGTAAAAAAGTCTTCCGTGATTTCTCGCTAGGAATGAAACAAAGGCTTGGTATCGCCATTGCCCTTCTATCAAAACCAGACTTCCTTATCTTAGATGAGCCTATTAACGGACTTGACCCAATTGGAATCAAAGAATTTCGTCTCATGATCCAGCGGCTCAATCAAGAAAAAGGCATAACCATTCTCGTCTCTAGTCATATCTTGTCAGAACTCTATCTCTTAGCTAATCGCTTTGGTATTCTGGATCAAGGTAAGATTATCCGTGAAATCAGTAAAGCGGAATTTGAAACACTGAGTGAGGATTATATTGTGCTTAAAACAAGCGACAAAGAAAGAGCTTGTCAGGTATTGAAAGAACAAATCCAACTCCAATTTAAGGTTGTCAATCCTGAAAATGAAATCCATATCTTTGGAAATGAACAAGATGTCAAACAGATTCTTAAGCAACTAACTTTGGCCGATGT
>NZ_KQ970759.1:561651-562802 GCF_001579175.1 Streptococcus oralis
CAACTAACTTTGGCCGATGTTGCTATTGATGAGATTTACTTTGCCCGTCAAAACCTAGAAGAATACTTCACCCAATTAGTAGAATAGGAGAAAAATCATGATACATACCATTCAAGCAGATTTTTACCGTCTTTTCCGCTCCAAAGGATTCTGGATTACAGAATTCATTCTCTTTGTACTTATGTTACTGGGTGCTACTATTGGCGCTACAGGACACCTAATGTCCGTTCAAACAGCACCACCTGAGACTCCTACCCATGGTTGGAATGGGATAGAAGCTCTAATCAACGCGTCAAATAACGGCTCAAACCTCGTTTTTCTCTGTATTATTCTAGTATGTTTAGTTCTTGGGGTCGATCTAATCGGCAAGCTTTATAAAAATAGTTTGACAGTCGGCGTTTCTCGTACAGAATTTTTCCTTGCTAAATTCTTTGTTCTAGCAAGTATCGCTCTCTTACAACTCATCACCAGTCTTGTGATTGCCTTTATTCCCGCGACTCTACTAAACGGACTTGGTACAATGCCTGATGGTTTTGTTACTAATCTCCTCTTGACGATTTCCCTTCAATTTCTCTGCCTTCTAGCTTGGCTTTCGATTGTTTCCTTTATTCTCTACCTAACTCATTCTTATCTTGCTGTATTTATTGGTTATCTGATTAGCTCTATCGTCATTTCTATTCCAATGCTTGTTTTCCCAGATATTGAAATTCTACGATATTTAATTCTAGATTTTGCCTATGCTATGACTAGTAATAGTCAATCTATTCTCTATACCATCACGGTTTGCGTTTCTGTCATACTTTTCTTCTCTCTTAGTAGTCTTACCGTTTTCAAAAAGAAAAGTCTATAAAAAAATGACCTCCTCTAGCTTACAGAGGAGGTTTCTTCTGTTAAAAATAGATAAAGACCGAAAACCATTCTCCATCAGCAACTAGCTTCATATCCGCTCCAAGAAGATGAACTAATTCCTCGGTAATATAGAGACCTAAACCAGAGGATTCTTCTGTGTCTGATAGATTTTCAGAATAAAAACGATTGCTGAGATTGTCTATATTTTTGATAGGTTTTTTGACAAGATTATCGATTTGTAAAACAAGCCTATTTTCTTCCTTTTTCAAAGAAAGTCGAGCCTTCTCCTTGCCGTGCTTGAG
>NZ_KQ970759.1:563230-571923 GCF_001579175.1 Streptococcus oralis
CTCATCAGTCGTCGTTTTCAATCCTGGTTCAACGTTAAAATCAAGAACAATCCGTGAAGATTGGAAAACGTCGTAATAAGCTAAAGTCTTTTTCGTTATAAAAGTTGATAAATCAAGCTCTTCCAGTTTCGGTTTGACTGCTCCTTCCATCAAATGACGGTATTCAAGAAGAGCTTCCAAACGTTTGGAAACCAAATCCTGATGATGGGCTATTTTGCTTAAAGTTTCCTGACTATTATCGGGGTGTTTTATTAGTTGCTGAGTATATCCTGAAGCGATTGTCAAAGGTGTCCGAATATCATGAGCGATGTTACTGATTGCCATATCTAGGGTACGTTTTTCATGCTTCATGATTAGCTGATTCTGTTCCACTTCTTGAAATAGATTCTCAATTTGGTTATGTAGACGCAAAATGGTCTTTGAAAAGAAATTTACCCCGATCCTCTTCATGCTACCAGAGCGAATCTTTTCTTCAATTTGTTTGCTTAAGTCTCTAATTGCTATATGATAGCGAATCAAAGAAATCGCCAAAATAATGTTAGTAAGGAGTAATATTGATATCAAAATGTAATTCATTATTTGTCTCCTTTTAATCGAACACCAACTCCCCAAATGGTTTCAATGTACTCATGATTTGGATCCAGTTGATGCAGTTTTTTACGGAGATTGCTTAGATGAGTGTTGAGCGTATTATCTCCAGGCAGGTAACTTTCTTCCCAAATCAATTCATAGAGTTCTTCCTTGGTGAAGATTTTTTTAGGATGATGGAGCAACATTTGGAGAATTTGACACTCTTTCTTTGCAAGGCGAATAGTTTCAGTAGAATTGCTTATTTCAAAACTATCCGCATCGAACTGGATATTTTTTAAGTTTTTTACGAGGTTATCAATTTCTCCTCGATTTTCTGACTGATGTTCACCACTTTGGCGTAATTGCACAGTGACTCTGGCAAAGACTTCATTCAAATCAAAAGGTTTTACTATATAGTCATTGGCGCCGTCTAGTAGGTATTGGCTGATGAGCTTTTTATCACCCAAAGCAGTGAGCATGATGACCGGAGTCTGACTAGTTTGTCGAATAGCTTGCAAGACTTGGTCACCATTTTTCCCAGGGAGCATGATATCTAGTAAAACGAGATCAATGCCACCTTTATCAAATTGCATGATACCTTCTGTGCCAGAAAAGGCTTGTATCACCTCGTGTTCTTCAGTAAGAAGGGTTCTTAAAATTTCCTGGATTTCATTATTATCTTCAATTACAAGAATGCTCGCCATAAACCTCGTCCTTTCTAAAACTATTATAACATGTTTTGTTAGGAATTCCAGATACAGAAAAGTTCCTCTCACATTTTAAGCAAGAAGGAACTAATGAATATTGAAACTATTTAACCAAATAAGCAATCAAGGTTATGATCCATAGATGAGCTGGGTAAAAGATATAAAAGAAATACTTATTCCATATAGTTTGTTCACCACGTTCCCCATTATACAAGGCCATAAAAGGAAATACGGTGATAAAGAGCCAGTCAGAATTGTAAAGCATCATTTCCAATGTTTGGTGCCAAGTGTCGTAAATTTGGATGGAAGTCACTAATAGAAAGGCCCACAGAATGGCATATAGAAGATTTCGCAATCCCTTGCGATTTCGACAAGAGTAACTAATCAAGAGAAATGGTAGCATGGTGATGCCACCCTCAGTAAAAAGACAACCAAATATCAGAATACCAGCAACTCCAATCCGACGCCACAACTTCTCTTTTTGTTCCATCTCTTTTCGAGGAAAACCAATCCAAAGCATGGTGATACCGATGGCCAACGTCAAGAAAATATTATTAGTGACCATTACTCCCTTAGAGGCAAATAGGGCATTGAGGAGGCTATTTCCAGCAAACATGATAAGAGCCCAACTCCAAAGTCGGATGAGGTAGTTTTTCAGATTTCGAGTATGGATGAAGCCTTCCATAGCCATATAGGCAAACCAAACTCCAACACAACGGGTCATAGCGTGAAGAATACCTTCCCACAGAGGAGAAACGATTCCCGTGATATGAGGGATATGGTCTAGAACCATCACTGCCAGCATCAGATACTTCAACTGTGTCGCATTCCATTTTTTCATAATAAACCTCTTTCTTTTTGATCTACATAGAGTATAGCATACATTTCCACGTATAATCGTACACCTATCTTACATTTAAAAAGCCTATCTTACATTTTTGTAAGACAGGCGTGAATATCAAAAATTTATTATGAAATTTACCTTCTAGTCCGTAATTCGTTGGTACATTTCTGGTCTTCTATCTCGAAACAAGCCCCAGTTTAGGCGTTCACTTGCTCCCTTGTCAAGGTCATAAGTTGCTAACAGAACAGCTTCACCTTGTCTTTCGGCTCGTTCTAGAATAGCTCCTGTTTCATCCGTCATAAAGGACGAACCGTAGAAGTAAAGACTGGAACTCTGTCCACCATTTTCCTCACTTGGAGTGACTTCTTCCAAACCGTAACGATTGGCTGCAATGACTGGGACAATATTTGCTGCTGCGTGCCCTTGCATGGTACGTTGCCAGTGCCCACAACTGTCTGTATCCAAAATTGGTTCTGAACCAATAGCTGTTGGGTAAAAGAGCAATTCAGCACCATTCAGAGCAAGACAGCGGGCTGTTTCAGGGAACCATTGATCCCAACAGATGCCAATCCCAATCTTAGCGTAGCGAGTATCCCAGACCTTGAAGCCAGTGTTACCAGGCGTAAAATAAAACTTTTCTTGATAATAATGGTCATCTGGTATGTGGGTCTTCCGATAAACGCCCAGCACTTCTCCATCTGCATCAATAACGGCAATAGAGTTATACAAGACATTGCCATCTTTTTCATAGAAACTGATTGGTAAAACAACCTCTAGTTCCTTAGCAAGCTCCTTAAAATACTGAATAGCTGTATTTTCTGTCACCGACTGGGCATACTGGTAGTAGTCATACTGGCGTTCCTGACAGAAATAGGGACGTTCAAATAATTCAGGTAAGAGAATAATTTGGGCTCCTTGCTTTGCAGCTTGTCGAACTAAACGTTCCGCTGTTTGGATATTCGTTGCCACATCCTTGGCACATTGCATCTGGATCGCTGCAACTCTAACATTTCTCATCTTTTTCTCCTATTCTGGGATTTGTTGGGTGATACAGTGGATATTGCCACCACCTAAAAGAATATCTCTGGCTGGTATTCCGACAACTTTACGGTCTGGGAAACACTTACTGAGGATATCTAGAGCCACTTGGTCATTGACATCCTCAAACTGTGGAACCAAGACAGCCTTGTTTGCAATATAAAAATTGACATAGGAAGCAGCAAGACGCTCGCCCTCATAACGCTCCTCTTCCCCTTCCTCATAGGTATAGCCTGGTAAATCCTCCTTAGAGACAACCTGACAAATAGCTGGGATAGGAAGCTTATGAATAGTGAAGGGACGACCTTTTGCATCCGTTTCCTTCTCTAAAAGTGCAAGGTCAGCTGCAGACATACCATACTGGGGATCGTTTTGATCATCTGTCCAAGCCAAGACAAGTTCCGCAGGACCAACAAAGGCAGCAACATTGTCAACGTGTTCATTGGTTTCGTCCTGATAAATACCATAAGGAAGCCAAATAACTTTTTCAGCTCCAAGTCTCTCTAATAAGGTATTCTCGATTTCCTCTTTAGTCAAGTGGGGATTGCGACCAGCGCTTAGTAGGCAACTTTTAGTCACGAGAATGGTTCCTTGACCATCGCTATGGATCGCGCCTCCTTCCATTACAAAAGGTTTAGCCTCGTAAACAGGTATTTCCAAGGCCTCAGCAAAATGACTGGCTACTTGATCATCATCTTCATAGTCTTGGTAGAGACCATCTACAGCCCCACCCCAGGCATTGAAAGACCAGTCCACTGCCAACTTTTCTCTTTTATCATTGACGAGAATAGTCGGACCTGTATCACGAGCCCAGGCATCATTGGTGGGAATGTCTAGATAAACAACGCTATCTCCAAGGTAGTCTTGGGCTTCAGATAGATGGTCCTGCTCCACCAAAAGATAGACTCTTTCCCCTTCTGCTATGGTCTTGATAATTTGGCTAAATGCTTTTTTTGCAGCCTTTCCTTGAAAAGGCCATGAACCTGGTCGAGTCGGCCATATCATGAGGGTGCCATGATGGGGTTCGTACTCTGCTGGCATACGATAGCCTGCTTTTTTCGGAGTTTCTATCATGATAATCTCCCTTTAAAGTCTTGATAGCCGAAGGTTTTGACTAAGCTGCAGTCACCTTGCTCGTCCATGAGATAGAGACTTGGCAAGCCAATACCGTTAAAGGTATTATTTTTAACAAATGAGTAAATAGCCATATCTTCAAAATAAAGCCTATCACCTATTTGGACTGGATTTTCAAAGCTATAATCTCCAATCACGTCGCCCGTCAGACAGGTATTAGAAGAAAGCCTATAAGTATGGGCTTTTTCCATTGCATCAAAGCCATTTCTCAAAGGTGGACGATAGGGCATTTCAAGTACATCTGGCATATGGCAGGTCGCAGAGGCATCTAAAACCAAGATCTCCATACCGTTTTCGACAATATCCAATACCTCCGTTGCTAGATAACCCGCATTGAGCGCAATAGCTTCACCCGGCTCGATATAGACCTCAAGATTGTAAGTTTCTCGGATACGCTTGATTTCAGAAATCAGCAAATCCACATCGTAGTCGTCTCTTGTGATGTGGTGTCCGCCACCCATATTGAGCCATTTTACCTCATGTAAATAAGGACCAAACTGCGCTTCTACTGCTTTCAAAGTTGTCTCTAAATCATCTGAACCTTGCTCGCAAAGGGTATGAAAATGAAGACCATCCACCAAATCCAACAAATCACTAGGAATTTTATCAAGTGTTACACCAAAACGAGAACCTGGTGCACAAGGGTCATAGAGCGCGTGGTCTCCTTGAGTTGAACACTGAGGGTTGAGACGTAGACCTACACTAATACCAGCCTCACGACAACGAGGCCCATGTTTACGCAATTGTCTCTCTGAGTTAAAAACAATATGGTCAGATATTTGCAGCAACTCTTCCATGTCTGATTCTTTAAAAGCTGGCGCAAATACATGGACTTCACCTGGAAATTCTTCCCTAGCCAACTTAGCTTCATAGAGTCCACTAGCCGTTGTACCAGAGAGATACTGGCTAATTAGTGGATAGGTTTTGTAGAGGGAATATGCCTTCTGGGCAAGCAAAACCTTGCAATCGGCCTCTTCTTGTACATATTGTAGAATGCGGCAGTTGGCTTCTAACTTTGCCAAGTCAATGACGTAAGCTGGTGTTGGTACTTGTTCTAGCTTCATTAGTCCACCATTTGCGGATTTTCAACCACAACCCATGGCAATCCGTACTCATTCAAAGCTTCCATGAATGGATCTGGATCCAACTCTTCAAGGTTATAAACTCCAGGCTGTTTCCAAGTTCCGTTCATAACCAATTTTGTCCCGATCATGGCTGGAACGCCTGTTGTGTAAGAAATAGCTTGTGAACCAACTTCTGCGTAGCACTCCTGATGGTCGCAAACATTGTAGATGTAGATGGTCTTTTCAACACTGTCTTTGACACCTGTAAAGATACAACCGATATTGGTTTTACCAACAGTGCGTGGGCCAAGGCTGGCTGGATCTGGAAGCAAGGCTTTCAAGAATTGGATTGGAACGATTTCTTGGCCGTTAAAATTAATAGCATCAGTACGAAGAAGCCCAACGTTTTCCAAGCATTTCATGTGCGTTAGATAAGATTGGCCAAAAGTCATAAAGAAACGAATGCGTTTAACACCTGGGATGTTTTTCGCCAATGATTCAATTTCTTCATGGTGGAGGAGATACATGTCTTTTTGACCAACTTGAGGGAAATCATACTCACGTTTGATAGACATAGCTTCAACTTCTACCCATTTTCCATCTTCCCAGTAAGAACCTGGTGCAGAAACCTCACGTAGATTGATTTCTGGGTTAAAGTTTGTCGCAAATGGATAACCGTGGTCACCACCATTACAGTCTAAAATATCGATATAGTGGATTTCATCAAAGTAGTGTTTGAGGGCGTATGCTGAAAATACGCTGGTTACCCCTGGGTCAAAACCAGAACCAAGCAGTGCTGTTAATCCTGCTTCTTTAAATTTATCCTGATAAGCCC
This sequence comes from Streptococcus oralis, assembly GCF_001579175.1. GTDB lineage: Bacteria > Bacillota > Bacilli > Lactobacillales > Streptococcaceae > Streptococcus > Streptococcus oralis_O. The sequence continues at coordinate 569,423 of NZ_KQ970759.1, forward strand.
ACTGCCATGAGTAATCAAAGTAGGCTGTAAAACCAAGTTCCTTGCAGCGTTTTTCGTAGATGGCACGCCACTCAGGATCTTCTGTATCCTCTGCCTCGTAGTTAGCTGTGTCGATATAGTGAACTCCAGTCGCTAAACAAGCGTCCATAATGGTCAAGTCTTGGTATGGTAAAGCTACGTTCAAAACGGCTTCTGGCTTGTAGCTTTCAATCAAAGCAATCACTTCTTCAACCTTGTCAGCGTCAAGGGCAGCAGTTTCAATCTTTGTACTTGTTTTGCCTTCTAATTTAGCCTTCAAGTCATCGCATTTTGACTTGGTACGGCTAGCAATCATAATCTCTGTGAAGGTTTCGCTATCTTGGCAAATTTTTGAAATAGCAACTTGGGCAACGCCCCCACATCCGATAACTAGTAAACGACTCATTTTTTTCCTTCCTCTTCTTCTAAAATGTCCTCAACATACTTGGGCAACATAAAGGCCCCCACATGTAAGTTTGCGGTGTAGTATTCTGTGAAAAGCTGGCGTTTTTTCCAGCCTTCCTTGTCAAAATCTTTGACAGGGTGGTATTTTTTAGATGCAAATCCAAACAACCAATAGCCAGCTGGACTGGTTGGGATATGGGCCTGATAGACTCGGCTGATTGGAAAGGCTTGATTGACCTTGCGGTGCATGCTTCGGCAAGCTGACTCATCCTCGTCAAAGAAGGGACTCCCATGCTGGTAAATCATGATACCGTCTTCTTTCAAGGCTCTGTAACTGTTGCCGTAAAATTCCTTGGTAAAGAGCCCTTCCGTATGTCCAAATGGATCTGTCGCATCGTTGATGATAATATCATAGTCATCTTCGCAATTTCTCAAAAAGCGTAGCCCATTTTGGTAGTAAATGGTAACACGAGGATCATCTAGCCCCGCAGCAAAGTCTGGGAAATACTCACGACAGACCTCAACCAACATCTCATCCGGTTCTACAATATCGATTTGCTCCAGTTCAGGATAGAGGGTTAATACTTGGGCAACACCACCGTCACCACCCCCAATAACCAAGACTTTCTTGGGATTCGGGTGGACAGCCATGGGAACGTGAACAGTCATTTCATTGTAAACAAAATCATCCGCATCTGAAAACAAGACATGCCCATTTAAAATCAGTATTTTCCCAAAAGCTGGCGTATCCAAGACTTCGATATCTTGCCATTCACTTTTACCAGCGTAGAGTTGTTTGGCTGTTCTCAGGGACAATTTCACATCTGGAGTATGAACTTCAGAAAACCATAAATCCATCTAGTTCTCCTTTCTCTTAATGACGTTGATGTGATTGACCTCTGGATCTTCCGTCCCTTGGAGGGAGCAACCACGTTCCTTGGCAAATTGGATATAGTCTACAATTTCTCGTGTAATCCGTTCACCTGGCGCTAGGATTGGGATGCCGGGAGGATAACACATGACAAATTCTCCGCAGACTTGCCCAACAGACTCATCCAAGGTCAAACTTCTTCTCTCTGAATAGAAGGCTTCTTGCGGAGACAGAACCAACTCGGGTTGGATATATTCTCCAGCAATCAAATCTTTTCCATCTCTTGAGTAGAGTCTCTTGATATCAGCCAAAGCACCAACCAAGCGCTCGATATCTTGGATGCGATCACCGATTGAAATATAGGCCAAGATATTGCCGATATCACCAAATTCAATTTGAATATCGTATTCATCTCGCAAGAGATCATAAACCTCAATACCGGTTAAGCCAATACCCTGGGTGTAGACTGACAACTTAGTAACGTCAAAATCACAAACGGAAACACCGTCTATTAACTCTTTAGAGTAAGCATAGTAGCCACCGATAGCATTGATTTCACGACGAGCATACTCGGATAGCTCAATGACTTTCTCAAACGACTCTTTACCACGAAGGGCTAAGTTTCGACGCGAAATATCTAGACTAGCCATCAACAAGTAAGAGGCAGATGTAGACTGGGTCAGGTTGATAATCTGACGAACGTACTCAGGGTTCATCTGATTCCCGATAAGTAAAATGGAGCTTTGGGTTAAACTCCCGCCAGACTTATGCATAGAGACCGCAGCCATATCAGCACCAGCATCCATAGCAGATAGCGGCAATTTATCTGTAAAATGCAGATGAGCTCCATGGGCTTCATCCACTAAAACCAGCATGCCTGCTTCATGAGCCATTTCTGTTAAACCCTTGAGATCTGAACAAATTCCATAGTAAGTAGGATTGTTAATCAAAATGGCCTTGGCATCTGGATGCTCCTTAATTGCCTGCGCAACACGGTCATTTTCAAGACCTAAAGCGATGCCAATTTTAGGATCTACACTCATCTCGATATAGATGGGAATGGCGCCACATAGAACCAGCGCATTGATAGCAGATTTATGGACATTACGTGGCAGAATAATCTTATCTCCTGCCTTGCAGGTGGAAAGAATCATGGTTTGAACAGATGAAGTTGTTCCCCCGATCATGAGAAAGGCATGCGCTGCTC
>NZ_KQ970759.1:571943-578201 GCF_001579175.1 Streptococcus oralis
GATCATGAGAAAGGCATGCGCTGCTCCAAAAGCATCCGCTGCCAACTCCTCTGCATCTCGAATAATCGAAATAGGATGACCTAAATTATCTAAGGGTTTCATAGAATTGACATCAATGCCAACACATTTTTCTCCCAACAATTCAACAAGTTCTGGATTTCCCCGTCCGCGTTTGTGACCTGGTACATCAAAGGGAACAATCCGTTTCTTTCTTAGCTTTACCAGACCTTCATAAATTGGGGCCTGATTTTGATCTAACTTTTTCAAGACATACTCCTTTACCGTATTTTAAGCTCCTCAAAATGATGAGGGCGACCAAAGGTTGACTTATGAAAAAAGAGCAGGTTTTCACCTGCTCTGCAATCTAATGACGTGTTTATTTTGGTTTCTGTTGAGTATGTCTGTTCCCGATGTTTCCTAACTCTCTAGTAGCAAATATTACGTACTTTATTGATCGTTTCACAAGATGACGTGTGCTTTCACCACACTAAAATTTATGAATTAGGACAAGTGTCCTAACATCAACTTATAAAAGTAGGCTTTTAACCCTATCAATAATGTGGCTTTTCAACCACGCTTCGGCATTCAACCCTGCCTGTCCGTAGGCATTTTTTACTCGGGTTTATATTTACTAGAAAACATCATCTCATTTTCTAAGCCTTATAACTATATCATGTTTACAAGAGCTTGTAAAGTATTTTGTGAAAGTTGTATGCGGTAGAATTTTTTAGAACGCCTAAATTCATACATTTTTTAGGAGAACATCACCGAGTTTTAAAAAAAGACTGAACAAATTTCTTGCTCAGTCTTGACATTGATACACTTATCAGGTATCATTAATTAAAGACTGAGTAAGAAGGTCGGTTTCTTACTCGGTAAGGCGAGAAGTGTTAGCGCACTTTTCGTCTTTTTTTATTCGATTAATTTAAGTAAATTATAACACATTTTTACACACCGCGCAAGCATTTTGTGTTTGATTGTAGCACAAAAAGACCTTTTTTTACAAAGGTTATTGTTATATAACTTTTTATATACTTTGTTATGTACTTCTATTGTTTTCGGAAGTAGGATAATCTTTTACTATCAGGGTAACATTGATATCTAGATGTATTTTCTTTTTCCGTTTTACTCATTCTTTTTTTAATGGTATAAGCAGAAACTTCCTCTAAAGAAATAAATTTTTCATAATCCTCTCTCCAGTTGCCAAAGAATAGTTCCCTCAAGGAATCCTCATAATTCAAAACAATTATCCGACTCATCGTTTCAGCTCCAGCAAGAGTCCAATACATTCCTCTTTTTTTCATTCTATAAGTGACCTTACGATGCTGACTTTCCATTATCCCGATACCTGCATGACTGAATCCTCTCTGTTCGGCTGGTTTGGTATATTGGAAATTTCTCAATATTTTACTCTTGAACTTCTCAAACAACTCTTGTTCTTCTTCTGTATCGATATAACTTTCGGTCGTATCTAGGACAGTTCTCATTAACTGCTTATCATGTTGCTTAATCGCCTGGAAAGCTCTCTCTAATAGATCCTCAGAGTAAAATTTTAGATAATTCTTCAACTCCTTATTTACATGATACTCATCCCAGAAATGTTCGTGGCGTTTAATTCGCAAAACCTTCGCAATCTCTTTGAAAACATAGGGTGTATATCCATGACCTCCATCAGAGTTCGTAATCAATAAAGTCTGATTCGTAATTTCGTAATTATTGAACAGATAATCGATCACCTGCTCCCTCACTAAGCGGTTGTCAAGGCCAATAAATTCTTTTTTATCCTGGAGTTCAAATCGATTGCTACCAACTTTCTGGCTTCCTGTATGGACTACAAAATGGGATAAATCATAATGTTTATTATCTTTCTGTGTGTCACGTGCTTTAACCATCACACCATCACCCTCAATATAAATAACCTGGGCTTTTCTTTTGCTAACCTCTTTATTTTCTTCATAATATCGATAGCCTTCTCTTTCCTCCAATAACTTCTCACAGATTTTTACAGCTTTTACCACAATTGGCTTTGTGATAGAGATATGATAAGTCAATTGAATCACCTGAGTTACTTTATCATATGGCATTAAAGTAGATAATTTGGCCACCTGATACATAAATTCCCAGGAGAAGCGGACGTTTTTCTGAAGCCCTAACTTTTCATCTACTGGAATGACCCAATGATCTCCCTTTTTCCAACGTCTTCTCCTGAAAGTAAACTCACCAAATGTAAAAGCGACGGTTCGCTCCATTGAATGAATACAGGTATAGCCCTTTGCTTTCATGACTGGAATCATCTCCTCATCATACCTAGAAACAAAGTTATAAAATTCTTTTGCATTTTGAAACAGCAATTGATTTTTTAGTTCTCTCTCATCAAAGAAAGCCATTCAGAATCCTCCCTTATTAAAATTACGCTTATTTTAATAAATTTTGACCTGAATGTTCAAATAATCCTTTGTTCTGACAAAAAAAGAGCCTATCTTTTCAGATAAACTCTTACTTGTCATACCAGGGTTTCTCTTTCTTACTAAAATAGGATTTGCTCATTTCAATAGTAGCTATCCCCATAGGAATCAAAATAATACTCCATAAAACCGTCACAATTCCATCTGCAATAAAGGAAAAACCGCCTGTAAAGTGAAGGCCCAAATACAGTAATAATACAACTGGGAAGAAAGCTGGAGCGAATTTTAAAACAGCCAACCCTAAAACGACTATAAACACCATACTAAGACCAAACGTCTTATAAAATACATAGACCGCTATAGCTCCGATAAAAATAAAGAGCAGCTGAACAAGTCTTTTAACGTCAATGAAAATCATTGTAGATTCCTCCTACTTCATCAGTAATATTTTAAAATCTCATCTGTTAGATAAATTCTATTGGGTAGATTGGATTCTTGGTGGACTTCTTCAATTAAACCATGATTCTTTAGCTTCTTTTTCAAAGAAATTACTTTGCTTTTACCTGCTTGAAGAGCCTCCATTAGCTCCTCTACAGGGTAACATACAAAAGTATTTCCATTTTCATCATATCCTTTTAATTCAAAGTCAACTGCAGCTCTTAAACGATTTAATAAAAGCATGTAGAGAAAAATTCCACTACTCTTCAAATCATTGAACTGTGGGTTGTCTATTATTGGACGAGGGATGACAATTTGTCCTGAATCTATTGCTGCTGAAGAAAATTCTGGAATATCTGATAGATTTGATAAGTATTTCATTGCTACATTTCCTTTCTCATGGAACGCTATTTTTTCTTTCGCTCCATCTTTTCCCATTCTCTTATAATCAGATTCTCAATATAAGATGAAGCTGATTTTTCACCGTGAAACTCTACTAAAGAATCTAACATATCATATCGAACATTATGATGCAGAGAGAAAGGAAAACGTTGCTTTTTGTTATAGCTGTCAGGAGACTTTCTAGCCTCCTGATTTTGTTTCCTCGACGAAAGAGTCTTTTCTCTCTTTGGTGTACTCTGGAACGTTTGTTTTACTTGTGCAAATCGATTCTCTGTCATGCTACCTCTCCTTCTAACACATTCAAAATATTTTCATATACGTAGTTTATATTATCATAAAACTTCTGATGTGTCTCTTGTTGGTTAGCTGTCATCTCTTCATGCTGCTCAAAGACACTCTGACTGATCACAAGACTCTTGGCCATGAGCTCTTTCTCCTGGATAGATCCCAAGTAAGCCTGATCTTCTTCAACAACTTCTAAAAATTGTTTACAGGTGTCTGTTACATTGTTTCCAACGTACTTAATCTTATTTCCAATAAGATAAGGTTCTGCTTTAACATAGCTTTTCTTAGTAATAACTTCGATAGCTTCGCTCTTAATGAAGTCTACAAAATTTTTCAAAGATAACCAGGCACGAAAACCATTAAGAGAGGCATCAGAAACAGCCAAGACAATATCTGACACAGCTATAAAATTAGCCGTAACTAGGCTCTCGTCATTGTGCGTATCAATCAGAATGACATCAAATTGTGCTTCTAACTCTTCGTAATGTTCGCTAAACCACATAAACAACTGAAGATATTTGTTGTTTCGACTAGCAAGATCTAACTGCTCATCCGTCAAACGCTCATCACCACAAATCAGACTAAGGTTTTCTGATATTGGTACAATTTCATACTCTCCAGTCGTAAATATATCATAGACGGTTTTCTCACATTTTACATCAAATGTTCTTGTCAAATTGCATTCCCAGGCTCCATCAATGAGTAGTGTTCTAAGCCCCTTAACACGTGCCAACCAATCCCCTTCATTAAAGGTATCTGTAGTCTTACCACCGCCACCTTTACCTAAGTTTGTTGTCTGAATCTTCATGATTCCCTCCTTGGATAATTGTATATTTTGTTATATAACTTTTTATATACTTAATTATACCTAAAACAACTTTTCTTGTCAATATAAAAGCACAAAAAGTTATATAACTTTTTGTGCAACTTGTTAGCCGTATGTACCACCTATATTTCCACCAACATAGGCTTTTAGCTGGATTTGTTGAACCGTAGTATTGAAATTTCCAACGAAGTAGCTGTTCTCTTCTCCGTTTTTAGTTAGAACAATCAAAAATTGAATAACATCATCTGATTCAGTTGGCATCACTTCCAATTGTTCAGGTTGGAAATCATACTGATTCGTCAGAAGAGCCATCGCAAAAGTTTGAACCATCGCATTCTGTGTCATAGATAAATGATTTTCGATTGTTCCCTTGACATTTGGCAGAAACTTCGTCTTTTTTATATCTGCTACTGCTTCTTCAAAGGCTTTTAACACTTCTTTTTTGTCTTCTGAGCTTGCCTCTGCATAGGGGCGTTCTAGTTTTAACTTAGCTGTCCGATAATTCTTCTCGTCTGCTGTTTCCTCTCTGGAAGACGGTTCGTTTTGAGCGGTTCCTGAAGAACTCACCTGAGCCGTTTCTTCTATTTTAGTTTGTTGAGATGGCCTGAAACTCGATACAATCCCTATTCCTGCCAAAATCAATAGAATACCTACTACAATCGATACAACCATATTCTCCTTTATCCAATCAATCATCTTATATCCTCCTTTTAATTTGAACTTAATTTAGCTTCTCTGTCATCTGGATAAGCAAAAGAGATTACCTGTTCTTGTTGTTGTGATTTAGTCCAAATACGATAATTCCATGTATATGGAGTTTTGAACTGATCCCAACCACTCAGAGGTGTATTTTGTTCTACAAATAATATAGAGCCATTCTCGAAAACATGACATACAATTCCAGTATGACCATATCCTCCGCCTCCTACCTGTGAAGAAAAAATAGCGCCTCTTTTGGGTGTAGTCTTAACCGAATTTCCAAATATTGCAGCCCATGCCGCCGCTTGATCTTTCCCATCTCCCTGTACTGAGCCAGAATGACCCCATAAGTGATTTCCCATGCTAATTGTAAGATTCACACATTGTCCAGCATACTCGTCACTTCCAGGATTATACCATCCTGTAGACTTGGCATAATCCATGCCTAAGCTCTTAGGATCAATAATGAATGGTTTCAAGCTATCTGGTAAGTCTTCTGGTTTATACCCCCACGCAGTCGCATCTGAAGGGACAGTTCCCGTTCCATCGGTACTGCTACCTGACTCACCACATCCACTTCTTTCAGCTGAAGAAGACACCGCACTATCTGAAGAACTGACATCTTGTGTACTGGATCCTTCATAAGGTTTCTCACCATGAGCAGCAATAGCTTCCTTATCAAGCCACTGATACTTCGTACCTAGTTTTTGGTACATATCAGTTAGTTTACTCTTATAAGTGCCATCTGTGGCCCATCCACCATCTGCTATAGCAGATAGGCTAGCAATACCATTTGTATTGTTTATAGCCCCTTTATAGAGTGTCTGGTGAGCCATAAACTCAGCTTTCCCTACGATCCCTGCATCGTAGCTAGAGAACCAAGTATAAGCTCCTCCTGTACCGTCTCCGACATTCGCTCCAGGCTTTGTCCCACTTAAATCAACACTATCTTCACCATACGTCGCAAGAGTAACTGGAAAATTACTTTTACTAGAGGTTTTAACACCTCCCATATTGTGAGCTTTCCAGAAGGAAGTACCATTAGGATTCGTAAAATTGAACCCATTCTCTATCATCGTTTGAGTGATAGAAGCTGAAGGTAGGAAACCTCCTGCCTTCCAAGACAGGATATAGGCTTCCTTGTGCTTTTTTACAAAGTCATCGATGGAACCATCAGCTGAAGAAACTGTGGAGTCGCCAGTT
>NZ_KQ970759.1:578775-581685 GCF_001579175.1 Streptococcus oralis
AATTAACAGACAATACAACACCAGCAAAGTTTTCGCCCATTGTATCAATCATATCAGCCAGAAGGTTGACACTACTTTCATGCTTAGGGTCAATGAGTGTCTGTGCCCCACTAATATTGACAATATAGTGCTGCATATCCATCTCCGTTAAGTCAGGACGTCTCTTCAGTAATTGCTTACAGCGTTTTCCGTTATTGACAATATCAGCTGAGACAAGTGAAAGAACAGAGAATATCTGAACATTTAACAAATGAGGGGCGTTCTTCAACCCTGAGAAGTCAAATGTTACAACTTGCTCTGAAGAAATATCTTGAAATTCGGTTGTTCCCTCGAAAATTTCTGCGTTTGTTGTCAATAGTTCGTTAAACGTATTGTAAATACGCTTAACAGCCTTGTGTTCGGCTTTATCCGCACTAGTTTGTTCCAGTCGACGTTTGTAGGCATCAACAAACAAAATAAAATCAGACAGAATAGGATACTCTTCCTTCACAATATCCGTCGCTTTCAGTTTTTCTGGATTCAATGAAGGATTTCGAGCCCACAAATTTTCTTCAATGTAAAACTCATTCAGGAGAGTTCCAAATGTGATTAAATCGTCTCCTGTCACTTCATTATTCAGAAGTTTATAGATACTCTTCAGTTTTTCGATATGAAGGTTGTAAGATTTTTTCTTATCGATTTCAGTTCCTGCTTCATTGGTTACTGTTGGAAATACCTGGAAAATATTGATACGGTTAGCTTCACCTGATAAATCAAGAATCAATCCATGTTGTTTTCGTGTCTGATCAAGAAACTGGCCAGTAGCATCAAAGTTACGAATATAATGCCCCTTCGCATAGAGACCGTCTGTGTGTTTCATAAGAAAAGATCGTTGTCCCATCTTTGGATTTCCAGATAGGATCATAAAGGATCGTGTTCTTTTCTCGTCACGTTCTAGAAAATTGAAATTTACCGCTCCGTTCGTTGGAGTCCATCCAAGATAGAAGCCTTTCTCATCTTCTAGCTTCGTATGATTAAAGAAATATCCACCAGCTATTGAGTGAGCTGGAGTCGGTATCCCTCTTCGATGATTGGGCAAATCAATCTGATATTCGGCTGGAATAAATGGAGCATGGTATTCAAAATCTAATTCTCCAGACAGAATAGTGGATTTGAATTTCGACGTTTTGTCTTTGACTTCTTCAACCTTCTTGAATAACTCTTCTTTGATTGATGCAAACACAAAGACACGAATATACATCCCATACATAGCTATATTCCGCTTATCAATTTCACGGCTTAGTTTATTAAGATTGTCAATCTCATCTAGTTCTTTCCGATTATTGGTTAGTTTGCTATTGTTTGTAATCCGTGTTGACTTCTCTTCAATAGAGTCCTCAATCTCTTTTTGAAGCTGTCTATTATCCTCCTTGTACAGTGACAGGAAGGAACGTGTTCCAGGAAGCAACAACAATTCAGAAAGCCAAAAACGATCCATTCCTTCAGTTGGATACTCATAATAGTGTAAGACCGTATGGCATCCATCTCCACTTATCCAGAAACGATCATCCTTTTTAAAATCAATATTTCCTTGCGGTTGAATCTGGCTAAGGAAAGCAAGGTCATATCCTTCATTCTTTAATTGTCTTTGTCTACGTTTTGATAAATCAGGCATGCTATCTCTCCTACACTTTCTCATTCATATTGTTGTATTGCTTTATAATCTGAATTTTCTTCCTGTAGCTGATATCTTGTGGAACAAAATCATTATTTCCATAGGTTTTAGCCTTACGAACCAATTCGTCCAATTCGGTTGTTGTAGGTGCAAATAGCCACAGTATGAACTCTGTATTATAGACTTCTTGTCGGATGCTTTCTTCAACTTTAATTTGGCTTTGAAGCCAAATTTCACGATCCTTGAGTTGTAAAAAACGTCTATCATTTATTGATAACTTAGACATTTCTTGTCGCACTAAATCCAAATGATGGCGCAAGTCAGAAATTTGCGTATCTGTATTTGTTGGTAAAGTTGTCGTCTCCACTTGGATATTCGATCCAAATCGAGTCAACCAGGTTTCAAAATTTTCAATGGTTCTCATAACCTCGTTATAAGACATCGATCCTAAATCTTTACCTGGTATCTCCATCAGCTGCAAGTAGCCATAATCAACTAACTGGATATAAGCCTGGCTGTTTGGAATGATTGATTTTACATCTAACAACTCAACGCAAGAATGTAAATCAAAATATTCCTGCGTTTGTTTCTTTGTTTCTTGAAGACGTCCCAGAGGGCGTTTCTCGTTTTTTGAGGGTTGAATTTGTTTAATCGCCATTATGGTTTTCTCCTTCTGATATAATTCAAGCTAATATAACGTTTTCTTCTTCGTCTGAAGAAAAGAAACATGCTGTGCCAATTCTTTTTGCCACCGTTAGCTGGTAACACCAGATACAAACTCAGAACTGGTGTTAAAAAAATGAATGCGAACATCTGTATCCACTGGCTTTTGGGAAAGATTTTTAAGCCAACGCTCAAAGCGATTACTCCAGTAATTCCTACAAAAGCAATATCCAGGATAAGAAGGCCTATAATCTTGACTTTGGCATAGATATCTCTAGGTACACCGTATTTTTCACTGTACATTGATTTCTCCTTTACATTTGTTTTGACACTCACATTATAATGAATAATCGAAAATATCTTTTAAAGGGACAATAGCATTTTCACCATCATCCTTCAGGAAAGAATTGTACAAAAAGTTATATACTTTTTTGAACAATAAAAGAAGCCTCAATCTTGAGACTTCTTGACTAAATCAAAGAATGATTCTTCAGAAAGGAAAGTGATGGATTGACCGTCTGATATTCTTCTAAGCGCTGCATCATGCTTTTTAGACCGTTTATCTGGATCAAAAAGATCCAACTGCTTGTGTC
>NZ_KQ970759.1:581936-584130 GCF_001579175.1 Streptococcus oralis
TGAACGACAGCTCCTTTACTTTCTAAAAATCGTATGGCTTCTTCTCGAGTTAGAGGACGTAGGCTTCCTGTGATAACAATGTTCTTTCCTGTTAAATCCATAGTTCAGCCTATTCTTCTTCGTCGTCACTCTCAGCGCCAGTGATATGACGTCCGCCCTGCATACGCTGTCCTGCTTGTTGCATTTGTTGGTTCATGTAATTCATTTGATTCATGCTCTGTTGAAATTTTTGTTGAGAAGAATCAGGCTGTGCTGGTGGTTGTGATTCTGAAACTGGTGCATCTACAGGTGGATTTGGATCTTGAATTGGGGACTCCATTTCTTCAGCTGGAGGAGTTGAATCGACAATAGGTGCTTCTGTTGTTCCTGGGTCAATTGGAGGCTCAGGAATATCAATTGGTCCAGGTTGCTGATCAATTCCAGGAACAGCATCATTTTTCAGAGCGTTATAGGTCGCATTTTGAGCAGAGGCAGCCTTATCATCCAGCTTATCTAATGCGCTACCAACTGCCCCTTTCGTATTTTGCATGGCTTCAAATGCTTTCCATTCTGCCAAATCAACCATATTACTTACACCACCTTTGGCCGCATTCATAAAGCCTTGGTCTTTTACAGAGTTCAAAGCACCTTGAATACCACCTCCAGTTCTGGCAAGGCTATTTCCTAGGATCTGACTTCCTTTAGACAAGGCATCTGGAGCTTTTTTAGCCATATCCATACCAAATTGGCCAAGTGCCATACTGCCATTAAAGAGACCGCCTGCTCCAGCCGCAAAGGCATTCCCCATCATCATAGCACCCAGCAGTTGTTGAGCTGTTTCACTATGACCTGTTGAAACTCCAAGCCAGCGCTCAATCATGGCCACTCCTTGCATGGCTGCAAAGAATACTCCAACATAGACAAAGGCAGCTGCGAGACACTGTTCCCACATATTGAGTCCATCAAAGAATCCGCCAGAAAGCTTCGTTACAGCTGAAACAGAAAGGATTGGTAAATCTCTGAAAATCTCAAGGGTTACACGCATAATGATAACTTCAAAGAAGATTCCTGCTAAGGCACCGCCAATCGTTCTTAACAACTCTTTGTATTTCTTTGAGTTTGATAGAGAACTATATCCGAGAATCGGAGAAATCATTGCTTCAATCAGAATATCAAAAACTGATTTAACGAGCTTGATGATCATGCTGACCAATAGAACAATCAGGATAATGTACTGAAGAAACATCCCTATCCAGTTGACTTTATAGCGCATATAAACTGATTCAAAAGCACTCAATTGATTAATGACTCGGTGTTCTGTAATGCTTTCAACTCCAGTATTATTGGAATTCAACTTATGGAGGAACAAGCCTTTAATTCCTGCTATTTTGTCGTTTTCCTGTATATCCTTTAACAGTTTTGGATTTGTCGTACCATAGTTTGCCCCAAAATCAATCTTGGTCGCAAAATCAGTCGTATCCCGCTGTGCAGGGTCATCCGTGATATTATTGACAGGAGTAGAGCCTTCCTGAACAGGCTTGATATAGCCATAATCATCCATTGGGAACAACTCCGTAGAAAAATCCTTGTAGATCAAGACTTTTAAGTCTACCACATTATTTTTCATGGGCTGAAGAGCCAAGGAGGAAGTTGGTTGACTACCAGATGGCGCTTCACTGGAGACTGTCTGGATAGACATGGCATCCTGTGCCACTGCTGTTGAGATGGTGGTCAAAGCTAGTGGCAATACGGCAGTTACAGCAGTTACCAAAAGGAAATTCGTGATGACCCCTTTGTATTTGACTGGTTTTGTAAAAACTCCTGCAACAGCCGACACGACCAAAATCAGGGTGAACAAGGACGTCCCCAATAGCTGAAACCAGTAAAAGAACTGGCCTATAATCGTCTTCTGGTCTCCCAGATAACCGAAAAGCCCAAAGAGCTTGAACATATTATTAAAAACATGTTCTAGACTGGAAGTGATTTGATAAAGAGCCTTCGCGATCCCTCCTGGTAAATAGGTGAGAAATGCCATAAATGCAGGAGTCGGTTCTAAATAATTTCCCCAGTAGGAATAGAACTCCGCTAGCTTTTTTGCATTCTCACCTGTGATTTCACCATTGAGATTCTTGATCTCATTCACCAAATCTGAAAAGGTTTGATAGTGCACTAAAGGTACCTTCTTTCTTTCTAAGATACCCCTATCATATTCGAT
>NZ_KQ970759.1:584150-587726 GCF_001579175.1 Streptococcus oralis
TATCATATTCGATAATGACAAAATCGTTTTTAAAGGGACAATGAAATTCTGACAACAAAAAAAGCCTCAAGTAATTGAGACTTTTGTAAATTAATCTGCGGTTCCGTTGAAATCATAGAAGGCATTGTCTTCTTTATAGCCACGAAGTAATTCAATGACTCTAATTTTTTTACCACCTTCAGTCAATACGACTTGATAGTAAGCACCAGCCTCTTCAGGTTTGTCTGCATTATCACCAACAGCTATAGTAAAATTATCCTTTCCTTTCAGTTGACTTTCTAAACTAACAATAGTTCCTCTGAAAGAGACTGGAATTGCCTTCACTTGTTCTTCTGAAAGAACACTGTACCTAATGCTTCTACCGTCATTATTTGAAATGGTTCGCTTTTCTTTATCGAATTTTAAAGTAGATCCTACTCCACCACTAAAAATAGAACTATCATAACTATCTTCTTGTGAAAAGCCTGTATAGCTATCTTTTAGCACATTTTTAGCAATAGAATCAGGTGATTTTTGACCACATGCTCCTAGAAAAATCAAGGCTAACCCTACTAAAACAATTCTTAAAAAGTGCTTTGCTTTCATCATTTTTTCTCCTAATCATTATTTACCTCATTATAACAAACATCATTTTTTCTTGCAAGTGTTTATATAACTTATTGTACATCTTTTTAGATAACTTCATCCGCAAAGAAGTCGTCTCCATCATCATAATAATCATAGTCACCGTGAATAACACTAGCTGCAGCTGCTTGGAATAATTCATCTGTGGAAGTAAAGGATTGGGATTGTACCTTTTGCCCTTTACTGTGACGGCCTGATAATTTAGGAGTTTCTCCATTATTGCTGAGGAGAGGCATAGTCAAACGTTGCCTCCAGTCTATGATGTTGTTGAAGGCTGTACCAGCATCAACTGCTATCTCCTGAAGTTCTAGCTCACGGTGTGCACTTTCGACTGGAATATCTGCAAGAGTCATCGATGTATCAAATTCCTCTTGTAAGAACATGTACTTGTAAGGGAAGCTGTTCTTATCATGTGCGAAGATTGGATCCGTTGTGACCTTACGTCCAACATTATCCCGTCCCTTGACTCCACGTAAGATAACTGCTTCTCCTTCCTGGAGTTTGGCCAATTGTGTTGGTGTCAACAACTCTTGTTTTGGATTCTCAACAGCTACATTTGGATTGGCTTCGTCCAAAATATTGCTGGAGCGCCGTCTTCTGGTGATGGTACGTGTACCCAACTCAGCACTAAATTTCTTATTAGTATCTGGAGACGTTGTTTTGACGTAAACCTTCAACGAACAGTTATCCATAATTGTTTGAGCAACATTTTGACCATATACATTGTACAGTTGCTCCAGATTTTGAATCCATAGGTAATAGAGAATGTTTTGTCCCAATCCGATAGAAATTTTCGTATCCATGTGAGGAATAGCTGGCATGTTTGTAAACTCATCTAAGATATGGAGAATGCGATTGATACATTTCCGACCATTTGTTAATGCAAGCTCATAGTTGGCATTGTATAACTGATCTAAGAACAAAGAGACAATCCCATTGTACTCTGTGCGGTTTGGCGGTGTTACCAGGTAGATGATTTTCGGTTTATCTGAATAAATCAGTTCAATATCCGACTCCTGAAGAAGATTTTGGGTGTCTTCTTTATTCTTAAGAACGGTTATATCGATATGATCTAAAATTGGCTTCTTGGTATACTCATCTAGTTCTAGACTATCTCCAACTTTTCGATAGACTTTTTCAGCTGAAAATTGGAAGACTTGATCCCGAACAGGGGAATGGCCATTGTTCTTATGGTTGAAATCAATCGTTACCGTAAACTGATCTGGAAGTTTAGGCTCGATGGCATAGGTCAGATAGCCTTCCCCATCTACAAGAGCTGTAGCTTGCTTTACATAATCGACCTTCTTTTCGACTTTACCCCACTTCTTCAATCCTGTAATCGTTACTTTAGCAGTTTTGTGCTTGAACTCATTTTTAAGTTGACTATTGGTGCTTGATCTCAACTTGACAGACAATCGACGTGGGAAACCAAAAGACTCTAAATCAATAGAGTTTTTGGAAGTGAGCTTCGCCACGTTGTCTTGCAAGAACAGGTTGATACCTGTCATCATGCTAGAGTAGACATTCCCTTTGGTTTCATCACCACCAAAGTCTGAAGCACGAAATTCGATATCAGCCATTTGTCTAAATTTTGAGAATTGTTTTTGATTGACTTGTCTCAAATTATCAAAATAGACTGTGATTTTTGATTTCTTCGATACTTGTTGTTCTCTGCTTGGATTCTCGACGATTTCGCCAGCTCCATCTACAAAGACTTCTTCAGACCCCATTGTCGCCAAGAATTTCGCAACGTTAGGGATCGTAATGGTATCCCAGGCATCGTCTTCACCATTTTGATAGGTTTCATTAGCTCGATCCATCAAAGCCATTGTAAGAGCATTAAACAGGGATATAGAAGACTTACGGAAGTATTCCGCATTTCCCTTCTCTCCTCCCTTTTGTTTGGGATAAATGGATTCTGCGACTGCGTTGACATAGGTTTGAGTTTTCTCATAGTAGCCCTTCTTTGCGGCTGCTATGGCCAAAGCTAGAGGATTGTAGGACATGGACCAATCCATATTTTGGAAAGAAAGAACATTGACATCATAGCCACGTTGCCTCATGAGCTTGTAAGAAGCTTGGTAATGCTCACCTTTATTATCTCCTACAGCCATCGATGGTTGCAACTCCGCACGGCTATTGATTTCAATTGCTGGAGTGATATGACCCTCCCCTTTACCTGAACGAGTCATCCCAATTCCTAACAAGTTAGTAGGCTTATCCTCAATGTAAAAGTAACCAGAAGGAAAAGCTAACATGCCTAAAATTCGCTCCGCATTGGTCACATATCGACTGATTTTCCTATTTTGCCATAAGATTTGGGTTCTGAGTGTTTGCCCTGCTAAATCATGAGTCAGTTCATGAAATACAGGAGCCCCACCCTCACCTGGATAAGTTAAAGCTTTATTGGGGATCTTTTTGTATTGTCGACGAATTTCATCAACCGTCACAAAGCGATCATCTCCTTCTTCATTGTTGTTATAGTCTCGAAACTGCTCGAAGTTTATCCAGGCAGATTTCCAGGCGATAACTAAGCCCAATAGAAAGAGTGGAAATGCTAAAATCGGTGCTATAAAGAAGACTTTAGCGTTCAATAAACTTTGAAATAAGAGGCTGTTTAAGTCAAAGTTTACGGCCTTACTAGCATCTTTAAACGACCAAATACTAAAATAGAGAAAGCGGATTGTAGCTCTCAAAACAGTAACCAGGTAATTGGTTAAGATAAAAGCAATAAAGCTAAAACCTAATCCCATATAAACGAAGCTACGGTAACTTTTAAAATAAAGAATGGGTTTCATTTCTTTATCAAAACGTTTCCGTTCTCGTTTAACAAAAGGGAGGGTATAGAATATCCTGAAGAAAACATTCCAAAGAATGAGAGAGACAAGCGCAAAGATTTTAGGTAAGAATGACTTCATTCCATTGAGCAGCCCTCTAACTGATTTGAACCAT
>NZ_KQ970759.1:587924-604366 GCF_001579175.1 Streptococcus oralis
CTTCATTCCATTGAGCAGCCCTCTAACTGATTTGAACCATACTTGTTTCCAATCAATTCCTTTACGATTTTTCCAACCTCTTTTTATTGCTTGCCTTAGACTACTCTTTCCTGCTAATAACCTTTGATAGCTTCTTAAAAAATACGGCTGGAAGAGTTTGAATAGGTAATAACCTGCTACCCCTAGAAAAAGGAAGGTATTGAGCCAACTGGCTCGAATCAGTTGGATAAGGGTATAAAATACTACTTCAAATAACTCAAACAAACGACTACCCCCTTACACCTTCCAAGAACCATTCCATTTTTCGAGTATAGAAGCTCGAAAAGAGAAATATGTGAAACTGTAGCCTTGGAGAGGCTTTCTCATAACGGTTAAAGTAATTTTCTAACCATTTCTCCCCATCCAACTGAAGAACATTCAATCGACTAGATCGACTTTGTTCTAAGTAATTGGTCACCTGAAGAGATTCTGCAATCAATTCATCAGACAGATAATTGTATTTTTGTCTTGCCATTGTTGCACTCCTTTCTTATTATTTCTTAATTCCCCTCTATTCTAAGGGATAATATCAAATTCTTTGTTAAAGGGACAAAAGATATTGTTATATCATAAGTTATATAACTTTTTGTACAACAAAAAAAGCACACAAGTGTTCTTGTATGCTTTCAATCCCTTTAGAATGGGGATTCTACATCCATTGGTTCAGGATAAGATGGAGGAATAGAACTTGGTATCGGCTGAGAAAAGCCCTGTTGTTCCTGCTTACGTCGGTTAGATGCTTCCCTATTTTCAAGGAAAGTAATTCCTCCTTGTTGATTTGGGGAAATAAACTGATACGTCCGACGCTGACCTTGTTCATCATCATAAGGTCGTTGGATAATTTCTCCTTTTAAGAGGATTGGAGAGCCTTTAGATAGGCTCTGAGCCATCAATTCCGCTTGTTTTCCGTATACTTGTACATGGAAGAAACTAGGGATTGGTTTATTTGTATCATCAGTCATACTCGAATCACAAACAAACTCAAATTTGAAACTGGCATGACCATTTTGAGTTTGATCTACTGCATCGCTTGGGATGAATGCAACACGTCCAGTAGCAATAAATACTTGCATTTTTTCTCCTTTCAATAAAGACCACAAGAGAGTTATACCCCAGCTTGTGGTCATCCTTTCGTTTCGTTTTAGTTCGTCAATTTAGTTTTCTTTCGACTTACGAAGACCTACAAGACTCAACAATCCCAAAATCATTCCTACAACTGGAAGCATGCTTTCTGATGTTCCAGTGTTTGGAAGTGATGGCTGCGGTTGTGGCTTGTGTGGTTCTTTAGGCTCTGGTTTTGGAGGTTCTGGCGTTGTGGTTGTCACTTTAGCCGTCATCTCTTGTAAATTGACTGTATTGATAAAGGTATTCTCAACCTTACCAGCTGAGATTCGTTCGACTTCTAGATAGAAGTCTGCATCGAACGTGCCTTTTACACCTAATGAGTTTAAGAAGTCCTGGTTAATAACATACGACCATTTGCCTTCCTTTTCGTTCCATTTAACGGTCACAATTTTCTTAAGGAAGTTAGGATCCGTATCTTGGTTCACTTCAAACAAGAAGGCATAAGTTGTACCTTTAGCGAGATGATCACCAGCTTTGACTACTTTACCATCCTTCAGAA
This sequence comes from Streptococcus oralis, assembly GCF_001579175.1. Classification (GTDB taxonomy): domain Bacteria; phylum Bacillota; class Bacilli; order Lactobacillales; family Streptococcaceae; genus Streptococcus; species Streptococcus oralis_O. Next base: position 589,588 of record NZ_KQ970759.1, read on the forward strand.
CAACGTCATAAGGAAGAACCAAGTCTTTCTCAGCTGTGTACTCTGTCCCTTTGAAAATCCCTGACCACTTACCTGTGAATCGATCATGAACCACATCCAACTGGTCACTACCATCATATTGGAAGAGGCTATCGTGTTTAGTAGGCACGGTTACACCGTCAAGTAGATAGCGGATGTATTGGCCAATCTGTACTTCTTGACCATCCAAAACTTTTTTATTATCCTTTTGATCCAGGGCATGTTTCTCTGGACTCACATCAGGAACTTGAATAGTCACCAAGTTAGAAATATAGCTATTTCCAAAGTCGATTTGTTTAAGATCGTTTTCGACTTTCTCCCCTGCTTTAACCAGGAGCTTAGCTGGGAGATCAATCGTCACGTTTTTATTTGGTTTCACGTAGTTTTGATAGAAACTCTTGGAATCTTTTGCTATCCAAAGATAAAACTCACCTTTAGGATTCAAGTTCAATTCCTTTAGAATCTTATTGATAGCATCTGTACGTCCTTTGTCTGAAAGCACGTGATACATGTCAAACATGTTTTTCACGTCTTTACCTGCAGCAGTCATCTTGATCTTGCTGTGGTCAACTGTGAAGGCTTTGTCTTGAACATCATCCAGGATTCCAAACTTCTTACCAAGTGCTTGCGCTGAAGCAAGAGTTTTGGTATATGGGCTGTAATCTGTCATCAAGCGGAAGGTCACGTTGCGATCAAATGTTGTCGCACCATTGATATCCTTACCAGCACGATCTAGAACCGCTTTAACTGGTTTTGGTGGTTTCGGTGTGTAGTTCGTAACAGTGTTTGAGTACACCTCGTAGTTATTCACTAACACTTTATAGGTGTTATCATAGAAACCTTTATCATAGATTGGCTTCCAAGTAATCACAGGAGCTTCTAAGCGTTTCCCTTCGTAAATTGCAGTAAAGGTGTAAGTATTCTTTCCTGCATCGTAAGCAATGCCCCATCCTACTTTCTCTGCAGCTGCCTTTGTAACAGCTACATCAGGAACTGCTCCAGCTTCGAGTGGATCAATGATGGTAATCTTGTCCCCTTTTTTAAGGTTCGCATAGATATTTTCATGGGTCAATGTATAGGTCTGAGTAGCGTTTTTAGCTACTGTTTGCCCATCTGTGTTAGTCTTGTCTGTATCTGCTACAGATTTGCTGACAACTGGCTTATACTGCAATTTATAGCCGTGATAGCTTGCAGACAATTTCTGATTTTTAGTTTCAGAAACGGTTCTAAGCGCCAAAGTTGGTTTGGCTGGATTTTTCGCATTGACCAGGTTAGCATCGATTGGTTTCGTTTTGACAGGTTTCACGGTTGTTTTTGTGATAGTTGCAGTAGCTGGAACTTCAACAACTGGAGTTACAACCTTCGTATTCAAAGCGAACCAATAGGTTTGGCCATTTGGACTTTCTGGTCCATCCCATTGAATAAATTCGGTTGTGAAGGCTGTCCCTTCCTTAAAGACACCAAGAGCAGCACCCTTGTATTGGTAAGGTGAGTCAGATGTATCCCAAAGATGCCCTACATCTTCTTGGCGGTTGTACTCTTCAGCGTAAACATAACCGTAATCTTTGTTTTCTGTAACAGTGGATCCGTTAATTTCAACATGAGTTCCGTTAATGGCTTTCGCACCTTCCCAACCAATACGATTGTGATTGAGTGAGGAATAGGTTAGGGTTGCAGGAGTCTTTTCACTTGCTTGGAAGGCTACTTCTTTCCCATCCACATTGTAGTAGTAGGTATCCGTAACCAAGAAATTCATGTAGTCTGCTGCTCCACCAGCTCCATCATTACGAGCTACTACAAAGCCCTCAGTCGGGTCATTTAGAACATATACATCATTTAGGCCCGTTTTACCTTGATTAAGAATCTCGAATTTTCGATGGATACGAGAAATATCATGCTTTTTACCATCTGCAGTTGAAACAGTCAAACCTTTCAGATTAGTGTAGTCAACTTCTGTTTTCCATCCAGTGCCAACATCCTTGTATTTCAAGACTTTAGTCGAGTCAAGAACACGAGTATAGCCTGATGTTCCATTTGATGAAGCGATGTAATCTTTAGTAGTTACCTGCGCTCCTGGAGCAGAGGACTCTACTGTTGCTTCAGGATTTGCTGTCGCAACGCTAAGGGCTTGCAAGACTACTTCTTTTGTGTAGCCTTCCGTGCTTGTCTTAGCTCGAAGCTCATCGTACTTCTTCTGCCAGTCCGCTTGAGCCTGCTTAGCTTGATCATAAGCTGCTTGGTTTTGTTTCCCAATTTGCTTCGCTTCATCAGCTGAAGAAACTTCCTGTGTTTTAGAGGTTAAAAGTACACCAGAGTTTTTTAGTTCAGTTGATTTGCGATCAGCATCCTGATTGACTTCTTGACTAGCAGTTTGGCTTTCTGAGTAGGCAGCAAGAAGAGCCTTGTTGAGCTCAACTTTTCCTTTTGCGGTCGCAATAGCTTGTTCATTTTGCTTTTGTAGCGCTTCTACTTCTGCGACTGAAGAGACTGTACGTGTAACAACTTTAACGTCAACCTTTTCTTTCTTCAGCTGTTCAAATGCGCTTTCTACCGCTTTGTTTAGAGCAGTAGCTTGTTTGACAGTAGCTTCGTACTTCCCTTTTTCTTCCAGGTAGGTTGAGACAGCTTGTTGGTTCTCTGACAAGACCTGTTTAGCTGTTTGAGTAGCTTTCTTGTTTTGGTCTGCTGTCCCATCTGTGGCAGTCGAACCGTCATTCGTCACTGTGACAGTTGTTGCCCCTTCATGCTTGGCTTTTTCATCAGCTACAAATTGATTGTTAGCGTGAATAGCTTCCTGTGCTTCCTTGAAAGCTTCGTTGTTTTGAACTTGTTTTGTAGTTGTGGCTTCAAGTTCCTGAACTTGTTTATCCTGATCTTGTTTAATCTCAGACTTAGACTGTTCAAGTTTTGGAGCAGTGGTATCTGTCCCCTTATCAATGCTTGGTGTTTCAGATACAACTACTCCAGCTTTTTTAGCCTTGTCAGCTGCCTTTGTGACTGCGCCATTATCAATCGCTACAGACTGGCTTCCTGTTGTTTTACCAGCTTGTGTAGCGTATGCGTTGTTGTCGTTTTTGCTTTCAGGCTGTACTGCTTCATCCGCCAATACAGAACCTGCAGAGAAGGCTACAATACCTGCAACTGCAATTCCTGATACTAAGCCTTTAGCCCATTTTTTCTTACGGAAATATCCGTGTCCTTGTGTTTTTTCTGTCATTTAATTGTTTCCCTTTCCATTTCACCTTAAAACATTTTCTTCTTGTAGACGTAGCTGACTGCTGTCAACAACATAGCCCCAATAGCACCCAGAATGCTTTCTGCAGCCCCAGTGTTTGGAAGTGTTTTGAGTTTGCCTTCTGAATCAGTAACAGAGATAGTCTTATCTTCATTGACAGTACCTCCGACCTCTTCAGGAGCCACTACAGAACCATCTGAAAGGACTACGTTTCCGTTTTGGGTGCTAACAATAGACGCACCAGTATTTGTTTCAACGGGCTCTTTGGTTACATCATGGACAACCTGTCCAGTCGATGTAGATGTTGTTCCAATTTGAGATTTCCCTTGCTCATTTGCCTCATCTGTTGTTTTTGGCTTTTCAGCTGGGACACCGTCAAGACTTTCAGCGTTATCTTTGCCTTGTGGCTTATCTGAAGGTGCTGACTGATCTGGTGTTGCTGGTTTATCATTTGGTACACCGTCGAGGTTCTCAGCGTTGTCCTTGCCTTGTGGCTTGTCTGAAGGTGCTGGTTGGTCTGGTGTTACTGGCTTATCATTTGGTACACCGTCAAGATTCTCAGCGTTGTCCTTGCCTTGTGGCTTGTCTGAAGGTGTTGTTGGGTCAACTGGAGTAACTGAAGGCTCTGTTGGCTGAACTGCTGGAGCCTCTGTTGAAGCGCTAGGTGCTGTTGGCGTAACTACTTCTGTTGTTGGAGCAGAAGAATCAATGGGTGCAAGTTCGTCTGCTGATACATAACCAGCTTGTGCTAGTGCGATTGTTGATAGTGCTAGTGTAGCTAATACTTGTTTTTTGTTCATGATTTTTCCTTTTCTTTATTTATTTTTCGGGTTATAACCTTTTCCAGTTAAACGAAGTTCCATTCCTGATGGTGTCTTAACTTTTCGAGCTATAACTTGAGCATCTCTCTTAATAGTGCGAATTTGATCATAAACCTTTTTATAAGGCAAATGAAATTCAACATCCCTTAAAAGACCGTCTACGTATCCTCTAGCCCGTTTGACTGCATAGTCTGGCTTCAGAATAAGGTCTGTGCCGTCCTCTAAGCGAGCTGTCGCACCTCCTTGTTTTCCTAAGTTTTTTAAGTCCTTTAGGCGGACTGTTATTTCATCTGTCATAGATTTCTCCTTGAAGTTGAAAGGCGAAAATTACGCTGTGCTGTGTAAAAACGTATTTTTACATCGGTATTTCATACGCTGGGTTTATAGTCTAGGAACCCTTACTCCTTCAGCTTATGACCATTGTCATGCTTTTTCGTTCTGTGGCTGGACTAGATATCCTTTTCTAGTTTGCTACTCGCCCCCGTTTCTTTTTTATCCATAGCCACGCTGCATCAGGGCAAGCCTTGTATTCAGTTTTCAAAGGTCTATAGTTTAATGACTTTTCGGTCAATATAAATCTATCTGTACTAGGTTTGGTCCGATTCTGATCCTAACAGGTAGTCAATAGTTACCTCAAAGTATTCTGCTACTTTTTTAGCATTTTCAAGACTTATCTGACTATATCCTGTTTCCCAGTTCGATATGGTGTTACGAAATACTCCTATCTGATCAGCTAAGGCTTGCTGAGACAGTCTAGACTGCTTTCGTAATTCTTTAATACGATTTTGTGTTTGTTTCCTCACATCTACTTGTCTCCTTCATCGTTTGGACTTGATAGTATTTCATCATCCAGCAAAGAAGCATTATCCACTTCCTTTATAACTTTGCCAATAGTACAACCAAAGAGCAATAATAAACCGATGACGAATATAATCATTAACCCTAGCTTAAACATTACTATCCTCCTGATATTGTTCTTTATTTTGTCCGATAAGTTATCTTCTTCACCCATCGAGGATTGATAGCAAACGGCGGAGTCGCTGATGGAAAATTCATACTCGCTCCTGTTCCAAATGAACTTGATACCAATTTTTCTAGTTCCTCTAAGTTGGAAGTGACGGAAATACTGTCTACCGTTTTATCAAAATACTCTACAATCATTTCAATCTCTTGAACTGGTTGGGAAGGTGTAGCTTTCATAGCTTGCCCTCTGTACATTCTCTCTTGGTTATTAAACAATCCCATTAAATCAATCCTCTTTCTATTGCCATGATAAGAAAATTTGTCTGAGTTTCTCATCTCTTTCTTTTTTCGGTAAATCAAAAACAGCTTTAGGAATCATGTAGATTTTCTCCTTCGGGCTACGACCGATCGTTAGCACTTTACCATCAATTGGTCTAAATTCATCTTTTAACATGTTTCAACTCCTTTAGACAATTCTGATAAATAGCTATTGAGTTTCGTCTCCGACAGTTTATCTGGATAATAGTATGCAATCAGACTAGGGCACTCATCAGGGAATTTTCTAGCGTGCTCACTTTGTCCCGATAGCTCCAGGAAACCATTTTCTTTTTCGATAAGCAGTGCCATTTTCCAGAAGCGAATCATCATTTTGTAGAAGTAGGCTGGGACATTCTGGATTGATTTTCCTTCAGCCTCTCCTGTTTTAATTTTGAAAATCAATTTATCAAGCTCACGTTCAAGATCTTGCAGCCAAACCTCTCCATAAATTTCCTGATCAGCTAAGAGGTTGTTGTAATTCTTCTCAACTTGACGTTTCGATTGATAGATTTTATTTTCAAGAATTTTTGCATCTTTTCCAAACAAACTGAGTTTCTGAACTAGAGTAGGAGAAAGGAAACCATGTTGCCCCATTCTAAACGCTTCAGAGATTGATAAATCAGATAAAGATGACTCGCAATCGTATCGATTAGTATCGTTAGATAATTCAGTCTCGTTATTCTCAGTATCATTAGCGTGTCGTTTCGAAATTTTTTGACATGTCGTTCTAACATTTCCTTGATTTTTTTGGAAGTGTCGTTTTGACATTTCCGCCGTTGCCGATGGGTTGGAGTGAATTTCTTCAGCAGGGAGAACTTGATAGTCAATATTGCCCAAGTACAGTAGATTAGGCTTATTCAAACCTTGTCGAACCTCTTCTAAGAGGCCATATTCCTGGAGCTCTTTTTTTAGTTTAATAACTTTTTTATTACCATAGCCTAAAATTTCTTGAAGTTCAGTAATTGTATAAATCAGATAGACATCTCCATTTTTATCAATCCAGTTATTTCTAAGAGATAGTTCAAAACGGTCTTTCAAGATAGCGTATGTGAATTTAGCATCTGTACTCATCGGTTTATAAAGTGGTGATTCAACAAATATTTTTGGTATTCTATAAAATCTTTCACTTGATTGAACTTGTCTTGCAGAAATTCGCTTCATACTAAACACCTACTTTCAACAAAAACTGACCAGTGTCAGAAAACTGAAACAAACCAAGTTCCTCTAGCTCTTTCAAAATTAAATGTGCTCTCGTTCTTGTCATATTTTGTGACTTCATAATTTCTTTCAATACTAGGTCACGTGATTGTTGCGCTTGTCTTGTCATTGGGTTATCCTTTCTTATCACCAGCTAATGGCGATTTATTCACAGCTATATCATAATGTATAATGAGAAATTCTATTTTAAAGGGACAATCAATAAATTATCGAACTATTTCCTTTATCTGTTTGATAATATCTCTTTCCTTTTTATCAAGTTCTATGTATTCCTGTAGGAGTTTTGACTTTTTTTCACTGATAAAAGAAAGTTCTTTAACTAACTCTATCGATATTGTTGCGTTTGGTTTATTAGCCGTAAAGTTCTCTTCATAACCGAGAAGATATGGGATAGACACCCCGAAGTATTCTGATAGAATTTGCGCATTTTTAGCATTTGGACTTCTACTCCCTTGATTGTAATTTCCGAGAGTAGAGTAGCCTATACCTGTAGCCTCACTTATTTCTTTAAGAGATAATTTACTGTTTTTAACAAGTGTTTGAAATGGAGTCATATTTTTGCTTCCATCAATACAAGAATCATCATCAAGCCCTAGTAAGTAAGGAATAGATACTCCAAAATATTCTGCTAGAATTTTTGCATTTTCTTTTTTGGGGCGTCTAAGTTGCCTTTTGTACGCTGATAAAGTTTCATAATTTATATTTATCTCCTGACTTATTTGTTTCAAGCTCTTATCACTGCTATTAATTAATTCTCCAATTCGATTTGGAGTTTTTTCAAATGGATCTAACTTACTCAACTTCATCTTTCTGCTTCCATCAGTACCAGAATCATCATCTAGGCCTAGTAAATATGAAAGTGTTACTCCAAAATATTCTGATAAAATCTGAGCATTTTCTAAACTAAGATTTGTTTTTCCATTTTCGTATTTTCCGTACTGAGACTGGTTAGTATTCAAAACTTTTGCCAAGTCAGCTTGAGTCAGTTCTTTTTCTCTTCTTAGTTTTTTAAGCCTATTAGACATCTGGATTCCTCATTCTGTAGTATTTATTGAATAACCTCCAAGCTTTAAACGGGTTTTGTCTAGAATGATTTTCAAAAAATACGACATGATAACAACCTTTATTCAAGACTTTCTCAAGATCATTTTTCGATACAGATAAACCGAAATCTTCACGATCACTAAGACTAAGTAAAAAATACTTTCCCCATCGTTTTTTTACTGGGACACTCCTAAACATCAGTTCATTAAGTTCTAATGACTCTTTTGAATAATCAAAGCTATAAATATAGCATGCCACCAATACTTTCTTGCTAAACATTCCTTATTTCCTTTCTACACATATCCCATCAATTCTGGATTATCTGACATTTTTTCTCCTTTCTTTAATTTTTGCAACGAAAAAAGAGAGCGATTTCTCGCTCTCTCAAGATATATGATATTTAATTTTTCATTTTCCCAAAACTCTAGACACTTACCGGAGACTTTTTTTATTTAACGTAAACAACTCCAAGTTTACCAAAGGCCACTTCTCCACGGATAATCAGGGTTTTACTAGTTGGTGCTAGAGGAGCGTCCGCCTTAGCTGCACCAAAGGAGGTTTCTACTTTCAAATCGACACGCCAGTGTTGTGGAACATAGACGGTTGCATTACCAAAAGCCACTTCGATATTCAGAGTAGCAAAATCACCTAACATCTCTGCGTTATCATAGTAGATTTTAGCATCCCCAAAAGCCACTTCCACTTGGTCATCTACAAGATCTTGATCTTGTTTATAGAAGGTTCCACTGCCAAAAGCGACTTCCTTATCTGTGACGACTGTTCGCTCACTGTTGTACCACCATTTTTTGCCGTACCAAAACTTACTTGAATGCGTCAGATAGCCAACTCCTAGCACTGCTAAGATACTAGCCCAAAACAAAGACTGGTTTGGAATAGGAAAAATGTTATAAAAATGATTCGCAATCATTAAGGCTACTAGAGCGGTAAAAACTGCTGATGTTAGATGACGACGAAGCAAAGCTTCAACTGATTGGTAAGCAAAAAAGGCGATACCAATCAAAGGCCATATTTTACCATCCAAAGAAGGAATTCCAAAATTCCCTTGCAGCAAGATCCAAGCTGCTAAAACCAATAAAACAATACCAAATGCTTTCTTTTTCATGTTTTTTACCTCATGTTTCTTAGATTTTCTTTTAGGAGGGATTGGTAATGTCGTGAGACATGAACCTCCTTGTGCGTCTGATAAAAGGAAATGGTGCCCGTTCCTGAAAAGGACTTGTCCACTGAGTAAATCTGACGGATGTTTGCTATAGTCGACTTGGATACTCGGCTAAAATAGCGGGGCAGGATAGACTCTAACTCATAAAGCTTGAGTCGAACCTCGTAGGCTTCTTTCTGGGTGTGGGCGTAAATCTTGCTACCTTCTGTCTCAAAAAAGAGAATTTCTGCCAAGTCTAAGTAGTACTCACCCGTCCCCTTATAAAAGATCAACCTAGGAGCCTTGGTTTCTTGCAAGTGTCGTTGCAAGTCCGCAATTTCATCTGTCAAAGTGGGGGTATTGATGACAATTTCAGTCTCCTCTAAATTGCCATCAATCTCAATTCGTAACTTCATCACATCTCCTTTCTGACTCTACTATATCAAAGCTAAGTTAGGAATACAAGGGCAAAAAAGCAAGTGGTCAATTTGAAGCAGTAAGTGGTTGTAGGACTAGCTTAACTTACATGTCAAAATAAGAAGAAAAGGAATCCCCACACCAGACCACAAGCATAGCCAACCAAGACATCCTTGGGATAATGAACACCACCTAAAACCCTCACCAAGCCCAGAAAAGCTGAAAAGAGCAAGCATGCTAAGCCAACAGGTAGACTAGCATGCAGACAGGCCATGGAGATGATAGTTGCCGAAAAGACATGGCGACTAGGCATAGACTGTCCCGAACTATCCTTGTCAAGCAAGGGGTCAATGTCCCAAGTTTCGTAGGGGCGTGGGTGATTGATTTTCTTACGAAACAGGGACAAGATCACAAAACCTGTAGCGGGGACAAGCAAATAGACCCCGACTTGCTGACCAAGTCCTAGCTGCAGGTAAGTAGTGACTAGCAAGGTCAGATAGACCAGGGGCATAGCTACTGTCATCAACCGATTGAAACTAAGCAATAGAAATAAAAGGGTGGGATGGCTAGTTAGTTTGGAGCTAAGGTTGCTATACCATTCTTGATAATTTTTCATGTATACTTCTCATTATCGTTTTATTTTTACCTCTAGGTGAGGCGCTTGTCTTCTAGTATAGTGCAGAAAAAGAAGGCCGTCAAGCCTTCTTTTGATTTATTCTTCTGCTTCGTCTTCTGTAAATTGACTATTGTACAAGTCAGCGTAGAAGCCAGCTTGGGCCATCAGATCATCATGATTCCCTTGCTCGATGATATTGCCATCTTTCATGACCAAGATCAAGTCTGCATTTCGAATGGTTGACAAGCGGTGGGCAATAACAAAGGAAGTTCGACCCTCCATCAAACGGTCCATGGCTTTTTGGATCAATTCCTCTGTCCGTGTATCAACAGAAGAAGTCGCCTCATCCAAAATCAAGAGTGGCGCGTCCTTGAGCAAGGCACGAGCGATGGTCAAGAGCTGTTTCTGTCCAACAGACAAGGTCACTGTATCATCCAAAACAGTATCGTAACCATCTGGCAAGGTCATGATAAAGTGGTGGATTCCCACAGCCTTGCTGGCTTCCATCATTCGTTCATCACTGATGTCTGTCTGATTGTAGATGAGATTTTCTCGAATGGTTCCTTCAAAGAGCCAAGTATCTTGCAAGACCATTGAAAAGGCATCATGTACTTCTGAGCGCTTCATGTCCTTGGTATCCACACCATCGATACGGATACTTCCCTTATCAATTTCATAGAACTTCATCAAAAAATTGACAATGGTTGTCTTACCAGCCCCAGTCGGCCCAACAATGGCAACCTTTTGACCAGCATGAGCTGTCGCAGAGAAGTCATGGATGATGGTGCGTTCTGGTGTATAGCCAAATGACACCTGATCAAAGACCACTTCACCTTTCATGTTGGTTAATTGTCTTTCCTTATGAGATTCATCTGCCATTTCCTCTTCATCTAGAAATTCGAAGACACGTCCCATAGCTGCACTAGCCTGTTGAAGACTGGTAATTCCTTGGGCAATTTGAGAAAGGGGTTGAGAAAAGATACGCACGTAAGCCATAAAGGCAACGATAATCCCGATACTGATGTGCCCATTCAATGCCAAGGCTGCACCAACGATAATCACTAAGACGTAGCTAAAGTTTCCAATGAATATCATGATTGGCATCATAATTCCTGAAATAAACTGAGATTTCCAAATACTGTCATATAGGCGATGATTTAATTTCGCAAATTCTTCTTTAGTGCTCTCGATAGCATTGTAACTGGTCACCACATTATGGCCAGAGTACATTTCCTCCACATAGCCATTGACGGCTGCCAAATCCTGTTGCTGACTCTTAAAAAAGCCCTGTGACTTGCCCATAAAGACGGTCACGAAAACGAAACCGATAAGAGTTGAAACAACGGTTACCAGTGCCAAAATCCAGTTCATGCCAAACATGGTAATCAAAACAGCAATCAACAAGAAACTAGCTGAAAGAACTGTCCCTAGACTTTGGTTAAGAGACTGAGCTGCTGTATCCACATCATTGGTCACGCGCGAAAGGGTATCCCCTTGAGAATGACGGTCAAAATAGCCTAGAGGCAAGCGATTGATTTTTTCAGCGATAGCCTTCCGCAAACGTTGTGAAAAATGTTGGATACTCGTTGAAAAGATATAGGCTTGTGTATAGTTAAGGATAATACCAAGCACATAAAGGATAACCAAAAAGCTAGCAATGCTTGATACAGCCTCTAGGTCAATCTCTGTCATCAAGCCATCTGAAATCAAGTTAGTAATTTCTTTAATCTTAGTTGGCCCATAAACGGTAATGATACTTGAAATGACTGCAGCCACAACTGCTATTAGGAGAGGGAGTTGGAGGCCTGCCATATAAGGTTTGCACTGTTTCCAGACCGAAACTTTTTTATTTTCCATGTTCCAATTCCTCCTTCGATAGTTGTGAGTAGGCAATTTCTTGGTAGACTTCGTTGGTTGCAAGAAGTCCCTTGTGGGTGCCTTGTCCCACGACTTTACCTTGATCCAAAACTAAGATCAAGTCTGCATCCATAATGGTAGAAATGCGCTGCGCTACGATGAGCTTGGTCATGGATTTTGTTTTCTCAGCTAGTTCTTGGCGAAGGACACGATCTGTCTTGTAGTCCAAGGCTGAGAAAGAGTCATCAAAGATGAGAATCTCTGGTTTACGAGCCAAGGCACGCGCAATGGCCAAACGCTGTCTTTGACCTCCTGAGAAGTTGGTTCCACCTTGGGCTACTTCTGATGCCAGGCCTGCTTCCTTATCCTCGATAAAGTTCTTAGATTGAGCCAATTCCAAGGCTTGCCACATAGCAGCTTCGCTTAGAGGACTTTCTTGACTCTTACCAAAGTCCAAGTTCCCCTTGACATCTCCAGAAAAGAGTACAGCTTTTTGTGGAATATAGCCGACCTTATTGCGCAAATCTTCCAAGTCGTAATCTTGCACATTGACACCGTCGACTAAGATTTGACCAGCTGAGACATCATAAAAACGAGGCAAGAGATTAACAAGTGTCGATTTCCCTGAACCAGTTGAACCAATAAAAGCAATGGTTTGCCCTGCTTCGGCTTTGAAAGTAACATGTTCCACAACTGCTTCTGAGTTTTGAGAGTAACGGAAGGTTACATCACGGAATTCCACTTGTCCTTTCACAGAAGGGTTTGCCGTCTGTGGGTGACTAGGATTTTCAATAGAAGAATGCAGATCCAATACTTGATTGATACGCCCAGCAGAAACCAAGGTACGAGGAAGGACGATAAAGAGAGCACCCATGAGCAAGAAGCCCATTACGACTTGCATGGCATAGGACATGAAGACCACCATATCGCTAAAAAGGGGCAGACGTTCTGTCAAGCTAGCATCGTTGATGATATAGGCTCCAATCCAGTAAATAGCTAAACTCAAGCCACTAGAAATCCCCATCATAATGGGATTCATAATGGCCATCAAACGGTTGACAAAGAGATTGAGTCGAGTCACCTCATCATTGGCCTCTTCGAATTTCTTGTCTTGATAATCTTCGGCGTTATAAGCACGCACCACTCGAATCCCTGTCAGACTTTCACGGGTGATGCTATTGAGTTTATCTGTCAATTTTTGAATGACAGATTGTTTTGGAAAGGCAAGAGTCATGAGAACAGTGGTCATCAAGACGTTGACAATGACTGCAACCACTACTGCCCAGAGCCAGTATTCAGACTTGCCAAGGATTTTTCCAATGGCCCAGATAGCCATAATCGGACCACGAGTAACCACTTGCAAGCCCATGGTAAAGAGCATCTGTACCTGGGTAATATCATTGGTTGTTCGAGTCAAGAGACTAGGAATAGAGAAACGTTTAATTTCTGTCTGCGAAAAATCTAAAACACGATGAAATACATCTCTACGTAGATGAGCCGTATAGGATGCTGCAACACGAGCCGCAAAAAATCCCACTGTTACGGATGTTAGAAAGGCCAAAAGTGACAAGCCCATCATCTTAAGGGCTGGTGACCAAAGCTCTCCCAACTCCGTACCTGGTGTTCCAAGTAATGCTGTAATTTCTGAAATATAAGTCGGCACTTCTAACTCGAGATAGACCGAGAAACAGGTAAAGAGAACAGTCAGGAGAATCATGCCCCATTCTTTTCCTGTAATACGTTTAGCGAGTTTCTTCATTCTCTCCTCCTATTTTTTCTACATTTGCTTGCAGTTTATCAAGGACTTCTTCAAAGATTGCGAGATTCTCTTCAGAAATGCCTTCAAGTAAACTACGGTCAATTCGATCAAAGAATGATTTGATTTGATTTATTTGAGAGCGTGATTTTTCGGTCAAATGAACAAATTTCGCCCGTTTATCACTTGGACTCGTCTCCAACTCCACCAAACCATTTTGTACCATACGCTTGACCAAATTACTAGCAACAGATTTGGTAATATTGAGTTCCTGCTCGATATCCTTAATCAGGACCAGTTCCTCTTTTTGTTCACAATGATCTAAAAAACGCAGAACCTGCCCTTGCGGTCCACCCATAAATTCAATACCACATCGCTTGGCTTCCTTTTGCACCATGAGGTGAACCTGATGCCCAAAACGTTTAAAGACCAAAATCGGTTTATCCATATCTGCTTCCTCCCAAATAAAAAATAGTTCTCAAGAGAACTATTTTATCATTTTCAGAAAAGATGTCAAGAAAAAAGTTTCTATGAGAACTATCTTGGTCAGAATTGACATTAGCAGCTATTTTCTCTATAATAGGCACTAACTACTGTGGATTGATATCCATTCACTCGATGAAGGGAGAAAACGTTCAAATGAAACCAGAAGAACAAAAAGTTTTAGGGATTTTGGCAACCATTTTTGGAGCCATCGCACTTTTAGGATCCTGGATCCCGTTTATTAACTATCCATCGTTGTTCATCGGCATCGTCGCTTTAATCCTAGGGATTATAGGCCTTATCGTTAACCTCAAAAAACGAAAAACAATGACCATTATCGGAACAGCTCTATCAATTGCTTCTATTGTCCTTTTCTTTACAACCCAGATACTGTACGCTAATGTCTACAATGATTTTGTCAGGGAATTTAACCGCTCCTACAGAGAGGCCAGTGCCTCAATGGAACGCGAAGAAGAAAGTGACTTGACAGATGATAGCAGTGATTTCATCCCTGAAGAGGAGGAAGAGGATTCCTTCACTTGGACCCAAAAAGAGTTTGACGACTTAATCGAAGGTGACCTTGACAACAAAGGAAAAGGTGGCACCAACTACAAGGATATTATCAAAAAACACGGACTGCCAGACTCCGAGTTTGACTCCACTATTGGGGGTTACAATACGAGAAAAGTCACCTATATCTCCATTGGTGACAAAATTAAGACGGTTACCCTAACTTTTGCAAAAGATGACAATGGGCGACTCTTGCTCGTCCAAAAACATGCAGTCGGTCTAGGTCTAGGAAAAAGCAAGCAACAAAACGATTCTGAAACCAGAGTCTAAGCTCCAATATAAAAAGCGAACAGCTAGTAGGTCT
>NZ_KQ970759.1:604386-660894 GCF_001579175.1 Streptococcus oralis
AATCCATCTACATTGGTATAGATCTTTTGTACATCTTCGTCGTCTTCAAGGACGCTGTAAAGTTTTTCAAAGGTTTCAAGGTCATCGCCTGACAATTCCACTTCTGACTGAGGAATCATCTCAAGTTCTGTCACTTGGAATTCTTCAATGCCTGACTCACGAAGGGCAACGATAGCCTTGTGAAGGTCAGTTGGAGCTGTGTAAACAGTGATTGTTCCATCTTCTGCTTCGACATCATCCACATCCACATCAGCTTCAAGCAAGAGTTCAAAGATAGCATCCGCATCTTCACCAGCAAATACGATCACACCCTTGTTGTCAAAGAGGTAAGAAACTGAACCAGAAGCACCCATGTTTCCACCGTTCTTACCAAAGGCTGCACGGACATTGGCCGCGGTACGGTTGACGTTTGACGTCAAGGTGTCAACGATCAGCATAGAACCATTTGGTCCAAATCCTTCGTAACGTCCTTCTGTAAAGGTTTCATCTGTGTTTCCTTTTGCTTTATCAATCGCTTTATCGATAACGTGTTTTGGCACTTGCGCTTGTTTAGCACGATCGATAACGAATTTCAAGGCAGTGTTTGATTCTGGATCTGGTTCCCCTTTTTTAGCTGCTACATAGATTTCTACACCAAATTTTGCATATACTTTAGAGTTAGCTCCATCTTTAGCCGTTTTCTTGGCTACGATATTGGCCCATTTACGTCCCATTAGGAATCTCCTTTTTTCACATTTTAATCTTTCTTATTATAACACAAGTCTAGCTGATTTTCACTAGAGGAAATGGATTTTCTTTTGCAAAGCAAGCTAGGATTTCCCTCCGACTGCCACGATTTTCTTGCCTTCTTTTATCCAAGGGTGTCGGGAAAGGGAGAAGTAAAGTTGGACAGTCATCACAACCCAGAGTAGCGGTTCACAGAGAATAACACCTGTATAGCCTGTCCATGGAATAATCCAAGCTACGAAAATAATTTTCCCAAACAACTCGATAAAACTAGATACGAGGGGCAAAAGTTTTTGGCCTAGTCCCTGCAAGCTATTTCTATAAATCAATAAAAGACTTAAAAATGGATAAAATACAGAACTGATACGTAAGTACAAGGTCCCGTTTTCTACCAAGTAGCTGTCTGTCGAACTTGCTAGGAAAGAAACTAGGCTAGGACTGGCAAAAAATAGGAAAATACAGGCAAGGGCTGCCCAAGACATACTCAAATAGCTCCCTAAACGAAGGCCTTGGACAATACGTTCGGGACGTTTTGCACCAAAGTTTTGAGAGATAAAAGTCGTCATCGATGCTGAAATAGCCGTCATTGGTAATAAGGCAAAGGCCATGATTCGCCGTGCTGCCGTTTGAGCACTGATAATGACTGCACCAAAACTATTGACAGAGGATTGCAAAATGACACTCCCTATAGAGACGATTGACCCCATCAGACCCATGGCTAGTCCCTGCTCCAAGAGATCCACATAGAGAGCCTTATTCCATTTGAAATGTTTGAGACCCGGAAGAAGCTCTGGAACACTCCTACGAATATAAAAATAACAGAGGATTGCTGACAAACCCTGCGAGATAATGGTTGCAAGACCCGCAGACTGAACTCCCAGATGCAGTTGCGTAATAAAATATAAATCCAAGATTACATTAACGATAGCTGAGAAGATAAGAAAAGCAAGAGCCGCAAGGCTATCGCCAATCGAGCGCAGTAAGCCTGCAAAAAGATTGTAAGCAAAACTAACCCCTACACAGGTAACAATCATGGAGATGTACTCATAGGATTGAGGAAGGATTTCTACAGGTGTCTCTAAATATTGCAAGAGTGGATAAAGACCGAAGAAGCCTATCAGCATGACAAGAGCACTCAGGATGGCACCCAGAATCCAAGTTGCTGCAACAGCTTCTTTAATCTTAGCAAAATTACGAGCACCGTAAAGACGAGCGATGACAACTCCCATCCCATTTCCAACTCCGAGGGCAAAACCGATAATCAGATCAAAGATAGCCGTCGTTGCTCCTACTGCTGCTAGGGATTCTTGTCCAAGGAACCGCCCTACAATCAAGACGTCAGCTGTATTATATAGTTGTTGAAAGATATTGGACAACAGAATTGGAAGGGCAAAGCTCAAAAGTGAGGGAAGAATGGGGCCATGAATCAGGTCCACTGTTCGTTTTTTATTCATAAAGATATTATATCAGCTTTCCAGAGGACCGACAAGATTCTTTAACGAATCCTAAAATCAATTGCTTACAGAGACACAATTTGCTATAATCAAGAAAAGGAGGTCATTTATGAGTTTGACCAGTCAATTAATAACCGATGTGTTTCCAGATCTTGATAAAGTTGAAAATCTAAATAATGAAGCTTTCCCCGAGGAGGAACGAGTCCCTCTTTCCGAGTTTTTGCGCTATCAGGACCGAGATGACGCCCACTTTTTTGCTTTTTATAACGAAGAAGAATTTGTTGGCTTTGCTTTTGCCATCTCCAACCAAAAGGCCTTCTATATTAGCTTTTTTGCCATCATGCCTCACTTAAGAAGTCACGGGTATGGGAAGGAAATTATCGACAAACTAACTGATTTTTACCAGCGGACCATGTTGCTTGAAGTGGAGCGATTGGATGAAGAATGCGATAACTTAGAACAAAGAAAAGCTCGTATGAGCTTCTATCAACAAAATGGCTTTAAAACAGCTAACGCTTTTCTAGAGTATGATGGCTTGAGTTTTGAAATTCTCTACCGCGGTGACCATTTCGACGAGGAAGCCTATCGCGATATCTTCCAAAAATTACAAGATGAACATTATTTCGACTTTCATATCAAATACAGACGCTTTAGTGATCATTAGTTGTTTCAAGGAAGAGAAGTCTAATGAACTTTCTCACAATAAAACGCATAATATCAGGGTTATGAATACCTGATATTATGCGTTTTTATGATGGCTCTATAATATTTGTAGTGGGTAAATCCCCCAATAATTGACTCATAGTCTTAAGAACTTAAGCTAAATACAACCATTCTTTCACTCAATCCCCATCTTCGCTGCTTTCTCTGCATGGATAACTGTTGTGTCATAAAGAGGAAGAGCTATATCAGATTGCTTTACTAGAAGACCAATCTCTGTACAGCCTAGGATAACGGCTTCTGCACCAGCATTTTTTAAATCGTCTATAACGGTAAGATATGTCTGTTTTGAACTTTCTCTGATATCTCCCAGACAGAGTTCATCATAGATAATCCGATTGACGTCCGCAATGCCTGCTTGGTCTGGAATCAGCACTTCTAGCCCAGATTCTAGTAATTTCTCCTTGTAAAAGTCTTGGGTCATGGTGTACTTAGTCCCCAAGAGTCCAACCTTTCGAATACCATCATCTACCAGGGCTTGAGCAGTTGCTTGCGCAATGTGCAAAATTGGAATTGCAATTTTCTTCTGAATCTGCGGCGCAACCTTGTGCATGGTATTGGTACAGATGACGATAAAGTCCGCACCCGCCTGCTCTAAGCGCTGGGCAATGTCCGCCAGCACCTGCGCACTCTTGTCCCAGTCTCCAACAGCCTGATAATGCTCAATCTCTGCAAAATCCACACTGTAAAGCAGGATTTTAGCAGAATGCAGACCGCCTAGTTCCCTTTTGATAGTTTCGTTGATAATTTGGTAGTAAGAAGTGGTGCTTTCCCAACTCATACCCCCGATTAAACCGATTGTTTTCATCGTCTAATTAAACTCCTCCTTGTTAATGATTGCCAATGAATTGTACAATATGCTACTGTGAGATCTGTTTCCGACGGCAATCGCAAACAACACTTCCGTGATAGTCGTCTCTTTACATCCTTCCACAAAGGGATCACTAATAATTTAGTTCATAACAGTCTTAATTTATATGACTAAATCCAGATTTTTAGCTTATCACTCTATCATCAAATTTTGGCTAATTTATGTAGTTTATATTCATAGTGATAGGTGGAATAAGTTAACAAAAAACCTGTTGTATTATACCGTAAGAAAAAATGTGGTAGTTATTCAAACGGGCTGTCCTCATTATACTACTAAAATCCCTTACTTACAATATATTATTCCCAACCTAAAATATCTGATTGCCAAATTCTCAACTTGTTCATTCTATTCTTTAAACAAAACTAGGAGAACTGAGCATACTGCTCTGCAAGTTTGCCTTATTTTGAAATATCATAAAGATTATGGCGGCGAAAAACTACTAAATAAAGTAAGAAAATAATCCATAAAATTGGAAGCCCCCAATTCACCAGAGAAAGACCAGCTGTAAACGGCATAGTCTTAAACAGAATAAATAAGATAAGGAGTAAAACAACTAACACAATGAAAGAGGGGGCGTTTCCAACTGTAACAGAGACATTGTCATTTTCTTTGATATCTAGAAGTAATGTCTGACTTGTAAATCCCAGAATGTCTTTAATATAAAGAGAATGTTTTCCTGCCGATAGTTCAATTTGCTTATCTACAATTGCAGTAACTTTGCCTTGATTGACATCGTCCACTATCAGATAAAGCAAGCCTCTGTCATTGACAAAACTTAATTTTCTATGAAGTTGCAAAACAGCCATAATAAATACCTCCTAACGACCAATATTATATATGTTTTAAAAATTGAATATAGGCAGATGCGCTTCTCTCAATTTCTTACTTTGTTGAAACCGGGTGTCCTCTCTGAACTATAAAAAGCAAAGAGATCACGATAATTTCAGCGACAATAAAAATTTAAATAAAATCTTAAAAGGAACTAATCCCTGCTCAAGAGTATAATAATATTTCCCATCAGGTTGATAATCCTTTTCCTGAATCCCAGCAGATACTGCTAATGCTATTTTTCTCCTCTGTAATTTATCTCCTCCATTTTTACCATAAGACCAACCATAAATTAATACATTATCTATCCACTTTTTAGCAATGACGGACTAGAAAAATTAAATATAGAAAATTGAAAAACTAAGTTTTGATGAGATTCAACTAATTACTATTCTCTTTTTTTATTTATAGTACCTTCTGGGCATTCTTTATATAATTCATGAAATTGTATATTCTTCTAGATATTTCCCCAATTCCTCAATCCAACGTTTATTAATGGTTGAATGTTCCATATCTGAGTGTGTCACTATGATTAATGTTTTCATCTATATTTTTCTCCCTATTTATTAGGTACTGAATTATCAAACTAGGTGCACAAATTCCTCATAGATACTTCATAAGATATTATTCAATTTAGACATTTCTGAGCTCTATGATTTAGTTTTTCTTCCTATTTTTTTGAATTAAGAAATCATCAATCTTTATCCGGTGTTGTGATTTCATTTGTCAATTACTTCACCATCAGAGTCATTAGCAGTTATAATTATCCTACTTTAACAGCTAGTTGATTTGAGGAAATGAAAATAGCAAATCTGTTAGTGCGGCAAGACAATTTCTATCATTTTAACCAATATTCTCTATTCCCTATTTCAAATACTTATCGGTTTTTTATTGGTTTTTACGAATGGTCTGAGAAATTAGTGAAGTAGGATAATTTTACTTACTACAGAAATTATGAAACTATTTTTAGATACTCCTTAGGACTCTATCTCAGATTCCCCAAAGGAATAGAATTTCCCGATTCATGCATTGCTCTATTCGGTTCGAAGAGCTTCAACAGGATTCTTGCGAGCGGCAATCTTGGAAGGAATATAGCCGGCAAAGAATGTCAAAATAATGCTAAGAGCCACTAATACAGCTGCATTCTCAGGAGAGAGGTTAGCTGTGAAACCTTTGATATTCAACGAATCAGCTACCAATTGGTTAATGGGAATAGTCAGAAGTGTTGCGATTCCGATACCTAATACCCCAGAGCTCAAACCTAACAGCCCTGCTTCAGCATTAAAAATGCGCGAAATATCTTTCTTACGACTTCCCAGAGCTCGCAAAATTCCGATTTCTTTCGTTCTCTCTACAACAGAAACATAGATTAAAATTCCAATCATAATGGAAGAAACTAACAGTGAGATGCCTGAAAAGGCAGTTAGAATAAAGGTTACAGAACCAATAATATCAGTAAAAGCCTCTGATACTGTTTTTGCCATATCCGTATAGGAGACAGAATAGCGTTCATAATCATTGCTGTTTTTGCCATATTTTTTGGCTACATCTTCATTAAATGTGTGTATAGTTTGCAGGATCTTCTTTCGATCTTCAAAAGACTTGGCATAAAAACTTAAACTTGTTGGTGTGTTATCACCTCCTAGTTGTTGCATCATTGTTTGGTAGCTTTCTTCTGACAGAACCTCGCCACTGATGTCCAAGACACTACGGGTCTGGCTTTTTTCCTGTGCTTGAACAATAGCTGAACTTTTTTCTACCTCCAATAATTGATTGAGAAAAGTTTGACTATAGCCAATCGTTCCATTAAATGGGGTTGTGGTGGCATCCTTTAGCTGCATGATTTCTGTTATTCTCAGAGTTTGCCCTTCTTGATAAAGGCTGTCTGTCACTTCATTAGGAATAAAGCGCTCTCCAATTTGTCGGAAATATTGGTCATTTGTAAGAACATGGATTTCTTTACCAAGAAGTTCCTCTACCTTTACTTTATTTTTTCCCTTATAACCTAACATAGCAAGTTGTTGTTCGCTTAAACTACCATCTGAATCTAAAAATAGAATAGCTTGATTACCAGTTGGATACTTAAATATCTTATCTTCGCTAGCAACTAATCGGTACTTATCCGTAATGGTGGTTTCATCTGTTGGAAGAACTGCAAAGTTGGTAGTAGTTGCCATCAAAGTTCGTACCACATTATTTTGAATCTGATGGATCTGACCATCTGTATCCTTGACAAAAGCCTTAAGAGTATAACCAGTATTGAAATTTAGACTTTTGTAGTAAGATTTAGCATGCTTTTTCATATATGAGATGAAATCGCCGTCTTTTCCCCCTAGAGCATCTTCAGTGTAACGATTCTGATGTGTTTTCCCTTGCTCAGCTACCTTGATTTCTTTGATTGGTTCTTCAGTTTTTTCTGCTAATCGATCGGATAAGGTTCGAATTCCTCCTGAGTCTGCTGCTGATATAGTTATGGGCATAGTGGAAAGGGTGTCTTCCTGCATACTTTTAATATAGCCATTCATCCCAGATGAAATCGCTAAAACAGAAGCAATACCTATAATTCCAATACTTGCTGCAAAAATCGTTAAAATACTCCGAACTTTCTTAGTCAGTAAATTTTTAAAACTAGAGCTAATTGCCCGAGCAAAAGACATAGAAGTTTTGCCCAGCTTGTAACCCTTATTGGAATCAATTTGAGGATTTGGGGCTGTATCTTCGATAATCTTTCCATCTGATAATCGGACAATTCGACTACTACAGTTTTCTGCCAACTCAGGATTATGAGTCACCATGATAACCAACTTACCCTGACTGATTTTCTTAATCAATTCCATAATTTGTATACTAGTGCTACTGTCTAGTGCGCCAGTAGGTTCATCAGCTAAAATAATTTTAGGATTGGTTACCAAGGCCCGAGCAATAGCCACTCGCTGCATCTGACCACCAGATAATTGATTGGGTTTCTTGTGAATATGCTGCTCCAGTCCAACATCTTTCAGAGCTACAACAGCTCTTTCCTGACTTTCTTTATTGGATAAACCTGAGATAGATAGAGCTATTTTAACATTTTCTAATACTGACAAATGGCTGATGAGCTGGTAATTTTGAAAGATGAAACCAATGGTCCCATTACGATAACTATCCCAATCTTTATCTTTGAAAGATTTCGTAGAAGTGCCATCTACAATCATATCTCCTTCATCATAACTATCTAAACCACCAATAATATTGAGGAGAGTTGTTTTGCCGCTGCCACTAGCGCCTAGGATAGAGACAAATTCATGTTCACCAAAACGGATGGATACATCATTCAGTACTCGGTTTTCTTCCTCACCACTATTGTAAATCTTTGTAATATGCTTTAATTCTAACATCAGCATCTCCTCTCTTCTTGCTCTCTACCTGACATACAGTCAAAATTCCAAGAAAAGTCTGTTTTTATAATTTTATTGACATTTATCAAATGCAGCTGGCGATCTGAGCTATGTCTTCCAAAAATTGTTGGCGTTTATCATCGGAAATCTTTTCGACACCTGCTAATTGAGTCAATTTAACCGGTGCAACAGCACAAGTTTTTAAAATTTGATTTTTCAGGACTTTACCATAGTCCTGAGCAAAAGGTGTTACAAAAGAAGGTGTGTTATGAGTCGTGATAATCCAAGCAGATTTTCCTTGTAAATGTCCTTCAAGACCGACTTTTTTATAAGAATAAGCAAAACCTGCTACAAAGACACGGTCAATGAACCCTTTGAGTATGGCAGGCATGCCACTCCACCAAAGAGGGAAAATAAAGATTAGATGATCTGCCCAAGTAACCAAATCACGGTATTCCTCCATTTCAACAACTTTGTCTAAGTCACGCCGTTTATGACTTTCATCAAATCGTAATATCGGGTCAAATTGCTCATTGTATAAATCTAAGGTTTTAACAGAATGTTTGCTCGAAATGTTAGCTTGAACCTGCTTGAGAATCGCTCCGTTAAAACTTTGATGGGTTGGGTGAGTATAGATGATTAAAATATTCATGATCGTTCTCCTTTGATATAAATATCAAGCATATGCTCAATAGTAGTTTGAATCGCTTTGTTATCAAAATCATAACCAATGGGACTGTTCGCCAGAACGGCAAGACCTGAAATGAAACTCCAAAAGTGAAACAATGTTTCAGCTTCACTATTGGTGAACTGTTCCTCTTTACGGAGCTTCAAAACAATACGCTTAAATTCTTCAAAACCTGGTAAATCTGAATCCAGCGAAATAGTATCCTGTGTGACCTTCATATATTTGAAAGGAAATTTAACAAAGAGAGCTTCAAAGAAATATGGATACTGTTTGGCAAAGGTGATGAAGTTAAATCCCATTTTAGCCAATTGATGACGAGCAGAAGCTTCCAAATCAATTTCCTGTTGCATTTCTTGATTGAGAAAAGTAGAGAGGCGTTTTAAAACCACTTTTAAATAATTTTCTTTGCTTTCAAAATGGCGATAAGGAGTTCCGTGGGTCACACCACAAGATTTAGCAATAGTTCTCAGCGAAAGTTGATCAATGCCATGTTTTTTGATCTCTTCCACTCCTGTCTGAATAAGTCTTTCTTTCAATTCTGCTGTGTTGCGTTTCATATCTCTCCTCCAAAAGTATACATCGTCTACATTTTTAGTATACACTGTCTACATTGTTTTGTCAATTCTAAGAGTATAATAAAATCCCTTTTCATTGTAAAAAGAATAAAAAGGGATTAGAGATAGAAAAGCCAGCATAGTTTATGCTTATTCATTCTACAGAGAGTTTGCTCTTCTTAAAATATATCTATAATAAAACAGTCGCATCAGAAAGCCAAAACTAATGAAAACCTGCTGCAGCATAGCAGGAAGCCCAATAGATAACGATGAACGCAATTCTTTGCTGCTCCATTTTAAATCGGATAAATGAGGAAATAAGTCTGGATATTTTTGCTTCATGTACAATAAACAGACAAAGAAAGAAAAGTACTGAGCGATGACAGTAGCACCGGCGGCACCAGCAACACCACAATGAAAGCCAGCAATAAAAACTACATCTAAAAATGCATTCAGACAAACCGAACTAATTAAAATATAAGTTGGTGTCTTAGAATCTCCAATCCCTCTCAAACAATTCGCTAAAGTATTGTATGCAAAAAGCGGCACCAAGCCTAAAAAGATAATTTTTAAATAAACATCCGCATCAGCTAATAAAGATTGAGGTACATTTAATTGTCTTAGAAATATGCTCGAATAGAAAATCCCCAAAATTGTTAAAATAAAAGCTAGAATACTCGTGAAAATCAAGTTCGTATCAAGAATATCTTTCATCTTTTGGAAACGTTTTGCTCCATAAAGCTGGGAGATAAGTACACTGGCTCCAATGGAGATTCCTGTTGAAAGGGCAACTGTTAAGGCTACTACTTGAGCACTAGCACCAACAGCTGCCAATCCTTTTGTCCCCACAAGATTTCCGACAATGGCAGTGTCTGTCACATTATATAATTGCTCAAATAAATTTCCTAAGAGGATGGGAACAGAAAAATAGAGTATAGTTTTTAATTCATTTCCTTTAGTTAAGTCCGTCATTTATTTTCTCCTTTTAATCTGCTATAATAAGATTAAAACCATACAATTCGTACAATATCATTATAAATAAAAAATTGGCTCTTATTATCCAAAAAATTGTCGGCAAGATAATTTTATAAGGAGAGAATATGTCTGTTAATTCATTTGAACATTATCCCATGACGTGGAAACCTAATAAGAAACTGTTAAAAGCCCCTCTGTACCTTACACTGGCAGAGTTGCTAGAGCAAGATATTGTCAGCGGCCGGCTGGCAGCTGAAACCAAATTGCCGCCACAGCGTGAGTTAGCAGACTTTTTAGATATTAATCTCAGCACTATTACACGAGCTTTTAAACTATGCGAACAAAAAGGAATCATTTATGCTGTTATTGGTAAGGGAACGTTTGTGTCGCCAAATAAAGCAACTCCTTTAGGGGCGCTTGAAAAGAATCAGTCACTAATTCCACTCGGTAATCTGAGACCTTACTATCAACTGAACACTATTGCATCAGATACCGTTAGGCGATTGCTGCAGAGCCCTTCTATTGATAGACTCTTTCGCTTTGATACGGTTAATGATACCGACTGGCACACAAGAATTGCCCAGTATTGGCTGAAAAATTTTTCTCTCAGTACTTCTCAAGAGAATATCTTTCTAACCTCCGGCACTCAAAACGCACTTGTTTTGCTTTTTTTAACGGTATTTCAGGCTGGTGATAAGATTGCCACAGATACCTTTACCTATACCAATTTCATCTCCCTAGCCCGTCAGTTTCGGATTGAATTGATTCCCATCATATCTGATACTAAAGGCATTCTTCCTGAAGATTTGGAGAAAAAGTGCCAACAGCATCAGATTAAGGGAATTTATCTAGTGCCGACAAACAATAATCCAACTGGTGCTACCTTAACCGCACAGCGCCGAAAAACTTTAGCTGATATCATCATAAAACATCAGCTTTTGTTAATTGAAGATGATACCTATGCCTTTATCAATAAGCAACAGCTGCCTCCATTAGCCAGCCTGATTCCTGACTGTACCTTTTATATCCATGGGCTTTCAAAAGCGTTGTTTCCTGGCTTGCGGATCGCCTATATGGTCGTGCCTGACCGATTTATCAAAAAGATTTCACTTACAGCTAACAATATCAATACTCATATCTCTTTGTTAAATGCTGAAATTACCAGTGAACTCATTTCAAGTGGACAAGCCCAAGAAATTATCCAGCAAAAAAACCGATTGTCAGAAGAACGCAATCGTCTTTACCGTCAGTTCTTCCCTGAAGTTACTTCTGAGAATCCTTTTGCTTTATTTCAATGGCTGCCATTACCAAAGAAATGGAAAGGATATGAAGTTGAAACTCTTGCCCGGCAGCATGGTGTAGAAATTCTTTGTGCAGAACGGTTTTTTGTCGGCGGTATCATAGAGCAGTCAGCCTTACGAGTATCCATCTGTTCGCCAGAAAATATGGAAGAATTAGAAAGAGGACTAAATATCCTTACGAATTTATTAAGATGATAAGAAGTACGAATTATATTAAAAATGATATTCTTTTACTCTTAAGAGAAAATTGAGAAAAAATAACATAAAACGGATTAATCGGTTAAAAGTTGTACAATAGGGCCTGTCAAAGAATTTTGACTTAGCTCCCCCCTAAATGTTAAAGAATTTAACCTAGACCAAAAAGGAGAAAAACGATATGATGATGATGAAAAGAGAAATGCTTGGAAAGCAGTTAAGAAAAAGCAGAGAAGTATTTGGCTACAGTCAGATTCAAGTAGCTAATTTGCTTGGTGTCTCCCGGCAAACAGTTTCTAACTGGGAAAATGACAAAACGATTCCAGATGGCATCAGTCTAATACAGTTAGCAGATATTTATCATATTTCTCTAGATGAATTATGCGGTCGGACAGTTTTGCTAAAATCGACATCTCATTCGGTTAGTAAGGTGGAAATCGGGCAAATGCTTGGCTTAGTTGGTGTATTCCTATGCTGCTCGCTCGTTAGTCTGACAAATATCCTATTTTTTAGTTTCCTTTTTCTCTGCTTCTTAATCTTTTTCATCTATTCTCATTTTCAAAAATACAATCATTAATATTGGAGGTCAGAAATGACGAAAGAGACAAGAGGATTAGCCTTAATTGCGGGTATTTATTTTCTTCTTTTTGTAATTCCGCATTTTATACATTTTTCATATGGAAATCAGTCACTTAGGATGATTATCCCGCTGCTGGCTTATATTTTCCTAGCTTTATTTGGACTCTATGTGTTGCGTTATCGGTTAAAGGAAAATTTGTCGTGGATAAAACAGCATAAGCTGAAAAGTTTGGGGATTACACTGCTTGTTTTTTTAGCGATGACCCTCTTTACGATAGCAGGCAGTTTTTTAGCTCAGTTAGGCTATTCATTTTTTAACATTGACCAGGCAAACTTAACTAACGATACCAATATTGGATCGGCAATGAATTTGTTTCCTGTACCTCTGCTAATCTTGGTTTTAGGTATCTTAGGACCTTTTGTTGAAGAAATTATCTATCGTTATATTTTGCTAAATTTTTTTAAAAAATATTGCTCTGTGGGAGTGGCGATTTTTTTATCCAGTCTTTGTTTTGCCATGATTCATGTCAATCATTTTACAGCCAATGAATTGTTAGGCGTTTTACCTCATTTTATGTCAGGTCTTGTCTTTGCTTATACTTATCACAAAACAGATAATCTCCTTTTTTCATCTGCTGTGCATATCTTCAATAATAGCAGTATATTTTTGCTGATATAAAGGCGAAGACTATACTAAACCGAGGTTGTTTAATCTGCTTTGAATTCTATATTTATTAAGGAAGAAGGTTCTTTTATATGTTGACCAGCTGTTTTAGTTTTTTAGTCATTCTTTGTATTTTAGTCTATTTCTATTTAATGTTAGACTTGCATTTAAAAAATAAGGGCATCTACAGTCCTATCAGACATGCTGTCAGTGACTATGGGGTAGGGGAGTATAAATATCTTTTTAACTGGGCAGGAATTGTCAGTACATTCCGTAATATTTTCTTGATAGGTGCTCTTATCTGTTGGAACTATGAGGCTGCCTTTAAAGAAAAAGCTATTTGGTTATTAGTACTGGCTTTGGTTGGCTATTTCGGAGTCATGGTTTTTCCAACAGATATTGAGGGAAGCCACAAAACAATCAGTGGTCGCCTGCACTTGCTATTTGCTATTTTACAGTTTACCGTCTTGGCCATTTTTCTTTTTCAATTGACCGATGTAATGAGTGCATTAGTGCCTTCATTAGCTGTTTTCTTCTTGGCAATAGAATGGCTGATAAAGATTGGTTTATATGGATTGGTCGCCGCACTTATTTTACCTTTTTTAAAACCCTTCTT
The DNA here is from genome assembly GCF_001579175.1 of Streptococcus oralis. Taxonomy (GTDB): domain Bacteria; phylum Bacillota; class Bacilli; order Lactobacillales; family Streptococcaceae; genus Streptococcus; species Streptococcus oralis_O. The sequence continues at coordinate 617,935 of NZ_KQ970759.1, forward strand.
TGGGTTATTAGAACGCATTTTTCTGTACGCAAGCAATATTTATATCCTGATTTTTTGTATAATACTATTTCAACAAAAATAGATTATGGATTTTATTATAGCCGTTTAGTGTATTCTTTATTATATATGAGGTTCTTAATAAAGAACTGCTTGACTTATACGATAAGATAGTAAAGCGAAAAGGGCGGAAGTTGCTTACTACAATTGAGATACTTTTACAACTAACTATAAGTGTGGTTACTAATTGAGATACAGATCATTTATTAGAAAGAGAAAACTATGCTGAATGAACAAGATACTTGTGTTCCGACGGGTATTTCTCCAAAAGAGACAGGCTTTGGTTATACTATGTCAGTAATTGGCAGGAAATATAAACGGCAATTCTACATATTTTACTAGAAAATCTTATGAGTTTTTATTTGTGCACTTATATTGTATATTCAAGGTAGAAAAAAGTCCCATATGACCTATAATGAAAAGCGACTAAACAACTCATTAGAAAGAATCTTATGAAATCATTACATTTTGTCACAAACCTACTCGATATTAAAGACCCTAATATCCAAATTCTAGACATCATCAATAAGGATACTCACAAGAAAATCATCGCTAAACTGGACTACGACGCCCCATCTTGTCCTGATTGCGGAACCCAAATGAAGAAATATGACTTTCAAAAATCGTCTAAAATTCCTTACCTTGAAACAACTGGTATGCTTACCAAAATTCTCCTTAGAAAACGCCGTTTCAAGTGCTATCATTGTTCGAAAATGATAGTCTCTGAGACTTCCCTCGCCAAGAAAGATCATCAAATCCCTCGTATGATCAATCAAAAGATTGCTCAAAAGTTGATTGAAAAGACTTCTATGACCGATATTGCTCATCAGCTGTCTATTTCAACTTCAACTGTTATTCGCAAGCTTAATGACTTCCGTTTTAAGCATGATTTTTCTCGTCTTCCAGAGATTATGTCTTGAAATGAGTATACCTTCACTAAGGAAAGGATGAGTTTCATTGCGCAAGATTTTGAAAAGCTCGACATCATCACTGTCCTTGAAGGTAGGACACAAACTATCATCCGAAATCACTTTCTTCGCTACGAGCAAGCTGTTCGCTGTCAGGTGAAAATCATTACGATGGATATGTTTAGTCCCTACTATGACTTAGCTAAACAGCTTCGCTTTCGAATTTCTAAGCTCAGGCTGAAACAGTCTCCTAGACCGTTTCACTCCCAAACGCTAAAATCGTTCTAGATCGTTTTCACATTGTCCAACATCTTAGCCGTGCTATGAGTCGTGTGCGTGTCCAAATCATGAATCAGTTTGAGCGAAAATCTCATGAATATAAGGCTATCAAACGTTACTGGAAACTCATTCAACAGGATAGCCGTAAACTCAGCGATAAACGATTTTATCGCCCTACTTTTCGTATGCACTTGACGAATAAAGAAATTCTAGACAAGCTTTTGGGCTATTCAGAAGACTTGAAACACCACTATAATCTCTATCAGCTCTTGCTTTTTCACTTTCAGAATAAGGAACCCGAGAAATTTTTCGGACTCATTGAGGACAATCTAAAGCAGATCCATCCTCTTTTTCAGACTGTCTTTAAAATCTTTCTCAAGGACAAGGAGAAAATCGTCAATGCCCTTCAGCTACCTTATTCCAACGCAAAATTGGAAGCGACTAATAATCTCATTAAACTCATCAAACGAAACGCTTTTGGCTTTCGGAACTTTGACAACTTTAAAACTAGAATTCTCATCGCTCTCAACATCAAAAAAGAAAGGACGAAATTCGTCCTTTCTCGATCTTAACTGATTTCAACCCACTACAGTTGACAAAGAGCCGTTTTATCTTTAATCTTCAATTTCGATTTCAAGTCCATCGCCAAGGTCAAGCGTTACTTCTTGGTTAGAAGTTGCCTCCGCTACTGGACTATGATCAGAAGCTTCTTCATCTTCAATCAACCCATATTGAACACGGACTTGGTGGTCAATGGCATCAAAAATTTCCGGATGATCTGCCAAGTATTTCTTAGCATTTTCAGATCCTTGCCCGATTTTTTCACCCTTGTAAGAGTACCATGCTCCCGCTTTTTGGATGATATCGAGATCACTTGCGATCTTCAAGAGCTCACCAGTCTTAGAAATCCCTTCTCCGTACATGATTTCAACAAAGGCTTCCTTAAATGGTGGAGCCACCTTGTTTTTCACGACCTTTATCTTGGTTTCCTTACCGACATTGGTATCTTTTTGGTCACCAGTTCCCTTGATTTGTGTGCTTCCACGAACATCCAAACGGACTGAAGCGTAGAATTTCAAAGCACGTCCACCAGGAGTTGTTTCAGGATTTCCAAACATGACCCCAACTTTTTCACGCAATTGGTTGATAAAGATGGCAATTGTTTTGGTTTTATTGATAGAAGCACCAAGTTTACGCATGGCCTGACTCATCATACGAGCCTGCAAACCAACGTGGCTGTCTCCAATATCCCCATCAATTTCTGCACGAGGTACAAGGGCCGCAACTGAGTCAATAACAACAAGGTCAACTGCACCTGAGTCAATCAATTTCCCTGCAATTTCAAGACCTTGCTCACCTGAGTCTGGTTGTGATAAGAGCAATTCGTCAATATTCACACCAAGGGCTGCTGCATAGGCTGGATCAAGGGCATGTTCCGCGTCGATAAAGGCAGCGATACCGCCTTCTTTTTGAGCTTGCGCAACAGCGTGAAGGGCAACTGTTGTTTTACCAGATGATTCTGGTCCATAGATTTCGATGATACGTCCCTTAGGATAACCACCTGAACCAAGGGCAATGTCTAGAGCCAATGAACCTGAACTCATCACTTGAACTTTTTGCTCCGCGCGCTCACCCAAGCGCATGATTGAGCCTTTACCAAAGTCTTTCTCAATCAATTTAAGAGCATCGTTCAAGGCTTTTTCACGATCAGCTCCAAATTTTTTTCCGATTTCATCTAATTTTTTTGTTGGTTTTTTCGCCATTTTGTTCTCCTATATTCTACTGGTCCTTAGACCTATCTTTTATTATACCAAAATTTAGTCACTTAATAAAGCCTTGCGAACTAGGTTAAAGGCATGCATAACCGCAATATGACGAACATCTGCACGGCTCCGTCCTGCGATATTCGCCTTGATAACCTCTGTTCCTTTTGCATGCGCCAAGCAGATAAAGACGGTTCCAGCTGGATGCCCCTCTAGGCTATCTGGTCCTGCCACACCCGTCAAACTAACTCCGTAGTCAGACTGAGTCTTGAGACGTGCCTGCTCTGCCATTTTTCGAGCGGTAAACTCAGAAACGACCCCGTATTCTTTCAGCTCTTGCTCGGAAATATCCAGCATCTTGGACTTTTCCTCTAGGCTGTAGGTGACAAATCCTCCATTAAAGATAGCTGACACACCTGAAAAGTCTGCTAAAGTAGCCTGAAAGAGCCCTGCCGTCAAACTCTCTGCTGCAGTAATGCTTTTCTGTCTCTTCTTTAGCTCTTCTACAACGACACTTGCGAGGCTGGTTTCTTCTCCATATCCATAACAGATGTCTCGCAGTGACTGTCCATCGAAAGTTTGGCGACCCAGGATTTCATTTTCTAGGACGTCCAGTGCTTGGTCAGCCTTTTCTTGACTGACTGCCTTTGTAGACAAGCGCAAGGTCACCTCTCCCGTTTTGGCATAAGGAGCCAAGGTTGGATCAGTTTGTTGGTCAATCAAGTCCGCCAAAATAGTCACCAACTGACTTTCACCAATCCCAAAGAAACGGAGCACTCGTGAATAGAGCTTAGCACCAGTCATTAACTTGGGTAAGAGCTGATTTAAGACCATGGGTTTCAACTCACTAGGAGGTCCTGGAAGAACCACGTAAGTCACTCCGTCAGCTTCCGAAACTCCTCCGACAGCTAATCCTGTCTCATTTGGCAGTGGAGTTGCCCCTTCTACAATTTGAGCTTGGCGCTCATTATTCGGTGTACGAGCATAGTCAGGTCTATGAGCAAAGAAAATATCCAATTTTTCTTGTGCTTGAGGGTCAAATACTAGATTTTTTCCCAAAAATTTTGCCAACGTTTGTTTGGTCAAATCATCTTCAGTTGGTCCCAAGCCTCCTGTCAAAATGACTAAACTGCTACGCAAACTCGCAATCTCTAGCAAGGACATCAGGCGCGCTTCATTATCTCCAACAGCTGTTTGGAAATAAACATCTACTCCAATTTCTGCTAGCTTTTCTGATAAGAACTGGGCGTTGGTATTGACAATCTGCCCTGTCAAAATTTCCGTTCCTACAGCAATAATTTCTGCTTTCATTTTTCCTCCTACCTATCTATTCGGATTCTTTTTGAAAAAATCGCAGGAACTTTCCCACGATTTAATCTTTTTTTATTCTGTTTCTTCGCTTGAAGCACTAGTACTTGATGAAGGTCCAGGTCGACCAAATGCCGTCTCGTAAAGAACAACATTGGTTTCCAACTCAGTCACTTCCTCTTTACCTAGTGAACGACGTAAAAGATTTTGCATTTCGAGCATATGTTCTGAGGTGACAATTTGATAAGAAATCCCCTGCAACTCGGCATCTTCTCCACGTAATTGATGGGTTTCAATATTCTTGAAGGAATCTTGATAGCCGAGCAATTGTGGAATGCTCTTGGCTGAAAGGTCGACGTTGGTCTGCATATTGTTGCTCAAAGCTTTGAGAATGCCTTGATAGTGGCTCACACTATTTAGACTCAAAACCTTCTCTACGATTTTTTGAATAACTTCCCGTTGACGTTTTTGACGACCATAATCTCCTTCTGGGTCTTGGTAACGCATCCGTGAATAAACCAGCGCTTCCTCACCATTCAAGGTTTGTTCTCCAACACCAATGGAAATCTTATTAAACTCTTCTTGATCAGCAATCGAAATCGGGAAACCGAGTGTATTGTTGACGGTGATTCCCCCAACTGCATCCACCAATTGTTGAAGACCTTGCATATTAACCATGACATAGCGGTCTATATGGATATTCATCATCTTTTGAATAGTAGAAATCGCCAGTTCCGCACCGCCATTGGCATAGGCAGCATTGAGTTTGGCTTCCTGAACTTGGCCGTCTCCAAGGTCAATCTTGGTTAAAATATCCCGTTCCAAACTCATCATAGTGGTTTTCTTGGTCTTCGGATTAACGGTCAGGAGAATCATGGAATCACTATTCCCCACCCATGGGTCTGTACGTTCCACATTTCCCGTATCTACCCCCATCAAGAGGATGGTCAGAGGCTCCGTCGCTTCGATAACGTTGGTTTCTTCCCCGATTTTTTTGTAAGTATTTTTACTTAGGGTTTCTGTTCCCTGTTGGTAGATGGTATAGCCATAAACCGCTACACCTAAAACTGTTACTGCCAGGAAACCTAGCATCATTCCAATTAATTTTTTAATCATCTCGTTATTTATTTATCAGCTTGCCCATAAGACAAACATCTAAAAATATCCCTTCTGCTAAATAGGCTCCTCTTTCCTGTAAGCCTTCTGTGATAAATCCCATTTTTGAGTAGAGGTGGATCGCAGCCTCGTTTCGTTTTTGTACACTAAGTTGCAAACGGCGCAAGACACCACTGGTTTTAGCCCACTCGATGCCTTCTTCTAGAAGTATAGTTGCCAAGCCTTGGTTCCAAAATTTCTTGCGAACTGCTAAAAAAACATCACCGATATGTCGAACTCTTAAATGTTGGTCCGCTGTGATATTTAAAACTCCTGCAATCTCATCATTCAGTAAGGCGAGGAGAGTAATTTGATTCTCTGATCCAGCTTGTTTTTCGATAAAAAGAGCCATTTCAGAAGCTGTCATCCCTATGCCATGTTCATCCAAGCTGGTAAAATCTGTCTCTCGACCGACTTGATTTAAAAATGCAACCAAAGCTGCGGCATCTGAAATCTCTGCCTCACGAATACACAATTCATACTCCATCCTGAAGCTCCTTGATAAGGTGTTCAGCTCGAGAGCCATGAGCTATAAATTGAAGGCAACGCCCCTCAGCTTCTTTCAAAATTTCCAACTCCAAGTAGGAATCTGGTAAATCCTCACCCAAAAGATGCCCCCACTCGATAACAGTCACACCGCCACCAAAGAGAAACTCATCCAAGTCAATAGAATCAGCGTCCCCTTCGATACGGTAGACATCCAAGTGATAAAGTGGCAAGCGTCCTTCATACTCTCTGACAATGGTATATGTTGGACTTTTAATCATCTGACGGATATTCAAACCCTTGGCAAGGCCTTTTGTAAAGGTTGTTTTACCCGCGCCCAACTCACCCGTCAAGATCAGAACATCGTCTTTTTGAAGGATACGACCTAATCTTTCTCCGAGAGCTAGAAGCTCTTCTTCATTTTTTGTGTGCATGCTACTATTATACCAAAAAGTTTCCTTTTGTGTGAATTTTCTTTACAAACTTACTATAATGATTTTAAAGAATTATCCTCTACTTAAAAGAATAGAAGAATCGCAAAAACAAACAAGATATCTCGAATCAGGTGTCCGTAAAAGGAGATTTCCCTTTGGATACATTTTGGAAAAAGGAAACGTGCGCATAGAAAACCAACACTGACATAAAGGAGAATCGAGGAAATCACTAAGGGATTCCTCAAAAAAACCATCGTAGCTAGAACGGAAATGACGACTGTTTTCTTTTTATTTAGGTGATTTTCTATATGGCGAAAAATTTTATCAAAAGGTAAGAAAATCAATAGATCTACTCCGAGCAAGAAAAAGAAGGAGGGTAAAAAGAGGTCAACCAGTTCCTGCTGCAATTTGCTAGTGGTTTGGATGCTTTCTGAGAGAACCAGACAGGTTGCCAGAAGATTGACTACTAAAAGGAGGCAATAAACAAGACTCACTTTCTTTTGAACATGTAAAATACTATGTCTAGACTGGTCTGCTGTATGGAAATAATTTATCCCAGCACAAAGAACAGAAAATCCTACTATCAAAATTAAAAAATAAGCATTGGTCTGCTTCAACGATAAAAAAGATTCTTTCCATAATAAGCAACTAGCAAAACTAATCTGGATGACCGCAGCCAACAATAATAGGCGAATTGATTTTATCATTTCTTGTCCCTCCATATAAGGGATTATACCCTGTAAGGAGTGTGAAATGAAGAATGCCCTCTCAAGTGTTCTTTTTTTATGCTCAACTGACCAAAAAACAGTTCCATTATGCATAGAACTGTTCTTTTACCAATCTAATCCTTAAACCAGAGAGCAATTTCTCGTTTGGCAGAAGCTTCAGAATCAGATCCGTGAACCACATTTTGAATGGCTTGATTGTCTCCTGCTGCTTTAGCAAAATCTCCTCGGATAGTTCCAGGCGAGGCTTCTTCTGGACGAGTAGCTCCCATCATTGTCCGCCAAGTTTCAATCACTTTCGGACCTGATAGAATGCCTACCACTACTGGTCCTGAGGTCATAAACTGACGGATAGGAGGATAAAAACTTTTTCCAACCAAGTCTTGATAGTGTTGGTCAACCAAATCTTCTGAAACTGCTGAACGCAACTCTAATTTTTCAATTTTGAAACCACGCTCCTCAATTCTTTTCAGAACCTGACCAATCAGACCTCTTTTCACACCATCTGGCTTAATGATAAAGAATGTTTGTTCCATACGGACACCTCCTTGGCATTTTAGTTCTTCTATTCTACCATACTTTATGAAAAAGTGGAAAATTTTCTGAAACAAAGAAAAGAGAACCCAAAAGTTCTCTTTTTGCTTTTATTCTACTGTTTCTTCAACTTGGATTTCCACAGCTTCCTCTACTGGAGCAAGTTCTGTCTCCTCTTGTTCTGGAGCCAGATAGGCTGCTTCATTGATAGCTTGTGGTTCAAGGTTACGGTAGCGAGCCATACCAGTACCTGCTGGAATGATCTTACCGATGATAACATTTTCCTTGAGTCCAAGGAGATGATCTTTCTTACCACGGATGGCCGCATCAGTAAGGACACGAGTTGTTTCCTGGAAGGAAGCCGCTGACAAGAAACTATTGGTTTCAAGTGAGGCTTTGGTGATTCCCATAAGGACAGGGCGACCAGTCGCTGGAACTCCACCTGCGATAAGAACATCCTTGTTGGCATCTGTAAAGTCGTTGATGTCCATGAGAGTACCCATAAGAAGGTCTGTGTCACCTGGATCCATGACACGAACTTTACGGATCATTTGACGAACCATTACCTCGATGTGTTTGTCACCGATTTCTACCCCTTGGCTACGGTAAACTTTTTGCACTTCACCGAGAAGGTAGGTTTCAACTGACAAGACATCACGAACAGCAAGGAGGCGTTTCGGTTGGATAGAACCTTCTGTCAATGCTGCACCACGAGAGACTTGGTCTCCAACTTCGACACGCATACGTGCTGTAAATGGAACGACATATTCACCTTCACCAGTTTCACCCTTAACAAAGACTTTCTTGGTACGAGTTGAAGCATCTTCTTCGATGGCTGTAACCTCACCCTTGACTTCTGTGATAACCGCTTCCCCTTTTGGATTGCGGGCTTCAAAGATTTCTTGGACACGAGGAAGACCCTGAGTGATATCGGTATTTGAGGCAACCCCACCCGTGTGGAAGGTACGCATGGTAAGCTGTGTACCAGGTTCCCCGATAGATTGGGCAGCGATTGTACCAACTGCTTCACCAACTTCAACCGCATCACCAGTCGCCAAGTTGATACCGTAACAGTGACGGCAGACACCATGACGAGTGTTACATGTAAATACGGAACGGATAGTGACTTCTTCCACACCAGCATTGACAATTTCACGCGCCTTGTCTTCTGTAATCAACTCATTTGGACCAATGATCACTGCGCCAGTTTCTGGGTGTTTAACAGTTTTCTTAGTGTAACGACCATTGAGACGCTCTTCGAGAGACTCGATCATCTCTTTTCCTTCTGCGATAGAACGGATCAAGAGACCACGGTCTGTTCCACAGTCGTCCTCACGGATGATAACGTCTTGGGCAACGTCAACCAAACGACGAGTCAAGTAACCTGAGTCGGCTGTCTTAAGGGCCGTATCGGTCATACCTTTACGGGCACCGTGAGTTGAGAAGAACATTTCGAGTACTGACAAACCTTCACGGAAGTTTGAAAGGATTGGCAATTCCATGATACGTCCATTCGGAGCGGCCATCAGACCACGCATACCGGCAAGCTGTGAGAAGTTTGAGATGTTACCACGGGCTCCAGAGTCCATCATCATAACGATTGGGTTCTTAGGATCTTGGTTGGCAATCAAACGTTTCTCCAATTTTTCACGAGCTGCACGCCATTCAGCGGTAACTGCATTGTAGCGCTCATCGTCTGTGATCATACCACGACGGAATTGTTTTGTGATTTGTTCTACACGTTTGTGTGATTCTTCGATGATTTCAGCCTTGTCTTCAACGACTGGGATATCGGCAATACCCACTGTCAAACCTGCAAGAGTTGAGTGGTGATAACCGAGGTTCTTCATACGGTCCAGCAGGGCAGATGTTTCTGTCGTACGGAAACGTTTGAAGATTTCAGCGATGATATTTCCAAGGTTTTTCTTCTTGAATGGAGGGTTGAGTTCAAGGCCATCGATAGCTTCCTTGATATTTCCACCCAGCGGCAAGAAGTATTTAGCTGGAACACCCTCTGTCAAGTTCGTGTTTGTTGGCTCTTGCAAGTAAGGTAAACCTTCAGGCATGATATCGTTGAAGAGGATTTTACCAACAGTTGTAAGCAAGATTTTGTGTTTTTGCTCTTCTGTCCATGGTTTGTTCAAGCTATCTGTTGCGATACCTACACGTGAGTGGAGGTGAACATAACCATTACGGTAAGCCATGACAGCTTCATCACGATCTTTGAAGACCATACCTTCGCCTTCGCGACCAGCTTCTTCCATAGTCAAGTAGTAGTTACCCAAAACCATGTCCTGAGATGGAGTAACAACTGGTTTACCATCTTTAGGGTTCAAGATATGCTCAGCAGCAAGCATCAAGATACGAGCTTCTGCTTGGGCTTCTTCTGAAAGAGGTACGTGGATGGCCATTTGGTCGCCGTCAAAGTCGGCATTGTAGGCTTCACAGACAAGCGGGTGCAAGCGAAGGGCCTTACCATCGATCAAGACTGGCTCGAAAGCTTGGATACCCAAACGGTGAAGGGTCGGTGCGCGGTTCAAAAGCACTGGATGTTCTTTAATAACTTCTTCGAGGATATCCCAGATACGCTCATCTCCGCGTTCCACCAAGCGTTTAGCTGCTTTCACGTTTTGCACGATGTCACGGGCAACGATTTCACGCATAACGAATGGTTTAAAGAGCTCAATCGCCATTTCACGTGGCACACCACATTGGTACATCTTAAGCGTTGGACCAACGGCGATAACGGAACGTCCTGAGAAGTCAACACGTTTACCGAGCAAGTTTTGACGGAAGCGTCCTTGTTTACCTTTGAGCATGTGGCTTAATGATTTGAGTGGACGGCTACCTGGTCCTGTAATCGGACGACCACGACGACCGTTGTCAATCAAAGCATCTACCGCTTCTTGCAACATCCGCTTCTCATTTTGAACGATGATGCCAGGTGCGTTCAACTCAAGCAAACGAGCCAAGCGGTTGTTACGGTTGATAACACGACGGTAAAGGTCATTCAAGTCAGATGAGGCAAAACGGCCACCATCCAACTGCAACATTGGACGAAGATCTGGTGGAATAACCGGAAGAATGTTGAGAATCATCCATTCAGGTTTGTTTCCAGACTTGTAAAAGGCATCCAAAACATCCAAACGACGGATGGCTTTGACACGTTTTTGTCCAGTAGCTGTTTTCAACTCTTCTTTGAGTTCGGTAATTTCTTTTTCAAGATCTACTTGTTTCAAGAGGTCTTGGATGGCTTCGGCACCCATCTTGGCAACGAATGATCCATAACCATACTCACGCAAGCGCTCACGATATTCACGCTCTGTCATGATAGACTTGTGCTCAAGTGGTGTATCCTTAGGATCAATCACCACATAAGCCGCAAAGTAGATAACTTCCTCGAGGGCACGAGGGCTCATATCAAGGGTCAAGCCCATACGGCTTGGAATCCCCTTGAAATACCAGATGTGAGATACAGGAGCTTTCAACTCGATGTGCCCCATACGCTCACGACGAACTTTCGTACGCGTTACCTCAACCCCACAGCGGTCACAAACAATTCCTCTGTAACGAATGCGTTTGTACTTACCACAAGCACATTCCCAGTCTTTTGTAGGACCAAAGATGACTTCGTCAAAGAGTCCTTCACGTTCTGGTTTCAACGTACGGTAATTGATTGTTTCAGGTTTTTTGACTTCTCCATAAGACCATGAACGGACTTTGCTTGGAGAAGCTAGGGTGATTTGCATACTTTTAAAACGATTTACATCAACCACTATTTCTTCCCTTTCTATTCTAAGTGAACTGCTTATTCTTGTTCAGCAGCTTCTTCTGTTGCTTCCGCTTTTGTTGCCTTCTCAGCTTCTTCTGCTTCAAAAGCTGCTTTAGCCTCTTGGGCTGCTTTTTCGCGGGCTTTTTCAAGGTCATCTACGTGGATGACATCTTCGTCCATTCCTTCATCCAAGTCGCGAAGTTCCACTTCTTTGTCATCTTCGTCAAGGACACGCATGTCAAGACCAAGAGATTGCAATTCTTTGACAAGAACTCGGAAGGATTCTGGAACACCTGGTTTTGGAATTGGTTTTCCTTTTGTAATAGCTTCATAAGCTTTCAAACGTCCGTTGATATCGTCAGACTTGTAAGTCAAGATTTCTTGAAGGACATTTGACGCACCGTAGGCTTCAAGAGCCCAAACCTCCATCTCACCGAAACGTTGTCCACCAAACTGAGCTTTACCTCCGAGTGGTTGTTGAGTAACGGTTGAGTATGGTCCGACTGAACGCGCGTGCAATTTGTCATCAACCATGTGGTGGAGTTTGATCATGTACATGACACCAACTGATACACGGTTGTCAAACGGCTCTCCTGTACGTCCATCGTAAAGGATTGTCTTGGCATCACTGTCCATACCTGCTTCTTTAACAGTGTCCCAAAGATCTTCAGAACTTGCTCCGTCAAAGACTGGTGTTGCGATATGGATACCAAGAGTACGGGCTGCCATACCAAGGTGGAGTTCCATAACCTGACCGATATTCATACGTGATGGCACCCCAAGTGGGTTCAACATGATATCGACTGGGGTTCCGTCTGGAAGGTAAGGCATGTCTTCTACAGGAACGATACGAGAGACAACCCCTTTGTTTCCGTGACGTCCGGCCATCTTATCTCCGACCTTGATCTTACGTTTTTGAGCGATGTAGACACGAACCAGCATATTCACGCCGGATTGCAATTCATCACCGTTTGCACGTGTAAAGATCTTAACATCACGAACGACACCATCGGCACCGTGAGGTACACGGAGAGAAGTGTCACGCACTTCACGAGACTTGTCTCCGAAGATAGCGTGCAAGAGACGTTCTTCAGCTGAAAGGTCTTTCTCTCCCTTAGGTGTGACTTTACCTACAAGGATATCGCCTTCTTTAACCTCAGCACCGATACGGATGATTCCCATTTCGTCAAGGTCTTTAAGAGCATCTTCACCAACGTTTGGAATTTCACGAGTAATTTCTTCAGGCCCAAGCTTTGTATCGCGCGTTTCTGATTCGTATTCCTCGAGGTGGACAGATGTATAAACATCGTCTTTGACCAAGCGTTCGCTCATGATAACGGCATCCTCGAAGTTGTAACCTTCCCATGTCATGTAGGCAACGATTGGGTTTTGTCCAAGCGCCATTTCCCCTTTTTCCATAGAAGGTCCATCAGCGATAAAGTCGCCTTTTTCAACAATATCGCCGACTTTTACGAGAGTACGTTGGTTGTAAGCAGTACCTGAGTTTGAACGACGGAATTTTTGGATGTGGTAAACATCAAGTGAGTTATCTTCACGACGAACTTCTACCTTGTCAGCATCTGCGTAAGTAACTTTACCACCATGCTGAGCAATCACAGCTGCACCTGAGTCATGAGCTGCTTGGTATTCCATACCAGTACCAACGTAAGGCGCTTTTGGATCAATCAATGGCACAGCCTGACGTTGCATGTTGGCACCCATGAGGGCACGGTTGGAGTCATCGTTTTCCAAGAATGGAATACATGCAGTCGCAACGGCAACTACCTGTTTTGGTGACACGTCCATGTAGTCAACCACTTCTGCTGGATACTCTTGGTTGACCCCTTGGTGACGTCCCATGACAACTTTCTCAGCAAAAGTACCGTCCTCGTTAAGACGAGAGTTAGCCTGCGCTACAGTAAATTCATCTTCTTCATCGGCTGTCAACCAAACAATCTCGTTGGTCACAACACCTGTTTCACGGTCAACCTTACGGTATGGTGTTTGAACAAAGCCATACTTGTTCAAGTGTCCGTAAGATGACAAGTTATTGATCAAACCGATGTTTGGTCCTTCAGGTGTCTCGATTGGACACATACGACCATAGTGAGTATAATGCACGTCACGTACTTCATATCCAGCACGGTCACGAGTCAAACCACCAGGTCCCAAGGCAGACAAACGACGTTTGTGAGACAACTCAGAAAGCGGGTTGTGTTGGTCCATGAACTGTGACAACTGTGATGAACCAAAGAATTCTTTAACCGCAGCTGTTACAGGACGGATGTTGATGATTTGTTGCGGTGTCAAAACTTCATTGTCCTGAACAGACATACGTTCACGGACATTACGTTCCATACGAGAAAGTCCAAGACGTACTTGGTTGGCAAGCAATTCACCAACTGCACGGATACGACGATTTCCAAGGTGGTCGATATCATCCACACGTCCGATACCTTCAGCCAAGTTGAGGAAGTAGCTCATCTCAGCAAGGATATCTGCAGGAGTTACAACACGCACCTTGTCATCAGGATTGGCATTCCCGATGATGGTTACAACACGGTCTGGATCCGTTGGGGCAACAACCTTGAATTTTTGAAGCACAACTGGTTCTGTCAGAACAGCTGCATCGTTTGGAATATAAACGATTTTGTTCAAGTCGCCATCCAAGTGACTCTCGATACTTTCAATCACGCTACGAGTCATAACGGTACCAGCTTCTACCAAGATTTCACCAGTTTCAGGGTCTACCAATGGCTCAGCGATAGTTTGGTTGAGCAAGCGTGTTTTAACGTTGAGTTTTTTATTGATCTTGTAACGACCAACTGCTGCCAAGTCATAGCGACGTGGGTCAAAGAAACGAGCTACAAGCAAGCTACGTGAGCTTTCAGCAGTCTTAGGCTCACCTGGACGAAGGCGTTCGTAGATTTCTTTCAAGGCTTCGTCTGTACGAGAGTCCATTGGATTCTTGTGGATATCTTTTTCAACGGTATTGCGAACCAATTCGCTGTCACCAAAGATATCAAAAATTTCATCATCACCAGAGAAACCAAGCGCACGAACCAAGGTTGTAAACGGAATTTTACGGGTACGGTCAATACGAGTGTAGGCGATGTCTTTAGAGTCACTTTCCAGTTCCAACCAAGCTCCACGGTTAGGGATAACAGTTGAACCGTAGCCAACTTTACCGTTTTTGTCTACCTTGTCGTTAAAATAAACACCCGGAGAACGAACCAACTGAGATACGATGATACGTTCACCACCGTTGATGATGAAAGTTCCCATCTCTGTCATGATTGGGAAATCTCCAAAGAAGACTTCTTGGGTCTTGATTTCGCCTGTTTCTTTATTGATCAAGCGGAAGGTTACAAAAATAGGTGCTGAGTAGCTAGCATCGTGGATACGAGCTTCTTCGAGCGTGTATTTGGGTTCCTTGATCTCATAGCCAACAAACTCCAACTCCATAGTTTCTGTGAAGTTTGAAATTGGCAATACATCTTCAAATACTTCCTTAAGACCGTGATCTAGGAAATCTTTGAATGAATCCGTTTGAATTTCAATCAAATTTGGTAAGTCAAGAACTTCTTTGATTCTTGAAAAACTACGACGGGTACGATGTTTCCCGTATTGAACGTCATGTCCTGCCAAGATGATTCTCCTTTGTAAATAAATTCCAAGCCTTGTCAATCAGGCTTTTCTAATCGTCATATGGTTTTAAAAACCCCTATCACCGTGTCCCTTTGACGAATTTTCAGAATCTTTAAATCTTTGTTACAAGCACTCAAAAACCTGAAAAAAAGCACAAAAAGAGCAGCTAAATCTGACTTTTTCAGAAGATTTAACTGCTGTGAGCCTTGTCTGGACAATATTTCAGACAAAACCTACGACAAATGATTACTCATATTATACCTTATTTAGCTAGATTTTTCAAGGTTTTTTTACTATTTTTTAAACAATCTTTTCCTATATATTATTTTAAAATTTCAAGAAAATGAAGCATTATATTTTCTCTTAAAAGTCAGGAAAACGCTTGCACTAATGTTTACCTCGTGCTATACTGTTAGGGAACAACTACACAAGGAGAATTGTGATGAAAAAAATCCCATCTCAAACTGAGAAAAAAATGATTTACGGTATCCGTTCCTTGAAGAACGGAACTGGTTCTGTCCTCATTGGTACCAGCATTGTCCTGCTTTCTGCTACAATGCCAACTATTTCGGCCAATGAAAACCTTCCTCAAACTCAGGAAAATACCAGCACTGTGACCAAGGCCCCTACTGAGACTGAAACGAGTCAAACTCAAAAGGAAACGCCTATTTCTGAACAAAAGAATGCAAACGCTTCCCTTGATTCTAAAAAAGAAGCTCCAGCTGCGGAAACTACTACAGTACCAGAAACACCTAAAACAGAAGATACTACTACAAGCCAGGCTAACAGCAAGGAAGAGAAAGTAGACGCCAGCACTTCAACGCCAACATCAGATCAAAAACCACAAGCTGACACATCTTCTGAAGAACCCATCGCAGACAACCACTTCCGCATCCATGTAAAAAAACTCCCTGAAGAAAACAAAGATTCTCAAGGTCTTTGGACTTGGGACGATGTTGAAAAACCGTCTGAAAACTGGCCCAATGGAGCCAAGTCCTTCAAGGATGCCAAACAAGATGACTACGGCTATTATCTAGATGTCAAACTCAAAAATGAGCAAGCCAAGAAAGTCAGCTTCCTTATCAACAATACCAAGGGGGATAACCTGACAGGGGACCGTTCTGTAGAGCGCCTCTCTCCAAAAATGAATGAGGCTTGGCTAGATGAAAACTACAAGGTACACAACTACCGCCCTCAACCAGCAGGAACTGTCCGTGTCAACTATTACCGCACAGATGGCAACTATGACAAAAAATCTCTTTGGTATTGGGGCGATGTCAAAAACCCAAGCAGTGGAGAATGGCCTGACGGTACTGACTTTACCGCAACTGGAAAATATGGACGCTACATTGATATCCCACTCAATGAAGCTGCAAGAGAATTTGGATTTTTATTACTAGACGAAAGCAAGAAAGGCGATGATGTGAAAATCAGAAAAGAGGATTATAAATTCACTGATCTAAAAAATCACAGTCAGATTTTCCTCAAGGATGATGACGAAACCATCTACACCAATCCTTACTATGTACACGATATTCGCATGACTGGTGCCCAACATGTTGCCAAGTCTCGTATCGAAAGCAGCTTTTCTACCCTTGTTGGAGCTAAGAAAGAAGACATTCTTAAACACTCCAGCATCACTGATCATAAAGGGAATAAAGTAGCCATCACAGATGTGGAAGTAGATGAAGCTGGTAAGAAAGTGACCTACATCGGCGACTTCTCTGATACCCAACACCCTTACACTGTCAGCTACAATTCAGACCGTTTTACCACACGTTCAAGCTGGCGCCTCAAGGATGAGTCTTACAGTTACGATGGTCCACTCGGCGCAACTCTAAAAGAAGATGGCAAGCGTGTTGATCTCACCCTCTGGTCTCCAAGTGCTGATAAGGTTTCCGTTGTCGTCTATGACAAGAAAGACCCTGAAAAGGTAGTCGGAACTGTCACCCTTGAAAAAGGAGAAAAAGGAACCTGGAAACAAACTCTGGATGCAAACTCTGGTCTCGGTATTAGCAACTACACTGGCTACTACTACCACTACCAGATCGAGCGCCAAGGTAAAACTGTCCTCGTTCTTGACCCTTATGCCAAATCATTAGCGGCTTGGAATAGTGACCTAGCAAAAACAGATGCCGCTCATAAGGTCGCTAAGGCTGCCTTTGTCGATCCAGCGAAGTTAGGCCCGCAAGACTTGACCTATGGAAAGATTCGTAACTTCAAATCACGTGAAGATGCCGTTATCTATGAAGCGCATGTACGTGACTTCACCTCAGATCCTGCCATCGCAAAAGACTTGACAAAGCCATTTGGTACCTTTGAAGCCTTTATCGAAAAATTAGACTATCTCAAAGATTTGGGTGTCACCCACATCCAACTCCTTCCAGTCTTGTCCTACTACTTTGTCAATGAATTGAAGAACCAAGAACGCTTGTCTTCCTATGCTTCAAGCAATAGTAACTACAACTGGGGATATGACCCTCAAAGCTACTTCTCCTTGACTGGTATGTACTCTAGCAATCCTAAGGATCCAGAAAAACGAATTGCAGAATTCAAAAACCTCATCAACGAGATCCATAAACGTGGCATGGGGGCTATCTTGGATGTGGTCTACAACCATACTGCTAATCTCGATATCTTTGAAGACCTAGAGCCAAACTACTACCACTTTATGGATGCAGACGGAACTCCTCGTACTAGCTTCGGAGGCGGCCGTTTGGGAACTACCCACTACATGTCTAAACGTGTCTTGGTAGACTCTATCAAGTATCTGGTTGAAACCTACAAAGTAGATGGTTTCCGTTTCGATATGATGGGTGACCACGATGCGGCTTCAATCGAAGAAGCTTACAAGGCTGCACGCGCCCTCAATCCAAATCTTATCATGCTAGGTGAAGGTTGGAGAACCTATGCTGGAGACGAAAACATGCCTACAAAAGCTGCTGACCAAGATTGGATGAAACATACCGATACTGTCGCTGTCTTTTCAGATGATATCCGTAACAACCTCAAGTCTGGTTATCCAAACGAAGGCCAACCTGCCTTTATCACAGGTGGCAAACGAGATATCAATACCATCTTTAAAAATCTCATTGCCCAACCAACTAACTTTGAAGCAGACAGTCCTGGAGATGTTATCCAGTATATCGCAGCCCATGATAACTTGACCCTCTTTGACATCATCGCTCAGTCTATCAAAAAAGACCCAAGCAAGGCTGAAAACTACGCTGAGATCCATCGTCGTTTGCGACTTGGAAACCTCATGGTCTTGACTGCTCAAGGAACTCCGTTTATCCACTCTGGGCAGGAATATGGACGTACCAAACAATTCCTTGATCCAGCCTATAAGACTCCTGTTCCTGAAGATAAGGTTCCAAACAAGTCTCACTTGTTGCGCGACAAGGACGGCAAGCCATTTGTCTATCCTTACTTTATCCATGACTCTTACGACTCTAGTGATGCTGTCAACAAGTTCGATTGGACCAAGGCAACAGATGGTAAAGCCTTCCCTGAAAATGTCAAGAGCCGTAACTATATGAAAGGTTTGATTGCCCTTCGTCAATCGACTGATGCCTTCCGACTCAAGAGTCTGCAAGACATCAAAGAGCGCGTCCACCTCATTACTGTTCCAGGACAAAATGGTGTTGAAAAAGAAGATGTGACCATCGGCTACCAAATCACTGCTCCAAACGGTGATGTCTACGCTGTCTTTGTCAATGCAGATGATAAGGCTCGCGAATTTACTCTAGGAACTGCCTTTGCCCACTTGAGAAAGGCTGAAGTCCTGGCAGATGAAAATCAAGCCGGACCAGTAGGAATCGCTAAACCTCAAGGTCTCGAATGGACTGAAAAAGGCTTGAAATTGAACGCTCTCACTGCCGTTGTTCTCCGCTTGTCTCAAGGTGGTGCCATCGTTGCCCCAGCTGTGGAAGAAAAACCAGAATTTAATCTTTCTAGCTTGGAAACCCAACAAGACCAAGCCCAAAACCTAGTAGCAAATCCTGACTCTCAAGAAACTGCTACAGAGGCTCTTGCTCAGAAAGTCCTTCCAAACACAGGTACTGAGAGCAAATCCCTTCTTGCCCTTGCTGGATTCAGTATCCTTGCCCTTCTCGGACTTGGATGGTTGATAAAAAACAAGAAAAAGAAATAGCACTCAATGAAAATCAAAGAGTAAACTAGGAAGCTAGCCGCAGGCTTTACACGAGTACGGCAAGGCGAAGCTGACGAGGTTTAAAGAGATTTTCGAAGAGTATAAACTAGCCCTCCTATAGAAAAACACCCCATGATTAGAAGACTCTTCTAGTCATGGGGTGTTGTTTTTTATATTTATCAATCTTTACCCAGCATAATAGGGAAAAAATTTTCGAAATCTATGAATTACTCAACTATCAGTTCCTGGTCTTTCAAAGTCAACTTCGAGTTTTCTGTCAATTCTGTTTGTTCAAAAGTGTAAATCGTCTCACCCTTTGTATCAATCATGTACCAGGCTTGGTCTTTACGGACAACCAGGGCAAGCTCCGTACTATTTGTGTCCTCGTTTTTGACAGACAAAGGAAAGGCCTTGTCCACACCTTCCAGAGCTACTTTCTCACCAGTTTTTAATTCTACTAGGTAGTGCACGCCATCCTTTGTACCAAAACTGTAGTCCCCATTAATCTTTGTGTGGCTATCGTAGTCTTTCATTAGAATGGAAGTTTTATCTAAACCATCAAATGCCTTTTTAAAGTGTTCTTTCTGCTCTTCAGCTTTCTTTTGATCTTGAGACTGAACCGTCTCTTGCACAGCAGCAATCCGTTCCAGGTTTTGCTTTTTCGCTTGTCTTGCCTGATGGATCAAGATCGTACGTATCAAGAAAGAACTAGACAAGACGATACCAATCAGCATAGCAATAATATTTTTTTTCTTCTTCATTTTTTCTCCTTAGAGTATACAATATAGGAGTGAGAAAATGCTATTTTATCTGTTTTTTTAAAACAATATAACTTGTAATCAAAATCACAAATAGAACTAATATAAAATTCAAAGTGTGAAATATTCCTATAGGATATGGCGCAACCCACCCCTGTTTGAAAATCAACAATGAAATAAAACCAGTAGCCATAGAAGTAGGCATAAAAGCAATTCCAATTATATTAAGCCAATTCACATAAAACGGTGCTTTTTCTTCTGATAATATTCTTGCGATAAAATATCCAACAATTCCTACCACTTGAATAATTATTGCCCCCAAAATAGCTTCCATTGTTTGTTTTTCATACCATTCAGCAAATGCACAAAACAGTCCAATAGCAATAAAAGCTGTTGATGAGATATAAAGTACCTTGCTCGCAAATTCTCTATTTTTTTGTTCTTTATCTACTACCGGTTCAATTCCTTTTAAAATATAATCTGTAGTAACACCAAAATAATCACTCATTATAATTACTTTTTCTAACTCAGGTGTACTTTGTTCACTTTCCCATTTTGAAACAGCTTGTCTTGAAACACCTACCTTATCAGCAAGTTCTTCTTGTGATATTCCTTTAGTTTTTCTTAAATATTGTATTCTGTCTGCCATGTTCATTTGACAACACTCCTTTCTTTTATGATACAATCATAACAATTTCGTTGGTTGCATAGCCACCATTAAAATATAGAAATATGTCAACTTGCAGTTGCAAATGTGTTTTTCAATACAAATCCCTATAAATTCCGATTTGTTATATAGTTACATTATACCCTACTTATGGCAAACTAGACTCTTTTAGCTTATTCTACTGTTACCGACTTGGCAAGGTTACGTGGTTTGTCCACATCAAGGCCACGGTGGAGTGTTGCAAAGTAAGCGACCAATTGAGTTGGTACAACCATTGAGATTGGCGAGAGGTAAGGGTGTACGGTCGTCAGAACGATATCGTCTGTCTCTTTAGCAACATTTTCTTCTGCAATAGTGAGAACCTTAGCACCACGGGCTGCGACCTCTTGGATATTTCCACGAGTGTGGTTAGCAAGGACTGGATCTGACAAGAGGGCCAAGACAGGTGTTCCTTCTTCAATCAAGGCAATAGTTCCATGCTTGAGCTCTCCTGCCGCAAAACCTTCACACTGGATGTAAGAAATCTCTTTGAGCTTAAGACTGGCTTCCATGGCTACATAGTAGTCTTGCCCACGTCCAATGTAAAAGGCGTTGCGAGTGGTTTCAAGAAGGTCACGAACTTTAGCATCAATGGTTTCTTTCTCAGAAAGGGTTGATTCGATAGACTGAGCCACGATAGACAACTCGTGAACCAGGTCAAAAGCTTGGGCTTTGGCATTGCCATTTGCTTCTCCGACAGCTTTTGCAAGGAAGGCAAGTGCTGCGATTTGCGCTGTATAGGCCTTTGTTGATGCTACGGCAATTTCAGGACCCGCGTGAAGGAGCATGGTATGGTTGGCTTCACGAGAAAGGGTGGAACCTGGGACGTTGGTCACTGTCAAGCTTGGAATGCCCATTTCATTAGCCTTGACCAAAACCTGACGACTATCCGCTGTTTCACCAGACTGACTGATAAAGATGAAGAGTGGTTTCTGGCTGAGAAGTGGCATACCATAGCCCCACTCAGAAGAGATTCCAAGTTCAACTGGTGTATCCGTCAATTCTTCCAGCATCTTCTTAGAAGCAAATCCTGCGTGGTAAGATGTCCCAGCTGCAAGGATGTAGATACGGTCTGCGTCTTGAACAGCCTGGATGATAGCTGGGTCAACCACTACTTGACCTGTCTCATCTGTGTATGCTTGGATGAGTTTACGCATAACAGTTGGCTGCTCATCGATTTCCTTGAGCATGTAGTAAGGATAAGTTCCCTTACCGATATCCGACAAGTCTAGCTCAGCAGTGTAGCTAGCACGCTCACGGCGATTGCCATCATAGTCTTGCACTTCGACACTATCAGCCTTGACAATCACCAACTCTTGGTCATGAATTTCCATGTATTGGTTGGTCTCACGAATCATTGCCATAGCATCCGAGCAGACCATGTTATAGCCTTCCCCAAGACCAATCAAGAGTGGTGATTTATTTTTCGCTACATAGATAACATCTGGATTTTCAGAGTCAACCAAGGCAAAGGCATAAGAACCACGGATGATATGAAGAGCTTTTTTGAAGGCTTCAAGAACTGAGAAACCAGCTTCTTCTGCAAATTTTCCAATCAAGTGAACGGCGATTTCCGTATCTGTTTGCCCCTTGAAGTGGTGACCTGCAATATATTCTTCCTTGATTTCAAGGTAGTTTTCAATCACTCCATTGTGCACCAAGACAAAACGTCCAGTCTCAGAGCGATGTGGGTGAGCGTTGTCCTCAGTTGGTTTTCCATGAGTCGCCCAACGCGTATGTCCGATACCAGTTGTTCCCTCAACACCAGCTGTCTTAGCAGACAATTCTGCTATACGACCGACAGCCTTAACTAGATGATTTTCAGCACCACCTAGGACAAAAATCCCCGCAGAATCATAACCACGGTATTCGAGCTTTTCAAGCCCTTGAATCAAAATATCAGTTGCATTTGTGTTTCCAACAACACCAACAATTCCACACATAGTATATACGACACAGACTAACTGTGCTTTCTCCTTAAATTGGTATAGTCTGATTTCCCTTTTACGGAATCAGCAAAGACAGTATATACTTGTTTTTCTCACTTGTCAAGGATAAAAATTGGTATAGCTTTTATAGGGTTCCTGAAATTGAGATTTCACCTAATAGCTGACAAGGCAGATGCTTTACTTATAGTCGTAAGAGGAGGGGGGTGCCATGTGATTTTTCTTCGCACTTTTATCTTCTCTTCCCATCTTGTCTAATTTCCCCATGGGCGCCTCCTGGCTCTGCTATTACAAGGCCTTGCAGATGGGCAATGCAACTGAGGTATCTGCTGTCGATAAATTCAGTCTCGTCCTTACCCTCGTTCTAGCCTTTTTCTTCCTACAGGATGTCCTGACGTTTAAAACAATTATCGGCTGTCTCTTGATTACGATTGGGAGCTTGGTGATGATCTTAGAATAAAAAGTGAGATGAAGATCATCTCACTTTTTATTCTTAAAATCCATTATTGTCACTAAGCTCTTTGAACCAGTGACCCGATTTCTTCAGGCGACGTTCCTGCGTTTCCAAATCAAGCTCAACCAAACCATAGCGGTTCTTGTAGCTATTGAGCCATGACCAGCAATCGATAAAGGTCCAAATCAAGTAGCCCTTACAGTTAGCACCGTCTTCAATGGCGCGATGAAGCTCAGCAAGATGCCCTTTGACAAAGTCAATACGATAGTCGTCCTGAATCATGCCATTCTCACGGAATTTATCTTCACCTTCAACCCCCATGCCATTCTCTGTCAGCATCCACTCGATATTGCCATAGTTTTCCTTGATGTTTTGGGCGATATGGTAAATCCCTTGCTCGTAGATTTCCCAACCACGGTGGGGATTAATTTTACGGCCTGGCATGACATAAGGCTCATAGAAATGCTCTGGCAAGAGGGGACTGTCAGGATGTTTAGCAAAACGTGGGGCCATGACGCGCAGAGGCTGGTAGTAGTTGACTCCAAGGAAGTCTACTGTATGTTCACGGATCAATTCCAACTCTTCTGCTGTAGAATCTGGCAGCAAATCATGCTCAGCTAAAATTTCCACTAATTCTTCTGGATAAGTTCCCAAGACAGATGGATCTAGGAAAGACTGGGCTTGAAAGAGATCCGCAATACGAGCGGCTTTCACATCCGCAGGATGTTGGCTACGTGGGTAGGCTGGTGTCAAGTTGAGGACAATCCCAATCTTAGAATCAGGCAGAACCTCATGACAAGCCTTCACCGCAAGACTACTAGCCAGTTGAGTGTTATAAGCTACCTGAACCGCTGCTTTAGCATCTACCTTATGAGGATAATGGGCATCATAGAAATAGCCAAACTCCACAGGAACAATCGGCTCATTGAAGGTAATCCACTGGTCCACCAAGTCACCGTAAGTCTCAAAACAGAAACGCGCATAGTCTTCGTAAGCCTTAATGGTTGCCTTGTTTTCCCAACCATCCCCATCTTCCTGCAGGGCAAAAGGCAGGTCAAAGTGATAGAGATTGACTAAGAGACGAATGCCCTTGGCCTTAATGGCTTCAAAGACCTGACGGTAGAAAGCCACACCTTGAGGATTGACTTTTCCACGACCTTGCGGGAAAATACGAGACCACTGGATAGAAGTACGAAAGGCTGTGTGACCAGTTTCTAGCAAGAGTTCGATATCTTTTTCCCAGTTTTCGTAAAAAGTCGATGTTTTGTCAGGTCCAATTCCATTATAGTAACGATTTGGCTCTACTTGGAACCAATAATCCCAGAGATTGTCTCCCTTTCCGTCACCAGGTACACGACCTTCTGTCTGTGGTCCAGAAGTAGAGGAACCCCAGACAAAATCCTTTGGAAATTTTAACATACTTATACCTCTTAACTTGATGATGTATTCTTCACTCTCATTATATAGAAAAAACAAGGTAAAAACTAGTTACATTTTTGCCTTGTTTTTCTTCTGATTATAGTTTTTATTTCTTGCTTAGGATTTCCAGCGTTTCAAGCAAGTTATCTGCGTGAACTTCAATTGTGTCCCCAGTTGCCTTGATCTTAACCTCTACGATACCATCAGCTGCTTTTTTCCCAACAGTGATACGGATTGGCAACCCAATCAAGTCGCTATCGCTAAACTTCACTCCGACACGTTCGTTACGGTCATCCGTCAAGACTTCGTAACCTTTATTTACCAAAGCTTCTTCGATACGATTTGTCAATGAAAGACTTTCTTCATCCTTGACATTAACTGGAATCAAATGCACATCAAATGGTGCCAATTCTTTAGGGAAGTTAACTCCCCAAGCGTAACGGTATTCACCTTTTGGAGTCTTGTTTACAAAGAGGCGAGCGTGTTGCTCCATAACTGCTGAGAGGAGACGGCTGACACCGATACCGTAACAGCCCATGATGATTGGAATCGCACGGCCGTTTTCGTCCAAGACATCCGCACCCATGCTTGCTGAGTAGCGAGTTCCCAATTTGAAGATGTGACCAATCTCGATACCACGGGCAAAGTTAAGGACACCTTGTCCGTCTGGTGAAATTTCACCCTCACGAACTTCGCGGATATCCACGTATTCTGCAGTGAAATCGCGACCTGGGTTCACACCCGTCAAGTGATAGCCATCTTGGTTGGCACCAGCAACAGCATTGCGAACATCTTGCACCTTGCGGTCAGCAATGATTTTGACATTTTCTGGCAAAGCAACTGGTCCAAGCGAACCAAAGCCTGCTGGGACGACACTTGCGACTTCTTCCTCGCTCGCAACGTCAAAGAAATCTGCACCCAAGTGGTTTTTCAACTTGACTTCGTTGAGTTGGTCATTTCCAACTAGAAGGGCTGCGATAAGCTCACCATCTGCCATGTAGAAGAGGGTTTTGATGGTTTGTTCTTCTGGCACGTTAAGGAAGGCTGCGACTTCATCGATTGATTTAACATCTGGAGTTTCCACTCGAGTCACTTCTTCTTCCGCAACGACACGGTTACTTGGTTTGTACTCGTTTGTTGCCATTTCCAAGTTAGCCGCATAGTCAGACTCACTTGAGTAGGCAATGGTGTCTTCACCAGAAACCATCCATTTGAGCAATTCTGCCTTGATTTCTTCTTGTACTTCTGCAGGAATTTCATCAAATGATGCAACTGACTTGTCCAAGACAACCCAGCGGTCAAGGTCTGTACGAGCAGGAGTGATGGCCATAAATTCTTGACTGTCCTTACCACCCATGGCTCCGCCGTCACCGATGATAGCCTTGAAATCCAAACCACTACGAGTGAAAATTCGTTCGTAGGCCGCCTTGTACTCGTCATAAGTCACATCCAAACTATCGTAATTAGCATGGAAACTATATCCGTCTTTCATGATAAATTCACGCGTACGGAGAAGACCGTTACGTGGACGTTTTTCATCACGGTACTTAGGCTGAATTTGGTAAAGGTTAAGTGGCAATTGCTTGTAAGATTTCACTGAGTCACGAACAATAGCTGTAAAAGTCTCTTCGTGTGTTGGACCTAGGATAAAGTCTGACTTTTCACGGTTCTTCAGTTTATAAAGGTCTTCACCATAGGTTTCATAACGGCCTGATTCACGCCAGAGATCCGCGCTTAGAAGGGCTGGAGCCAACATTTCCACGGCACCAATCTTATCAAATTCTTGACGCATGATGTTCTTAGCTTTTTCGATTACACGGTTAGCAAGTGGCAGGTAAGAGTATACACCGGCAGAAACTTGACGAACATAACCAGCACGCAACATAAGAGCGTGGCTGATAACTTGAGCATCACTTGGCATTTCGCGAAGCGTAGGGATTAGCATTTTACTTTGTTTCATAATATTCCTCGATTATCTAAAAAAAGAGTCGCATAATGTCATTCCAGGTCACAGCTAGCATCAAGACAACCATGATAACTACACCAGCCATGGTGACATAGGTTTCAATTTCTTGTTTAAGGGGTTTACGGCGGATAGCCTCTAGGATATTGAGCACAATCTTTCCACCATCCAAAGCCGGGATCGGAATCAAATTAAAAATCCCGATATTGATGGAAATCATGGCTAGGAAGTAGAGGACATTCTCAATTCCATTTTTAGCAGCATCGCTACTTGCCTTAAAAATGGCAACGGGACCACCGAGTTTGTTCAAATCTGGATGGAAAATCAAGTTTTTCAGAGCCGAAAGGATACGGAGTCCTGAGTCAGCAGCTGTCGTAAATCCACCAATAAACATGGATAGAAAGTCTGACTTGACCCCCGGTTGAACTCCGAGAATATAACGTCCTTGATTTTCTTCTGGAGTCACAGTGACTTGTTTTTCGCTACCATTTTCAGAAATAGTCACATCCAAGGTCGGGGCAGTCTTATCCTTGGTATCTGCTTCCACAGCCTGAATCAAATCCTGCCAATTCTTAACTTCGTGGGAGCCGACCTTGGTGATTTGAGCTGTCTCAGCTATACCCACCTTAGCCAAAGCTCCCTCAGGCATGACATGAAAGAGATTGGTTTGAGTGTCTCTAACACCACCCTGCAAAAAGATCAGGATCCAAAAAACAACAACACCTAAGATAAAGTTATTCATAGGACCTGCAAAGTTGGTGATGAGCTTACCCCAGATAGAAGCATTTTGGTACTGTACATCCAGAGGGGCAATGCGTACTTCGGTTCCATCTGCCTCAACAACTGTTGCATCGTGATCCACTGCAAAGGTCTTTTCTTCTTCCAAGACCAAGCCCTTGATAAAGAGCTTGTCTTCAAAGTCAAACTGGGTTACCTGCATAGGGAGAGCTGTTTGATCCAGTTTCTTCCCTGAGAGGTTGATCCGTTTGACCTTACCATCTTCGGCAAGTGTTAAACTGACCGGGGTTCCTGTCTTGATCTCCGTCGCATCATCACCCCAACCAGCCATACGAACATACCCTCCTAAAGGAAGTATCCGAATGGTATAAGCAGTTCCGTCCTTACCGATATGGGCAAAAATCTTGGGGCCCATACCAATAGCAAACTCACGGACTAAAATGCCTGATTTCTTAGCAAAATAAAAATGTCCAAACTCATGCACCACCACGATAATCCCAAAAACCAGGATAAAGGTTAGCAATCCAATCATTCAATATTCCTTTCTTTAGAAGAGACCAAACAAGTGCATGATAGGAAAGACGACTAGCATACTGTCAAAACGATCCAACACACCACCATGACCCGGGATAAATTTCCCTGAATCCTTGACACCAAAATGGCGTTTCATAGCACTCTCAATCAAGTCACCAAACTGACCTGCCACACTGAAGAAGACGGCAAAGAGGCTCATTCTATAAATTCCATAAGGGAGAGCAACTGTGCTATCTACAAGCATGAAGATTGCTGTTACCAGTACCGCACCTAGAATACCACCGATAAAGCCCTCAATGCTCTTATTGGGAGAAACTGTCGGAGCCAACTTATGCTTACCAAAATTCATCCCTATCAGGTAAGCTGCGCTATCTGTCGCCCAGACGATAAAGAGGGCCAGAAGCACCTTGTCAAAACCTGCCACCCGAGCATCTAGTAAGGCGTTAAAACCAAAACCAACATAAAAACTCATCGCTATCGGGAAAACGGCATCTTCAATCGTATAGCTTTTACTGAAAACGGTGGTCCCTAGCATAATCGTAATTAAAACGCTGTAGGCAACCACATTCCCATCAACTGGCAAAAAAGTTAGGTAATTTTCTAATGGGATTGTGAGAGCAAAGGTCGCAAAGAGGGTCAAGGCACCCTCGATGGTCATGGTCTTTAGCCCCTTCATGTGTAAGAGTTCATAAACAGCTAGCATGGCTAACAAACCAATGCCTATCTGTAACAAGAGTCCTCCCACAAACAAGACTGGAAGGAAAATGGCCAGGGCCAATACTGCAAACAATGTTCTCTTTTGTAAATCCTTGGTCATATCTTCTCCTAAACTCCTCCAAATCGGCGATTACGATGATTAAAGGCAACAATAGCTTCCTGCAGGGCGACCTCATCAAAATCAGGCCACAAGGTATCCGTAAAATAAAGCTCGCTATAGGCTGCTTGCCACGGCAAGAAATTACTTAAACGCAACTCACCACTTGTACGGATAATCAAATCTGGATCTCGCAAATCCTTTGGCAGGTGTTGCGTGAAAAGGTAATCCCCAATCATATCTTCTGTGATATCGCCAGGATTGATTTTGGCATCTAGAACTTCCTGAGCCAAGCTCTTAAGAGCCTGCGTGATTTCAGCACGACCACCATAATTAAGGGCAAAATTGAGAATCAAACCCGTATTGTTCTTGGTCAACTCCTCTGCTTTTTTCAAAGCTTCAAAAGTCGGCTTAGGCAGACGGTCTGTTTCCCCAATCATCTGAATCTTAACATTATTTGCATGTAATTCCGGGACGTAGTTGTCATAAAACTCGACTGGTAAGTTCATGATAAACTTGACTTCTTGATCTGGGCGCGTCCAGTTTTCCGTTGAAAAGGCATAAACCGTGATGACCTTGACTCCCATCTTGTTAGCTGCCTTGGTCACCTTTTGGAGGGCTTCCATCCCTGCCTTATGGCCAAAAACCCGTGGTTGCATCCGTTTTTTAGCCCAGCGGCCATTCCCATCCATGATGATGCCAATATGAGCAGGAACCTGTGTTGGAACCTCAACTTCTACAGCTTTATCTTTCTTAAAAAATCCAAACATGATCTTATTCCTATTCAAAAATCTATCGTTTCATTATACCATATTTCCCTATTTTCTTCTATTGGTAAGTTATTAGCTCTCCGTACAAACAAAAAATAAGCCACCTGATTGGGCGACTTAATTTTATAGGGAGATTATTATGAAAAAGTTTTAGGAGTTTAAGTTAAGTTCCTCTTAACTTATGAACCCAGTATACCGCCCCTAACTTAAATTTTTCTTAAGTTTTTTGAGAAAGTGAGATTTTTCCATTTTTCTTGCCAATTTTTCTTGGACAATCGCTCTTGATAGAGTTTCATTCGGTCTTCATTATCTAGAAAATGAGGAGTCGGGGAAACCTGGAAGTTCATAATATCCTCTAAACCATATGGGGCAAAGAGTTCTAAAGTGGAATCTTCATTCAAGCGAAGACCTACCGCCGTACAGCGCTCGGGATACTTACTCATAGCATCACGGGAACTCGTGTAGGGCGCAGTGTGAGAACTGTGCAGATGCATGTAGACCTGATTTTTCAACTCCCATTGATATTGGGGAAAATTCTCTTTCAGCTTGCGTTCTATACCCAACGTATCTTCGTAAGAGATAGCTGGATCAAAGAAAATCACATCCACATCTGTTTCACGGTCAAAAGGAGATTTGTCTGACAAGAGATTCCAGATAAAATTTCTAACTGAACCTGCTGCCAACCAAGAGTCTTGCAAACCAAGATCACGGATGATGGTTAGAATAGCCATCATATCTGGATTTTTTCTAAAAACCTCTAGAAGATCTTGCTCATTTTTCATTATACTCATAGCCCAAATGTTCGTAAGCCTTAGCTGTCGCAACCCGTCCTGAGCGAGTTCGCATGATAAAGCCTTTTTGGATGAGGTAGGGTTCATACATATCCTCAACCGTCTCACGCTCTTCAGCGATATTCACAGAAAGAGTTCCTAGACCGACAGGACCACCACCATACATCTCAATCATGGTACGAAGGATTTTCTGGTCCACATAGTCCAATCCTTCATGGTCTACATCCAGCATGGTCAAGGCCTTATCCGTAATGACATCATCAATCAAGCCATCGCCCATAATTTGGGCAAAGTCACGCACGCGCTTGAGGAGGCGATTAGCGATACGGGGAGTTCCTCGACTACGCAAGGCCAGCTCAGCAGCTGCCTTATGGGTGATTTCCATCTCAAAGATATCTGCCGTCCGCTCGACAATCTCTGTCAAGTCAGCATGTTCGTAATATTCCATGTGACCTGTAATCCCAAAACGGGCACGAAGAGGATTGGACAGCATCCCTGCTCGTGTCGTTGCCCCAATCAAGGTAAATGGTGGCAATTCCAGATGAACGCTGCGACTGGTTTCACCAGCACCGATCATAATATCGATATAAAAATCTTCCATGGCACTATATAAAACTTCCTCAACAGCCATGGGCAAGCGATGAATCTCGTCTATAAAGAGTACATCTCCTGGTTCCAAGTCATTCAAAATCGCTACCAAATCACCTGCTTTTTCGATAACGGGACCAGACGTCTGCTTGAGATTGACTCCCAATTCATTGGCAATGACAAAGGCCATGGTCGTTTTCCCGAGACCTGGAGGACCAAACAAAAGAACATGATCCAGCGCCTCATCACGCATTTTTGCTGCCTCGATAAAGATTTGAAGCTGATCCTTGACCTTGTCTTGTCCGATATATTCACGTAAATATTGGGGACGGAGGGTACGCTCTACCAACTCCTCATCACCCATGATTTCATTATCTAAAATTCTACTCATGTTCCTATTATAGCAAAAATCCAGCCTACAAACAAAAACTCCACCTGATTAGGTGGAGTTAAGGGAGATTATTATGAAAAAGAAAAGTTTAGGATTTCATTAAATAAAGTTAGGAGGTCTTTATTTAATGATTATATAATACAAGATGAATCTTAAAGCTAACTTAATTTTTTCTCTGATTTATCATTTTTAAAAAAAATGTTCCCAAATGGAATTTTCTTTCTTAAGCAACAAAAAAGCCACCTGATTGGGTGGCTTCTTTAGGAGATTATGATGAAAAAGAAAAGTTTGGGATTTCATTAAATAAAGGGTACTCAATGAAAATCGAAATCAGACTAGCCAGATAGACGCAAGCATAACGATAGTTAGCTAAGTCGACTCTAACGAAGGTTGGTGAGATTTTCGAAGAGTATTAGGAGGTCTTTATCTAATAACTATATAATACACGAGGATACTTAAACTTTACTTAAGAGAAAATAATTATTTTTATTTTTTTCGATCTACCCAAATCATTCCTGTACAATCATAAGTAGATAAGGTTTCAAAGCCCAGAGAACGATAGAATCTCAAGGTTTTTTCTGTCTGTTCGGTCACTAGTTGGACTTGATAGGTATCTTTGTAATCACCTAAAGCCTCTTTCATCAAGCAACTACCAATTCCTTGGCGCTGATAGCTAGGCAAAACAATCAAATCCTGGACAAAAATCGATGAAAAACCATCTCCGACCAAACGGACCATGCCCACCACGGCATCGCCATCAAATGCCAAATAAATCGCTAATGAGTGAGACAAGGCCTTCTCCAACATCTGAGGTTGATGAGTATAATTTGTCCATCCAACTGCCTGATAGAGATGCAAAACATCTTCTAACTTGACAACTTCTTGCTTTCTAACGCTAATCATGTCATCACCTCTTAGAACTCTCTCAAGCTCTTGTACTGCCGTCCATTTTTATCAAAATTTTCAGGAGCCAACCATGCTTCCAAACGAACTTTGACTCGAGCCCAGTCCTTATCAATCATAGACAACCAATCCGTATCCCTCGTACGCCCCTTATAAACGACTGCCTGGCGGAAGGTTCCTTCATAGACAAAGCCTAAACGTTCTGCTGCTCGTCTTGATGGCAGATTTAGAGCATCGCATTTCCACTCGTAGCGACGATAGTTAAGCTCCTCAAAAACATAGCGCGCCAAGAGATACTGGGCTTCTGTCCCTATTCGTGTTCCCCTTAGTTCTGGAGAAAAAATAACAGTCCCAACTTCAACTACACGATTATTTTGGTCGATGCGCATAAGCGAAAAGGTTCCCAAGACCTTACCCGTCTCCCTATCCAAGATAGCATAGAAAAAACGGTCCTTACGAGCCAACATCTGGTTTAAAAGGCTGACCAGTTCCTCCCTATCTGCCACCGGCTCCTGAAAGAGGTAGGTCCACATCTCCCGAGGAGTATCTGGGCCATAAACAGCTAGTAAATCTTCCGCGTGCTTTTCTACCGAAAGAGCCTCGATTCGAGCATAACGTCCTTCTAAAAAATCGATAGCAGGTAATTTACCAGACGTGTGACCGACTACAGACTCACCAATCATCTGACCATATTCATTTACTGGCATAGTTTTCTCCTTGTTATACTTTTCAAACTTTATAATTGCACATATTATATCATACTTTCATGAAAAAATTCAAAAAATCCTCCAGATTCTAACTCTGAAGGATTCCTATCTTATTTCACAACAATATTCACAAGTTTGTTAGGGACACTAATCACTTTGACAATTTCCTTACCGTCAATTTCTGCTTTGACTTTTTCATCAGTCAGAGCAATTTCTTGTAATTCTTCGCGTGACAGATCTTTAGCGACCATGAGTTTGGCACGAACTTTACCTTTGATTTGGACGACGATTTCGATTTCGTCTTCAACCAATTTGCTTTCGTCCCATGTTGGCCAAGCTACATAAGAGATGGATTCGCCTGTTGCTGCGACTGTTTGCCAGAGTTCTTCTGCCAAGTGAGGCGCAAATGGGGCGATCAATTGGATAAATCCTTTGGCGTAGTCAATATAGAGCTTTTCTTCCTTGTTAGCCGCGTTGACAAAGACCATAAGTTGGGCAATGGCTGTGTTGAATTTCATAGACTCGATTTGCTCAGTGACAGCTTTGACTGTTTCATTGTAGACCTTGTCAAGAGCACCATTGTTTTCCGAAGCGATTTCTTTACTTGTAATCAAACGATAAACACGGTCTAGGAATTTACGGCTTCCTTCCAAACCTTCTTCAGACCAGGCGATTGAAGCATCAAGCGGTCCCATGAACATTTCATAGACGCGAAGGGTATCGGCACCATATTGTTCCACCACATCGTCTGGGTTAACAACGTTCTTGAGAGATTTAGACATCTTGGCTGGTGCTTGCTCCAACTCTTCTCCTGTTTCCACATGGAAGAAAGAACCGTCACGTTTTTCAACCTTGTCAGTCGCCACAAGAGCCCCACGGTGGTCACGGTAGCTTGTCCCCAAAATCATTCCTTGGTTAAAGAGTTTTTGGAATGGTTCCTTAGTCGGAACAACACCTAAGTCATAGAGGAATTTATGCCAGAAACGAGCGTAGAGCAAGTGAAGAACAGCATGCTCTGCCCCACCCACGTAGATATCCACTGGCAACCATTGTTTGAGAAGGTCCTCATCAGCCAATTTCTCAGTATTGTGTGGGTCAATATAACGGAGGTAGTACCAGCTTGAACCAGCCCACTGTGGCATGGTATTGGTCTCACGACGACCTTTGACGCCATCTTCACGAGTCACCTCAAGCCAGTCTGTCAAGTTAGCCAATGGACTTTCACCAGTACCTGAAGGACGGATGTCCTTGGTTACTGGCAAGACAAGTGGCAATTCACTTTCAGGGACAGCTGTTGAAGTCCCATCTTCCCAATGAATGATAGGGATTGGCTCACCCCAGTAACGTTGACGGCTAAAGAGCCAGTCACGGAGACGGTAGGTAACCTTCTCTTGTCCACAGCCTTTTTCTTCCAACCAAGCGACAATCTTAGCAACCGCATCTTCTTTGTTCAGTCCATCTAGGAAATCAGAGTTTACATGAAGTCCATCTTCTGTGTAAGCAGCTTCTGCTACGTTTCCACCTTCCAGCACTTCTACGATTGGAAGACCAAACTGTTTGGCAAATTCCCAGTCACGTTGGTCGTGGGCTGGCACAGCCATGACAGCACCTGTTCCATAGCTAGCAAGAACATAGTCCGCAATCCAGATTGGAATTTCTTTGCCATTGACAGGGTTGATGGCATAAGCACCAGTCCAAACCCCTGTTTTTTCCTTGGCAAGGTCGGTACGAGCCAAGTCTGACTTGAGGCTGGCTTGATGTTTATAGTCTGCTACGGCTTCAGCTTGTTCGGGACTGACGATAGCTTCTACCAAATCATGCTCAGGCGCCAAGACAGTGAAGGTCGCACCGAAAAGGGTGTCCGGACGAGTGGTAAAGACAGTGAATTCCTTGTCTGTTCCTTTTACTTTAAAGGTTACATTGGCACCAGTTGATTTCCCAATCCAGTTGCGTTGCATATCCTTGATAGACTCTGGCCAGTCCAGGTCATCCAAGTCATTGAGCAAGCGCTCTGCATAGGCAGTGATTTTGAGCATCCATTGGCGCATTGGTTTGCGGACAACTGGATAGCCCCCACGCTCAGAAGTTCCGTCAGGAAGGACTTCTTCGTTGGCAATGGCCGTTCCCAATTCTTCGACCCAGTTTACTGGTACTTCAGCTTCATAAGCCAAACCTTTTTCGTAAAGCTTGGTGAAGATCCACTGCGTCCACTTGTAGTAGTTTGGATCTGTTGTGTTGACTTCACGATCCCAGTCGTAAGAGAAGCCAAGCGCATTGATTTGGCGTTTGAAATTAGCAATATTTTCCGCTGTAAATTCTGCTGGGTCATTTCCCGTATCCATGGCGTATTGCTCTGCAGGCAATCCAAAGGCATCCCAACCCATTGGGTGAAGGACATTGTAGCCTTGAGCACGTTTGTAACGGCTGAGAATATCCGTTGCTGTGTAACCTTCTGGGTGTCCTACATGCAATCCAGCTCCTGAAGGATATGGAAACATGTCGAGAGCATAGAACTTCGGTTTTGAGGCATCTGTTCCTGTCTTAAATGTATGATGTTTCGCCCAGTAGCCCTGCCACTTAGGCTCAATTTCCTTATGATTGTAAAAATTCATGGTATCTCTCCAATTTTATGATGTTACTATTATACCATTTTTGGGGGAATTTGAAAGATGAGAAATGCTCTTTTCAACTTGGATAATAAGAAATACTGAGTCGCAAATCCACCTTATTTAACAGGAAAAAAATTAGCTCCTAATCGGAGCTAACTTCTATCAATTTTTTATTTCTTCCATCTTCTCACGTCCGAGTTCTCGATAACTACGGTCGCCAACGACTTGGACCGTAAACTGGCCGTTCTCGTATTCTAGAATGGTCACACTACCATTATCTAGACCATGCGGATGCATGCCATTGATGAGATAAACCATCGTACCAATGGTCATCCCGTGGCTGACAACCAAGGCATTCCCGCCACCTTGTTCTTCCATTTCTTTAGCAATCGTTTCAAAACCTTCTTTGATTCGACCACTGAGTTTTTCCCAGCCTTCTGCCCAGCCAGCAGTATCAACCTCTACCAAACCTTCTGCTAGTTCTGCATAGGACAACTGATGAACATGGTCCACATTAAAAATACGAGGAATCAACCCCATAAAGAGGTCCCCATCATAGGCCCCATCAAAACTACCAAAACACCACTCACGGATCCGCTTGTCCATGCGGTAAGGGATTTTTCCCTGCAGGCCAAGTTCTTCTAGGATAATTCCCATGGTTTGAATAGTCCGCCCTGAATCGCTGGAATAAGCGCGGTCAAATTGTAAACCAGATTCTCTCAAGCCAATTCCTAACTCATGAATTCCCAACTCACCTTCTGCGGTTAGAGGCGTATCACTCCATCCTTGAGCACGTCCAATGGTGTTAAACATCGTTTTCCCATGACGGACCAAGTACAATCTTACTTTAGACATTTTCTATCCTCCATTTTCTTCTATTATATCATGGATCAAAGAAATATTCGGCTTTCAAAAGCAAAGCCAACATTTGTAAATTATCCAAAAGAAAAGCTACCCTCATGGTAGCTTCCCTAGGAGATTATTATGAAAAAGTTTAGGATTTCTATTAAATAAAGTTAGGAGGTCTTTATTTAATGATTATAGTATACACAGTCATCCTTAAACTCAACTTAAATCTTCTCTCTTTTTTATTAATTTTTAAAACTATGGATTGGAGCTGGGATTTGCCCACCGCGAGAGATGAAATCAACAGACGAAGCCCCGTTGACCTTCATCACTGGAGCTGTCCCTAGCAAACCACCAAACTCAATCATATCGCCTTCTTTGCCTTTTGGAATAATACGGACAGCCGTTGTTTTCATGTTAATAACACCAATTGCCGCCTCATCCGCAATCATAGCCGCAATGGTTTCAGCAGGCGTATCTTCCGGAATGGCAATCATATCCAGCCCAACAGAACAGATAGCCGTCATAGCTTCTAGTTTCTCTAAATTCAGAGAGCCATTTTGCACCGCAGCAATCATCCCCTCATCTTCAGAAACAGGGATAAAAGCACCAGACAAGCCACCAACCTGGTTACAAGCCATCACTCCGCCCTTCTTAACTTGGTCATTCAAAAGAGCGAGTGCCGCAGTCGTCCCATGCGTTCCTACTGTTTCCAAGCCCATCTCCTCCAGTACTCGAGCCACTGAGTCTCCAACTGCAGGAGTAGGCGCAAGACTTAGGTCGACAATTCCAAAGTCAACACCAAGGCGTTCACTCGCCATTTGCCCAACCAGCTGACCGATACGAGTAATCTTGAAGGCTGTTTTCTTGACTGTTTCCGCTACTACATCAAAACTCTGACCACGAACTTTCTCCAAGGCGCGTTTGACAACACCAGGACCTGAAACACCAACATTGATGATGACATCTGCTTCACCGACACCATGGAAGGCCCCCGCCATAAAAGGATTGTCCTCAACAGCGTTAGCAAATACGACCAATTTGGCAGCACCCATATCTGATAAGTTCGCTGTTTCCTTGATGATACGTCCCATATCTGCAACTGCAGTCATGTTGATGCCTGACTTGGTTGAGCCAATATTAACAGACGAACAAACCTTGTCTGTCTCAGCTAGAGCGCGTGGGATAGAATTGATGAGAATTTCATCTCCTTTTTGGTAGCCTTTTTGTACCAAAGCTGAGAATCCACCGATAAAGTCAACACCAATCTCCTTGGCAGCCTTGTCAAGTGCCTTTGCCAAAACGACATAGTCTGTCGCATCAGTCGCTGCTCCAATCAAGGAAATCGGAGTCACCGATACTCGTTTATTGACAATCGGAATCCCAAGTTCTGCAGCAATTTCATCTCCTACAGCCACTAGATTTGCAGCTTTAGTCGTGATTTTTTGATAAATCTTTTCAGCAGCACGTTCGATGTCTGGATCAATACAGTCCAAAAGGGAGATGCCCATGGTGATGGTTCTGATATCGAAGTTCTGCTCCTCGATCATAGCAATGGTTTCAGTAACTTGTCTAATATCCATGATGACCTCCTAGATATTATACATGGCGTCAAAAATCGCTGCACTTTGAATATTGATTTTAACATTCAAGGTCTGACCGAACGTTTCAAACTCATTTCGCAGATAAGTGAAATCCTGTTTTTCGTCACTAGAAACGACTGCCATCATGGTAAAATACTCATCCAGTACTGTTTGAGAAATATCATCAATATTCAAACCCAATTCTGCAATTTTAGTAGACACGCCAGCAACAATACCTGCCTTGTCCTTGCCAACCACTGTAATAATAGCCTTCATCTTTAGACTCCCATTCTACGATTATTAGAAAACCTGAACGTTTTTGATTTTCTTTTTCCTTAGTATAGCATATTTCTGTAAAAAATACTAAAAAACGCCTGCTTACGAAGTTGTTCTTAAACAAAAAACAATTTCGTAAACAAGCGTCTACCCTATCAAATGATGATGAGTGTTCCCGCTAGGACCGAAGTCCCAGCGGTAGACCAGAGCTAGACTAAGAGCACAAGACTCCATCATCATAACACTCAACAAAATTGATGATTTTATACTAATTCGATGATCGCCATTGGCGCAGCATCACCACGACGTGGTTCAGTTTTAAGGATACGAGTGTATCCACCGTTACGTTCAGCATAACGAGGTGCGATTTCTGAGAACAATTTTTGAAGTGCTGTAGTAGAAGTGTACTTATCAGTTGCTTCATTATAGTTTTCAGATGCGATTTCATTACGTACGAAAGCAGCTGCTTGACGACGTGCATGCAAATCACCACGTTTACCTAGAGTAATCATTTTTTCAACAGTTTTACGGATTTCTTTAGCACGAGCTTCAGTTGTCACGATTGATTCGTTGATCAAAAGGTCAGTTGTCAAATCGCGAAGCATTGCTTTACGTTGTGAGCTAGTGCGTCCTAGTTTACGGTAAGCCATGTATTCCTCCTTTATTTATCTTTTAATCCAAGACCCAAGTCAATGAGTTTGAGTTTCACTTCTTCCAAACTCTTGCGTCCAAGATTTCGTACTTTCATCATCTCTGCTTCAGATTTTTCTGTCAAATCATGCACAGTATTGATACCGGCACGTTTCAAACAATTGTATGAACGCACAGACAAGTCCAGTTCCTCAATCGTCCGATCCAAAATACGATCGTCAGATTCAGTATCAGCTTCTTTCATCACTTCAGTTGACTTCGCAATCTCAGTAAGATTTGTAAACAAATCAAGATGTTCTGTCAAGATACGTGCTGAAAGCCCTAAAGCATCTTCTGGAATAATTGTTCCATTAGTCAAGATTTCAAGGGTTAATTTGTCAAATCCATCATTGCTACCTACACGAGCAGGCTCTACTTGATAGTTGACTTTTGTAACTGGTGTATAAATAGAATCTACAGCAAGTGTTCCAACTGGTGCATTATCTTTTTTGTTTTCATCAGCAGGTACATATCCACGACCACTGTTAACAGTCATTGTCGCTTTTAGAGAAGAACCTTCACCGATTGTAAAGAGATAATGATCTGGATTTACAATTTCAATATCACTGTCAGTCAAAATATCTCCAGCTGTAATTTCAGCAGGACCTTCAACGTCAAGTTCAATGATTTTTTCGTCTTCAACGTATGATTTCACTGCAATCCCTTTAATGTTCAGAATGATTTGCATCACGTCTTCACGAACACCTGGAACTGTGTCGAACTCATGCAAGACACCTTCAATGTTGATAGATGTCACTGCTGCTCCCGGTAGAGAAGCTAGTAGTACACGACGAAGAGAGTTACCAAGAGTTGTACCGTAGCCACGTTCAAGTGGTTCGATTACAAACTTGCCATAATCTTTATTTTCATCAATTTTTGTTATATTTGGTTTTTCAAACTCAATCATTTAGTTACTCCCTCTTAAACGAAAAGCAGTGTAATGCGATGATTATACACGGCGACGTTTTGGAGGACGAGCACCATTGTGTGGCACTGGAGTCACATCACGAATTGCTGTTACTTCAAGACCAGCGGCAGCAAGCGCACGAATAGCTGACTCACGACCAGAACCTGGACCTTTTACAGTAACTTCAACTGATTTAAGACCGTGTTCTTGTGCAGATTTAGCAGCAGCTTCAGAAGCCATTTGAGCAGCGAATGGTGTAGATTTACGAGAACCTTTGAAACCAAGAGCACCAGCTGATGACCAAGCAATTGCATTACCATGCACATCAGTAATCATAACAATAGTGTTATTAAATGTAGCGTGAATATGAGCAATACCAGATTCGATATTCTTTTTCACACGACGTTTACGTGTTGGTTTAGCCAAGACTTTTACCTCCTATATTATTTTTTCTTACCAGCAATCGCAACAGCTTTACCTTTACGAGTGCGAGCGTTGTTTTTAGTGTTTTGTCCACGGACAGGAAGTCCACGACGGTGACGAATACCACGGTAAGAACCGATTTCCATCAAACGTTTGATGTTCAAGTTTACTTCACGACGAAGGTCACCTTCAACTTTGATTGCATCCACTTCACGACGGATAGCATCTTCTTGATCTGATGTAAGGTCACGTACACGAACATCTTCTGAGATTCCAGCAGCAGCCAAGATTTTCTTAGATGTTGCAAGTCCGATACCATAAACGTAAGTCAATGAGATTACTACGCGTTTGTCATTTGGAATGTCAACTCCAGCAATACGAGCCATGTTTTCTCCTTTCTATCTTATCCTTGACGTTGTTTGTGTTTTGGATTTGCTGGGCAAATTACCATAACACGACCATTACGACGAATTACTTTACAGTATTCGCAAATTGGTTTGACCGATGGTCTTACTTTCATTTCTTATCCCTCCAAGTTTTTCGATTATTTAAAGCGGTAAGTGATACGTCCACGTGTCAAGTCATATGGACTCATCTCGACAGTAACACGATCTCCCGCTAAAATACGAATATAGTTTTTACGAATTTTACCAGAAACTGTTGCTAAAATCTGATGTCCATTTTCAAGTTCAACCGTAAACATTGCGTTAGGCATTGTATCGACTACTTTGCCTTCAACTTCAATCACATCGTCTTTTGCCACGCAAAAGCACCTCCATAAATTTCGATTTGATGCCTCTAAACATAGAGACAACAATTATAAGTCAGACTATCTCAGTATAACATTTGTAGCGATTTTTTGCAAGTGTGAAAAACGCTTTATTTCAAATTTGTCAATACTTTTTCGATGTCTTTGAACACATCATTGATATCTTGATTTCCTTCGATATCGTGGACCAAACCTTTGGCACGATAGTGAGCAATAATTGGTTCACCTTGTGCGATGTTAACATCCAAACGACGCTTCACTGTCTCAGGTTTGTCATCTTCGCGTTGGTAGTAATCTTCTTCTTTGTAGTCAACTGGTGGGTTGAAAACTTTGTGGAAGGTTTCACCTGTTTCGCGATGGATGATGCGGCCGCTCAAACGTTCCAAGAGACAGTCTGGGTTCACTTCGATGTTGATCACACCTTCCAATTCGATACCAAGTTCAGCCAATGTTTTGTCCAAGGCATGCGCTTGTTCAATCGTACGTGGGTAACCATCCAACAAGAAACCTGTTTCTTTGATGTCGTCCTGAGAAAGGCGTTCTTTAACAATTCCATTTGTAACTTCATCTGGAACCAACTCACCTTTGTCGATGTATGACTTGGCAAGTACACCCATTTCAGTTTGATTAGCCATAGCAGCACGGAACATATCTCCAGTTGAAATGTGTGCCACGTGGAATTGTTCCACAATTTTAGCTGCTTGCGTTCCCTTACCTGCTCCAGGTAAGCCCATAATCAAAAGATTCATGATAGGATCTCCTTATTTTGTATTTAAATAGAAGCAGAAATTCGTTTCAACCCCTATTTAAAAACAAAATAGAAGAGGGGAGACGAAAGTCTCTCTGATAGGTAGACCTTCATACTCCACTCTCTAAGCAAAAGTAATCTTGCTTTTATTCTGTTTTGTCCATGAAACCAACATACTTACGTTTCAATAGGTAACCTTCAAGTTGTTTGATTCCTTCGATACCGGTCGAGATAATGATCAAAAGACTAGTTCCCCCAAAAGCAACTGCTTCTGAAAGTCCAAAGACGTCTTTTGCCACAATCGGCAAGATTGAGATCACACCAAGGAAGATTGATCCGACCGTCGCAAGGCGACGAAGAAGTTTCGACATGAATTCTTCAGTTCCCTTACCAGGACGGACACCATGAATGTAGGCTCCACTCTTTTGCAAGTTTTCTGCTGCTTTCTCTGGATTGATCTGTACAAATGTATAGAAGAATGTAAAGAGAATGATTAACAAGGCATACATAGCAACACCTGTCGGAGATGTTGTAGATAACATTTCCTGTGCTGTACGTACCCAAGCCCAATCATGACCTGTAGCACTCAAAAACTGAAGAATGGCTGCAGGTGCTGCTGTAATGGAACTTGCAAAGATAACTGGGATAACTCCCGCTGGGTTTACCTTCAAAGGAAGGTATGAGCTTGATGGGGCTCCTTGAGCAACTTTTGTATATTGGATTGGAATTTTATATTCTGCTTGTTGAACATAGGTTGTAAAGTAAACAATCAACAAGACAGCGATAATCAAAATAACGACAAAGATAATAGATGAAGTCAAACGGCTACTTGGGATATTGACGAAGTAGTCAACATAGATGCCTTTAATCATCTCAGGGATTGATGCGACAATACCTGCAAAGATAATCATAGACACACCATTTCCGTATCCTTTATCCGTAATTTGTTCTCCAAGCCACGTTACAATCATACTACCTGCTGTGAGGATAATACCAATAGTAACAAAGACTTGTGGAGTTAAAGCTGTCGTTAATAATTTCGCTCCAGATAGAGTATTAAATCCTGCTGTAATCCCGATAGATTGAACAAATGCAAGCACAAGTGCAATATATCGAGTAGCTTGGTTTAGTTTTCTCCGTCCTACTTCCCCTTGTTTG
This sequence comes from Streptococcus oralis, assembly GCF_001579175.1. GTDB lineage: Bacteria > Bacillota > Bacilli > Lactobacillales > Streptococcaceae > Streptococcus > Streptococcus oralis_O. The sequence continues at coordinate 660,648 of NZ_KQ970759.1, forward strand.
CCCCATTCTACAAACTTCGGTAAAATATCCATTTGTAGCAATTGAACAACGATGGAAGCAGTGATATACGGACTTACACCGAGTGCGAAAACGGAGAAGTTCTTCATGGCATTCCCTGAAACAAGACTAAGCATGTTCAAGAAAGATAAACCACTGAGAGCTTCTAAACTTTTCGCATTCACACCTGGAACAGTAATACTTGTCCCAATACGGAAAACAAGAATGATAAAAATCGTAAAGAGAATTT
>NZ_KQ970759.1:660943-669460 GCF_001579175.1 Streptococcus oralis
ACAAGAATGATAAAAATCGTAAAGAGAATTTTTGATCGAACTTGTTTAACCTTGAGCGCTTCTTTTAATAATTTAAAAAACATGGGTCACCTCTCTTAGATGACTTCTACAGAACCACCTTTAGCAGTGATAGCTTCCTCAGCTGATTTAGAGAATTTAGCTGCTTTCACAGTCAATTTCTTAGTCAACTCACCGTTACCAAGAATTTTAACTCCTGATTTTTCAGCTTTCACAATTCCTGCTTCGATAAGTACAACTGGAGTTACTTCTGCACCGTCTTCAAAGACGTTCAATTGGTCAAGGTTTACAATTGCGTATTCTTTAGCGTTGATGTTAGTGAATCCACGTTTTGGAAGACGACGGAACAATGGAGTTTGTCCACCTTCAAAACCAAGGCGAACTCCGCCACCGCTACGAGCTTTTTGACCTTTTTGACCGCGACCAGATGTTTTACCGTTACCTGATGAAGTACCACGACCAACACGGTTACGTACTTTACGAGAACCTTCTGCAGGTTTCAATTCATGAAGTTTCATTATTTTTTCTCCTCTTTTGTAAAATGCTAGCGCCGATAAGAGAGAAAAGGTTGTCTCCCTTATCAACTCGCCTATACATTCGTCATCTTAGATGACTATATCTAGTTTTAGGGGATGAGTATTGCCACATCCCCTAAAAATTCATTAGTTTACTTCTTCAACTGTTACCAAGTGAGATACTGCAGTGATCATACCACGAATAGCAGCGTTGTCTTCTTTGATAACAGAGCTGTTCAATTTGCCAAGTCCAAGTGCTACAACAGTTTTACGTTGTGATGGAATGCGTCCGATTGGAGACTTAGTCAAAGTAATTTTAATTTGAGCCATTTTATCCCCTTTCTTATGCCAAATCAGAAACTGAGATACCACGAAGGGCAGCAACTTCTTCAGCGCGTTTCAATTGTTTCAAACCTTCAACAGTTGCGCGAACAATGTTGATTGGAGTGTTAGAGCCAAGTGATTTAGATGTAATATCTGCCACACCTGCCAATTCCACAACGGCACGAACGGCACCACCAGCGGCAACTCCAGAACCTTCTACAGCAGGTTTCAACAATACTTTAGCTCCACCGAATTCTGAAAGAACTTCGTGAGGAATTGTTGTTCCAACCATAGGTACTTCAATCAAGTTTTTCTTAGCATCGTCTACTGCTTTACGGATTGCTTCTGGAACTTCTTGAGCTTTACCAGTACCAAATCCTACGCGACCATTGTGATCACCAACAACAACAAGAGCTGCGAAACGAAGACGACGTCCACCTTTAACAACTTTTGTAACACGGTTGACAGCAACTACGCGTTCTTCAAATTCAACTGCATTGTCTTTAAATGCCATTTTCTAGTGTCCTCCTATTAGAATTTCAATCCGTTTTCACGAGCTGCATCAGCCAAAGCTTTCACACGTCCGTGATATAGATATCCACCGCGGTCGAACACCACTTCTGAAATACCTTTAGCACTTGCACGTTCTGCAACGAGTTTACCGACAGCAACGGCTTGTTCAGTTTTAGTTCCTTTTGAAACTTCTTTGTCAAGAGTTGAAGCACTTGCGAGCGTTACACCCGCTACGTCATCAATCACTTGAGCGTAGATGCCTGTATTAGAACGGAATACGTTCAAACGTGGGCGATCAGCAGTTCCAGAGAGTTTTCCGCGAACGCGACGGTGGCGTTTTTGGCGGAGTTTGTTTTTATCTGGTTTAGAAATCACAGTTTTCACCTCTTTAGTTTTAAATCGTGTGCTATGCACAAAGTTGGAAAATAAGTCGATGGTTGAAAATCAACCACTCAACATTATTTACCTGTTTTACCTTCTTTAAGACGAACGTATTCGCCAACGTAACGGATACCTTTACCTTTATATGGTTCAGGTGAGCGAAGGCTACGTACGTAAGCAGCTGTTTGACCAACTACTTCTTTTGAAATTCCGCTGATAGCAATTGTTGTTGGGTTTGGAAGTTCAAAAGTAATTCCTTCTGGAGCTTCAACTTCGTCTGGATGAGATTTACCTACAGCCAAAACAAGTTTGTTTCCTTGAAGTTGTGCACGGTAACCAACCCCACGCATTTCAAGTACTTTCTTGAATCCTTCTGATACACCAACAACCATGTTGTTCAAAAGGGCACGAGTAGTTCCGTGGATTGTTTTCATTTCTTTTGAATCGTTTGGTCGGTGAAGAGTTACTTCAGTACCTTCCACACGAATTTCAATATCTTTTGAGAACTCACGAGTAAGTTCTCCTTTAGGTCCTTTTACAGTTACAACGTTGTCATTGTTAGTGATTTCAACACCAGCAGGCAACACGATAACTTTATTACCAATACGTGACATGTTTATTTTCTCCTGTTAAATTGTCAGGCCAGAACGGCCAGTTTTCACGGGGTTAAAGATACTTATTGAGTTCAATAGCTAAATTGAACACGCTCTAAGAACTGTGCAAAATAGATAAGTTGGCTTGTTTGTAAACAAACTTCTCCAACTTCCTAATTTTGCTTTGTTCTTTACGAGCTTTGTATCTTGATTTTACCAAACGTAAGCGATAACTTCTCCACCAACGTTCTTTTGGCGAGCTTCTTTATCAGTAAGCAAACCTTCAGAAGTTGAAAGGATAGCAATTCCAAGTCCGTTAAGAACTTTTGGAAGATCTTCACGTTTTTTGTAGACACGAAGTCCTGGTTTAGAAACACGTTTCAAGTTAGTGATAACTTTTTCACCGTTTGGTCCGTACTTAAGGAATACACGGATGATGCCTTGTTTGTCATCTTCGATGATTTCTACGTTCTTAACAAAACCTTCGCGTTTAAGGATTTCAGCAATCCCTTTTTTGATGTTTGATGCAGGTACTTCAAGTACTTCGTGTTTCGCTTGGTTAGCGTTACGAATACGAGTTAGGAAGTCTGCGATTGGGTCAGTCATAACCATTTTGTTTTTCTCCTCTTACTAGTAGTTTGCAAGTTGCACTTGCTAGTTAATACATGATACAAAGAGCGTAACAGCAAGAGCAAAAATAGGCAATTTGATGCAGGAGCGGTGCTCTAAAGAAAATTGGTCTTTTTTGTCAAAGCTGTAGCTCGTGTTCAAATTGGCAAGCCCAACTGAACCCGTGCTAAACTCTGTGTGAAAAAGATAAACTTTCCTAGAAACTTCAGTTTCTTCGTCAAGTTTCCTATTTTCACTTGGAGTTTGGACGCCCTTGATATCTTAAATTACCAAGATGCTTTTGTTACACCAGGAATTTGTCCTTTGTAAGCTAATTCACGGAAGCAAACACGGCAAAGTTTAAATTTGCGGTAAACTGAATGTGGACGACCACATTTTTCACAACGAGTATAAGCTTGAGTAGAGAACTTCGCTGGACGTTTGTTCTTAGCAATCATTGATTTTTTAGCCATTAGATTTACCTCCTATATTATTTTGCAAAAGGCATTCCAAGGCCTGTAAGCAATGCACGTGACTCTTCGTCAGTGTTAGCAGTTGTTACGATAACGATGTCAAGACCACGAGTTTTGTCAACGTCATCAAAGTTGATTTCTGGGAAGATCAATTGTTCTTTCACACCAAGTGTGTAGTTTCCGCGTCCATCAAATGATTTTGTTGGAACACCGTGGAAGTCACGTACACGTGGAAGTGAAACTGAAACCAATTTGTCCAAGAATTCGTACATACGTTCACCACGAAGGGTAACTTTTGCACCGATCGCTACACCTTCACGAAGACGGAAGCCGGCGATTGATTTTTTAGCTTTAGTGATAAGTGGTTTTTGACCTGAGATAAGCGCCAATTCTTCAGCAGCTTTTTCAAGGCTTTTAGCGTTTGATACAGCTTCACCAACACCCATGTTCAAAACGATCTTATCTACTTTAGGCACAGCCATCACTGATGAGTAGTTGAATTGTTCTGTCAAAGCAGGAACTACTTCATTAAGATATTTTTCTTTTAAACGATTTGCCATTATACTTCTCCTTTCCTTCGTGATTAATCAAGCACTTCGCCTGATTTTTTATTGTAGCGAACTTTTTTACCGTCTACAAATTTGTAACCAACACGACCAGCTACACCGTTTTTATCCAAAACTTGAACGTTTGATACGTGGATAGCTGCTTCTTTCTCGATGATACCACCTTGAGGAAGCTCGTTAGTTGGACGTTGGTGTTTCTTAACGATGTTAACACCTTCAACGATAACTTTGTTTACTTTTGGAAGGGCAGTAAGGACAACAGCTTCTGTTCCCTTATCTTTACCAGCGATTACGCGAACTTTGTCGCCTTTTTTTACAAACATTAGGTTTCTCCTTGATTTTTCTTACGCCCACAAGGGCACCCTAGCGTGAAGCTAGGGGACTAGTTTGTTTCTAAAAATTAAAGTACTTCTGGAGCAAGTGACACGATCTTCATGAAGCCACCTTCACGCAATTCACGTGCAACTGGGCCAAAGATACGTGTTCCGCGAGGAGTTTTGTCTTCACGGATGATAACTGCTGCGTTTTCGTCAAATTTGATGTATGAACCATCAGCACGACGAGCACCTGATTTAGTACGAACGATAACAGCTTTTACAACGTCACCTTTTTTAACCGCACCACCAGGAGTAGCTTGTTTTACAGATGCCACAATAACATCACCGATGTTTGCAAATTTACGTCCTGAACCACCAAGAACTTTGATAGTCAAGATTTCGCGAGCACCGCTGTTGTCTGCGACTTTCAAACGAGTTTCTGTTTGAATCATTTCAGTTTTCTCCTTTCAGGTTTGATTAGATGATGACCGCTTCTTCAACAACTTCTACAAGACGGAAACGTTTTGTAGCTGAAAGCGGACGAGTTTCCATGATACGTACGATATCGCCTTCTTTGGCAACATTGTTTTCATCATGTGCTTTGTATTTTTTAGAGTAGTTAATACGTTTACCATAGACTGGGTGGTTACGTTTTGTTTCAACTACAACTGTGATTGTCTTGTCCATTTTGTCAGATACAACACGTCCAACAAGAACTTTACGATTATTGCGTTCCATTGAAATTTCTCCTTCCCTAGTCTATTATTTCGCTTCAGATTGAACTGTTTTGATACGAGCGATTTGTTTTTTAACTTCTTTCAAGCGAGCTGTTTGTTCCAATTGACCAGTAGCAGCTTGGAAACGAAGTTCAAACAATTCTTTTTTCAATTCGTTTTCGCGCTTCGCGAGTTCTTCTTGAGAAAGACCACGAAGTTCTTTAACAAATTCTTTTACTTCATTAAGTTTCATGCCTTCTCCTTATTCTGCTTCACGTTTTACGAATTTACATTTAACTGGCAATTTGTGGCTTGCAAGACGAAGCGCTTCGCGAGCGATCTCTTCAGATACACCAGCAACTTCAAACATCACTTTACCACGTTTAACTGGTGCTACCCAACCTTCAGGCGCCCCTTTACCAGATCCCATACGCACACCGATAGCTTTAGCAGTGTATGATTTGTGTGGGAAGATTTTAATCCAAACTTTACCACCACGTTTCATGTAACGAGTCATGGCGATACGAGCAGCTTCGATTTGGCGGTTAGTGATCCAGTGGCTAGTTGTAGCTTGAAGACCGTATTCACCGAATGCTACTTCTTTTCCACCTTTTGCTTCACCGCGCATTTTTCCACGGAATTCACGACGGTGTTTAACACGTTTAGGTACTAACATTGGTTATTTACCTCCTTTAGTGTTTTTACGAGCTGGAAGAACTTCACCACGGTAGATCCATACTTTAACACCAAGTTTACCGTATGTAGTATCCGCTTCTTCCCAAGCGTAATCGATATCTGCACGAAGTGTGTGGAGTGGAACAGTTCCTTCTGAGTATCCTTCAGCACGGGCAATATCTGCACCGTTCAAACGACCTGATACTTGAGTTTTAATTCCTTTAGCTCCAGCACGCATTGCGCGTTGGATTGCTTGTTTTTGTGCACGACGGAAAGCAACACGTTGCTCCAATTGACGAGCAATTCCTTCACCTACAAGGTGAGCATCCAAATCAGGTTGTTTGATTTCGATGATGTTGATGTGTACTTGTTTTCCAGTCAATTTGTTAAGTTTTGCACGGAGTGCATCAACGTTAGCGCCACCTTTACCGATAACCATACCTGGTTTAGCAGTGTGAAGTGAAACGTTAACTTTGTTCACTGCGCGTTCGATTTCGATAGTTGAAACTGCTGCGTCAGCAAGTTCTTTTTGAACGAATTTACGGATTGCAAGATCTTCATGAAGGTAATCCGCGTATTCTTTTTCAGCATACCATTTGGCATCCCAATCACGGATGATGCCGACACGCATACCAATTGGATGTACTTTTTGACCCACGATGTTACCTCCTTATTTTTCTGCAACAGCTACAGTGATGTGAGCTGTACGTTTGTTGATTGGTGAAGCTGAACCTTTCGCACGTGGACGGAAACGTTTCATAGTTGGTCCTTCGTTTGCGAATGCTTCAGATACTACCAAGTTAGCTTTGTCCAAACCAAAGTTGTTTTCAGCGTTAGCTACAGCTGAATTCAAAACTTTCAAGATGATTTCAGCAGCTTTGTTTGGAGTGAATGTCAAGATTGCAATAGCATCGGCTACGCTTTTACCACGGATATTGTCAAGAACAAGACGTGATTTACGAGGTGAAACACGTACTGTACGAGCCATTGCTTTAGCTGAAGTAATTTCTGCCATTTATGTTCTCCTTATTTTCTACGTGTTTTCTTGTCATCTGCAGCGTGACCTTTGTAAGTACGAGTTGGTGCAAATTCACCAAGCTTGTGACCTACCATGTCTTCTTGGATGTAAACAGGTACGTGTTTACGTCCGTCATAAACTGCAATAGTGTAACCAATGAAACTTGGGAAGATCGTTGAACGACGTGACCAAGTTTTGATAACTTTTTTCTTTTCGTCGTTAGCTTGAGCTTCAACTTTTTTCATCAAATGCTCATCGACGAAAGGTCCTTTTTTAAGACTGCGTCCCATTTTATTTTTTCTCCTTTAAATGTTGTACCACAGCGGCTTGCGCTCACATGGAGCGCTACCGAGCTGGCGGATTATCTAGCGCTTATGCGACTAGTTTTAAATTATTTCTCGTTGCGACGACGAACGATAAGTTTGTCAGATTTCGCTTTCTTGTTACGAGTTTTAAGACCAAGAGCAGGTTTGCCCCATGGAGTAGATGGCGCTTTACGACCAACTGGTGCTTTACCTTCACCACCACCGTGTGGGTGATCGTTAGGGTTCATTACAGAACCACGAACTGTTGGGCGGATACCTTTCCAACGGCTACGTCCTGCTTTACCAAGGTTAACAAGTCCATGTTGTTCGTTTCCGACAACACCAACTGTTGCACGACAAGTTCCAAGGATCATACGTACTTCGCCAGATTGAAGACGAACAAGAACATATTTACCTTCTTGACCCAATACTTGAGCAGAAGCTCCAGCTGCACGCACCAATTCTCCACCACGACCTGGTTTCAACTCGATGTTGTGGATCAAAGTACCAACTGGGATGTTAGCAAGCGGAAGAGCGTTCCCGACTTTGATATCTGCTTCTGGACCTGAAACGATGCGTTGACCAACTTCAAGACCTTTTGGAGCGATGATGTATGCTTTCACACCGTCAGTGTAGTGTACAAGAGCGATGTTTGCAGAACGGTTTGGATCGTACTCGATTGTTTTAACAACAGCTTCAACGTTGTCTTTGTTACGTTTGAAGTCAACCAAACGGTAGAAACGTTTGTGTCCACCACCGTGGTGACGAACAGTGATACGACCGTTGTTGTTACGACCAGCCTGTTTCTTCAAGGCAACAAGCAATGATTTTTCAGGAGTGCTTGTTGTGATTTCAGCGAAATCCAAAGAAGTCATATTACGGCGACCGTTTGTTGTTGGTTTATAAACACGAATTCCCACGATATTTCCTCCTTAGATTATTCAGCTTCAGCAGCAAACAACTCGATTGCTTTTGAATCAGCTGTAAGTGTGATGATAGCTTTTTTAGTTTTGTTAGTAAAACCAGTGTAACGTCCAACACGTTTTGCTTTTGGTTTTACGTTGATTGTGTTAACGTTGGCAACTTTAACACCTTCGAAAGCAGCTTCAACAGCTTGCTTGATCAAAAGTTTGTGTGCACGAGTGTCAACTTCAAATACATATTTTCCTGCTTCAAGTTGAGCCATTGAGCTTTCAGTGATGACAGGTTTTTTGATAACATCATACAAATTCATTATGCAAGAACCTCCTCGATTTTAGAGATAGCTGCTTGTGTGACAAGAAGTTTGTCGCTATTTGCGATGTCAAGAACACTTGCAGTTGTAGCAGTTGCAACTTTCACGTTTGGAAGGTTACGAGCTGAAAGAGCTGCGAATTCATTTCCTTCTTCAAGGATAACAAGAACTTTAGAATCGATGCTCAATGCTGCAAGAACTTTTGCAAATTCAGCAGTTTTTGGAGCTGTAAATGAAAGAGCGTCTACAGCTACGAATTT
>NZ_KQ970759.1:669483-674644 GCF_001579175.1 Streptococcus oralis
CGTCTACAGCTACGAATTTGTTTTCAGCAACTTTTTCAGAGTAAACTGATTTAAGAGCTAGGCGACGAACTTTTTGTGGAAGTTTGTAGCCGTATGAACGTGGAGTTGGTCCGAAGACAACACCACCACCACGCCATTGTGGTGAGCGGATAGAACCTTGACGAGCACGTCCAGTTCCTTTTTGACGCCATGGTTTGCGTCCACCACCTGATACTGCAGAGCGGTTTTTAACAGCGTGTGTTCCTTGACGAAGGCTTGCGCGTTGGCTGATGATCACATCAAACACAACTGATTCATTTGGTTCGATACCAAATACTGCATCGTTAAGAACAACTTGGCCAGCTTCTTTACCAGTTTGGTCAAATAATGTTACGTTTGCCATTGTGACTGATTTCCCCTTTCTTTATTATTTACCAGCTTTAACTGCTGATTTGATAGTGATAAGAGATTTCTTAGCACCTGGTACGTTACCTTTGATAAGGATAACGTTCTTTTCTGGAACAACTTGTACAACTTCAAGGTTTTGAATTGTTACGCGGTCGCCACCCATACGTCCTGCAAGGTTTTTACCTTTGAATACGCGGTTAGGTGCAACAGGTCCCATAGAACCTGGACGACGGTGGTAACGAGAACCGTGAGCCATTGGTCCACGTGATTGTCCGTGGCGTTTGATAACACCTTGGAAACCTTTACCTTTAGAAGTACCAGTTACGTCAACAACGTCTCCAGCTGCGAATGTTTCAACTGTGATTTCAGCACCAACTTCCAAGCCTTCAACGTTTTTGAATTCACGAATGAAGCGCTTAGGAGCCGTGTTAGCTTTCGCTACATGTCCTTTAGCAGGTTTGTTGCTCAATACTTCGCGTTTGTCATCGAAACCAACTTGGATAGCGTTGTATCCATCTGTTTCAACAGTTTTAACTTGAAGAACAACGTTTGGAGTTGCTTCAATAACTGTTACAGGGATCAATTCGCCAGCTTCAGTGAAGATTTGAGTCATTCCCACTTTTTTCCCTAAGATTCCTTTTGTCATGAGAAAATAGTTCCTTTTCTATATTTTTTATTCAAAAAGTTTTTAACGAGCGTTTTTCATGCTCAAGGTATCAAGCTTTAAATTAAAGTTTGATTTCTACGTTTACACCACTTGGAAGATCCAATTTCATCAAGGCATCAACTGTTTTTTGAGTTGGGTTAACGATATCGATCAAACGTTTGTGTGTACGCATTTCGAATTGTTCGCGAGAGTCTTTGTATTTGTGAGTCGCACGAATAATTGTGTAGAGGCTACGCTCAGTTGGAAGTGGGATTGGACCCGCAACTTGTGCACCTGTACGAGTAGCTGATTCTACGATTTTTGCAGCCGCTGTGTCAAGCGTACGGTGTTCGTAAGCTTTCAAACGGATACGGATTTTTTTGTTTGCCATCTTTTTCTCCTTTTCGTCTATTTAAGATAATAGGCTAGCTCCACAAGAAAACCGACGCGCGTTGCGTGGCAATGCAACCGAGCGTGTCGCAACCTCTTGCATCAAAGCTAAGGCTGTAATTTACAGCACCATAATAGAATAACACAAACCCCCTGCGATTGCAAGGGATTTGTTAGGTTTTTTTCGTTTTTTTACTAACCTAAGTTACTAGAGTATGTTCTGATCCTCTTTCGTAAATAAAACTTAGTTTGACAATTTATCCATTTTTGGGGGTGGCGATAAAGATAGATACTGTCTGATCTGGATCATATTTTTCAAAATCAATACTATACTGACGTTGTAGTTCTCTTGCTTCTTCAGCCTGCCAAATTTGCTGCCAGGTATGAAGGTATCCTTTTGAATCACTTGTATCTACTTCAAATACTTGGTAGGTTTGCCCTGAAGTGTCAAAATCCCAGTCTTCTTTATCGGATAGACTACAGAGCGACAAGCTGTAATCTCCCTTGTAGTCACTAACATAATCATGATAGACTGCATAAATCGGAAGCCCTTGGGCAAATGCCTCCTCTACTTCTTTCTGGTGCTCCTGCCATAGATGGCTAATTTTTTCCATCATGTTTGGATCTTGGAAATTATTGGTAGAGATACTACTGATTATTTTTAAAAACATTTCTTCACTCCTTTTACTTTCACTTCTAAGGTGACTGACTAAAAATCAACCTCTTCTCTAAACTTTCTAACTGCCAAGAGGCTACTCCACATAACAATATGAAATAGCATTCTTTGCTCATAGGATATATCTGCCATTCACTATCAACTCCCTTTCCCCAGAGAAAACGGTGCCCATCAAGACCAGCCTTCCAATTCTTATTGATCTCGTTTGGAATGTTTTTAACGAGCATTTTTTATGCCTAAGTCTAAGATATAAAGGGATTTAAACTCAAAGCAAAAATAGGAAACCGACGCGCGTTGCGTGGCAATGTATCCAATCGTGATCACAACCTCTTGCATAACAGCTAAGGCTGTAATTTACAGCACCATGGTAGAATAACACAAAGCCCCTGCGATTGCAAGGAATTTGTTAGGTTTTTTCGTTTTTTTGGGATGAAACTGTTTTCCTATTTCATCTTCCTATGACTACTGATTTACAATCTTAAAATTCAATCTTTTCTTCTATATAATTCGAGTCATTTTGACTTTGAATTTATCTTGTGATTGATCCACTAAGATATCTGCTTTAGACTCGGTTTCTCTATAGTATCGCTGATACTGCTCCCGTCTCATTTGATGGCTAGCTAGTATAAAGGAAGCATCGCGATTTCTCATAATCGTGTCTCGAGCCAGACGCCTCTCTAATTCCGTCTCCTCATCCGTGTAGAAACACACGGTTTTATCAAAGAGTTCCTTGGGTAGAAAGCCCACAGACATCCCTTCAACAATCAGAATCGGTTTGGCTCCAGACAAGATTTCACTAGCCTTCCAAGGTTCATCGATTGTTAAGATGTCCATGCCTGCCTGCAAGGCGAGAATATCTCTCTGTAAACTTGCCAGTTCATGCGCCACTGGGAGACAAGCTGTCACCTTTTGATCTGGCGCTTGCTTTGGCACTACCAGATAGCGTTCTGAGGTGATATAGGGGTCTGTTTCTAGTAAATTTACTTTTGTAGAATCTAGGGCTTGATATAATTCCTGTGCAAAGGTTGATTTACCTGAAGCCCCATGACCGTAGATCCCTAGCGTTCTAATTCCTCCCGTTTCGATCTCTGAAACCAGTTGTTCTATCAGGTCTTTTTTCTTCATTCTCTCTTCACCTGTTCATAGCTTTCTTTTCCGTCATTAAGCTTGTCCCAAATCACTACTTGCCCACTTTTGAGAGATTTTTGCACATCGATAATCCGTTGATTAGAGGAACCTCGAAACTGGAGCATGAGATTGCGCTTGCTTTTATCATACCGTCCATCGACAAGGATGTCAATCAGCGACAAGAGTTCCAGTTTATCTGGAGTTTCCAGCATCATTTCTTCCCACGTGTAGCCCGTCCAAGACCAGATGTCTTTGTCTGGCAATTCCTTTCGAATTCGCTTAACGAGAGGTAAGAGGATACCTGTATTAAGAAAAGGTTCTCCCCCCAGCAAGGTCAATCCTTGAACATAAGGTTGGGCAAGATCTTCCATGATCTGTTCTTCTAATTCTGCTGTATAGGGAATGCCTGCGTTGAAAGACCAAGTCGCAACATTATAGCACCCCTCGCAGTGAAACATACAGCCTGCGACATAGAGAGAGTTGCGCACGCCTTCTCCATCTACAAAGTTAAAGGCCTTGTAGTCAATGATTCGCCCTTTACTAAGCTCCTCGCTTTTCCATTCACCAGGTTTTGGTGTATTCCATGTCATGCTTTCTACTCCAAGTCTATCCAATAGCGCTGACTTCTATCGATTGTATTTTCGTAAACACCGCCAGCGGAGAGAATCGTGCGGCGGCTGGCTTCGTTGTCTTCATCGCAGGTAATCAGCACTCGTTCCAATCCTTGCTTTCGAGCCTCTGCTAGTCCTAATCTCAACTGCTCCTTCCCATATCCTTTGCCTCGTTGACTGGGACGGATAGAATAGCCAATATGACCGCCTTCCACAAATAATTTGTCATTCAAGGACAAGCGCAGGGCTAAAAATCCCAAAGGCAAGCCAGTCTCACCAAAGGATAAAAATTTGATTGCAGGAACCCAGCCTACTGGCAGGTTGGCAGCATCCTCTTGCTGCTCTACAATCTTTAAACAATCCTCATAATCCTTTGCTCGCTTCCAAGCGGAGCCCATGCCACCGTGCATATAGGATTTTGCTGCATCGAACTCCGCAATCATCTCTAATATCGCTTCTTTATCTTCCAAAGTTGGTCGTCTTATCTCCATGCTTCCTCCTTAATCGACATCAATCCAGTAGCGCTCCGTTCCGTTTCGAACATCCTCCAACGCCCCACCATTAGCTAAGATAACAGCTCGGCTTGCTGGATTTTCCGTACTACAGGTCACAAGTGCTTTTTTGATGTTCTTTTCCTTGCCAAATTGCAGACCTTGTCGGAGGGATTCTTTGGCATAACCCTTACCTCTTTCAGATGGACGAATGGAGTAGCCAATATGGCCCCCATTTTCTAGTAAGTAGTCATTTAATCGGAGACGAAGGTTGAGAAAGCCAAGAGCCTGGCCTGCTACGTCAAAACTAACCAGCTGGATAGCAGGAACCCAGTTTTCAGGAATATTGAGTCCCGCTTCCGCTTGAAGATTTTCTTTTAGCCACTCTTCATAAACAAAATTGTTGGCGTTCCAAAACCCACCATCGTGGGCTGATTGAGTCTGTTCAAACTCTGCCATCATCTCTAAAACTGTTTCTTTATCTGCCAATGTTGGTCTGCGTAGTATCATTTTTACCTCCAATAATTAAGAGAAAAGTGAGAGGCAACTCTCACTTTTATTTTTTCTTGTTCTTGTTTAAAAATTGTTCTTTGAGGTTGAGCAAGCGTTCTTTTTTACCTGTTCCACCTTTAGAGTGTTTCTCATGATAACGGGTCACTTGTGCGCGTCCCTTATCGTCTAATTGGTATTTCCCCATTCCGTTTCCTTCTAATTTGTTACTTCATGTCCAGCTGTTTTAATAGTAGAGCCATTCATGTGTTTGACACGCGCAGCGATTTCCTTGTGGCGTCCGTTAACCATCGGACGTGCTTGAGGATTTCCCAGATAACCA
>NZ_KQ970759.1:674772-707565 GCF_001579175.1 Streptococcus oralis
CCACAGTTTGGACAAGCAAATCCTCTTTCAGTTGGTTCAAAATCTCCTTCAAAGTCACACTTATAGCAACGATCAATCGGAGTATTGGTCCCTAGATAGCCAACTCGGTCATAGGCATAGTCCCAAACAGCTTCCAAGGCTTTAGGATTTTGCTGAAGGACTGGGTATTCACAGTAATGGATGAAACCACCTGACGCACCTGCTTCTGGGTAAACTTTCTCAAAGTCTAATTTTTCAAACGGTGTTGGATTTTTCCGGACATCGTAGTGGAAAGAGTTGGTGTAGTATTCCTTATCCGTAATATCAGGAATAGAGCCGAACTTCTCTGTATCCAAGCGACAGAAGCGGTCTGTCAGACTTTCAGACGGTGTGGAGTAGATAGAGAAATGGTAACCATATTGGTCAGACCACTCTTCCACACGACGTTTCATATCGCGAATGATATCCAGTGTGAATTCCTTGGCTTCTGGATTACTTTCCCAGCTGTTTCCAAAGAAGACAGTAGCCACTTCGTACAAACCAATGTAGCCCAGTGAAACTGTCGCACGGCGATTCTTAAAGAGTTGGTCAACACTTTCTTCTTTTCCAAGACGGCGACCGAAGGCTCCGTACTGATAGAGGATAGGGGCATTCGCTGGTGTTGCTTCCTTGGTCCGTTCAACACGGTAAACCAGAGCATCTTCTGCGATGTTCATCCGCTCGTTGAAGATTTCCCAAAACTTATTCAGATCCCCTTCAGACTCGAGGGCGATACGAGGCAGATTGACTGTCACAACACCTAGATTCATCCGACCTGAATTGACCTCAACACCATTTTCATCTTTCCATCCTTGAAGGAAAGAACGGCATCCCATAGGAACCTTGAAAGAGCCTGTCAACTCGATAATCTTATCGTAGGACAAGACATCCGGGTACATCCGCTTGGTTGCACACTCGAGGGCCAACTGTTTGATGTCGTAGTTAGGTGAGCCTTCCTCTAAGTTGAGTCCTCTTTTTAGCGTAAAGATGAGTTTGGGGAAGATGGCTGTTCGATGTTCTGAACCAAGACCCTTGATACGAATGGTCAAAATAGCTTTTTGAATTTCACGCTCAAAACGATTGGTTCCCAGACCAAAACCTAGCGAAGTAAAAGGTGTTTGGCCATTTGAAGTGAAGAGAGTGTTGATTTCATACTCGAGAGATTGCATGGCATCGTAGATATCTTTCTGCGTTTTCTTCCAAGCGTAATCTTCCCGTTTGTCAGGTAAGACCCACTCTTCCGCATCCTTGAGGTGTTTCTGGTAATTCTTCTCTGCATACGGTGCCAAGACTTCATCGATACGGTCAGCTGAACAGCCCCCATACTGGCTAGAAGCAACGTTGGCGATAATTTGTGAAATTTGAGCGGTCGCAGTCTGGATAGACTTGGGACTTTCTACCTCCGCATTTCCAATCTTAAAACCATTTTCCAACATGCCTTTAAAATCAATCAAACAGCAGTTGGTCATCGGTGTGTAGGGGCTGTAGTCCAGATCATGATAGTGGATATCCCCTTTTTGGTGAGCATTGGCTACGTGCTTAGGAAGCATTTGTAGCCCGATTGACTTCCCAACAATCCCTGCTGTCAAATCACGCTGGGTATTAAAGACATCGCTGTCTTTATTGGCATTTTCATTGACAACTGCCTGATCTTTATTGAGCAGCTTATGGATACTAAAGTTGATATCTGTCGCTTTTGAGCGCTCAAAATCCCTTTGTGTCCGATAAGTGATATACTCCTCAGCCAAGGCATATTCTTTGGCTTCAAGGAGTTCATGTTCTACGACATTCTGAATTTCGTAAATCTTGACACCTTGAGGAAAGCGACTGTGAATTTCAGTGACGATTCTTTCAACCAGACCATTTAGGCGTTTTTCTACTAGAGGCGTAACGTCCATAACCTTTTCCGCCGCCTTGTGGAGAGCCTTGTCAATCTTGTCTACATCAAACACCACACGTCTACCATCTCGTTTTTCAACAAACAAGGTGGGAACGGTTGCAAGCTTTTCTTCTAATACAATCATATCCATGCTCTTTTCTAAAATATTGTTGAATTGTTTATATTCAGTATTATACCACTCTAAAGATAAAAATCAATATCTTGTGTCAAAAATCCTAAATTTTTTAAAATTCCACAAGATATTGATTTTTGTTATTTTGATTTATAAAGTTTGAACTCGCTAGTACTTGTCTGAACAAGCTCATAGTTTTCACTGAGCCAGCTCTCTACATCTGACCACAAGGCAACTTTTTGATTGACCACAATCATCTTCGGTTGATTCTCTTTCAGATCATTCATCAGTTTGGTTTTATTTTCGTCGCTTGCAGTATAGAGTATTGGTGTCACTAGAGAAGTTGGCGCCAAGCGTTCACTTGCACGATAGAAATCTGAACGATCATCCCAAGCATAGACACGATCCTCAGAACTCGTTTGCTGTTTGACCATACTAGCAAGACGTTCTCTCTCCTGATAAGTCGCTGGGTGTGAAAGGTAGCGACTTACGATAGGAAGAACAATAAGATAGGCAAGGGCAATCAGTGGTAGATAAAAATTTCCTTTAAAGAAAGAAGTTTGTTTCTCACGTCTTCTTCTACGACGACTACCTCCCTCAGAAACATCTTCCTTGATTCCTGTCAAAAGGAGCAATACCAAGAAAGGAAGGAGGATAACGAGACGAGTACCGTTGACAGGTTCATTTGAGAGAATCAAGATTCCCAAAGAAACCAACAAGCCCAAGCTAGCAGCAATTGATAAGGCATATTTCTTGGCTGGTTTTGACTGGAATAAACCAGTAAAGAGCAAACCAAGGGAACCTAACCCAATAGCAAGTAAACCATAGAAGGCTGCATTTTCAAGCAAATGCGAATTTGAAAAGAGGCTAAGAGTATTTACTGGATATAAGGTCTGGCTAATGGCATCTCCAAAACTTCCTGTCAACACCGTGTAATAGCCCAAAGGATAGAATAAGAGTGAAAATCCTAATGCTGATGCAAAAAATTGATATAAACCATGAACAAAGCGGCCTTTACGTAGATTAAAACCAATGATGCCCAAGGCCAATACAGCCGCAAACAAGGCGGTTGGGATTGGCGCAAGGAAGAAAGCAAGTGCAAGGCTCATCCCCACTCGTACAAATCCTTTATCATCCTTTGGAAAAGCTAGATAATTTGTAACGATACTCAATGAATAAAATAGGAAAGGTAGGGCTAGCAAGAGAGCATAACCGCCACCAAAAGCGAGGCCAGCTACAAGCAAGTATAAAATAAAGACAACTCGCTTCGCCTCCTTTTCTTGGCCGACAAGAGTATCCGCAGCCTTAAAAAGAAAAACACCTGCTCCAAACAAAGCCAACCACTCAACCAAAGCAATCAGAATACTGCCTTGAAAAAGGTAGGTTAGCACATAATAGAGCAATCCCTCCGTCCCAAAATAATCTGTATACATTTGACCATTTTGATGCAAGGCCCAACCGGTATAAAGATCCTGAGTTTGTTGCGGACTGACTAAGCCAAAAATAAAAGGCAGGACAACCGAAATGGCTGTGGCCACTAAACTCCAAAGCATGATACTAAAAAAGGGAACGGGAGCTCCTTCTCTCTTTTCTGGCACTGACCAGTCTTGGTAATGAGATCCTTCTTGTTTCTCATCTATTTTCCCGTATACGTTCATTCAATTTCTCCTCTAAGTTTATCTGTTTTAGTATATCAAAATCTTACAGGAATGTCAGCTTGGGATTGATATTTGCTGAATTTCTTATCCAAAATCGCAAAGCGTTCGATTTCACGAAAACGGTGGAATCGACTATTTCTATACTCTCTGATAAAATCTTCATCTTCTAGATTGAGCATGTTTTTCTCCTTTACCTATCTATTCGTAAGAAGAAAAAATAAGATCCAGCCTTGGGCTAGATCTCGATGGATAGTTAGAGCATGGGTGCAAACAACTGGACAATTTCCTTAATGAGGCTTTGGTACCAGCTTGTTTTGATTGTGTGGGGATAGATTTCTTGAGAAACCTTAAAAATCTCTTCGAAGTCCCTCTCAATATCGATGATAGATTGCGTTCTATAAAGCAAGACGGCATTTTCATAGTGGTGAAGCAAGCTACGATAGTCAAAATTGATGGTTCCCACTGTTGCTGCTTCTCCATCGACCAGCATTTGCTTACTATGAAGAAATCCGGGACTGTACTCGTAAATGCGAACTCCCGCGGATAGCAAATCTGGATAGGCTCCACGAGTAACCAATTGGATGACCTTCTTATCTGGGATACAAGGTGTCACAATTCGCACATCTACCCCTCTCAGAGCTGCATTTTTGATACTTTCTGTGAGATCATAGTCCGCAATCAGATAGGGTGTCGTGATATAAATGTAGTCTGTTGCTTGATTGATAAGGTTTTGATAGACCGTTTTTCCAACCTGAGATCGGTAAATAGGTTTAGGGCCACTACTATAGGGAATACAGAGCCCCATCCCGTCTCTAGGTTGATTTTCAAGATGGTATTGGTCAAAGTCACTAATCTCTCCACGATTGATATACCAGGTGGATAAAAAGAGTCTGGTAAAAGCCTTTACTGCTGGACCATCCAGACGAATACCGCTATCCTTCCAGTAACCAAAGCGTTCGATATGGTTGATATACTCATCGGCCAGATTGATACCACCTGTATAGGCAATTTGACCATCGATAACCATGATTTTACGATGATCACGGTTGTTATAAGCAACAGTCAAACGTGGAATCACCCTGTTAAATTTATGGGCTTCAATCCCTCGGCTACGAAGCTGGATGGTATAATCCCCAGGCAAGGTTGCCATACAACCAATATCATCATAGAGAAGCTTCACCTCTACTCCTTGAGCTGCCTTTTCTTCCAAAATCTCCAAAATACTATTCCACATCAAGCCTTCTTCGATGATATAGTATTCAAGAAAGATAAATTTCTCCGCTTTCCTGAGATCCTCTAGCATCTGGTGCCACATACTTTCACCAGAGGCAAAAAATTGAGTATCCGTTCGATCATAGACATCAGCATTCGTGTCCATACTGAGGAGTGATTTGATAACGCCGTAAGCTGATTTGTCTTGTTCCTTTAACTCCAAACGGAGAGCTCTGCTATTGTCCTCTCTATCAACCATTGATTGGAGCTGCTTCAGCTGCTTCATTTCTTTTTTAGATAAACGACGCTCTCCAAACATGATATAGAGTAAGGGGCCAAACACTGGCACAAAGGCTACTAACAGCCATGTTACCTTACTCTCAGGATTCATAGACCGATTGACAATCGATACAATGGTCGCTAAACTCACTAAAATGACTAGGATAATCCAGACAATTGGAGCCATTTGCCCTAGATAGAGAAATAAACCAAAGACGATAAACAACTCTGCCAACATGATGGTAATACTGAAACCATATTTGGACATGAGTAGCTGCATTTTTCTAGCTGTCATACATCCCCTTTCTTTTCTAACATTCTCCTTAACTGCTTGATAAACTATTGTTTCTACTAGTATACCTCAGTTCAGGGGTAGATGGCAACCTTTTACCTTTTTCTATTCAAACTATTCCAAGAACTGCAAGATTCTTAAACTGCTCCTTCACTATATGACGTGCTACCCCTTTTTATATTTTTAACTAGGGGATTAAGAGGCTTAAAAAGAACTACCATAATGATAGTTCTTTCCAATATTATTTATATTTTCGGGAATACGTCGCTTCCTCTTGAGTTAATCTCTAGAAGAGCTCTTTATAAAGAGCAATGGTCTCTTCTAAAGTTGGCATGAATGGATTGCCTGGCGCACAAGCATCGATCAAAGCATTTTTAGAAAGATAGTCAAAATCAAAGTCTTTTTCTTGGATACCAAGTTCAGTGAGTTTCTTCGGAATACCTACTGTTTCAGACAGTTTTTCAATTTCAGCAATAGCATAGTCTGCACATTCTTGGTCTGTTTTCCCCTCAACATGGAGTCCCAAAGCCTTGGCTACATTGCGAAAAGCTTCTGGTACACGTTTGGCATTTTCACGTTCAACAACCGGGAGAAGCATGGCACAGCAGACACCATGTGGTAAATTATACACTGCACCAAGTTGGTGAGCCATTGAGTGAACGTAGCCCAAACCAGCGTTGTTAAAACTCATACCGCCAAGGAAGATGGCATTGACCATCGCCTCACGCGCTTCAATATCTTGGCCATTTGCCACAGCACGAGGAAGATACTCTTTGATGAGCTCAATCGCTCCGATAGAGAGTTTCTTGGTCACATTATAAGCACCTGGTGTTACCAAGGCTTCAACAGCGTGGGTAAGAGCATCCATACCTGTCGCTGCTGTCAATCCTTTCGGCTTTGAAAGCATAAGTTCTGGATCATTGACAGAGATGAGGGCAAGGCTGTTCTTATCAACCATTACCATCTTGACCTTGCGTTCTTCGTCAGTAATGACATAGTTAATCGTAATTTCTGCAGAAGTTCCAGCTGTTGTATTGATCGCAACCACTGGCAAGCCTTTCTTAGCAGACTTGTGGAGACCTTCGTAGTCCTGTGGTTTTCCACCATTTGTAGCGATGATAGAGATACAACTAGCTGCATCCTGAGGAGATCCTCCTCCAAGACTGATGATGAAGTCGCATCCATGCTCTTTCAGGGCAACCACTCCGTCTGTGACGTTCTTGCAAGTTGGATTTGGCTCCACATCGCTAAAGATCACATATTCGATCCCTTCAGCATCTAATGGTTTTAGGACCTTAGGTAAAATATCGCTGCCTTCGATGAACTTGTCTGTCACCAAAAGGGCCTTCTTATACCCCAATTCCTTGATATACGGACCTACTTCATTTACAACACCTTTACCAATAAGGTTAACTGATGGAACGTAAAATGTAGCCATATGCGTTTCCTCCTGCGCCTCTGCGCTATTTGATTATTTACCTTAAGTATACGACCTTATCCTTCATTTTACAAATATTTGTAAGCGCTTTAAGTAAAAAACGGTAAAGAACCACTGGTCACGTTTTTAAACAAAAAAGCTCCAAAAAGATGGATTTCATCTCATTGGAACTTTAACTTAATCATTATTGCTTAGTTAATACCACTCGGTCAGATGCCTCTCGGTCCATATCATCAATAATCATTTGATTACCATTAACCGTGTAAATTTTGACATCATCACCGATAATGACACGTTGTTTTTCTGGTTTAAAGCTGACTTGCTTGATTTCCTTATCTCCATCTGGTTCGACCTCAGTCCATGTACCAGTTTTACCTGTTACAACAAGAGTGATTTGGTCATTCTCATCTTTTCCAGTATAGGTACCATCGATGTTCGTAGGTTGAGCTACAGTAGTGTCCTGACTCGAGGACGCCTGTGGTTGGCTAGCACTTGTAGCAGCACTAGAAGATGACTCTTGTTGAGTAGATGGTTGCTGAGCAGATTGCTGGGTAGGGGCTTGTGCCTTAGGTCCACAAGCTGCTAAAAGACTAAGAATTGCTAGGGAAGCAATAGAAAGTGTGAATGTTTTCGTTTTCATAGCGATTTCCTTTCTTTTGTGCCAATGTTTTGCTGGAATCGTTTCCAGATGTACCTCCTACCTCAAGTATAGCAACTTAAACCTAGAAGGTCAACCAATCTTATCACTTCCTACCAAACTTGCTCGGACTTCTGAGATAAAGTAGAGGGATCCAGTCACGAAAAGCAGATCCTGATCATTGGCCTTTTCTTCAAATTCTCTGATAAAGTCCCCATAGGAAGAAATCAAATCGTAACCCGCCACATCCTTCTCATCCAAGGAACCTTGGTAGTCAAAGCCCGTTACCTTAAGTTCCACCTGAGGCAACCGCTCAGATAGATAACCTAACATCCCTTGATAATCTTTGCGTTTAAGGGCACCAAAAAGGATGCAGGCTTGATAACCTTGCTGGATTTTCCCCTGGATAAACTCTACTAGACGAGTCAAGGCTGGAAGATTGTGAGCCCCATCTAGGTAGATTTGCGGGCGAATCCGTTCCAATCGACCTGCCCAGTGAGTCTTCTTCAAAGCCTGTCTAACAAACTCTTCTTCGACTTTTTCCTCTCTTGACTCCATAAAAAGTAGAAAGCTTTGTAAAGCCAAGGCGGCATTTTCCTGCTGATAAACACCCTCCAAACCGATTTTCAGCTGGGAAAATCTTGCTAGGCTACTTGAAAAATTTCCAGCTTTCAAGGTGAAATCTTGCCCAGCTTGATAAAGGTCTACAGCTAACTCTCTTGCTCTTTTTTGACAGACAAGCTCAGCTTCTGGAGCAAGATTGGCAATGACTGCCTTCTTTCCAGTCTTGAAGATACCAGCTTTCTGCTCGGCTATTTCCTCCAGACTATCGCCCAAGGTCTCCTGATGATCTAGGCCAATGGAAGTAATAACTGCAATCTCTCCAGTTACCACATTAGTCGTGTCTAGTAAACCACCAATCCCCACTTCTAGCAAAACCAAATCTACTTCTTGTTCCCTAAAATAGAGGAAAGCAATCAAGGTCAGCAACTCAAAAAAGGACAGCTGGTCATGTGTTCCCAAAAGAGTTTTTTCCATCTCCTTAACTTGCTCCGCCAAACGGATAAAATCTGCATCAGCTATTGCTTGCCCATTGATACAGATTCGATCATGGAAACTGATGATATGGGGAGAGGTAAAGGTGCCAACATTATTTCCATGAACTACAAACAACTCCCTCATAAAGGCAATAGTTGACCCCTTACCGTTAGTTCCTGTTACATGGATAATGGGATAAGCCTTCTCAGGATTCCCTAGCAAATCCACTGCTCGCTGCATTCTTCCAAGTCCAGATCTAAAGTTTAAACCAATCCGACTATGGAGCCATTCTTCTACTTCAAACATACATGTCTCCTTAACAAAAGTCCAATCAACCACTGCATCAAAGTATGATTGCAAATAAAAAACGAGGCCGGGACAACAATCCCGACCTCTTACCTGGTTAGCTAATCACTAGCTACTATGAATTTCAACGTGAGCTAAAAACGTCCACTGGATGTTCCAACTCTTCTAATTTTCAGGAGTTGGGCTAAAAACGTTCCCCGAACGTTCCTGCTTTTCCAATTTCTGGCGCAGGGGTAAAAATGTTTACTGGATGTTCCTGCTTTTTCTTATTTCTAGAAGCAGGGCTGATACAGTCTCCCAGACTTACCAGTTCTCTCTTATTTAAAGGAACTGGGCTAAAAATGTCCCCCGAACGTTCCTGCTTTTTCTTATTTCTAGAAGCAGGGCTGATACAGTCTCCCAGACTGTATCACTCCTCCATAAAGCTGTTAAAGACTTCTTCAATCATGTTCCATTCGTCTTCTGAGTCTTCTGGAATTGGTTGCAATTCACCCTCTGTTCCGTCTTCATTTTCGATGAATGAGTAAGCTTGGATTTCAACTTCACCATTTTCATCTTCTTCTGCGTTAACTGGCACTAGAAGAACATAGTTTTTACCAAATTCTTCTTTTCCATCAATGGTCAAAAGGATTTCAAATAAAGTTTCATTTCCTTGTTCATCAACAAGTGTAATCAATTCACGTTCTTCGTGATCGTGGTTGTGATCGTGTGACATAGTTTCTCCTCTGTCTTAAAATTTTCTATCTAAATAATTTTGCAAAATCAGCTGAGCAGCCAACTTATCAATAACTTTCTTGCGTTTGTTACGGCTGATATCTGCTTGTTCAATCAACATACGTTCCGCAGCGACAGTCGTCAGACGCTCATCTTGATAGTCTACTGGTAAACCAAAAAGTTCCTCTAATTTTGCTCCGTAGGCTTGACTAGCTTCTACCCGCGGTCCACTGGTATTGTTCATGTTTTTAGGTAGACCAACTACAAAGCGCTCCACCTTATAGCTATCAACCAATTCCTTGATACGGTCAAAACCAAACTGGCCCTGATCCTCATTAATATGGATGATTTCAAGTCCTTGAGCAGTGAAGCCTAGGGGATCGCTAATGGCAACGCCCACTGTTTTTGAACCGACGTCCAATCCCATAATTCTCATAGATTATAGATCGACCCCTTGTCCTTTAAGGTAGTAGCGTACCAATTCTTCAACAATTTCATCACGCTCATACTTACGGATTTGATTTCGTGCATTGTTATAACGAGGAACGTAGGCAGGGTCACCACTCAATACATAACCGACGATCTGGTTAATCGGATTGTAGCCCTTGTCATTCAAAGAAGCATAGACGTCTGTCAACGTTTCGCTAATTTCTTTCTTATTGGAATCATCCAATTTAAACCGTACAGTTTCTTCAGTAAATCCCATTCTAACACCCTCTTTCCTTAGAATATTACTATTATAGCATATTTCCTTACGTTCTACAAATAAATCAGTTTGTTTATTTGGATTTTCTTACTGTTCTACCGCCCCATTTGCCACTCTGTCAGCAATATACTGGCTAGGTTCGTTTTTTAAGAGATTTTCAAGACCGATATTTTTTAAATATTCTAGCTGAGTTGCCTTTTTGACATCCAAAACTTGAAAATCATAAGTCGTTGTGGTCTGGATTTCTGTCTCGCTGAGTAGCTTGGTTTCCAGTGTAAATCCTGCCAGTTTGCGTACCTCTTGGATAGTCTCATCCTTTTCTTCTGCTTCTAAAAGCGCTTTTTGCGTTTCCTCTAGGCCATTTTCAGAGATAAAGGTCTTGAGTTCATCCCCGACAGGTCGTTTTTGCTGGATGGTCAAGGTCAAAAATTGATTGCCTTTATAAGTAATCGTTTGAGTCTGTTGCGTCCCATTTTCTGACTTCGGCATCAACAAGGTCTTGGTGACAACCGTATTCTTTTCGGCATTGTCCAAAACGGGAAGGTTGGATTGGAGAGGTTCAGATGCTGTTGTGGAAGCAGCAGGAGTTTCCTTTTTTTGCCCACATCCCGCAAGCAAAAAGAGGAGAGCAAAACTAGCAATTAGTAACTTTTTCATAATTCCTCACATGATTTTAAAACAAAAGAGCAAACAAGGCCAGGAGTCACTCCCAGCCTTGATGTTTTATAGAGCTGCACGTAGACGTGCTTCTGCATTTTCTACATTACGGACAGAGCGTGGCAAGAAGGCACGGATATCATCTTCTTTATAGCCGACTTGCAGGCGCTTCTCATCAACGAGAATCGGACTCTTTAAGATCCGTGGAGTTTCCATGATTAAGTTGAGCACTTCATTGACACTCAAATCTTCAATGTCAACTCCAAGTGCTTTAGCGTAGCGGTTTTTTGACGAAACGATACTGGCAATTCCATTATCTGTTTTCGTGAGAATGTCTAATAACTCTTCTCTCGTAATTCCTTCTTTACCGAGATTTTGTTCTTTATAACTTAACTGGTGGGCATTGAGCCAGGTTTTCGCTTTTTTACAGCTAGTACAACTTGAGACTGTATAAATTTTGATCATGTACCTACCCCTTTCGCTACATGTTACTATCAGTTTAGTCTATTATACCATAAAAAACATCCGACTTGCGACCTATTTTTAAAAAAATTTAACTTTTTTAGCGATTTTCGTACTTTTTTCTTGACAAAATCAATTTATAACCAACTTTTAAATTTTTTGATATACAATCGTTTCACAACTGTAACACTTATCATATAGAGAACGATAATCAAAAGCAAAAAGAGGAAATAAATTGGTTCCAAAGGGGCTAAATGAAGAAGGCTAGCAATTGAAGAGTAGGGAAGGAAGGTCACAAAACTAGCAGCTAGCAAGCTTGTTCCAAGAACAAACCATGATGGACGGCTTTGTAAGAAAGGAAGCTTTGCTGAACGAAGCATATGGATAACCATGGTTTGGGACCACATGGATTCAATGAACCAACCTGTCTGGAACAAGATGATAAAGCCCGTTGCAGACTCTGCTCCGTGAGTATAAGCTTGACCTGTCGCCATTGGGACAATGACAAAATACAGCAAGATAAAGGTCAAAATATCAAAGGCAGACGAAATCGGACCCATCCAAATCATAAAACGAGTAATAGACTTAGCCTCCCACTTATGAGGATGTTTCAAAAAGTCTTCATCTACATTATCAAATGGTAAGGCAATGCAAGAAAGGTCGTAGACGAGGTTTAACACAATCAAGTGAATCGGAGCCATAGGAAGGAAAGGTAAAAAGATACCAGACACTAACAGAGAGAAAATGTTCCCGAAATTAGAGCTGACCGTCATCTTGATATATTTGGTCATGTTGGCATAGACTTTGCGTCCTTCAACCAGCCCTTTTTCAAGCACCATCAAATCCTTATCTAGCAAAATGACATCAGCGGTTTCTTTGGCAATATCTACTGCTGTATCAACAGAAATCCCCACATCTGCTACTTTCATTGAAGGGGCATCATTGATCCCATCTCCCATATAGCCGACACAATGTCCATTCGATTTGATTTGTAAAATGATTCGTGCTTTTTGATCCGGAGAAAGTTTGGCAAAGACAGTCACCTTCTCAACTGCTTGAGCCAACTCTTCGTCCGTCATGGCATCAATATCCGAACCCAACAAGATTTGATCAACATCTAAACCAACTTTTTCGCAAACTGCCTGGGTTACCTTCTCATTGTCCCCCGTCAAGATCTTTGTTTGAACACCGTGTTCTAACAAAGCTTGGATAGCAGGTGCTGCTGATGGTTTTGGTGGATCTAGAAAGGCAAGATATCCTGTTAGAATCATCTCTTTTTCATCTTCAACTGAGTAAGCAAAACCTTCTTTTAGACCTGTTTTATAGGCAACTCCCAAGACTCGCAAGCCCTGTTGATTGAGTTGGTCTACTTCTTTTAAGATCTCCACTCGGATATCATCCGTCAAAGGGCTAATCTGACCTTGATATTCCACATGGGTTGAAATCGCAAGCATTTCCTCTAGGGCACCCTTGGTTACCAAACTAACAACTTCGTTCTCATCTTTGACGATAACACTCATCCGCCTGCGTTCAAAATCAAAGGGCAATTCATCGATTTTTTGGAAGCTAGTATCCAAATTTTGTAGAATAGCGTGTTCTTTAGCTTCTTTTTCAGTTCTACTGATAATGGCACGGTCCATCAAGTTTTTCAATCCCGTTTGAAAATAGGAATTGAGATAGGCACGTCTCAACACAGATAAATCCAAATCTCCATGTATATCCAAAGGATATTCAAGGACAATTTCGTCTTGGGTAAGGGTTCCGGTTTTATCCGTGCATAGGATATCAATAGCACCTAGATCTTGTATGGCATTGAGTTTTTTGATGACGACTTTTTCCTTGGCCATGATAATGGAGCCTTTTGCTAGACTAGCCGTGATGATCATAGGAAGCATCTCAGGTGTCAATCCAACACCAACACTCAGTGCAAACACACCTGCTTCCAGCCAGTCGTCATCTGTCAAGCCATTGGAGAGAAAGACGATGGGAACCATGACTAACATCAAACGGATCAAGAGCCAAGAGATGCTGTTCATCTCCCGTTCAAAAGAGGTCGGTTCGTCATAGGTATTGAGAGTTTGCTCGATTTCTCCCATCATGGTGTCATCACCGACCGCTAGAATCAAAGCCTTGGCACTTCCTGATATCACATTGGTTCCCATAAAAGCGAGCGCTTCTGCTTCTAGTAGACTATCAAAGTTTGACTGACTCATTTTTGACAAGGCCAGTTTTTCAACTGAGTCACTTTCACCTGTCAAACCAGATTGTTGGACAAAGAAATCACGTGTTTCAATTAAAATGAGGTCTGCTGGAATCATGTCCCCAGCACTTAACTTGACTATATCTCCAACGACCAAATCTTCAATTGCGACCTCTAAACTCTGGCCTTCGCGAATAACTGTGGCTGTGTTCACAATCATTTTTGATAGGTTGGTCGCAGCCTTGTCACTCCGCAGTTCTTGGACAAAGCGTATGCCACCAGAGATTAGAACGAGAACGACGATGATGATAGAGGTCGTCGGATCTTCTTGTCCAGGCTTTGCCAACCAGACATTGGTCACCATGGAAATCATAGCAATGACAAGAAGGATGATTGTAAATGGATTGATAATAGATTCGTAAATCTTTTTGAGGATACTATCTTCTTGACCCTTGGTGATGGTGTTTTCGCCATATAGGTCACGATTTTTCTCCACCTGCTCCTCAGTCAAGCCTGTTAGACTTGTCTTATAAAAAGATAGAGTTTCGTTTAAGGGTGTGTGAATAGCTGTTGCTAATCTTTCTTTTGTAGTTTTCATTGGTTTCTCCTATCTGTATGAATGATGTGTTTCATACACAGAGACCAATCACTTTATAAGGGCAGAACGACACAAATCAGCGATTGGCTGTGTATGTGCGGTTCTGGATGATCGTCAATTTGCATCGTTTTTCTCCTTTCTTTTTCTTAAAACAGCAGAAAATCCCACCATAAAAATGGCAGGATTAAAAAACTAATTATCTGTTTTTTCGTTCAAGCTTTAACTCCATAGGGCGATGTAATGAGCTTAGTCTTGGCCTTCGCGACCAGGACTGTTGACCAACGAGTAGTGTCTCCACTGCTTTGCGGTAGTCATCCGTATCCCTATGGTAGCCTCACCTACCGTTTTCGTCTTTCAGTATAAACCTTTAGAATATAAAAGTCAACGATTTATCATAATTTTCTTAAATAATAATTAATTCCTTAGATGCTAAAGTCAACAATTCGCAACCTGTCTCTGTGATCAAGATATCATCTTCGATACGAACCCCGTATTTCCCTTCGATATAAATACCTGGTTCATCAGTCAAGGTCATGCCAGACTTAATAGTTTCAGTAGAAGTTTGGCTAAAGTAAGGTTCTTCGTGAATATCCAGTCCGATACCGTGTCCAATACCGTGGGTAAAGTAGTCGCCATAGCCTGCCTCGATGATAATATCACGTGGAATTTTGTCAAAGTCACGGAAACCTAGACCTGCCTTAGCTTGGTCAATCAGAGCTTGGTTGGCTTTCAAAACTGTGTTGTAAATCTCTGCTTGCTCGTCACTGACATGGCCTAGATAGATGGTACGTGTCATATCGCTGACATAGTGATCATAGAGACAGCCGAAGTCCATGGTAATTGCTTCTCCTAGCTCTACGGGTTTATGCATGGGGTGGGCATGGGGTTTGGAAGAGTTGATACCACTTGCTAAAATGGTATCAAAAGACAAACCTGCCGCTCCTAACTCACGCATGCGGAAGTCAAGGAAGTTGGCAATTTCAATTTCAGTTTTTCCTGGTTTGATAAAGTCAAGCGCATCGCGAAAAGCTTGATCTGAGATGGAACAAGCCTTGCGAATGGTCGCAACCTCTTTCTCATCCTTAATCATACGGAGTGCTTCAACAAACTGAGTCTGTGGCAACAAGTTGATTCCCGCAAAGGCAGCCTGCATACGGTGGTAATAAGAAACTGAAATTTCATCTTCAAAACCGACGCGAGACAAGCTCATATCCTTAACAATGCCTGCAATGACAGCCAACTCATCACGGTCAGCCACAATCTCAAAACCTGTTACTTCTTGCTTAGCAGCAATGATATAGCGAGAGTCTGTCACTAAGACTTGGCGGTCACGGCTGATGAAGACTGTTCCATTTGAGCCCCAAAATCCTGTCAAATAGTAGACATTTTTAAGGTTGTTGATAATGATTCCATCTAGTTCTTTTTCTTGCATTTTCGCTAGAAATGCTTGCACACGTTTATTCATGATGTAACTTTCCTTTCAAATAGTGTCCTGTGTAGCTGGCTTCATTAGCCGCTACTTCTTCTGGAGTTCCTGTTGCGATGATGGTTCCGCCACCGACACCGCCCTCAGGTCCCAAGTCGATGATATGGTCTGCAGTCTTGATAACATCCAGATTGTGCTCGATGACGAGGACTGTATTGCCATCGTCGACAAAGCGAGCCAAGACTTTAAGCAAGCGAGCGATATCCTCAGTATGAAGCCCTGTCGTCGGTTCATCGAGAATGTAGAATGACTTGCCTGTTGAGCGTTTGTGGAGTTCACTAGCCAACTTCATACGCTGGGCTTCCCCCCCAGAAAGGGTGGTAGCCGGTTGTCCTAAGGTTACATAGCCCAGTCCGACATCCTTGATGGTCTGAAGTTTGCGTTGAATCTTGGGAATGTGTTGGAAGAATTCTACCGCATCGTTGACGGTCATATCCAAGACTTGCGAGATGTTCTTTTCCTTGTAGTGAACTTCTAAGGTTTCACTGTTGTAGCGGGTACCGTGGCAGACTTCACAAGCCACATAAACATCTGGCAAGAAGTGCATCTCAATCTTGATAATCCCGTCACCTGAGCAGGCTTCACAACGACCACCCTTGACGTTGAAACTGAAACGGCCCTTCTTGTAGCCTCGAATCTTGGCTTCATTTGTCTGGGCAAAGAGGTCCCGGATGTCGTCAAAAACTCCCGTATAGGTAGCAGGGTTAGACCTCGGCGTCCGTCCAATAGGACTCTGGTCAATGTCAATCAGGCGGTCTACATGCTCAATCCCTGTGATGGTCTTGAATTTACCAGGCTTGTCTGAATTACGGTTTAGCTTCTGGGCAATGGCTTTTTTGAGGATGCTGTTGATCAAGGTCGATTTCCCTGAACCCGATACCCCCGTTACTGCGATGAATTTCCCTAGCGGGAAGCGGGCAGTAACATTTTGCAAGTTGTTCTCACGCGCTCCTGTCACCTCGATAAAGCGCCCATTGCCTACGCGACGCTCCTCTGGGACTGGAATAGCACGTTTACCTGATAGATATTGGCCTGTGATGGACTTGCTGTTGCGAGCCACCTGCTTGGGTGTTCCTGCAACCACAATCTCCCCACCAAAAACACCAGCACCCGGACCAACGTCAATCAGATAATCCGCCTCACGCATGGTATCTTCGTCGTGTTCCACCACGATGAGAGTATTGCCCAAGTCACGCATCTTTTTCAAGCTAGCAATTAAACGGTCATTATCCCTCTGGTGGAGACCAATCGACGGCTCATCAAGGATATAGAGGACACCTGATAGGTTGGAACCAATCTGCGTCGCCAAACGAATCCGCTGACTCTCCCCACCTGACAGGGTTCCTGCCGAACGAGATAGGGTCAGATAGTTGAGGCCTACGTTATTGAGGAAGGTCAAACGATCCTTGATTTCCTTGAGAATGGGACGGGCGATAATGGCTTCATTCTCCGACAAGGTCAACTGGCTCACCAACTCCAAGTGGTCTGCGATAGACAGGTCTGAGATTTCACCGATATGCGGTCCTTGCTCGCCACCTACACGAACAGACAAGGCCTGGTCATTGAGACGGTAGCCGTGGCAAGTTCCGCAGGTCAGCTCATTCATGTAGAGGCGCATCTGGGTGCGCGTGTAGTCACTATTGGTTTCATGGTAACGACGCTTGATATTGCCAATCACTCCTTCAAAAGGAATGTCAATATCCCGCACACCGCCAAATTCATTTTCATAGTGGAAATGGAACTCTTTGCCATCTGAACCATAGAGAATCAAGTTCCTATCCTCTTCTGACAAGTCTTCAAAAGGCTTATCCATATCCACTCCGAAGGCAGTCATGGCTTGCTCTAACATGTTTGGATAGTAGTTAGATGAGATAGGATTCCAAGGTGCCAAGGCTCCCTCACGTAAAGTTTTGCTGGTATCAGGAACCACCAAGTCAACATCCACCTCTAGCTTGATTCCTAGCCCATCACACTCGCTACAAGAACCAAAAGGCGCGTTAAAGGAGAAGAGACGAGGTTCTAGTTCTGGTACGGTAAAGCCACAGACTGGACAGGCATAGTGCTCAGAGAATAGCAACTCAGAATCGTCCATGGTATCGATAATGACATATCCTTCTGCGATACGAAGGGCGGCTTCAATCGAGTCAAAGAGACGGCTACGAATGCCCTCCTTGATGACAATACGGTCGACCACTACATCGATATTGTGTTGCTTGCTCTTGGATAGCTCTGGCACCTCGGTCACATCATAAACTTCCCCATCCACTCGGACGCGGACATAACCGTCTTTCTGAACCTTTTCAATGACACTCTTGTGCTGCCCTTTTTTCTTACGGATGACTGGTGCTAAGATTTGCAGACGTTGACGTTCTGGTAATTCCAAGACCTTATCCACAATCTGTTCCACAGACGAGGCTGTAATGGCTCCGTGACCGTTGATACAGTAAGGCGTCCCCACGCGCGCGTAGAGGAGACGCAGATAGTCATTGATTTCAGTCGTGGTTCCAACGGTTGAGCGAGGATTTTTGCTAGTCGTTTTCTGATCAATGGAAATAGCAGGGCTAAGACCATCAATGGCATCCACATCAGGTTTTTCCATGTTGCCCAAGAACTGACGAGCGTAGGCAGACAGGCTCTCTACATAACGACGCTGCCCCTCAGCGTACAAGGTATCAAAAGCCAAACTCGACTTCCCAGAACCAGACAAACCCGTCACCACGACCAGCTTGTCCCGCGGAATCTCCACATCAATATTTTTTAAATTATGGGCACGCGCCCCATGTATGACAATTTTATCTTGCATAGTTGTTCTTTCTAGTCCATTATTGCTTTCCATTATACCAAAAAAACTGAAATTCTATTACCCAAAAAGCTGATTTTGTAGTATAATAGTACGGTGTGAAAAAAATCTGAATAATAAGGAAAGGATGGAGATATGAAACAAGTCTTTCTCTCAACAACTACAGAATTTAAAGAGATTGATACGCTTGAACCGGGTACTTGGATCAATCTCGTCAATCCTACTCAGAGTGAATCCATCGAAATTGCCAACGCTTTTGACATCGATATCGCTGACTTGCGAGCGCCGCTCGATGCCGAGGAAATGTCTCGTGTGACCATCGAAGATGAATATACCTTGATCATCGTGGACGTCCCCATCACAGAGGAAAGAAATAACCGCACCTACTACGTGACCATCCCTCTTGGGATCATCATTACCGAAGAGACGATTATTACAACTTGCTTGGAGCCCTTGCCTGTCCTCGATATTTTTATCAATCGTAGATTACGGAATTTTTACACCTTCATGCGGTCCCGCTTTATCTTTCAGATTCTCTATCGCAATGCCGAGCTCTACCTGACCGCTCTTCGTTCCATTGATCGTAAAAGCGAGCAAATTGAAAGCCAACTGCACCAGTCTACTCGTAACGAAGAATTGATTGAACTCATGGAGTTAGAAAAGACCATCGTCTATTTCAAGGCCTCACTCAAAACAAATGAGCGCGTGATTAAAAAGCTGACGAGCGCAACCAGTAATATCAAAAAATACCTTGAAGACGAAGACCTGCTCGAAGATACCTTGATTGAAACCCAACAGGCCATCGAGATGGCAGATATTTATGGAAACGTCCTTCATTCGATGACAGAGACCTTTGCTTCTATCATTTCCAACAACCAGAACAACATCATGAAAACCTTGGCTCTCGTGACCATCGTCATGTCCATTCCGACCATGGTCTTCTCCGCCTACGGGATGAACTTTAAAGACAATGAAATCCCCCTCAATGGTGAACCTCACGCCTTCTGGTTAATCGTCTTTATCGCCTTTGCTATGAGTGTTTCGCTCACTCTCTACCTCATCCATAAAAAATGGTTCTAAAAGGAGTCCCCATGTCACAAATTGATTTACAAAAATTAACCAAGAAAAACCAAGAGTTTATCCATATTGCTACCCAGCAATTTATCAAAGATGGCAAAACAGATGCTGAAATCAAGGCTGTTTTTGAGGAAGTTATTCCTAAAATCCTTGAAGAACAAGTCAAAGGAACGACAGCTCGTTCCCTCTACGGCGCTCCAACTCACTGGGCTCATAGCTTTACAGTCAAGGAACAGTACGAAAAAGAGCATCCAAAAGAAAATGATGATCCAAAACTCATGATTATGGACTCAGCCCTTTTTATCACCAGTCTCTTTGCACTGGTTAGCGCTCTGACCAACTTCTTCTCTACAGACCAGGCCATTGGCTATGGTTTGATTACCCTCTTGTTGGTTGGGCTTGTTGGAGGTGTTGCCTTCTACTTGATGTACTACTTTGTCTACCAGTATTATGGACCAGACACAGATCGTAGCCAGCGCCCTCCTTTCTGGAAATCAATCCTCGTCATCCTCGCTGCTATGCTTCTCTGGTTGGCTGTCTTCTTCGCAACAAGCTTCCTACCAGCAGCTCTCAATCCAATCCTTGCTCCACTGCCTTTGGCTGTTCTAGGAGCAGCCCTTCTCGCCCTTCGCTTCTATCTCAAAAAACGCTTCAATATCCGAAGCGCAAGCGCAGGCCCATCACGTTATTAAGAAAAGTGAAACGCTATGGCATATAGTCAATCCTTAGCTCAGCAGATTCGCAAAATTCTAGCACTTAAACTTCCTCCCCAAATTTTCGAAGAAGAGTTAGAAGAAAAGAAATTGTTTGGTGGCCTGGCCTTTATGATTCGTGGGAAAATGGTCCTTACAGTCAGTTCCAGAAAGGACGAACTGGTTATGGTGAGAATTGGCAAAGAAATGGAAAAGCAAGTTCTACCCCGAACAGGAGCTCCTACTACATTGATGAGAGGGCGACCTTATCATGGCTATATAGATCTAGATATCGAAGGTCAAAAAGAGCTTCCTTACTGGATTGATTTAGCCCTCTCCTATAATCAGGAGTTGACCAAGTAACTCATATCTAGCGAGATTAGAAAAACGAAAAGCAACTGCTCAGGCGGTTGCTTTTTCACTTGCTTTCTTGAGATTCAATAGCACTTCTGAGTTTCATTCTTATAGTTTTCTCTCATCTTTTGTGATAAAATAGGCTCATACTCAATGAAAATCAAAGAGCAAACTAGGAAGCTAGCCGCAGGCTGTACTTGAGTACGGCAAGGCAAAGCTGACGTGGTTTGAATTTGATTTTCGAAGAGTATCAATCTATTTCTAGGAGGATGAGATATGGTTTCTACTATTGGTATCGTTAGTTTGTCTAGTGGTGTTATCGGAGAGGATTTTGTCAAACACGAAGTCGATTTGGGTGTCCAACGTCTCAAGGATCTGGGACTCAATCCTATCTTTTTGCCCCATTCGCTAAAAGGCTTAGACTTTATCAAGGACCATCCTGAGGCGCGTGCAGAAGATTTGATGCAGGCCTTTTCGGACGATAGCATCGACATGGTCCTCTGTGCCATCGGTGGGGATGATACCTATCGCTTGCTACCTTATCTTTTTGAAAATGGCCAACTACAAAAGATTATCAAACAAAAGATTTTTCTTGGCTTCTCGGATACCACTATGAACCACCTTATGTTGCACAAACTAGGGGTCAAGACTTTTTATGGGCAATCCTTTTTAGCAGATATTTGTGAATTGGACAAGGAGATGTTGCCCTATAGCCTCCACTACTTTAAAGAACTGATCGAGACTGGAAGAATCTCAGAAATCCGCCCTAGCGACCTTTGGTATGAGGAACGGACTGACTTTAGTCCCAATGCTCTGGGAACAGCTCGTATCAGCCATGTAAATACAGGTTTTGACTTGTTACAAGGAAATGCTCAGTTTGAGGGAGAAATCCTCGGTGGTTGTCTTGAGTCCCTCTATGATATCTTTGACAATTCTCGATATGCAGACAGTATAGAACTCTGCCAAAAGTACAAACTCTTCCCTGACTTATCCGACTGGAAAGGAAAAATTCTCTTACTAGAAACAAGCGAAGAAAAACCTGAACCTGATGATTTCAAAAAGATGTTGCAGGCTTTAAAAGAAACTGGGGTATTTGAGGTCATCAGTGGACTCTTGGTCGGAAAACCTATGGATGAAAACTTCTATGACGACTATAAAGAGGCTTTAATGGACACCATTGATAGCAATATCCCGATTGTCTATAATCTAAACGTTGGCCATGCCACACCAAGAGTCATTGTACCCTTCGGCGTCCATGCTTATGTGGATGCAAAAGAGCAAGTCATTCGCTTTGACTATAATAAAAAAAGCTGAGAAGAGTTTCTCAGCTTTTTCTCTTGTATAACTACTAAAACGTCACATACTACTGATAACTAAAATAATGAAGGAGAGGCTGTTGCCTAACATATGAACAAGTAGGGGATAGTAGATATTCTCCTTTTCTTTCACATAAATAATTGAAAAGGCAAGGCCCCCACCTAGGTAACCGACTGCACTGACTCACTCTGATAAAGCCAAACTGTGCATATGGGTTAGGGCGAAGGCAAGTCCGACTATAAAGATACTCAACCAACTTGGCAGACTTTTTCTCAAATATCTCAATAGAGTTTGACGGAATAATAATTCTTCTACCAGAGGTCCAATGATACAAGCAAAAACTGCTATCAGTATGGGTTGTTCTTTAAAAGCACTTTGTATACTAGCCTCATTTTGCCCTTGACCACTCAAACCCAAAACTTGTTTCAATATTTCCGAAAGGAGAGCAAAAAGGATAGTCATTAGAAAGAGAAGAAGAAAGCCCTTTAAAACTTCAAAGAAAAATTTTCTTTTAGTCTTTCTAATCTCATTCCATTGTTGAATCAATCTATCCTTGAACAAGAAAGAGCCATATAGAGCTAATACTACATAGACTAGATATTTTAGATAATTCGCAATGGCAGATGGCATCAAGGAAGCCAGCAATTTAACGCCATCAAACACAAAGAGAACTGTATAGAGAATCGCAAAAATCAGAATTCCCTTATTTTTGTTAGACATCATTTAATTCCCCTTCCACTCACAATCATTCTCATGGTCGTCAACCAGACCAGCAGCTTGTAAAAATGACAAAACCGCGACTGGACCTGTGAACTTGAAGCCTCGTTTTTTGAGATCCTTGGATATTTTCTCAGATAAAGACGTTTTAGCTGGAGCTAGGTGATAGTCAGGGACATCATTGATGATGGTTTGTCCATTGACAAAAGACCAGAGATAGGCATCAAAGGAGCCATATGCTTCCTGAACTTGTAAAAATGCTTGGGCATTGGCACGCGTAGCAAAAATCTTGGACCGATTTCGGATGATGGCTGGATTCTCTAACAAGGCTTCCAACTCCCCATCTGTCATTTCCGCGACCGCTTGAATTTGATAGCCATGAAATGCTTCTCGGAAAGCCTGGCGTTTGTTTAGTACCGTTTCCCAAGACAGACCAGCCTGATAAGTCTCCATACAGAGCAGTTCAAAAAGAGCGCGATCATCATGAAGAGGCTGTCCCCACTCCTGGTCGTGGTAGGCGATGTAGAGCGGATTGGTCATCTTGACCCACGAACAACGTTTTGGCATACTCTTCTCCTATTTGACCAACATCTTAAGGGCAGACTTGATATAGTTCTCAGCTGTATCCGTCGTTCCTTCAAAGAATTTCTTGATTTTCTTGAGCTCTGTTGCCTTGTAGCCTAGCGCCAGCATGGCTTCCATAGCTTCTTCCAACTCTTGATTTTCAGCACTGGCTTGTACTGCGACTTTGGCAGGAAGGTCATCACTAGCCACGACTACCTTGCCTTCCAAGTCCAGCACCATCTGTTGGGCTGTTTTCTTGCCAATTTTAGGGAACTTGGTCAAGTAGGTGATGTTCTTAGTCTCGATGGCTTGAACCAAGCCAGCATTGTCATCGGCAGCGATAATAGCCAAAGCAGATACAGGACCAATCCCTGAGACCGAAATCAGACTAAGAAAAAGTTTTTTCTCATCTTCTGAGCGAAAACCATAAAGCAGATGGGCATCCTCGCGGACAACTTGGTGCACATAAATCTGAGTTTCTTGGTTAACCTGACCTGAGTAGGCATAAGGGTTGGCTACATGCAAGATATAACCGATACCATTTGCCTCAAGGACGATATATTTAGCAGTGATTTTGGTAATGATTCCTTTAAGATATTCGTACATAATTTTTTCTCCCTTATTTTGCCTATCTAGTATACCATATTTCCCCAAGACAGACTGCAACAAAAGGTGCAACCTCTGGTTGACAAATAGTACAGGAGATTGTATTCTCTTTATAAGTAAAAATTGTTAGGATAGAAGTAGAAAAAGGAGGATAGAATAATGAAACTCGCAGAAAAACTATTTGAGCTCAGAAAGGAAAAAGGTTGGTCCCAGGAAAAGCTAGCAGAACAAATCAATGTTTCTCGGCAAAGCATCTCCAAATGGGAGTCTGGACAAGTACTTCCTGAAATCGAAAAAATCATTGAATTAAGCAAGATTTTTCAAGTAACAACTGACTATCTCTTACTGGATGAAAACTTTGAAAAAGGTTCCACGGCAGTGATTTTGGAGGAAGATAAGGATAAATACTATAAAGAAGTTAAATCCTTTGGCCTCTGGCAAGTGATTTATATTTTCGTCTTAGCTCTGGCTATCTATCTCTTTTTAGCCGGTTCTAGTTTCCCAGCCGATTTCACTGCTTGGATCTGGCTAACCTTTGTTCTATTGATTGCTTCAGCGATTGCTATCAACAAGGCTCTTAAAACCAAACAACGTTATCTTGATAAGGTAATTGGTCTTGAGAATCCTTCAGACAAAGACGACTCTACAAAACCTTGAATCCCCTAATTCAGTTTTCGTAATATTTTTTTAGAAATGATCTTGTCAAGCAAGTGTAAACCTCGTGTCAAGTTGCCCATGTCCAATCAAGTTCCCACTTTGGAAAAACTAAAAAGCCTTGTTCGAAAAGGAACAAAGGCTTTTTGTGTTCTTAATATTTCCCCAACTCACGAAGACTGGTATGATTTTCCTGAATGCGTCGGAACATTTTTTCCATATCCGACTTGGTAAAATGCACCAAAACAGGACGGCCATGTGGACAGTTGTAAGGGTTATCACATTGAGAGAGCTGATAGAGGAGCTGTCTGGCTGAGTGGTCATCGATACGATGGTTGGCCTTGATAGACCGCTTGCAGGACATCATGATAGCCAGCTCTGCTCGGTATTTCTTGATAGAAACTTCCTTGGTCAAGAGCAGCATGTCACACATTTCATAGATACCAGACTCGATTTCTTCCTCTGCCATCCAAATAGGATGTTCACGCAGGATAAATTGATTTTCTCCGTACTCAGCTAGAAAGACACCCACTTCCTCTAAGAGAGGCATTCTTTCTCTGAGACGAAGGGCGTCATCCGCAGGAAATTCAAAGATGTAAGGTACTAGGAGTTGTTGCTGGCTCTGGTCAACATTGCCAATACTTTCTCGGTATTCCTCATACTTGACCCGTTCCTGAGCAGCGTGCTGGTCTATGATGTAGAGGCCATCTCGCCCTTGAGCAAAGAGATAAGTCCCGTGCATTTGTCCGAAAAACTCCAATTCTGGGAAGCTGGATGCTTCTTCTCGCTCCAGCTTGTCATAGGCCTTATCGAGACTGGTTAAATCTAGTTCTGGATGGTCTAGTTGGTCATAGCTGACAGGCTTTCTCTCTGCAAAATGCAGTTTTGCTGGCTTAGTCAATTGGTCTAAAGTTTCTTTAGCAAACAGGGTTAGGTCCCTACCCTCCTCAGTTAATTCAACCTGGTGATCAGCCACCTCAGCTTGGCTGGGTCTAGTTACCTCCGTTTTTTCATAGTAAAGCGTATTTTCTTTGAGTGGGAGAATGGTCTGCTCTACCTTTTGACGATTGCGTACGGTGGATTTGGCAAGATTTTCTAAAGCATCAGGTATCAAGGTCTGTTCCTTAAGACTCTTTGCGATAGCTTCTGAGACAAGCGCCATTAGCTCTCTTTCCTTGGAAATTCGCACTTCTTGCTTGGTCGGATGCACATTGACATCCGCTAGATAAGGGTCAATATGGATATGAATAACAGCCAACGGAAAGCGTCCCACCATGAGCTTGCTGCCATAACCATCTAAAATTGCACGATTGAGCAGAAAGTTCTTGATATATCGCCCATTGATGAAGAGGCTGATATAGTTACGATTTGCTCGTGTCAATTCAGGCAAGGAAACAAAACCTGAAATTTCGAAATCTAGGTCAGAGTTCTCAATTTCAATCATCTTCTTGGCACTTGCCAAACCGTAAATCCCTGCGATGGCTTGGCGCAGCTGACCAGTTCCTGCTGTTCGTGTCATTTCCTTGCCATCACTAATCAAACTAAAAGAAATCTCAGGATGGGCCAATCCCAGACGGTTGACAATATCGATGATATGAGACAGCTCCGCCTGCTGGCTCTTCATATACTTGAGACGGGCTGGCGTGTTGAAAAAGAGGTCCTCTACACAAACCTTGGTCCCCACAGGGCTAGTCGCTGGGATGATTTCTTCGACTTGACCTCCACTCGCGACGAGCTTGGTCCCATGACTCGCGCCATCCACCGCCGTCAACAGAGTCAGAACACTGACAGAAGCGATAGAGGGCAGGGCTTCACCTCGAAAACCAAGCGTCCGAATCCGAAAGAGGTCTGCTTGATTTTTTATCTTACTGGTTGCATGGCGACGCAGGGCCAATTCCACCTCATCGTGAGGGATACCATGACCATTATCTGTGATTTGAATCTTCTTGAGACCTGATTCCTCAATCTCAATGATAATCTGACTTGAGCCCGCGTCAATGGCATTTTCTACCAACTCTTTCACCACACTGGCAGGACGTTCAATAACCTCTCCTGCTGCGATCTGGTTTGCCAGCACCTCTGGCAATTCAATAATATGAGACATCTTTCAGCCCCTTTCTGTATCTATTTTCCTAGAAATTGATTAGTGCTATTATACCATATTTCACATGCTACCAGAAAAAGCAAATACCACATAGACTCCAAATCTCTCCACATAGACAAAAGCTCTTGCCATGGGTCATAAAATAGTGTTTAATAAAGGTGTACAGGAAGTGATCACAATTTTGTATGAAATGTTAGGGAGGGAAATTTATGAAAGTAGAACTACAGATTAAGGAGACTTACGAGGAGGAAAAGCTGATTGTCCAAACTCCTCAGCCGACCGAAAAAGTCCAGAAAGTCATCGAGTTCGCTGAAAATCTTGACCAAAAAGAAACAATCAAAGGAAAGATTGAAGATCAAGTCTATCTAGTTGAAATTGGCAAGATTCAGCGCTTCTATATCGAGAATCGCAAGGTTCTAGCAGAAACTGCTTCTCATACCTACACTATTGATTTGCGACTCTATCAGGTGCTTGACATTCTGCCGACCACTTTTATCCAAATTTCCCAATCTGAAATCGTCAATATCGACTCTATCTCTCATCTCAAACTAACCCCCAACGGCCTGATCGAAATCTTTCTCAAAAACGAAAGCTTTACTTACTCATCTCGCCGTTACCTAAAAACCATCAAGGAGAAATTAGAACTATGAAAAAACAAATCTTTCACGATGCAGCCGCTGGTGTCCTCATCGGCCTCATCCTCTCTATCCTCTTTTCGCTCATTTATGCACCAAATACCTATGCCCCACTGAGCCCCGAGTCTCTGATCGGCCAAGTGATGGTGCAACATCAGGTTCACGGTGCTCTAGTCTTGCTCTACTGCATGATCATCTGGTCAGCTATCGGCGTTCTCTTTAGCTTTGGCAGTCGCTTATTCAGCCGTGACTGGAGCTTGCTCCGTGCAACACTTTCCCATTTCTTCCTCATGCTGGCTGGCTTTGTTCCACTAGCAACTCTGGCTGGTTGGTTCCCCTTCCACTGGATCTTCTATCTCCAGCTCATTCCAGAGTTTGCGATTGTCTACCTTATCATCTGGACTATTCTCTATAAAAGAGAAGCTAAAAAAGTAGACCACATCAATCAACTCTTGGCTCATAAAAAGTAATAGAGAAATCCCACTCACAAAGGCGCGAGTGGGATTCTTTTTATAATTTTTGTTTGAACCCAACTAAGACATTCATAGCCTGCATAGGTGTCATATTGTAAACATCCAGTTTAGCTAATTCTGCTAGGATAGGATGTTCTTCAGGTGTATCAAAGAGAGAAATCTGTTCAGTGACGGCACTTGTTTGCCTTATCAGACTTGGACTTTCTCCCCCTTGACTCTCCAGTTGTGTCAAAATCTTATCCGCCCTTGCTAAAAGTTCTCCTGGTAAACCAGCAATCTTAGCAACATGGATACCATAGGATTTGTCAGCTGGTCCTGGTTCGATCTTGTGAAGGAAGGTCACCTGCCCATCCTGCTCCAAGGTTGCCACGTGGACATTGACCAAGTGTTCCAAGCTAGACTCCAGACTGGTCAACTCATGATAATGGGTCGCAAAAAGGGTTTTGGCTCCGATATGTTCATGGATGTATTCGATGATGGACTGGGCAAGAGCCATGCCATCATAGGTCGCAGTTCCCCGTCCCAATTCATCAAAGAGAATGAGAGAGTTCTTGGTCGCATGCGAAATGGCATTGTTGGCCTCCATCATCTCCACCATAAAGGTTGATTGACCTGAAACCAAGTCATCTGCCGCTCCGATGCGAGTAAAGATGGCATCGAAGATAGGCAAATGGGCACTTTCTGCCGGCACATACGAGCCTAGCTGGGCCATAACCGCAGTCATGGCTAGCTGGCGCATGTAGGTGGACTTCCCGCTCATGTTGGGCCCTGTAATCAGCTGAATACTCGTATCTTCTGCCATCTGGATACTGTTTGGAATGTAGGTCTGAGCCCCCATGACCTTTTCGACGACAGCATGGCGCCCTTTCTGGATAGCGATTTGTGAATCCTCTCCAAACTCCGGTCGAATCAAATGCTGGATTTCAGCCACAACTGCGAGACTTTGCAAGACATCAACTGTCGCAATTCCTTGGGCTAGCGCCTGCAAACGCTGGATGTACTTGCTGACTTCCTCACGGAGGCGCATAAAGATTTCGTACTCTAGGTTGGCTGACTTCTCACGCGCCTCCAACATATCCCCCTCGATACGGGCCAATTCCTCAGTACCAAAGCGTTCCGAGTTTTTCAGCGTTGCCTTACGGAAAAAGTGGGCTGGCACATTTCCCAGTTGCGAATTGATCACATGGAAATAGTAGCCATCCTTTTTATTGTAGTCAATCTTGAGAGTGCTGATACCAGAGTTTTCTCTCTCCTTAGCCTCAATCTCAGCAATCCAGCTGGTCCCTTCTCTGAGCACTCGGCGGTATTTATCCAAGGTCTCATCAAATCCCGTCCGAATAATGCCACCTTCCGTAATCACGTGAGGGGCTTCAGGGGCAATCGCTGCGCTAATCAAACTCTCTAACTCTGGAATGGCATCCAACTGTGCGATGAGATAAGCTAAAGCAGGCTGCTCCATTCCCTCTAAAATCGCTCGAATCCGTGGCACACTAGATAAGGTAGTCGCCAGTTGCAAGAGATCCTTGGGATTGGTCTTGCCAAAAGAAACCCGACTAGCCAAGCGTTCGATGTCATAAACACCCTTGAGGCTGTCTGTCAAATCACTACGCTCAAAAAAGTGGTCAAGAAAGACCTGCACCACCTCTTGACGTTGGACGATTCGTTCCTTATCAATCAAGGGACGGTGAATCCAAGAACGCAAGAGCCGCATACCCATAGCCGTTTTGGTTTCATCCAAAAGCCAGAAAAGACTCCCCTGCTTCTTACCTGAACGGGCATTCTCAACCAAATCCAGACTAGCCTTGGTCGCATAGTCCATCTGCAAGAAATCTTTGATTTCATAGCGGATAACTGGTTTGAGGTGGTTCAATTCCCGCATCTGGGTCCGGTGAACATACTGGAGTAGCTTACTAGCTGCCGCTTGCTCCACAGCTGCCAGTCGTGAATCTAGTAAATGAATATCCTCGAAGCCTTCCTTCTCATAGGAAAGCACAAGATTCATCTGACGGCTGAGAATTTGTTCTTCTTCTTCAGACAAGTCATAGCCCAGCACCACTTCACGAGCCTTGAGGTTACGGATTTCCCCACAAACCAACGTGAAATCCAATAGACCTGTCACATAGAAATCACCCGTCACTAGATCCATATAAGCTAGGCCAAATTGATTGCCATCACGATCTAAGG
Organism: Streptococcus oralis; assembly: GCF_001579175.1. Taxonomy (GTDB): domain Bacteria; phylum Bacillota; class Bacilli; order Lactobacillales; family Streptococcaceae; genus Streptococcus; species Streptococcus oralis_O. The sequence continues at coordinate 704,663 of NZ_KQ970759.1, forward strand.
CAACCAAGAAATTATTCTGACTATCGGGCTTACTACTATCGACGACCGTTCCAGGTGTGATGACCTGAACCACCTCTCGCTTGACAACCCCCACTGCTTGTTTGGGATCTTCCATCTGCTCGGCTATGGCCACCTTATAACCCTGCTCAATCAATACGTCGATATACTGCTGGGCAGAATGATAGGGGACACCTGCCATGGGTATCGGATTTTCTGCATTTTTATTCCGACTTGTTAAGGAAATTTCTAAAATCTGTGCTGCATTGATTGCATCTTCATAGAACAACTCGTAAAAATCACCCATCCGAAAAAGCAAAAAAGCATCTGGGTATTGTTTTTTGATATCCACATACTGTTGCATGCCGGGTGATAGCTTTTCTGTTGCCATTTTCCGTCTCTCCTTGCTAAAAATAAGTCTTGAGAGCAACTCCCAAGACCTTATTTATCTTTCATCAAATCTAGCAAACGATCTTCCATCAGCTTGGCAACGTGCTGGTCTCGACAAATAACCAATAAGGTATTAGCACCAGCAACCGTTCCTAAAATCCATTCATCCTTGTTTGCATCTACAATGTTTGCTAAGACTGCAGCTTCCCCAAGTTTTGTATGAAGTACCAAGGTGAATTCTGCTCTTGCAACTCCTTCTAAATGATGAGACAAAAACTCAACTAAATCAATCTTATCTGTCTCATTTGCTAGTACATAATACACCATATCATTTTTCTTGATCTTGGTCAAGCCGATTTCACGCAAATCACGTGACAAAGTCGTTTGCGTCACATAGACATTCTGAGCTTCAAGACGATCTTGAATCTCTTTTTGTGTTCCAAGTTTTTCTTCAGCGATCATCTTTTTAATCAACTGATGCCGTTCTCTTTTTCTCATATTATCCTCTTAAGCGAATATTTATAACAATTTTTACATTTATTTTATAACTATATTATACCAAAAAAAATAGAGAATTCAAAAAAATTCTCTTCTTTCTCAAAAAATGTAGTAAATTGTGTTAAAATAGAAGAAAAGCCCAAAAGGAGCCTACTTATGAATACAAAAAAACTGATTGCTGGCGAATTGGCTAGCGTCATTGATAGCCTGGACCAAGAGGCTATTTTCAATTTACTAGAACAACCTAAAAATTCAGATATGGGAGACATCGCTTTCCCTGCTTTCTCATTAGCAAAAGTCGAACGCAAGGCACCGCAAGTGATTGCTGCCGATATTGCTGCAAAAATCAACAGCCAAGCCTTTGAAAAAGTGGTGGCAACAGGTCCTTACGTAAACTTTTTCCTTGATAAATCTGCTATTTCTGGTGCAGTTATCAAAGAAATCATCGAAAAAGGTGCTGACTACGCCCAACAAACGGAAGGCCAAGAGCAAAATATTACGATTGACCTTTCTAGTCCCAATATCGCCAAACCCTTCTCAGTCGGCCACTTGCGTTCAACAGTTATCGGAGATGCCCTCTCTAATATCTTTAAGAAGATGGGCTACAAAACCATTAAAATCAACCACCTCGGAGACTGGGGCAAACAGTTTGGTCTTCTCATGGTTGCTTATAAAAAATGGGGCAGTAAGGAAGCAGTTGAAGCTAACCCAATCGATGAATTATTAAAGCTATACGTTCGTATCAACGCCGAAATCGAAACGGACAAGGCTCTCGATGATGAAGGTCGCCTCTGGTTCAAAAAACTTGAAGATGGTGATCCTGAAGCAACTCAACTTTGGCAATGGTTCCGTGATGAAAGTTTGGTCGAATTCAACCGCATCTACAAACTACTCGGTGTTGAATTTGATAGCTTAAACGGTGAAGCCTTCTACAATGACAAGATGGATGAAGCCGTACAAATCTTGGAAGAAAAAGGCTTGCTAGAAGAGTCTCAAGGGGCTTGTATTGTCAACTTGGATGATTTCGATTTGCCACCTGCTATGATTAAAAAATCAGATGGCGCTACTCTCTACATCACTCGTGATATCGCAACAGCCATCTACCGTGCTCGTACATACAACTTTGTTAAAAATGTCTATGCTGTCGGCCAAGAGCAATCTAACCACTTTAAACAGTTGAAAGCTGTCTTGAAGAAAATGGGATTTGCTTGGAGTGACGATATGGTTCACGTTGACTTTGGTCTTGTAACCAAAAATCGCCAAAAACTCTCTACTCGTAAAGGAAACATCATCCTGCTCGAGCCAACTCTCCAAGAAGCCATCACTCGTGCTAAAGCTCAAATCGAAGCAAAAAATCCTGACCTTGAAAACAAGGATCAAATCGCCCAAGCTGTTGGGGTTGGAGCTGTCAAATTCTACGACCTGAAAACTGATCGTCGAAATGGTTATGACTTTGATTTGGAAGCAATGGTTTCATTTGAAGGTGAGACTGGGCCATACATCCAATACGCTTACGCTCGTATTCAGTCTCTACTTAGAAAAGCTGACTTCCATCCAAATGCTCAATCAAGTTACAGTCTAAATGATGCCGAAAGCTGGGAAATCATCAAACTTCTCCAAGACTTTGCCCGTGTCATCAAACGTGCTTCAGATAACTATGACCCATCTCTCATTGCTAAGTATGCAATCAGCTTGGCTCAAGCTTTCAATAAATACTATGCTCACACTCGTATCTTGGATGAAAGCCCTGAGCGCGACAGCCGTCTAGCCCTCAGCTATGCAACTGCCGTCGTTCTCAAAGAAGCCCTTCGCTTGCTCGGAGTAGAAGCACCAGAGAAGATGTGATTCAGTACTAACAATTGGAACCAAAGTTCCTAATTGTTAGACGCTAGCCGCTATATGCAGACTAGCTAACTGCTTCACTAGTCATAGCCCCTAAATATAATCGATTTAGAGGCCATGATGTCGTAACTATATGACGAATTACTTAAACGCTTCACTAATGCGTCCCAACAAAT
>NZ_KQ970759.1:707736-740191 GCF_001579175.1 Streptococcus oralis
GTGATTGATTTAGACGCATGTTGCAATCACTCAAATAACTTAATCATAAAGCAATCTAAGTAACTAAGGCCAAATCCTATACGGTCTTTGGCTTGGCGCTTTACTAGTCTTCATTTCAACTGGACGGACTTTTCAGTTAACGGTCCAAATTGTCTGGTTTTAGCTACTGGATACCTGTTCTGCTCGCCTAGTGACTTAGTTGAAAAGCGAAAATTTCTTTCGCTTTTCTTATGCCTTCAATTTTTTATCAAATCAGGGGAGATTTTATGAGCCAGTACGCTTATATCTTAGTTCTTATCAGTCTTGTCGTTCTTTTTCTTATCAATAAATACGAAAAAGAAAAACTTCAGAAACTCCTTCAGGAGCAGCTTTTAAAAGACGAAACTTTCAAAGCAGATATCCACGAAAGAATCCAAACAACAGAGAATATCAATGACGTCATCGCCTACATCAACAAGGCCTATCGTTTGGGACTCATGCTTTCCAAGGAAATCACTGAGCAACTCAAATAATCAAAATCCGAGAAGTCTTCTTCTCGGATTTTTCTCTTCTTTATGAAACGGCTAAAGATTCCTATTAGATTTTAAACAAATAAAGTAGAAGAAAAAGTTAGGCCGAAGCTTAACTTTCCAATCCATATAAGTCCGCGATAATCGCTGCAACCTTTTTAATATCTCCCAGCATGCCTCTCATTTCAAAATCTGCTAGAACGGGGAAACCAAAACGCTGGCTGTACTGCTTGGCAGTCAAACAGTATTGGTTATTAAAATTGCGATTACCAGATCCCACTACACCATAACACTTACTAGCATTGTCTCCATAGGCGATAAAATCACCCACTGGAGTCGTCAGGATCTCAACATCGCCGTTGTCGACACCATTTCCACCTTCCAGATAGGTCGGTAAGAAAGCGACATAGGGATGGTCCATCTCAAAGAAATCTTTCCCTTCCTTGACCAAATCCTTGATATGGATCTTTTGGACCTCAATCCCTTCGTGCTGAGATAAGAGATAGTCCTTAAGTCGGGTTACAAAACTCTCTGTATTTCCGCTCAAACTGATATAAACTAAGGATATTTTTTTCATATTGACCTCGATTTTTATTTTTGGATATTAAAAGAACTACCAAGATTGTAACTTGATAGTTCTCTTTTGTCAATACTTAGGCAACTTCCTCTGCTTCGGCTTCCTCAGCCAAATCTTTTTGTTGGCGCCACATCTTGTAAAGGACTAAAGCTAAAAAGAGGACATTGATAATCATGAACAAAATAACGGTTCCTTTTGCTAATGTGCCTATTCCTAAGCCTAGGGTATCATCTTTGATCAATTGAAGTGCATCTTGAATGTTCACAAAAGAATAGACCAAACCAACAATCGCTAGCAAAAGATAGCCAAGATAAGCATAGTTTGCAAATTGGACGTTTTTACGAACTAAGAACACAAAGGCTACCACAACTAAAATGGCAGATAAAACAATCAAAACTACATTAAAAATTGAGTGCGATGATGCTGTTACTTGGTAGGTATAGTTAACCGTGTCTTCTATTTGCTGAGCAGTAAGAGATCCACTATTAGATAGGTTAGCACGTAGAACTTCTTTGCTAGGGACTGGGCCCAAGATGCCAAATAATGACGAAGCAGAAATGAGTGCTGATAGAACTAACAAAATCCAGAGATAAATTGGTTTCTTTTTCATATTATCCTCCTATAAAACCTTTTGGACATTATAGCATTTTTCGTACAGAAATACAATTCTTACAGGCCTGTCTCGACTTGTTTTCGGTAAGCTTTTGGTGATTTTCCGCACAATTTACGGAAAACTTTGTAAAAATAGCCGACATTACTGTAACCAACGGCATAGCAAACATCTTCAATACTATCATTGGTTGAAAGCAAGAGCTGTTGCGCTGCCTTAATTCGCTGTTTGTTGAGCAGTTCTGCAAAGGTCGAGTTGGTTTCTCGCTTGATCAGCTGACCGAGGTAGACTGGGTTGATAAAGAGATCCTTGCTAATATCCTTAAGTGAGAGCTCTTTTTGATAATCGCGGCCGATCACCTCTAGAACACTGACCACATTTTCATTCATACGATACTGGCCAAAGAACTTGGTCAAGGTTGCTTTGATGTAGGCAACCAATTCTTCAAAGGAGTTAATAGCATGGATGGCTTTGACAATCTCTGTCATATCATCCGCTTTTAGATGCTCAAACAAGTGGAAGACATCCATGACAAATTGGGTGAAGAGTTGTTTGGTGATAGCCACGCGCGGTGTATTCTCTAAGACAACCTTCTCCAGCAGGGTCAATTCTTCGATGATTTGATTGATATTTCCTTGGATAATCACGCGATAAATCGGTTCGTAATAAGCAAATAGACTCTCGGATTTTTCTAGATTGACAGAACCGTAAAAGAGGGCTTTTTCTGCGTTGATCTTCCATTTTTCAAAGGCTTGTTGGTAGGGTGCTACAAAGGGCGTTACTACGATTCCATCTAGTGGTTGATCAGAGATAAAAATCTGCCAGTCTTGACCTAAAACATAGTAAGGAATAGTGAAAGAACCTTGTTTTTCCTTGGAAAGACCTATCCACCAGTTGTCTTTACCTGCTAAGAAGTTGACAAAGCCTTCTTCATCCAATTCTTGGCTGAGAGTCTGACTCTGCTCCACCTTTTCCTGAAGTTGACTCGCAATTTTTTCTAATAAATGACTCAACTCCACCTTATCCACTGGCTTCACTAGATAATCTACGACACTCAGGTTCATTGCTTTCTTGACATAGTCAAACTCCTGATAGCCAGACAGCAAGATATAATAGGCATCCGGAAGAATCTCCTTCATCTCCTTGATCATCTCCAGCCCTGTTTTATCCGGCATATTGACATCCGAAATAATTACATCAACCGGATGATGCTTGACATAACCCAGAGCATCGTCGGCATGATTGGCTGTTGCGACAACTTTCATATCCCATTTTTCAAAGGGAATCAAGCGCTTGAGCCCCTCTGTCACCATGTACTCGTCGTCTACTAATAAAACTTTATACATTTCTACCCTTTCTATTCATCCTGGATAGTGATTCGATAGCGAACACCTTCTTGCTCAGCTGACTCTACACTGATTTGGTAGCGATCCCCAAAATAGAGGACAAAGCGTTCGTGTACATTCACTATTCCGATTGACTGCCGCTCACCGCTGTAGCTTGCTTCGTGCTCAAAACTTCTCTGAGCTAATTTCTCTTGCAAGGCAGCTAATTTTTCAGCAGGCATGCCACGACCATTATCGACTACCAGGATTTCAACAAATCCCTCACCCTTCAAGACCTTGATGCTGATGACATTGTCTGTTCGGCGATGATCAATACCGTGGGCAAAGTAGTTTTCGACCAATGGTTGGAGCGTGAACTTGGGAATCTTCATATTTTCTAATTCTGGCGCGATCTTAAAGCCATAAGCTACTGACTTTGGATAGCGAACCATACAGAGATAACTGTATTTACGACAAAATTCTAGTTCTTGTTGCAAGGTCGTTTCACGCTCATCGGAGATATTGTTACGCAACAAGCTACTAAATTCATAGATAATATCCGCCAGCTCATCTTGGCTTTCCATCACTGCATACATGCGAAGAAATTCCAATGTATTATACATAAAATGCGGATTGATCTGAGCTTGCAAGGCTCGCATATTGGCATCTTTTTGGCTAAGTTCCAACTGATAAATATCGTGGATATTTTTTTCCAGTCTATCTAACATATCATTGGTTGTTTCTGAGATAAGGAGCAATTCCTGATCTTTCTCAGAGGTATCGATGCGAAGTCCCTCTTCTCCTTGGGCAATAACCTGAATAGACTCGACCAAGTCCACCACCTGCTTTTGATATTTTGAAAAGGTCTGTCTCAGAGTGATATACAAAATGATGATAAAGAGAATACTTAGTCCAATAATGACAGCAGAACTAGTCAACGTTCCCTTAAGAACAAAATCCTTAGGGACGGCTACACGAACTTGATAGCCATGAGAGGTGACTCCTACAAGCCAGTTCTCCCGCTCTGCTGACACCTTCTCCCCAAGCTGAAACATCTCCGTATCAAAAGGCGAAGTCACCGTCACAGCCATTGGGGTGTTGCCTCGGGTATTGTCAATAGCTCCACGTAAGACATCTGGGGATAAAGAGATGTAGATCACTCCTAAATCCTGGTCAGAAACGGGATCAGATACAGGAATGGCAAAACTATTAGGAGCTGGTTTGAAATTTTCTGCTGGAATTTTCTCTCCACTTCGTTTCCCTCTAGTTGAAACAAAAACTTCTTTGTAATCTTGGAGGACAATTGCTACCCCTGTCACAAAATCATTACGAACATAGAGATCGTCGATATTTTCATACAAGGATACCGAGATATAAGGCGAAGCCTTGCGCTCTAATTGCCAATAAAAATAGTCTGGCGTACTGAGACTAAAGTACTTGTAAATCCCTTCGATACGAGCCTGATTTTCAACCAAAGTCTGGGCAAGCCGAGTCGACTCTCTATGGTAATATTCAATCTCACTTACTGTCCGAGTCGTCACGCGTTGAGCTACTCGCTGAGCTTCTTTCTCGCGCGAATCCCAGTCAGCATAGGAAATCATCACCGCAAAACTAGCAATGATGATGATCATAACGAGGCTATAAATTCGTAAAAGAGAGTGAAGCCAAAATTCCTTCATTCTATTTTGTCGCCAATTTTTCATGGATACTTTCATAAATAGGTTCCAACATATCACTGATAAAGAAATGCCACACACCAATTCCTACAAAAAAGAGGAGAGCAGGCATATAGTAACCAACTCCTACAAGCAAGCCTGTGCCAATCAGAACCTTGGCGATTGCTGGCAAGCTCATGAAAATCCCAATAAGGGACAATTTCACGGTATTTCGGTAGGATAAATCAAAATATACCTGAAGTTTCAAGGAAACAGTATAGGCTAGAAAGACAAGGGCCACTACAAGAACATTAAGAAAGGTTGCCAAGAGATGAAAAATAGTTTGATGGGGCAATTGAACCAAAAGATACAGACCATAAACTAATACTAGATCTACAAATACAAAACTATAGAAAGCGAGGTTGCTCTTGACAAAGTTACTCTTATAGAGTTCCCAAGCTTCTTTCAAACTATAAGCTCGATAAGTATAACCGTGCTCAGCATATAAACTCATAAGGGTTGCACTAGCTGGTGCCAAACCAAAGACCACACCTCCTGCTAGTGTGAATAACCAGAAAAAAGCCGTCACAATCATTCCTAAAAAGAAACGATTAAAGACGAATTCTAGAAATTTTCCCATGATATCCTCCTTCAAACAACTGTGTAACTATTATATCATATTTCAAACGTTTTCAAAAATATAGAGTGTCCATTTACAATCCTCTAAAAGCGTGATACAATTGATTTTGTTAGTCTATATTAAGGAGAAACTCATGAAGAAAAATATCTTAACCACCCTCTTAGCTGTCGTCCTCTATTTCCTCTGTCTAGGGATTGGAGTAGTACTTGGACACCTGGTTGACTCAACGGGCAATATGTTCTATGCTCCGGCTTTTTCAGCCCTTGTTGGGGGGAGCGTTTACATGTTTCTTCTGGTAAAAGTTCCTCGTTTTGGTGCCATTTCCACTCTAGGGCTCTTTATGGCTCTCTTCTTCCTAGCTAGTAAACACGGCGCTGGAGCCTTTCTACCAGCTATCGCCTGCGGTCTTGCAGCAGATGCCACCGCTCGCCTCGGTCACTATCAGGATAAGATTAAAAATCTTTTCTCCTTCCTAGTCTTTGCTTTTAGCACAAGTGGTCCCATCCTCCTCATGTGGATCAATCCAGCATCCTACGAGGCAGCTCTCCTCGCTCGTGGAAAATCTCAGGAATACATTGACCGTATCATGGTCGCTCCAGAGCTAGACAAAATTTTTCTCTTTGTCGCAAGCATTCTTCTTTGTGCCTTGATTGGTGCTTTGCTTGGGCAAGTCATTAGTAAAAAGTTTACACACAAAATCTAATCACTAAAAAAGAGCCCTTCGGCTCTTTTTATTTATGACTTAATTTCTTGGTCAAGAAATCTCCCAAGAACTGGATTGTAAAGATAATCAAGATGATAATGATAGTCGCCAAGATGGTCACATCGTGATTGTAGCGATTAAACCCATAGGCGATGGCCACGTTACCGATACCACCAGCACCAACCGCACCAGCCATTGCTGTTTCCCCAACAAGGGAAATCAAGGTCACAGTCGTCACACGAATCAAATCTGGAAGACCTTCTGATAGGTAAACACCCACGATATCCCAAAAGGTCGCTCCGCTCGCTTGAGCTGCCTCAATGACACCGCCATCCAGCTCAGCTAAGACAACCTGCACCTGACGGGCAAAGAAGGCAAATACCGCAAAAGAAAGTGGGACAAGGGCTGCATTTGGCCCGATACTAGTCTTGACAATCAAGTGAGAAAGTGGTGACATAATTGCCAAGAGGATGATGAAGGGAACCGCACGGAAAATAGAGGTAATCTTGTCTAAAATCCAGAAGATAACCTTATTTTCCAAGACACCGCCTGGCGCTGTCAAGACAAGGAAAAGACCTGCCACCAGTCCCAAGAATCCTCCGATAATGAAGGAAAGAACTGTCATATAAAGAGTAAGGTAAATAGCTGTTCCCCAGCCTGCCTGACCAGACCAGCCCATCTTGTAGACATTTGGCAAGTAAGTTTGAATCAAGTCTGTCATTTTACTGTCCTCCCTTCAGTACTTTTAACTGGACACCCGCTTGACGGATAGCTTCTTGAGCACCTGCTAGCGCTGATTTTTCACCGGACAAGACCACAACCAATTCTCCGACTGGGGTGCCATCGAGGATTTCAATATTCCCATAGAGAATATTAGCTGTTACTTGGTAATGTTTATACAATTCATTCAAAAGTGGTTCGTCTGTCGAAGCCCCTGCATACTTGAGTTGCACTAAGATACTGTTCTCAGATAAATGTTCTACGATTTCTTGCTTCTCAATCTTAACCATAGCTTCGTCAATTCCTGTGGCTGTTGAGATGAAGTCTTGAGTCAAAGGTTGTTTAGGGTCTGAGAAGATTTCAAGGACACTGCCTTCTTCAATCAAACGACCATCCTGCATAACTGCCACACGATTAGCAATGTCTTTGACAATCTGCATTTCGTGTGTAATCAGGACAACGGTCAAGCCTAATTTTTGGTTCAAATCTTGCAACAAGGCCAAAATCTGCTTGGTTGTCTTAGGGTCAAGAGCAGAGGTTGACTCATCTGAAATCAAAATTTTCGGATCATTGGCCAAGGCACGCGCAATGGCCACACGCTGTTTTTGCCCTCCAGATAGTTGTGAAGGATAGTTTTCAGCACGATCTGCCAAACCAACCAAGTCTAACAACTTAGCAACTTTTGCTTTCTTTTCTTCCTTGCTGAGTCCAGAGTGTTTAAGGGCAAAGGCTACATTTTCCTCTGCTGTTTTTTGACTCATGAGGTTGAAATGCTGGAAAATCATCCCGATATCTTGACGTTTGCGACGCAACTGCTCTGCCGTCAAGGTCACCTTGCCGTCAAAAATCACATCGTCGTCAATGGTAATTTTGCCTGCAGATGGTTTTTGCAGGAGGTTAATCACCCGGACTAGAGTGGATTTTCCTGCTCCAGAATATCCTACGATTCCGTAGATATCCCCTTCTTGGATGTGAATGGTCACATCCTTGACTGCTGTGATGGTTCTCTTCTTTTGGTGAAAAGTCACATCGATCTGATCTAACTTGATAATATCTCTACTCATAGCTTCTAATCAGCTCCTCTACTAATTCAATATGGGTGTAGTAATCGGCGATCCGCACGTTTTCATCTCCACCGTGGTCTCGGCTATTGGCATTGCCTAAACCGAAGGCTACCATAGGTACCTCTAAGGTGTCAAAGACCGTATGCATAGGTCCTGTTCCCGCTGTAGTCGGTAAGACCGATACGCCCTGCGGATAGAATTTCTTGGCCAACTCGATCACATTGAGAATGGCTGGTGCGCTCATATCGCTTCGATAGCTCATCTCTCCCAAGGTATAGTATAATTCTACCTTATCAAAGCCATTTTTGTCTAGCTGTTTCCGAATTTTTTCCAGAACATCATGTGGTTCTAAGCCAGGAACCAGACGAACTTCTAGCTTGGCATTAGCTTCTGCTGGCAAAATAGTCTTAACACCCTGACCTTGATAACCTGACTGGATTCCCTCTATATTGAGTGCAGGCTCAAAAAAGAATCGTTTGAGAAAGGCAGCGCGCTCCTCTTGTAAGAGAGGCAATTCCAAGCCGTAAATGCGACTGATTTCCCCGGGGTTGCCTTGTGCATAGGTGTCCACCAAGGCTAGTTCCCGTTCATTCGGCTCTTGGACATCCTCGTACAATCCTTCTACTAAGATACGTCCATCTGCTGCACGTAGGCTACTTAGAGCCTGAATAAGATACCATGGAGCTGACTCCACGACACCACCATAACTCGAGTGGATGTCCACATCCGCACTTTTCACCTTGGCATCAAAGGTCACGATTCCCTTGTTTCCACCAGAAATTTCTAACTGCTCCAAGGCATTTTTGGTTCCTTGCTCCCAAACTAGCAAATCTGCTCCTCGGAGTTTGTCTGCGTGTTTCTCTAAATACTTATCTAAATCCATAGAAGCAGACTCCTCTGCCCCTTCCATGATAAAGCTGATATTGACTGGCAAGTCATTGTGGTCCTGCATATACTTTCTCAGAGCACTCAAACGAGCCGTGATATGACCCTTATCGTCGTCCACTCCACGCCCATACATAAAGCCATTTCGCACAGAAAGTGTAAAGGGATCCTCTGTCCAAATCTGATCTCCGTCCGCTGGTACGGTGTCATAGTGATTATAGAAAATCAAGGTCTTAGCATCTGGACGCGAACTCTTGAAATGCGCCATGACAAAAGGCGCCGTGTAGCTCTCATCAATCTCAACTTCAGCTCCCACACGCTTGAAAATCTCACCCAAATAGTTGGCGACTTCCTTGAGCCCGACCTGCTGGGCAAAGACTGATTTCTTGGAAATCAAGGTACGCAAAACTTCAAAATAATGCTGGGCGACATGATCCTTTTCAAATTTTTCAATCTGTTCTTGTTCGCTAGGAAAAACCATTTTTCTCTCCCTTTCTACTGAGGACTTGTATCTATGGACGGACGACTAGATTATCTTCTTCAAAACCAACAGTCTAGACAAAAGCAAGAGGTGGAAACTCTCCCACCTCCCTATGTCTTATTACCAAACTGGTTGGTCCAAACCGTCTGATGTTTCTTCGATAACTTTTTTCACTTCATCAGTGTGGTAAGCCGCGATAATTTTCTTGATGGCATCAGCTTTAGGTGATGATTCCCAATCTTTTTTCGCAACGATGATGTTGTACCATTGTTTTGAGTTTTCATCAGCTTGCTCTTTGAAGAGTGCTTTCTTGTAGTCCAATTTTGCTTCTGTAACGAAGGTATTGTTTACAACGGCAGCGTCAACTGATGACAATGAACGAGCTGTTTGGCTAGCGTCCAATTCTGTAATCTTCAAGTTCTTTGGATTTTCTTTGATATTCGCAACTGTTGCTAGAGCAGTTCCAGAAACATCCAATTTGATCAAACCAGCTGATTGAAGCAAGTAAAGCGCACGGCTTTCGTTTGTTGCATCGTTTGGTACAGCAATTTCACCGTTATCTGGGATTTCTTCCACTTTGGTGTACTTGTTTTCTTCCCCATTTTTACCTGAGTAAAGGCGGATTGGTGAGATGTAGGTATCTGCAATCGCTACAAGGTCTTTCCCGTTTTCTTTGTTCCAGTTGTTCAAGAAGTTGTAGTGTTGGAAAGCGTTCAAGTCTACTTCACCGTCAGCAGTTGCCTTGTTTGGTTGAGAGTAGTCAGTGAACTCTGTGAATTCCAATTTAATTCCATCTTTTTTAACCAATTCTTGGATTTTATCCCAACGTGCTTCTTCAGAACCGCTACGGTTAACTGTTGCAATTTTGACAACTGTTTCGTTATCTGCTTTCTTTTCTGCATTTCCGCAAGCTGCAAGAGCCAAACCTGCGACTGTAGCAAGAGCTGCTACGCCGAGCCATTTTTTAATTTTCATGATTCTTTCTCCTTAAAAATAATACTGTAACAGTATCTCATAAATTGTTTGATTTAACAAATTGTTAATAGATAGGCAGACATATAGTTTAAAACTATATACCTCCAGAATGGAAAACCATCCATCTACCAGAGAATGGATGATTTCATACGACTATTTAATATCAGCTTCTGCTGGCAGGTAAGAGCCACCAAAGAACTGTTGAGATAGCTTTTCAAGTGTTCCGTCTTTGTAGAGTTCTTGGATGCGTTTGTCCACAAATGATTTCAACTCATCTTGACCTTTAGCAAGGAGTGGGTAAACATAAGGTTGTTGGTCGCTTGGAAGTTCGATGACTTTCAAGTTGTCCAAACCTTGGTTTTTGATAACTGTCTCAACACCGATTTTATCAAAAATCTTATAGTCAAACTGGCCATCACTCAAACGAGACATGATTTGTTGGAAATCAGCCTTCGTATAGTTAAGGATAGTTGGATTGTCCGCATGTTCTGTGTTATATGCTTCCAATTGTTTAGCTGAGGTTGTTCCTTGAACGACTTCAGTAGATTTTCCACCGATATCATCGAGAGATTTGATACTATCGTCGTCTTTCTTCACAACGAGAACGTTAGGGTTTTTAGCAGTTGGTGCTGCGTAAAGGTATTTTTCTGCACGATCTTTGGCATAGCTGAGGTTGTTAACAGCCATTTGATAACGGTCACTATCAAGTCCTGGGAAAAGCCCTGACCACTCTGTCTTTTCAAACTTGACTTCATACTTGTCAGAGTCTTTAAAGATGGCACGAACCACTTCAATCTCGTAACCAGTCAATTCACCATTTTCTTCATAGATAAATGGTTTTGGTGTTCCGTTAGTCGCTACGACGATTTCTTTTTTACCAGATGTTGCTTCACCTGATGCTGCATCTTTCTTCTCACCACCTGAGCACGCTGCTAGTAGACCTGCGGCAACAAGCCCTAGAGCAGCAAGAGATGAATATTTGACGATTTTTTTCATGTCATTTCCTCCAAAATAGAATACTGTACTATCTTAACAGAAAATATTTTTTTTCGCCATTATATGATATCTATCTCTGTGATAAGTTTTCTTTATGACTGATTTAAAAGACCAAACGCAAGACTGCAATCAAGACCACTCCAAAGAGAACCGTGCCAACTAGATTGCGGTAGCGAAAGGCTACAAAAGCCGTTGGAAAAACTGCCAAGAAGTCCAGCCACTTGATCTGAGGTAGGCTCCCAATCTTACCTGACACCACACTTGAAAGGATCAAGGCAAAGATGATGGAAACAGGCAAAAATTTCAAAAAACGCTCAACGATAGCTGGCAAACCCTTGTACTTAACCAAGATGAAGGGAATCATACGAGGTATCCAAGTCACTAGGCCTGAAAAGATAACGGCTAACAAAAGATATTTACTGACCATCTAAGACCACCCCCATTGTACATCCAAGTAGCGTCGCAAATAGTACAGCTAGAGACTGAGACACCATTGTCAAGAGCAAAAAGAAAGACACCGTAACAACTGCTAGGATTTTCAGCAGATTGCGGACAGGAATCCGTCTTTGCATAATCTGGAACTGCGAAGCAAAAATCCCGATAAACATTCCCACAAGGGCAAAATCAAGGCCAAAGATTTCTGGATTTGGCAGTAAACCACCTAGAGCTGTCCCAACAACTGTCCCAACAAACCAAGCTACATAACTGTTGAGATTATTCCCATGCATCCACATAGGATTGACCTTGTCTGTATGGGCTAATTCTCCCATCAAAACCCCGTAAGTCTCATCTGTCAAGAGACTAGACATACCGATATTTTGCCAGAGACTGGTATGACGGAAATAGGTCGACGCATGCAAGCTCAGCAAAAAGAGTCGTAAATTGATTAAAAAGACTGTCATGGCAATGGCTGCTACAGGTGCTTGGACCGCAATCAATGCCAACATGGCAAACTGGGCGCTCCCAGCATAAACAAAGAGGCTCATCAGGCCCATCTCAACAGGTGTCACATAGGGCGCACCGATAATCCCACAAGCTAGACCGATACTAACATAGCCAAGGGCAGTCGGCATGGCAGCCTGAACACCTTCCCAAAATCCTTTTTCTTTCATCTTTTTCCTCTTATTTTCTTCGTTTGAGGCTGTTCAAGGTCACAGCCACAGCAAGAAATATTATAACACATTCATAAAAGAGAAAAAAGTTTAGAGTTTGGAACTTGGAGCTAGTAAACATTGTAAAAAATTTTACCTGTTTATGGATACATGAGAAATTGATCCACTCGAATCATATACTTGTTGGCTTCAGTTTTTTCAGCATATTCATCTTCTGTTGGATAGACATCCACCCAGAGTTCCCACTGTTGTCCCTTCAACTTGACCTTGTAGCGATAACCGTCATCATAGAGGCCTACTGTATCAGTTGTCATGGACTGGTTATCTGGGAGTTCTTCCAGTTCTTTTTTTACAGTCTGGGATAGATTGTTAAGCACTACTTTCTGCTCCACCTTTGAAGTTACAGGAATATGAACTGTCGCTTCTTCCAAACGATGCGATTTTGAAAATGTAAAGGTCGCTCGGCCTGGATAGCCTTTCAAAGTAATCTGCTCATAGTGATAGAAAAGGCGGCCTGTTTTATAGAAATACGGGTCTTCTGCACGCCAAGTATCGCGATAGGCCATTTCCTCTTCTTCCACCACTTGGCTAGCCTCTCCAAATACTTTTTCAAAAGATTTAACAGGCATACCGAAAGAAAGGGATTCAAACAAGACCAGTTGCGTCTTTTTGATATTATGGCAAGCTGATAAAAGCATGAGTAAAGCTCCAAGAGCAAGCAGACTACTGATTATTTTTGTAATTTTCATATATCTGCTATACAAGAAAAGTCTCAGACTGACAAACTTTGGATTTTCCGATTACATTTTGAGACTTATTCTCTAAATTTGGAGGAAACAAAGGACTACTCAAAAATTAGTAACAGACAGTCAAAATAAAAAAAGACTGAAAAAACAGTCTTATTTATAATACTTAGCTAGTCAGTTCTTTTGTTTTTATGATTGGCAGAAACTCTAAAACAACAAGGGCAGAATTTGACCAATGGCATTATTGACTATATGCAGTCCAATAGGCCAATAAATGGACTTGGTTACTCTAAACAAGACTGCAAGTATGAGGCCACCACCCATATATACGAAAAAGTCTGTCAAGACCCAACCGTGATTACTAATGTGCAAGATTCCAAACAAAGCAGCAGAACCAAGCACATCCAGACCCCACTTCTTTCCTTTTTCCAGAGCAGTCATCACCAACCCACGATAAATCATCTCTTCAAAAATGGGACCTGCAATCACAGGATAGAAAAAATACATCAAAAATGCTGTAGCCCCTGTAAAAGTAGGAACATCCAGTTGATAAGCAATTTCATTTTTGGTAGGAGGGAAAAGATAAAATGTGACGAAATTCCAAATAACAAAAGCAAGAAGAGCTAAAAAGGAATAAAAAAGATAAGAACCTTTAAACTTTCTACTGTTGATTTGTTGCCATTTTCCCGACCAAATCATAGCAATAAGAGCAAATAAAACCACAAGAAAATTCAACATCATATCCGACAGATAATAGGTAAAGTCAGATAGACCAGCAGCAAGGTCGCTGTGTAAGAGCAGACGAATCAAGAACTGGTCAGTAATGACAAGTAGAATAGCTACAAACAAGTAGTAGCGTGAGATTATCTTTTTCATTTTATTTTCTCCTATACTATGAAATAAAGACAGTATAACACGAAAAATGCCCTATTTTAGAAAATCGCATATTTGACATTTTTTCTTATAGAAATTTCATTTTTGCGATTGTTTGTTAATCGATAAGGTCTTTATATTGCTGTAAGCGTAGTTCAAAAAGAGCTGTTAATTGTGGATTTTCTAATACTTGCAGAGATTGGATAAAATCTTCAATCTCTTTTTGATTACTTCCCTTGGTTTGAAGGAAAATGCTCATCTTCTTTAAAAACTGCCACAATAATTTCTCAAAAACATCGTATGGACGGAGCATGCTCTCCAACTCGGCTTCAAAGATTGGGATATAGGAAAAAAGTTTACGTTCCATGAGCTCTGAGATAATATTTAACAGCCCTTGTTTCATATACAGTCTATTGTGTGCCAATTCTTTAAATTCCTTTGATTTTTCAAGTAAAGAGGTTGATAAAAAGATTAGGTCCTGATTACTCAAGAAAGGCATGGTATTGCAAAAAAGATAGAGTTCAAACCAGGTCCAAGACTCGATAGCATAGAGATAAGTGGTCAAAAACTCGCTATCCTCCTCCGCTAGCGGATAGTTTTTATCTAAGGAATGGATAGCATTTTTAATCACAATAGCATTCAAACGACGATAAGTCTGCGCCATCTGTTCTTGTTCGACTTCCTCCAACAGTTGCTCTAAACCCGCTATATCTTGATGGGCAAAACGATCCACAACCCTTCTACCAAATTTCATATGCGGAGATTCTTGATAGTTGTTGAGCTTGTGTCCAAATTCATCGAAGGTCACATTTATCCCTTGGATCGCTAGGATCAGCTTATCCGCAGACAGCATAGACTGTCCCAGTTCAAACTTGGATAGCTGGGATGCTGTCAGTCCTTCACAAGCAACATCTGACTGCTTGAGTTTTCTCGCCAGACGCAATTCCTTGTAAAATTCTCCCAATTCCATTTTTTCAATCATGGCCAAACTCCCTTTACTATTCTATTTGTAAAAACTTTTCCTTTTTTAACATATTATAAAATATTTTAGCAAAAAAGCCAGCTTCAAGCTAACTCTTTATTCCATGGTATCAAAGGCAAGACTTGGTTTGGCATTGAGGTTCAAGTCTGCAAAGTTTTCTTTGTTCCATTCGCTGACACTGGCATAGGCAATCATACCTGCATTGTCTCCACAGAGACGCAGGGGTGGAATGATGACCTTGACATCTTTGATTTCGGCTGCTAGGCGTTCTCTGAGACCTTTATTGGCTGCTACACCACCTGCCACTACCAGAGTTTTAACAGGATATTTCTCCAAAGCCTTCTTGGTTTTTGCCATGAGAATATCCATGACAGCTGCTTGGAAGGAAGCACACAAATCCTCTGTAGACAAGCTTTCTCCCTTTTGCTCAGCATTGTGGTAAAGATTGATAAAGGCAGACTTCAAACCTGAGAATGAAAACTCCAGATTATCCTCCTTGATCATGGCACGAGGGAAGTCATAAACATCCTGACCTTGATGGGCCAACTCGTCAATCTCGCGACCTGCTGGATAAGTCAAGCCCATGACACGACCGACCTTGTCATAAGCCTCCCCAACTGCATCGTCTCGTGTCTCCCCAACAATCTTGTAATCGCCAGCCTCTGACACATAGACCAACTCGGTGTGTCCTCCGCTGACCAAGAGTGCTAGGAGAGGAAACTCCAAAGGCTCCACACTCTGAGCTGCCATGAGGTGACCAGCCATGTGGTTGACGGGGATAAGTGGCAAGCCATGCGCCCAAGCAAAGGCCTTGGCAGCTGACAAACCAACAAGCAGAGCTCCGACCAATCCTGGTCCGTAGGTAACCGCCACAGCTGTCACATCGTTTTCAGTAATTCCTGCTTCTGCTAGCGCCTCCTCGATACAGGCTGTAATGACCTCGACATGGTGACGACTAGCCACTTCTGGCACCACGCCCCCAAAACGTTTATGACTCTCAATTTGACTAGCAATGATATTGGACAAGAGCTGGTCGTCGTTTTTTAAGACAGCGACACTGGTCTCATCGCAAGATGTTTCAAATGCTAAAATATATCTATCCTTCATCTATTTCTCTCTTCATGATAATGGCGTCCTCGACTGGGTCATGGTAGTAGGCCTTTCTCTCAGCGATGACCGCCATCTTTTCTTTCTTGTAAAATGCTTGCGCTCGTTGGTTTGACTTTCTCACTTCGAGGAAAATCTCCTTATCCGTCGGCAACATTGCAAACAAGGCTGACGCAATTTCCTGCCCTTGATAGGCTCCTTTGACAGCGATTTGTAGGACTTCTACTTCAAAGAGATTCTCCTGAACGGCTAGAAATCCAATCACTTCTGCTCCATCATAAGCTAGAGCATACCAAGTCTGGTCTTGGGACAGGTCTGCTTGGATTTGTTCCAGCGTCCAAGGACTGACTGGGTATACATCTAGCATGACAGCGTAGATAGCTTGTGCTAAGTCAGCTTGCTGTTGGATTCGTCTGATATCTATCATAGGCGTTTAATGTAGGACTCGCCAGATTCGGTGTGGTTCTTGAGCCAGTTTTCCTCGGCTTCGACACGCTTGAGGTAATTTGGCACAAAGTCGTGCAAGGAGTTTGCTTCCTTATCCCATGCCCACAAAGCTAGATTAGCTGCATTAGGTAAGCTTTCTTGGTAGCTAGCTTGTGGTAGCTGTTCTTGGATCTGCTCCACAAAGGCTCCAACTTCTCCGACAAAGGTCACCTGTTCAGCATCCGTAACTTTTTCAAGCACTTCCGCAAAGGACAGGTGTGCTTCTGGAAAGACTGACTTGGCATTTTCATAAAATCCCGCATAGACATTGTTGCGACGTGCATCCATCAAAGGTACAATCAAGCCTTCTTGTTGGCGTGGCACCAGAGCTAAGAGGCTAGACATACCAACCAACTCAATGTTCAGGGTATGAGCCAAGGTCTTGGCAGTTGCTACCGCAATTCGCAAACCTGTATAACTACCTGGTCCTTCCGCTACCACGATTCGGTCCAAATCCTTGGGTGTCCAATCCAAACTTGCCATCAAAAAATCAATGGCAGGCATGAGGGTAATACTGTGATTTTTCTTGATATTAATCGTCGTCTCGGCAAGAACCTGCTTGTCCTCTAAAATGGCTAGAGAAAGAGCCTTGCTAGACGTATCAAAAGCTAATACTTTCATAACACATTCCTATCTTTTTGTCTGCTTACTATTATACTACAAAAGCTGACGCATGGGAATTTTCTTTCTCCCCAAACAAAAAGCCCTGCTACTTAGACAAAGAGGATGGCAAAAAAATCAAAAAAGTTCTAGCTTTTTTCTATTTTTTCCGAATATATAAGTGAACAAGAAAATTGAAAGGTTCTTCGTAAGAAGTGTAGATAATTCATGCTAGATAAAAGGCACATTTTTAGAAGGATGAATGTTATTCTCTTCATCTCTTATAGTTTGCTTATCATTATCAATGATTTAAACATAATCGTTACACCCTTACCAGTTGATTCATCTGTTTGCATTGTTTTCTTTTTATGCTTCAACTCGATTTTTTCTGAGAAAAGAGGGGCGTAAAGATGGCGAATCCATTGACTCTTTTAACCGTCAATGTTAAAATATAATTGAACATTGGCAGGAAAATCAGGTTGAGTCTTTGACTCTTCGGGTTGCAGTGCTATCCCTGAAACTTTGGTTTCTAAAGAACTGAAATTGCGATTGAACAATTCGCCCCCAGTGTTTGACGGCTCTTGACTTCGGTCAGGAGCTTTTTATTTTTTGTTTAAAGCAATTTTATTTCATCTTGTCATCCAAGTTTTACGCTTTTGTCAGTCTTTACTTTCTCATTTTCCGTCTTTTACTAATTTTTCATTTTGTGGTATAATTGAAATAATTGTAACGAATCAAGGTCAATCTAGACACAAAATGGAATGAAATCAAGCAAATCTCTACTAAAAGTTTGGAATAAGCTGACCTGTAAATAGAAAGGAACTATATGATTTACAAAGTTTTTTATCAAGAAACAAAAGAACGTAGCCCACGTCGTGAAACAACACGCTCACTTTACCTAGACATCGATGCCAGCTCAGAACTTGAGGGCCGTATCGCTGCTCGCCAACTTGTCGAAGAAAACCGCCCAGAGTACAACATCGAATTCATCGAACTCTTGTCTGACAAATTGCTAGATTACGAAAAAGAAACTGGCGCTTTCGAGATTACGGAGTTCTAATATGGCCTACACTCTTAAACCTGAAGAAGTCGGCGTTTTTGCCATCGGTGGTCTGGGAGAAATCGGGAAAAACACTTACGGAATTGAATACCAAGACGAAATTATCATCGTCGATGCTGGGATTAAATTCCCGGAAGATGACTTGCTGGGTATCGACTACGTTATCCCTGACTACTCTTACATCGTGGACAATATCGACCGCGTCAAGGCCGTTTTGATTACACACGGACATGAGGACCACATCGGTGGGATTCCCTTCCTGCTCAAGCAAGCAAATGTCCCTATCTACGCTGGACCACTTGCCCTAGCTTTGATCCGTGGAAAACTCGAAGAACACGGCCTCTTGCGCAACGCCAAACTTTACGAAATCAACCACAACACTGAGTTGACCTTTAAAAATCTCAAGGCAACTTTCTTTAGAACAACCCACTCCATTCCAGAGCCTTTAGGGATTGTCATTCATACTCCTCAAGGAAAAATCGTCTGTACGGGTGACTTTAAGTTTGACTTTACTCCAGTTGGAGAACCTGCAGACTTGCACCGTATGGCTGCCCTTGGTGAAGAAGGAGTGCTCTGTCTCCTCTCTGACTCGACAAATGCGGAAGTACCAACCTTTACCAACTCTGAAAAAGTCGTTGGTCAGTCTATCATGAAGATCATCCAAGGCATTGAAGGACGTATCATCTTTGCATCCTTTGCCTCAAACATCTTCCGTCTCCAACAAGCAACAGAAGCCGCTGTTAAGACTGGACGCAAGATTGCTGTCTTTGGTCGTTCTATGGAAAAGGCCATTGTCAACGGGATCGAGCTTGGCTACATCAAAGCTCCTAAGGGAACCTTTATCGAGCCAAATGAAATCAAAGATTATCCTGCAGGCGAGGTTCTTATCCTCTGTACAGGTAGTCAGGGTGAGCCGATGGCAGCTCTCTCTCGTATCGCTAATGGAACTCACCGTCAGGTGCAACTCCAACCCGGCGATACCGTTATCTTCTCTTCAAGTCCAATCCCTGGAAATACTACTAGCGTCAACAAACTGATTAATATTATTTCAGAAGCTGGTGTTGAAGTCATCCACGGTAAAATCAACAATATCCACACCTCTGGACACGGTGGTCAGCAAGAGCAAAAACTCATGCTCCGCTTGATTAAGCCAAAATACTTCATGCCTGTTCATGGTGAATACCGTATGCAGAAAGTCCATGCTGGACTAGCGGTGGATACTGGTGTCGAGAAGGACAATATCTTTATCATGAGCAATGGTGATGTGCTTGCCCTTACTGCTAACTCGGCTCGTATCGCAGGCCACTTCAATGCCCAAGACATCTATGTCGATGGCAATCGTATCGGTGAAATCGGTGCAGCTGTCCTCAAAGATCGTCGTGATCTATCTGAAGATGGTGTCGTTCTAGCAGTCGCAACTGTTGACTTCAAATCGCAGATGATTCTGTCTGGGCCTGATATCCTCAGCCGAGGCTTTGTCTACATGAGAGAATCTGGTGACTTGATTCGCCAAAGCCAGCGCATCCTCTTCAATGCCATTCGTATCGCATTGAAAAACAAAGATGCTAGCGTGCAATCTGTCAATGGTGCTATTGTCAACGCCATTCGCCCCTTCCTCTATGAAAATACAGAACGTGAACCGATCATCATCCCGATGATCCTCACACCAGATGAAGAATAAGTCAACAAAACAGCCCCGATTTTTCGGAGCTGTTTTTCTCTATGCTTTCTTTTCTTGATTTTTAGAAATACTACGATTTTTCCCCTCAAGATAGACCATCAAAATAGAAATGTCTGCTGGGTTTACTCCCGAAATACGGCTAGCTTGGCCGATAGTTTCTGGATTGATGAGTTTGAACTTCTGGCGGGCTTCTGTCGCAATCGAGTCAATATCATCCCAGTCAATATTGGCTGGAATGCGTTTTTCTTCCATGCGTTTCATCTTGGCAACCTGATCCATGGCTTTGGAAATGTAGCCTTCGTACTTGATTTCTGTTTCAATCAATTCGATAATCTTGTCATCCAAGTCCTCAGCAGCTGGCCCGATGAAGGCAACCACATCTTGGTAAGAAACTTCTGGACGGCGAAGGAATTCCTTAGCTGTCACCGCATCTGTCAAGGGTTTGAAGCCCATTTTCTCAACCTTGGCATTAGTTTCCTTGACTGGTTTGAGTTTGATGCTGTCTAGTCGCTTCATCTCATTGTCAAATTGATTTTTCTTGATTTCAAAACGAGCCCAACGTTCATCGTCAACAAGCCCAATCTCGCGCCCCATCTCGGTCAAACGCATATCGGCATTGTCATGACGGAGGATGAGGCGGTATTCAGCACGACTGGTCAAGAGACGGTAGGGTTCAATAGTTCCCTTGGTCACCAAGTCGTCAATCATGACCCCGATATAGCCGTCACTTCGCTTCAAAATCAACTCAGGCTTGCCTTGGATTTTCAGAGCTGCATTGATACCAGCGATAATCCCTTGCCCAGCAGCTTCTTCGTAACCTGACGTTCCATTTGTCTGACCAGCAGTGAAAAGACCTGAGATTTTCTTGGTTTCCAGAGTGGCACGTAACTGGTGAGGCAAGACCATGTCGTACTCGATAGCATAACCAGTTCGCATCATCTCAGCATTTTCCAAACCTTTGATAGAATGAACTAGCTCGCGCTGTACATCTTCAGGCAGACTGGTTGAAAGACCTTGAACATAGACTTCCTCTGTATTGCGTCCTTCTGGCTCTAGGAAAAGTTGGTGACGTTCCTTGTCCGCAAAGCGCACAATCTTGTCCTCAATCGATGGACAGTAACGAGGCCCCACTCCCTTGACCACACCTGTAAACATAGGCGCACGGTGGAGGTTGTTTTGGATAATCTCATGACTGGTACCATTAGTGTAGGTCAACCAGCATGGCACTTGATCCTTAACATAGTCCTCATCACGTGAAGTGTAGGAGAAGTGATTTGGTGCTTCATCCCCTGGCTGAATCTCTGTCACATCGTAATTGATAGAAGAAGCCTTGACACGTGGAGGAGTTCCTGTCTTGAAACGACCGATTTCGAGTCCCAATTCCTTGAGGTTATCAGCTAGGTTAATCGAAGCTAGACTGTGGTTAGGACCTGATGAGTACTTGAGATCTCCGATGATGATTTCCCCACGGAGGGCAGTCCCTGTCGTCACGATAACAGCCTTGGCAGCATACTCTTGATGGGTCGCTGTACGAACACCGACAACCTTGCCATCTTCCACCAAAATCTCATCAATCATGGTTTGACGAAGGGTGAGGTTCTCTTGATTTTCAACCGTCTTGCGCATTTCCTTAGAGTAAAGCTCCTTGTCAGCCTGCGCACGAAGGGCGCGAACAGCTGGACCTTTCCCAGTGTTGAGCATCTTCATCTGGATGTAGGTCTTGTCAATGGTTTTAGCCATTTCACCACCAAGGGCATCGACTTCACGCACGACAATTCCCTTGGCAGAACCACCGATAGAAGGGTTACAAGGCATGAAAGCCAGCATTTCAATGTTGATGGTCGCAAGCAAGACCTTGCAGCCCATACGGCTGGCAGCTAAGGAAGCTTCAACCCCCGCATGTCCCGCACCGATTACAATAATATCGTATTCTTCCGTAAAATTATAAGTCATTTTCTCTCCTATTCTTCAAGATGAATGTGTCTTAGTTGGCCGTCCCAATCTGGTAGGGCTGTTTTTAAAAAGGCTGGAACTAGCTGGATATTCTGGAGCTTATCCAAATCAATCCACTCACAAGGCTGCGGTTTTTCGTCTTCCTGCATGGTCAATGGAGCATCTTCAAGTAAGTTGACCAGATAATGAAACTCAATGTTGTGATAGGAAACACCGTCTTGTTCAAAACGATTTTCAACTACAAAGGCTAGTCGCCCAGCCTGAGCTTTGACACCTAGTTCTTCCCTCACTTCACGGACTACCGCTTCTTCCGTTCTTTCATTGGCTTGGATGGCACCACCGATAGTGTAATACTTGCCCTCATCTTTGGTAACTAGGAGTTTGCTATTTTGGAGAATCAAGGCTGTCGCCCGAACTCCAAAAACCGTATTTCCCACTTTGGTCCGAAAATCCACTTGAGTCATCTCTTTCCTTTCCTCAAAACGACACAAAAACAGTCAAAACTCCAAAGAAGTGCAGGACAAAAAGACCTGCAACATCCATGAGCTTTGACCATCATTTCTATTGCTTTTATTATTGTAGCAAATTGAGAAAATTTGTCAAACTATATGTACTGACAAACCTGTCCGTCACGGTAGGCATTGTCAATCAAACCGCCACCGAGACACTCTTCGCCATCGTAAAAGACAACTGCCTGTCCTGGTGTGATCGCGCGTTGTGGCTCTGCAAAGACGACCTCCGCCTTGTCTCCTTTGACATGTACTGTCACCTTAGAATCAGGCTGACGGTAGCGGAATTTAGCCGTACATTCAAGCGTAAATTCCTCTGGCATGTCACGAGTAAAGTGGACTTGACTGGCCTCTAGGCTTGTTGACATGAGCGAGTCATGGTAGAATCCTTGTCCGACATAGAGGATATTCTTGCTTAGGTCTTTTCCGACAACGAACCACGGTGCATTGTCACCGCCGTGTTGGCCTCCAATACCGAGTCCGCCACGCTGACCGATTGTATAATACATCAGACCTGCATGCTCGCCCATATCGCGACCATCCACAGTCATCATGCGACCAGGCTGAGCTGGCAGATAGTTGCTGAGAAAGTTTTTAAAGTTCTTTTCTCCGATAAAGCAAATCCCTGTCGAGTCTTTCTTCTTAGCAGTCGCAAGTCCTGCTTCTTCAGCTAGTCTGCGAACTTCAGGCTTTTCCAAATGCCCCAGTGGGAACATGGTTTTTTGGAGTTGTTCCTGCGAAAGTTGACTGAGGAAATAGGTCTGATCCTTGCCATTGTCCACGCCACGAAGCATGTGAACGATGCCATCCTCATCACGCGCCACTCGAGCATAATGCCCAGTCGCTACATAGTCTGCACCCAAGGTCATAGCATAGTCCAAAAAGGCCTTGAACTTGATTTCCTTGTTACACATAACATCTGGATTTGGCGTGCGCCCTGCACGGTATTCCGCTAGGAAATACTCAAAAACGCGGTCCCAATACTCTTTTTCAAAATTGACAGAGTAGTAAGGAATGCCGATCTGGTCTGCCACCGCAGCCACATCCTTGTAATCTTCGGTCGCCGTACAGACGCCGTTTTCATCTGTGTCATCCCAGTTCTTCATGAAGATACCGATCACATCGTAGCCCTGCTCCTTGAGCAAGAGAGCCGTCACCGACGAATCAACACCACCACTCATCCCCACGACAACACGTGTTTTAGAGTTATCACTCATGGTAAGTCTCCCATCTATTCGTTTATTCATACCCTCAAAATTCTATTTACTAAGACTTTCAATAGAATTTCTTCGAGTATAGTCTTTTCGTTTGCTTTTAGGAGTAAAATGGTCTGGGAGACCATTTTAGCCTATCATCTTAAAATGAAAATATGATAGGCAACGAGTCGCAGGCATAACTCGAGTTAGGTAAGACGAGTTAACGACGTAATAAAAGATAAACGAAATGACTAGTTCACGATTGAAGGTCGTGTGTGCTTCAACGATTGAAGGTCGCTTGAGCAGTATTCATTATAACACGCTTGGTTGGAGAAGACAAGAAAGAGGCTGATAAATCATCTCAACCTCTCTTCCTTACTTTGCAAATGAATCAATTTTCCTCTTTAAGTTCTTTCTTCGCTTGTTCTATCTGGTATTTCACTTGCTCAAAGCCGGTTCCTCCTAAGGAATTCCGTCTCTGAACAGCGGTTTCTGGGCGCAAGTAGATATAAATATCCTCTTCAATCAAGGGATGGTAGACTTGCAACTCCTCCAAATCCCAATCTTGGATGTTTTTACCATGCTTGATAGAGTCTAGAACCAATTTCCCTACTATTTCATGCGCTTCTCTAAAAGGGAGTCCTTTTTCAGCCAAATAATCTGCCAGTTCGGTCGCATTCGAAAAATCATTCTCTGTAGATTGCTGCATTTTGGCCTTATTAACCTGCATGCTCGATAGCATGCCTGCCAACACATCCAGAGAATTTAAAATCGTTTCTACTGTATCAAACATGCCTTCCTTGTCCTCTTGCAAATCCTTATTATAGGCCAGAGGCAAAGACTTCATAACGGTCAATAGTCCAAGCAAGTTCCCGTAAACCCGTCCTGTCTTCCCTCGAATCAATTCGGCCATATCAGGATTTTTCTTCTGGGGCATGATAGACGAACCCGTTGAAAAGCTATCAGACAAGCTAATGTACTGATACTCAAAACTGCACCAATTGATGATTTCCTCACAAAAACGACTCATATGCATCATCAAAATGCTGGCATTTGACAGAAATTCCAAGATAAAATCACGGTCACTCACTGCGTCCAAGGAATTGGTATAGGGTTGTTGGAAACCCAATAAATCACTCGATAATTGACGATCGATTGGAAAAGTTGTCCCCGCCAAAGCAGCCGCACCCAGTGGAGATAGGTCCGTATGTTTCAAGTTAAATGCAAAACGCTCGCTGTCCCTTTGAAACATATTGTAATAAGCCATGAGATGGTGGGCAAAACTAATCGGTTGGGCGTGCTGCAAATGAGTATAGCCTGGCATGATGGTTTCCACATGTTTTTCAGCCAAATCCAGCAAAACACTATTCAGATTCGCCAACTTATCCAAGACATGGCCAAGCTGCTCCTTTAGATATAAGTGCATATCCGTTGCGACTTGGTCATTCCGAGAACGAGCCGTGTGTAGTTTCCCAGCCAGAGAACCAATTTTCTCTGTCAGCAACACTTCCATATTCATATGAATATCTTCATTTGCAATATCAAAATGAAGCTCTCCTGCCTCTAAATCTCGCAACAAAGCTTTCAGACCATCTTGGATCTGCTCCGCCTCTTCCAAGCTCAAAATGCCAGTCTGTCCTAGCATTTGAACATGAGCTAGGGAGCCCATCAAATCAAATTTTGCCAGCTGGTGGTCAAAGGAAATACTCGCACCGAACTGTTCTACCCACTCTTCCACAGTGCCTTCAAATCGACCACCCCATAATTTTGTATTTTTCGACATATCCTGTCGTCCCTTTCTATCGCGTCACTACTCAACATTTTTCTGAACTTCTGAATAAACCTTAGTCGGAAGCCCCCAAAGCTTGATAAATCCAACAGCCGCATCTTGGTCAAAAGTATCCGCACTGGTATAAGTCGCCAAATTTTCATCGTAAAGAGAATTTGGAGATTTCCGAGCCACTACCTGGGCGTTCCCCTTATAGAGTTTAACTTTTGCAGTTCCATTGACGACCTTCTGTGTCTCCTTGATATAGGCAATCAAAGCCTGAGTTGCTGGGCTAAACCACAAGGCATTATAGATGAGATTGGACAACTCATTTTCGATAATGGGTTTGAAATGAGCCACTTCTCTCACAAGAGTCAAGTCTTCAATCTCCTTATGAGCTGCCAATAAAGTCACAGCACCTGGGCACTCATAAATCTCTCTTGACTTAATACCGACTAGGCGATTTTCCACATGGTCAATACGACCAACACCGTGTTTGCCTGCAATTTCATTGAGCTTTTGAATCAAATCCGCCACTTTCATCTTCTCTCCATTGAGGGAGATGGGCACCCCAC
Organism: Streptococcus oralis; assembly: GCF_001579175.1. Lineage (GTDB taxonomy): Bacteria > Bacillota > Bacilli > Lactobacillales > Streptococcaceae > Streptococcus > Streptococcus oralis_O. The sequence continues at coordinate 733,525 of NZ_KQ970759.1, forward strand.
AGCTAAACTCAATGTCAATAAATTCTGGACTGTCTGGTGCCTCTTCTGGAGAAGATGTGATTCCAAATGCTTCTTCTGGCGCTTGGTTCCAAGGATTTTCCAAGACACCACATTCATTTGCACGTCCCCAAAGATTTTGATCGACAGAGTAAGGATTATCAAGGTCAGCAGGAACTGGAACACCGTTTTCTTTGGCATATTGGATTTCTTCTTCACGAGACCATTTCCACTCACGAACAGGCGCAACTACCTTTAGATTGGGATCCAAAGCTGCAATAGAAACTTCAAACCGAACTTGGTCGTTTCCCTTACCTGTACAACCATGGGCAATTGTGGTTGCCCCCGTCTGATGAGCTATTTCAACGAGTTTTTTTGAAATAAGAGGGCGACTCAGAGCAGATACCAAGGGATACTTTTGTTCATAGTAGGCATGAGCCTGAAGGGCCACTAAAACATAGTCATTAGCAAATTCTTCCTTAACATCAATGACATAAGACTCAACAGCCCCAACCTTGAGAGCTTTATCATGGATGAACTCCAAATCCTTTCCTTCACCCACATCCATACAAACAGCGATCACATCATAGTCCTTTTTTAACCATGTAATAGCAACTGATGTATCCAATCCACCTGAATAGGCTAAAATGACTTTTTCCTTACTCATTTCTCTTCCTTCTTTCTATTTTTCGATAGAGGCTTTAAAAGCATCGTCAATCAATTTGTCCAACTCCCCAGAATCCTTCAACTTCTGGATGGTTTTGTCAACCGCATCTTTTAATTCTTTACTGTCTTTTTTCATCGCAACAGCGTAGGAATCTTCTTTGTCATTGTCAAAATCAAACTCAGCGATGGCCAGGTCTGGATTATTCTCTACAAATCCTTTCGCCACTGGTTCCTCAAAGATAACCGCATCCAGTTGCCCTGATTTCAAATCTGTTATCAAATTTCCATTTTTAGGAAGTGAAACGAGAGAAGAATCCTGCAAAGTTTCTTTGGCCAGAGTTTCCTGGATAGAACCTTTCTGCGCTCCAACCTTTTTCTGAGCCAAATCCTTGACTGATTGGTAATTCGTTAATTCAGCTTTCCTTACGATAACCTTATTTTTCGAAGTGTAGTAGGGAATTGAAAAATCGTAAACTTGACTTCTCTCTTCCGTTTTAGAAACACCTGATATGGCAAGATCAGCCTTACCTGAATCAAGACTAGCCAGTACATTGTCAAAACTCATTGGAGAGAACTCCACTTCTACACCTAGTTCCTTTCCGATGGCTTTGGCTAGCTCAACATCTGAACCTACAATCTGATTTTTCCCATCAACCAATTTCTGATATTCAAATGGAGCAAACTCTGGATTTAGGGCCACCACCAATTTTCCTTTAGCCTTAATGGCTTCAACACCTTGGGATTGAGTGTTACTACAAGCAAATAATAAGGGAAACATAAGCAAACCAAACATCGTCATCAACACCTTCTTCACTTTATTCATAGAAAAGCCTCCTTTTATTTTTATACTTTATTATTGTATAAATAATACTCCTCTCATTCTCGTTTGTCAAGAGAAAACTGTATTTTATTTCATTTTAATTAAGAAAAAAGCTTATTATATGATATATTTTTACATATAATAAGCTTATTTATACTATTTGAGTTTTAAAAATACAATTGTCCAATTACAGGTAAGATGAAGAGATCAATGAACTCTCCACATTATCTTTCACAATTCAATGACTCGATGGCACTGTTCGGCCACATAGGCATCGTGGGTAACGATAATGACCGTTTTACCTTCCTTGTTCATATCTAAGAGAAAGTTCAAAACCAAATCTCGATTTTCAGGATCTAGAGAACCGGTTGGTTCATCTGCTAAAAGGAGCTGGCTGGGTTTTAAAATGGCTCTAGCAACTGCGATTCGCTGCTGTTCCCCTCCAGATAACTCTGAAACCTTTTGATGTAGAATTAATGGCAACCCCACTCTCTCTAAAATTTCTTCTATCTTTTTGACTTTGTCCTTCTTGGATAATTTTACATACTTTAGAGCGAGCATGAGATTATACTCTACCGTTTCATTATCAATCAGAGCAAAGTTTTGAAACAGATAGGAGATATGTTCGCGGATAATCGCTTGCGACTTAACAGAATTGACAGGTACATTTTGCTGACCGAAAATTTCATAATGTCCACTGTAATCGCCATCTATCAAACCCAAAAGATTTAACAAGGTTGACTTGCCACTGCCACTTTTCCCAACAATGGCAACTAAATCTCCTTGGTTAATTTTTAGAGATAAGTTCTCCAAAATAACTTTTTCCCCAATGGTTTTCGTAACATTTTCCAACTTTATCATAAGTGATCCCCTTTCAATAACTGCACTACATTTCGTTTTTCCATCTTAGAACCCAAGAAAAGCACAAACAGGATATCTAAGCCTGTAAATCCTGCAAAAAGTAGGAGCGGGAAAAGTGCCTGTGTAAAGAATAGCAAAATCATAAAAGGAAGGCTATAAACAGCTAATAGAAGACCCAGCAAGGAGCGATACCGATCTATCAATTTCCAGCCCATAAACTTCTTGGTGATAATATCTGTTCGCTTCAATAAGAAAGTTGTTACTAGTAAGAAGTAGGAAATCATCATACTAAGAAGACCAACCAAAGCAAAGAGTATATTGAAATTCCGAACAGCATCTCGATAAGAATCTACTTTATCTTGTTGAATGACTTGAATAGATGAAAATTTTAAATAATTCCCATCTGATAATTTCTCAACTAACGCTGTCACCTCTTTTTGATGTTGAGCCGTATTTTCGATTTTAATCGGGTTATTTAAACCTGTTGTAGACAGGGAGGCTTTTTCATCCCACATCATATCGGAATCATTGACCAAGCTAATAATTGGATTGTAGAGATTTTCCTTTCGCTTCTCGTTATAGGGGAAGAATGACCAATCACCTTCATAGTAAGCAATCTCGATATCCATCTCCTCTATCGTTCGTTTTTGCTGCTCTTCATACTTCATAGAAAGATAGGCAATTAATTTCCCCAAGAGCTGATTTTTATCTTCTTCACCTTTCGTACTTGCTGGCATCAAAATAACTTTTTTAGTGCCGGTATCGGGTAACTTGAATCCCTTGCTCTTTAGAAAATTGCGATTAGCATAGTAAACATCCACCGTATCTGTTAACTGATATTGCTGAATTTGTTCTGATTTGACAAAATTTTTTACAGGAAGACTGCTACTTTGCACATAGCCCGCCTGCGTTTTTTCTACCAAATCCAGATAAAATCGATAGAAATAATCCACTGCCTGCCCTGAGCCTGCCAACTGCTCTTGCCACAGGTTATCATTGAGTTGGAAAGTTTCCAAGGTCAGATAATTTCCTTGACTGATCCACTGTTTCTGGTAATCCAACTCTTTGTTTTCTTGCTCCAAACTTTTCCCCACCCCAATCAGTAAAACTGTCAGTAAAATGGTGGTTCCAATTTTCATCAAATAATTAAAGAGTAAACCAAATTTGAAAGATGAAAAACCTTTCAGCAAAGAGCTGATTGTCATTTTTTGAATTAAGAGATAAGTCAACCAACTGATAAAGAGATAAAGCTGCAAAAGCAAAAAATGAGACAACCACAGCATAGGGAACAAATCTTTTGGCTTGTAATCAAGTAAGAAAAACACACCTAGATTGATCACAAGCGCCCCACCTAGGAGGAGGTAGAGGTTGCCTTTTACAACATCAGCTAAAACAGCCCGATCTTGAAAACCAAGTAATTTTTGTACCCCAACTCTTTTCATCTCCATCATCGGTTGATACACTGTCACTAACACAAGAAGTAAAATAGCCAAGACAAAAACAATGGCAGATAAAAGCAAATCTCGATTTATGACTTCCACTGCACTTTTATAGGTCGGCTCTAGCAAGGTAGCCTGGTCTATCTTGAAAAAATCGCTCCATTTCTGTACAATCCTATCCTTGTCCATCTCTTGTGTAGAAGTTATCGTATAGCGACCATTTAAACTACGAGATGTATCCTTGATATAGGTTTGAAAAGTCATAAGCTGAATAGGCTTGGCTTTTAGAAAAGTCGGAATCGTACCAAGTTTATTGGAAATTTCTTTATTACTGTATACTCCCTCACCATCTGTGGTAAAATCAAGAGAAGAAATCCCAAACTCTTGGTAGGGGAAGGTATCTTTATCAAAAACACCAGACTTGACCACCTCATCACCACTGTCTGTTTTGATAATGGAGACTTTGTACTCCTTTGATACATCCTCAAAAAATCGAAGAACAGATACTGCAGGTTCATTAATATCTTTCAAATACAAATCCAAAGAATCTACAGTCTTTCCCATTTCCCGAATCCGCACCACTTCTCGTGTGTAGTTTATATTAAAAACAAAAAAAGTGGTACACAAAAGCAGGAGTAACATACAGAAATTACTGATTTTTTTCATAAAGATACCTCCAATAAAGTTCTCCCTCTCCTAATAGGAGAGGGAAAATTCCACTTAAAATCCATAGAAATATTCTAATCCTGTTGGCGGAATCTTTGTGAGGGAAGCTTGAGCCCAAACCTAGGGAGCTTCACGCTCCTTAGAGATTCTACTACCATGTCGGACCGTTGCTGTATGAGATCGAGTAGAATGTAAATAATCAGAATATCCAAAAGTTCCTGTCCAACCTACTCCATAATTCCATTGACCACCATCAACCCATACTGCTAAAGCATTTGTAGTAGCAAGCAAACCGCATGCCATTACGGTTGCTACACCATTTTTTTCATATTTGCTTCATATTATACAGTATTTTCAGAAAAAAAAGATAGAATTATTCATTTGTAAACATCGAAGTTCTGTTCTTTAAACAAGATTGATTATAACATTTTTTGAAGAATACAAGGGAGTCCCATATTGACTCCCTTGATTTGAAAAATATTTTAACTATTATCTTTATTCTTAAAACTAGAAATTGTAATATATTACCACATTCGTTTGATTTCTTCTCTATAAGCGACCTTATATCTCATTGCTGCATCATAGTAAAAATGGTAACAGTATTTGTAAAATTGATACCCTTTTCGATAGTATCTGTTTAGTTTTACATACATGCCCGGAGCTCCTTGTCCTAATAAGGCATCTAATATTGAACCAATACCAATCGCAGGGGTTAAATAAGGGATTAGAGCAGAAATAACACCTAGCAATACTGTACGACCTCTATTTTGAAAGTCAATATTATAAGTATGTGTATCAAGATAATACCAAGTAGTAGCTGATCTCGCCATAACAGGCTGTTCAGTTGACTGCTCTTCATCTTTACTTACTTGAACCATACTATCAAATTCATCTGAGGTTAGTTCTAAGACCCCATCAATAAAAACATTGTGTTCGTCATCAATATATACTTTTGACACCGTTCCATCTTCGTTTGTGATTGCTAGATTATGTGAATCTACAACACGAACATACGACGGATTGGATTGAAAATCAGACGTTGTCAAATTAGATTTGCTATTCATAGCAGATTCTAAAGCTAAAGCCGTTGGAGAGAATATATTAAGAAAAATTATGGTCAAAAGAAACAGAGAACATTTTTTCATTTTGCAAACCTACTTTCTTATAAAATATTTAATGACAACATAACTAATAGGGAATGTTAACAGTATCAAAAATATAATTTGAATCTTATAAATATCTGGTTGAAAAAATGAAATATAACAACCCGTCAACAACAATCCCATGAAAACGACACCAAAAATAAAATCAACTATATAGTCATTTTTATTTCTTTTCAAAAATATCACCTCCTAGCACTATACAAATCTAACACCAATTGGCTAATGATAGCACATTACGTCTCTATATGTCGTAAGCTCCCTCCTCTCTTGATTAAATAACTAGCGCATTATATTGGCCAATTCCACGGAAACTGTGAAGCTAAGGTGACCAAGAATGCAAAAAAGACCAAAAAGCGAAATACTTTTTTATCCATAATGTTTCTCCTATCTTTTTATAGCTATATTATAACTCTTTTTCTTAACGCCAAAGATTTTTGTTTGCTTTTTCACAAATTTATTTTAGATTTCTTTTTTACTTTTTATACTACTATGATACAATATTTTTAATCAGTTTCTATTTTCTGTTAACTTTTTTCACGAACAAGGAGGAGAACATGCGCTATGATTTCGGAAAAGTATATAAAGACATCCGTGAGTCAAAAGGATTAACCCAAGAAGATGTCTGTGGTAGCGTCCTTTCCAGAACCAGCCTATCAAAAATCGAAAGCGGGAAAACAACTCCTAAATATGAGAATATGGAGTTTCTTCTCCGACAAGTCAATATGAGTTTTGAAGAGTTTGAATATATCTGTCAACTTTATCAACCAAGTCAACGCACAGAAATTATGCAAACCTATCTCAATATGAGCTCAATCCTAGGGACTAGTGAACTCGAAAAACTATTTCAAAAATGTCAAGACTACCTCAAAACTCACCACGATCTCCCCATCAAAGAGATACGAGATATGCTAGAAATTGTTATCTATACCCGCCAAAATGGGACTAAAAAACTGTCAATCGAAGTTAACAATACTGTAAAGAAGCTATGGAAGAAGATAGAAAAGCAGGACACTTGGTACGAGAATGACTTAAAAATTCTCAATACCATTCTCTTT
>NZ_KQ970759.1:740211-802315 GCF_001579175.1 Streptococcus oralis
CAATACCATTCTCTTTACCTTTCCTATAGAACATATCCATCTCATCACTGGAAAAATCTTGCAACGCTTAGAAGTCTATAAAAACTATCAACATTTATATGACTTGCGAATGGCAATCCTACTCAACCTCTCCACCATTTACTTATACAATCAAGATAGAAATATGTGTAAACAAATATGCTATACTTTACTAGAAGATGCCAAGAACAAGAAAAGCTACGATAGGCTTGCTATCTGCTATGTCCGTATTGGGATTTGTACGGATGATTCTAAACTTATCCAAAAAGGTTTCTCCCTTCTGGAACTAACCGATGAAACCTCCATGCTAGCTCATCTCAAAAAAGAAGTAGAGACCTATCATCAACCAAAGGAAATATAAAAAAGTCGAGGGATTTCCTCGACTTTTACATATTTTTCTGTTAGCTAGTTCTTAATACCAACCGTTGTTAAGCCAGAAGTTCTTGGCAGCTGTCCATGAACCGTAACGTCCTGCAACGTAGGCATCTGCTACACGTTCTTGGTTTTCAGCTGAGTAGTCACCGTTCAAGTATGAATCTGTCAATTGGTAACGTCCGATGTAACGTCCGTTTGTAGCTGTGTAACTACCACCTGATTCTTTTTGAGCGATCCATTCTTTTGCTTCTGCTTCAGAACCACTTACTGTAGAAGCTGCTGCAGTGTTGCTTTCTGCTACTGGAGCTGCTGGTGCAGCTGGCGCTTCATAGGTTGTTGTTTCAGTTGTTTCTTCTGCAGTTTCTTCTGTAGCAGCTGGTGCTTCATAAGTTGTCGCAGAAGCTGCAGCGGTTGCTGTTACTGTCGATGGAGCTGTTCCTTCGATGACCAAGACTTGGTCCACAAAGATCAAGTGGATGTTTTCAATCTTGTTTTTTTCTGCCAATTTTTCAACAGTAGTGTTGTACTTCTCAGCGATTTCTGAAAGAGTATCGCCTGGTTTAACTGTGTAAGTTACATTTTCTTGGGCAGATGCAAGGGCTGGAGCAAAGAAAGCAAGAAAAGCTGCTATTCCTGCAAAAGTTGTTTTAATTTTTTTAGTTGTTAATGACATATCTAAAAATTCTCCTTTTTATCTATGATACTATTTTACTCCTCGAATATTACTGTTTCTTGACGGTTTCGTGTAGAAATATTACAAAAATGTTTTATATTTACCGTTTTACGGAGGTTTTTGTCACAAAAGACCTTGTTTTATACCATCTTTAATCATTTTGAGGTTTTAATAAGGGAAATAAGCGCAGAGGTTCATTCTTTGATATAATAGATATAAGAATCTTTGTAAGGGGAAACAGATGCACTCACTTCGTTTTCAATCTGTCTTTGATATTATCGGACCTGTCATGATTGGTCCATCAAGTAGCCATACAGCTGGTGCCGTTCGTATCGGGAAAATCGTCTCATCCATCTTTGACGATACGCCAACAGAGGTAGAATTTCAATTATTTAACTCATTTGCCAAGACCTACCGTGGTCATGGAACTGACCTTGCTCTCGTCGCTGGTATTTTAGGTATGGATACGGACGATCCCGACATCCCAAACAGTCTCGAGATTGCCCATAAACGGGGCATCAAGATTGTCTGGACCATTCAGAAAGACAGCAATGCTCCTCACCCTAACACCACTAAAATCACTGTAAAGAATGACCATAAGTCCATTAGTGTGACAGGGATTTCCATTGGTGGGGGAAATATTCAAGTTACGGAACTCAATGGCTTTGCCGTCTCTCTCAACATGAATACCCCGACCATCATTATCGTACATCAGGATATTCCAGGTATGATTGCCCATGTCACAGAAGCCCTCTCTCGTTTTGATATCAACATCGCTCAGATGAATGTGACTCGAGAAAAAGCTGGAGAAAAAGCCATCATGATTATCGAAGTCGATAGTCGAAGTTGCGAAGAGGCGATTGAAGAAATCCGAAAAATCCCTCATCTCCACAATGTCAATTTCTTTAAGTAGGAGGAAACATGTTTTATTCTATCAAAGAATTGGTCGAGCAGGCGGATCTAGACTTCCAAGGAAATGTCGCAGAACTCATGATTGCAACAGAATATCAACTAACCGGTCGGGAACGACCAGAAGTTCTCCTCCTCATGGAACGCAATCTAGAAGTCATGAAAGCCTCTGTCGAGCTCGGCCTCAGTGAAAATAAATCCCGTAGCGGCTTAACGGGTGGAGATGCGGCCAAACTAGACCGCCATCTCAAAAGTGGCAAGGCCTTGTCAGACTTTACCATCCTATCAGCAGCCCGAAATGCCATCGCAGTCAATGAACACAACGCTAAAATGGGCTTGGTCTGCGCCACTCCAACCGCAGGAAGCGCTGGTTGTTTGCCAGCTGTTCTCACTGCTGCTATCCAAAAATTAGACCTTAGCCATGAAGAACAACTTGATTTCCTCTTTGCCGCGGGTGCCTTTGGATTGGTTATCGCAAACAACGCTTCTATCTCAGGTGCTGAAGGTGGTTGTCAGGCCGAAGTCGGCTCTGCCTCTGCCATGAGTGCCGCAGCCTTGACCTTGGCCGCAGGTGGAACGCCCTATCAGGCTAGCCAAGCCATCGCCTTTGTCATTAAAAATATGCTAGGTCTCATCTGTGACCCTGTCGCTGGTTTGGTTGAAGTTCCTTGTGTCAAACGAAATGCCATGGGAGCCAGCTTTGCCTTTATCGCGGCTGATATGGCCTTGGCAGGTATCGAGTCTAAAATCCCTGTCGATGAAGTTATCGATGCCATGTACCAAGTCGGATCCAGCCTCCCAACTGCCTTTCGTGAAACAGCTGAAGGTGGACTCGCAGCCACCCCGACTGGTCGTCGCCTACAAAAAGAAATCTTTGGCGAATAAACTCATATATATCTATTAGGAGAAAGTATGCCCTCTATCTCAGCAATCTTTTTTGATCTAGACGGAACTCTGGTTGACAGTTCCCTCGGGATCCACAATGCCTTTACCCATACCTTTAAAGAGCTAGGAGTTCCAAGCCCTGATGCCAAAACTATTCGTAGTTTCATGGGCCCGCCCCTTGAAAGTAGTTTTGCGACTTGCCTTCCGAAAGAACAAATCTCAGAAGCTGTTCAAATCTACCGTTCTTACTACAAGAAAAAAGGGATTCACGAAGCAGAGCTTTTCCCCCGAATGACGGAATTGCTCCAAGAACTCTCACAAAACTACCCTCTCTATATCACTACAACAAAGAATACTCCGACTGCCCATGATATGACTAAAAATCTGGGGATCCATCATTTCTTTGATGGCATTTACGGTTCTAGTCCTGAAACGCCACACAAGGCGGATGTCATCCGTTATGCCTTACAGATGCATCAACTGCCCGCAGACCAAGTCCTCATTATCGGGGACACCAAGTTTGATATGATTGGAGCCCAAGAAACTGGTATTAAAAAGTTCGCTGTTACTTGGGGATTTGGAGAAGAGGCTGATTTGCTCAACTATCAACCTGACTGGATTGCCCATACCATTGACGATATCATTAAGCAGCTATAAATGATACACCATACAAAAATACTCCTAACACTAGTGAACTAGGTTGAGGAGTATTTTTTTGTATAGGTTGTTACTATAAACGATTATTTGCTATGAAACGACTCAGCCGTTTTTAACTAGACTAAAAATAGCTTAATATTTTCGTACCATGTCTTCAAACTGAGAGTCTTGCTTATTCTCTTCATTTTTTTCACTATTTTTTATCACTTTTTCTCTAAAGCGTTGACTGGGCATAGCGAGCATAACGAGCAGTGTTACTGCACCCAAAGGAACAAATACAATAAAGATATAGGCCCAATGGATACCCACATCTCGTAAGCGACGTACTATCAGTGCTAGTAGAGGAACAAACTCAACTAGCAACAAAATAATACACATACTGAAAAGCGCTATATTCATGATGGGATTATCAAATTCTAATCCAGTAAACAGCGAGTAATAGACGGGAAAGAAAATCACCATATTTAGCAGCCAAACCCACCAAAACTCTGGACGTGTAGAACGACCAGAAAAATTTAAATACCCCTTCCAAAAATTTTTATAAGCATTCAGCATGCATGGACCTCCTTTCATTATATCTATTTACCATCTAGCCCATATCTTTATCTTGCTTTCGAAAATAAATTTATCGTTTCAGATCTACTTAATCCTCAAAAACCAGCCTCCTGCTTTAAACAGAAAACTGGTTTAGCATTTTCATTTTAAAAATCAGTCGAAATCCTTACTCAGCATGGGTTGTTTCATTTGCAAAAGAAATGATCGCTTCTTTGAGCTCATCTCCACTGAGTGAACGGAACTCCTCTATTTTTTGATTGATGGCTTCTAGAGGCATGACATTTACCTTACCAACGAAAATCTTGTCCATGACTTGATTATCAACCAATTCGGTCGAAACCAAGAGTTCTTCATAGAGTTTTTCCCCTGGTCGAATCCCAACTTCAACGATTGGAATTTCACTTTCAGTGTGTCCACTTAGAAGGACCATTTTCTTAGCCAAGTCATAGATCTTGACTGGTTTGCCCATGTCAAGGATAAAGACTTCTCCGTCCTTGGCATAAGCGCCTGCATGGATTACCAGACGACTGGCCTCTGGAATGGTCATGAAGTAACGTGTCATACGGAAGTCTGTCACCGTTACAGGACCACCTTCAGCAATTTGACGTTCAAAGACAGGAATCACGCTACCACGGCTACCGAGAACATTCCCAAAACGAACTGCACAGTAGGTTGATTTGCTACGTTGGTTAAAGCCAGTGACAATCAATTCTGCCACGCGCTTAGTTGCACCCATAACATTGGGTGGATTGACCGCCTTGTCAGTCGAAATCATGACCATCTTAGGTACTTTGGCCTCATCCACAGCCTTGGCAACATTGTAGGTTCCGAGGATATTGTTTTTGAAGGCTTCTTTTGGATTGCGCTCCATCATCGGAACGTGCTTGTGGGCAGCGGCATGGTAGACAATGGCTGGCTTGTACTGCTCAAACACCTGCAAGAGACGGTCGTAGTCCTGAATATCTGCAATGATAGGAACATAATCAATCCCTTGGAATGTACGGATCAATTCATGATAAACGAGGTAGATGGAATTTTCGCCATGCCCCAGCAAGATGACACGCTCTGGATTGAAGCGGCTAACCTGACGACAAATCTCCGAACCAATCGAACCACCAGCTCCTGTCACCAAGATAGTCTTACCTGTCAGTTCTGAACCCAGACGGGACTCATCCAGACGAATTTCCTGGCGTCCTAAAAGGTCTGTGATATCAATTTTCTGGAAGCCGCTGCCTCCACCTGGTTGGTGAAGTCCTTGCACAACTGTCTCAACCTTAGGCATCTTGTAACATTTGACGCCTAGCTTATTACACATCTGCAAGATGCGTTCGTACTCTGAAGGGTCAAGTGAAGGAATCGCTACGATGACACGCTCGATTTGGTGACGTTTAGCCAATTCAGGCAGATTGTCATAGGAGCCCAAAACTGGAATTCCACCTAGTTTTTGTCCCTTTTTCTTTTCATCATTATCCAAAATCCCCACCAGCTCAAGCTCGCTAGTTGGATGCTGGTAGCTGTTCATAAAGAGGGCACCACCATCACCAGCACCAATCAAGAAGGTCCGACGGTGTTCTCCATCTCCACTACCTTTTTTACGTTTGGAGTAAATCAATTGCCAAGTGATACGAGGAAGCAAGATGAGGAAGGTACTCAACAAAATGAAAAGTACGATGAAACGGATAGAAAATAGTGGAAGAAAGGCATAGCAGATTCCATAGGAAAGAACACTACTAAATGTTACTCCAAAAAAGATTTTCATGAAATCCGTAATCTTACTGTAGCGGCTAATACTAGCATTCAGCCCCCAAAAAGCAATCATAATCTGATAGAAGAAGAAGGCTAAAAGAGTATAGATCACGTAGTCCACAGGCGCAGGATTTATTAGGCCATAAAACAAGATATAAGATACGATGATGGAAACCACCATACTCAGAATGTCGAATATCCCCCAAAACACCTGTTTTTGTTGTTTATTCAAAATTTCAACCAGATCAATAACATAATCTGTTAGTTTTTTATTCATAGGAATTTACTCCCCCTTAAAAGAGTCAGATGATACTGTTGTTATGATAACCTGAATCATTCAGTCTATCGGGGCTTACTTTCTCTTTCTTAAAAGTTTGACGAAGATAAACTGACGTACAAAGCCTGGACAAAGTGCAACAATGGCCTGAATGGCTACACTTTTAGCATATTCCATGTAAGAAATTTGCCCTCGCTCAAGCATCCGTTGGCGAGCTTGACGATAGAGTTTAAGGTAACGCAAGCCACCTCGACGCTCAAACATCCCTGCACCGACACGAACCTTACACAAGATTTGATCTAGGTTCCCAGTCTTGGCACCTGCAGCAATCATATTGAGCCAAAGGAGGTCATCCTCCATGTAAAGGCCATCTTCATAGTTGCCCGCCTTGAGGACCATGTCCTTTTTGAACATGACTGTCATATGGTTAAAGGCGCTTCTCATTCTCTGATAAGCCACAATGTCTGCATGCTGAGTTGGAACACGACGATAAGACACAATCTCATCTGGATTGTCAATGAACTCTGCGATATGCCCACCTAAGAGGTCGAGATCTTCTTTCTCCATTAGCTGAAGCTGTTTCTCAAAACGATCCGGAACGGCTAAATCATCCGTATCCATGCGGGCAATAATGTCATACTGGCACTGTAAAACACCGTATCGAAGAGCCAAGCCTAAACCTTGGTTTTGTTCTAAGGGGCACCGTTTAACTGGAATGTCTGACTGAGTTTCCACTTCATCTAGCACCTGATAGAGTTCGGGTGTGAGCGGCCCGTCCTCAACAAGAACAAGCTCGCTCGGTTTCAAGGTCTGGTTTTGAACACTTTTGATAGCATCTCTTAAAAACGTCGGATTTTCCTTTACATAGACCGACATCAAGACGCTGATTTTTTGCTTTTCAGGCACAGTTTTTCTCCAATGTATAGATTTCCTTCCACTATTTTATCACAAATTCTCCTAGTTTCCTATTTTTATATCAAATCAAGGAAAATTCTAGTAAAGAAATCTGTCTCTTTTCACTTTATTTTCACTTCCATTGATTGATCTGTCTTGGCTGCCATTACTTGACATTATAAGGAAAAAACCTTAAAATAAGCTGTTATTAAAATCATCCTATCGAGGTTTTTATGAAAAAACAATCACTCTTTTTTGTTCTAGGAATTGTCTTAATCGGGACTGTTTTACGCTCTCCCTTTACTGCTCTTCCAACTATTTTAGGAGATATCGCTCAGGGACTAGGAGTGGAGGTTAGCTCTCTTGGGATTTTAACCAGTCTCCCTCTCTTGATGTTTGCTCTTTTCTCTGCTTTTGCGAGCCGCTTGGCACAAAAAATCGGGTTGGAACATCTCTTTACTTACTGTCTTCTCCTCTTAACTGTTGGCTCTGTCATTCGGATTTTCAATCTTCCCCTTCTCTATCTAGGGACCCTAATTGTGGGAGCAAGCATTGCGATCTTCAATGTACTCCTCCCAAGTATGATCCAGGCAAATCAGCCTCAAAAGATTAGTTTCCTAACAACTCTCTATGTCACTGCCATGGGAATTTCGACAGCCATCGCTTCTTATCTTTCGGTCCCTATCACCCAAGCTAGTTCTTGGAAGGGACTCATCCTCGTTCTCAGCTTTCTCTGTCTGGTCACTCTGCTAGTCTGGTTGCCAAATCATCGCCACAACCACCACCTAGAAAGCCAAAAAGAAAAGCAAGTCAAAGAGAATATTCTAAAAAGTAAAGATGTCTGGGCTATCATTATCTTTGGCGGGCTTCAGTCCTTGCTCTTTTATACAAGCATGACCTGGTTGCCAACTATGGCTGTTAGTGCTGGTATTTCTAATAGTGATGCGGCTCTCCTTGCTTCTATTTTCTCACTGATCAGCATTCCTTTTTCAATGACTGTTCCAAGTCTGACGACTCGTCTGTCAGATGGTCACCGTCGAATCATGCTAGCAATTATCTCTATCGCTGGGATGACAGGAATTGCCATGCTCTTGTATCCAGCTAATAATTTCCTCTACTGGTTAGTCGTCCATCTCTTGATTGGAACGGCCTGCAGTGCCCTCTTCCCCTACCTCATGGTTTGCTTTTCTCTTAAAACCAGTTCTCCTGAAAAGACAGCTCAGCTATCAGGACTAGCGCAAACAGGGGGCTACATCTTAGCTGCTTTTGGACCTGCCTTGTTTGGTTATAGTTTTGAACTTTTTCAATCTTGGATCCCAGCTGTCCTTGCCCTTCTAGTCATCGATATCATCATGACCGTCTCACTCTTTATGGTGGATCGGTCTGAAAAAATCCTTTAAACTTCTAGTTTTTACTAGGAGTTTTTTATATGTAAAATTTTTACACATATTTCTTGACAGGGCTTTCAACTTGAGATACAATATATTTGAAAAGAGTATATATAAAATTTTTATATAATATAAAGGAGGTTTCCCATGTACTTCCCAACATCCTCTGCCTTGATCGAGTTTCTCATCTTGGCTGTACTGGAGCAGGGGGATTCTTATGGTTATGAGATTAGTCAAACTATTAAGCTCATCGCCAATATCAAAGAATCTACGCTCTATCCCATTCTCAAAAAATTGGAAGCCAGTGGCTTTCTGACCACCTACTCTAGAGAGTTTCAGGGGCGTATGCGCAAATACTACTCCTTGACCAATCGGGGCGTAGAGCAGCTCGTTACTCTAAAGGAAGAGTGGACGCTCTATACCGACACCGTCAACGGCATCATAGAAGGGAGTATCCGCCATGACAAGAACTGACTATCTGACTCAGTTAGAAACCTATCTCAATAAACTGCCTGAAGCTGACCGCATCGAAGCTATGGACTACTTTAAGGAACTATTTGACGATGCAGGTTCAGAGGGCGAAGAGGAACTCATTGCCAGTCTAGGAACACCAAAAGAAGCAGCTCATGATGTCCTCTCTAACCTCCTCGACAAAAAGGCCAATGAAGGCCCTGCTCAAAAGAATGACCGCCAACTGCTACACATTGCCCTCTTGGCCTTACTAGCAGCCCCTATCGGCATTCCTGTTGGAATTGCAATTATCTTAACCATTATCGGGCTTTTTATCGCAGCTGTCTCCGTCATTTTAGCCTTCTTTACCGTCTCTGTAACGGGTATCCTGCTAGGTGGACTCTTTATCGTAGAGAGCTTTAGCGTCCTAGTCGAAGCCAAATCTGCCTTTATCTTGATTTTTGGGGCCGGTTTGCTTTCTATCGGTGCTTCTTCTCTTGTTCTACTAGGTATCTCCTATGTAGCTCGTTTCTTTGGCCTCCTAGTCGTCCGCTTGGTGCAATGGATTCTTAAAAAAGGAAAGAGAGGTGACAGACATGCGTAAATTGACAAAAGGATTTCTCATCTTTGGTGTGATTTCTACAATCCTTGGTTTTATCTTGATCATTGTAGGGGCCCAGTCCAATGGTATTCAAAGTTTGCTTGCCATGTCAAAAGACCCCATCTATGACAATCGTATCGAAGAAGTGACCTTTGGAAATGAAGTGGAAAAACTTGATCTAGCCCTTGAAGAACATAGCCTAACCATCACAGAGTCTGTAGATGACAAGATCCACATCACCTATCATCCGCCCGTGTCTGATCGTCACGATCTAAGTACTGGCATGAGTGACAAAACACTGAACGTCACTGACAAACAAGCCTCCCAACATCGTTTTCTCGGTTCAGGAATCGAAGGTCTACTTCGTATCGCCAGCAACTATTCTCATCGTTTTGACGAAGTCGTTCTCTCCCTCCCTAAAGGAAGAAAGCTGCAAGCTATCACCGTCTCAGCCAATCGTGGACAAACTAATATTCGTCAAGCCAACCTTGAAAATGCAACCATCAAAACAAAAGGCTATCTCTTAAGACTAACAGAAAGTTCTATCAAGAACAGCACACTAACGGCACCTCATATCATCAATATCTTTGATGCCGAATTGACAGATAGTCAGGTCAAGACGGAGGGAGCACACATCTATGCTGAAAATATCCAAGTTCACGGCAAGGTCGAGCTAGAGGCTCATTCAACTCTACAACTCATTCTCTCCCAGAAAGAGACCGACCGTATCAATCTAGAAATTTCTTCTCAGCATGGTGGTATCTATCGTCAACCCAAAGAAGAACATCGTGGACAAAAAGAGAATGTACTTGCCAACCCTTATAAAACGGAAAAAGCAGATATCAAGGACCTGCTCATTGCAAAAGCCAACCAGGATATCTACCTACCTAGAGAAGAGTACTCTTCTCCATCTAGAAACCATTGACAAAAACGCTTTCATCTGCTAGTCTAAAGATAGAAAACGACCATAAAAAAGGAGGTTCCACCATGACACAAGAATGGTTTGAAAGCGCCGATCTTGAGAAGAAATCAGCTCAGACGAAATCAGAAATCCAGTCCGACCAACCAGAGACTTCGGAAACTGTGGAAACCGAACAACAAGCAAGCCAAGAAACTCCTGTCTTACCTAAAGAGTCGGAAAGGCATGAGGAGGAAGCTCCCGAAACGATAGAAGAAGCCCAAACCGAGGAAGAGGGAGAAGGGAAAGCTGAAGAGGAACACAAGCAAGAAAAACCAGCAAAAGAGAAAAGTATCTTCAGCAAAGCTTTAGAAAGCCCCTATATCCCAGATATTGACCCTCGTAAAACTGCTCGATTCAAAGAAGAAATCGCACTATTTTGGACTTGGCTGCTGGATGCTATCCAAGAACCAACTGCCAGCAAAACTACGGACCAAAAGCATCGTTACAGTGTCTTTGCCCTACTCACCTTGCTGTCTTCTATTAATCTTTTCTTTAGTATCTATCATATCAAGCACCTCTACTATGGCTATATGGCCTCTATTGCCAATAGTTTACCTAACCAGCTCCCACCTTTAAATCTCTTTGCTGGACTCTCCATCTTGGTCGCTAGCGCTCTATTTTACTTTTCCATCATTCTGGGAGGCTTTACTGTCCGACGTGTGCTGGATCAGGAGAGCGACTTTACATTCCAAGAAGCCTTCGATCGGTATAGCAGACTCTTTGCTATACCACTTATCCTAACAGCTCTAGCAAGTTTCTTTGCACTCTTTGGTGGCATGCGATTTGCTGGCATCCTCACTCTTCTAAGCATGGCCATCTTTGCCCTTGGCAATCTCTTTGTGATTAGCAAGCCAAGTAAGACCAGTAGCCTCGACCCATTTTATCGATTCCTGCTAGCTGTCTTACTTGATGGCGCCATTCTCTTACCCTTCTTCATTGCAGAGTTAGCGCTGACAGTGGACTACCTTCGCATCCTGACATTCTTTTAATCAAAATCCCTGCCATTTGTTAATGACAGGGATTTTTATGCTTACTCTTTTTTAAACAAGGCCTACTAGATGGTTGCCAATCCTTCAAAATCTTGTCCTAGGATGGGTTGAACTTCTAATTGATTGGCATCTAATTGCTGGTAAAATGCTTTTGGTAGTGACTCTAGAAATTTTTCATAATCCAAGCGAGCGATGGCTTCATAGTCTTCTGCTTTTGATCCATCACCAGAAATCTTCACTAGGTCAATCTCCCAAACAAGCTCCTTGCCTGCCAGTTGCTCGGTATAAGGAGCTGGTACAACGGGTTCCTTTGGCAATATTGTCTTGACTCCCTGGGCTAGGTGATAGATACCGTGCACCTTGCCTTGGGCGTCTGGGTAAAATTTCACACTGGCAAGGTAGGCATCAGAGCCTTGAACCTTCTTGACCAGCTCTTCAAAACGTGCCAATCCATCCTCAGCCAAAAAACTCTTGAGGTAGTCCTTGTTGAGATAGATAGGGGACAAGAGTCCTTGGCAATAGACTAGACGAGCTACTTTATCATCTAGATAATGCTTGACCGTTTGTCGGAAATAAACTTCAAACTCAAATCCTTCTAACCCTTCTACCTCTTCCCCCAACTTACCAGATAGGGCATGGAGGAGAGTCTCTACAATCTCCCAGTCCGCTCTAGTAAGAAAATCTGGAATCACCACTTGATAGCCTTTTCGACTATCCGCATAGTTCACTTTAAAGAGAAATTGCGACTGGCCTACAATCCCACACTCGATATACTCGAGACGATTGAGGGGCTGACGGAGATAGACTGCATCATAACTATGCGACTCCAAGCCCTCCACCAAGGCTAAGATAGACTTGGCAGTCAAGACCTCCTGTTGTCCTAGAATGCTTTCTTTATTTGGGATAAAAAATATTTTCGCCATAACTGGCCTCCTTTGAAATCGTTTACATACAGTATAACCTATTTTCCTGAAAGATACAGAAACAAACTTTAGATTTTTAGACAAAAAGCATAGAAAAACAGCCCCTGAAAATTGCTTGACATTCAGCAGACTAAAAGTAATCGGTATTCACACACCCTAGAAATGCAATAAAGACGACCAAAGGAATCGTCTTTATTTAAGGTAAGTATTTCTTTATAATCTCATATATCTTTTTATGATTGTAGATCTTTTTAATTTGCTTATCAATTTAATTGCCTATATGTTCCTTCTTAGCATCATTTCTTCGTATAGGATTTATTTTCATAAAATCTTGCTAATTAAAGTCACAAAATCAATACATATTCTGAGAATATATCTGAATTTCATAAAAAAGCAATGAATGAACTTCTAAGAAAGCAAAACTCATTCTGAGCACTTCTTATTTTTTACCCTGCTGCGTCAGCTCCTGATTATAGGACAAGGCTAGCTTAATCCAGTAAGACAGTTCTTTTTGTCCTTCGCCATCTAAATCAATATAGCCATGATAAAGCCTGCCCTTCATTAACGTCACACTAGCACCATTTTTAGGCAGAACCTGCTTTTCCATTTCCTTACCGATGCGTACCATAACAAGTTCTTGACTTCTCGAACTTACAGTAACGGTCATTTTACCTCGGACCATAAAAGCCAAACCACCAAACATTTTTTTCTCTTCTACCTCTTCTTCGAAAATACGAGGAGGAAGTTCCGTAGCTAAAATGGTACGAATCTGTTGAGCTAAAGATTTACTATATGCCATCGCTCTCCTCTACATCATCATCACATCCCAGCCGATACCAAAACGGTCAATTAAGCGGGCATAAAACTTAGCAAAAAATTGATTCTCTAGAGCATAGAGAATCTGTCCACCTTCAGCGAGCTTGGCAAAAAGCTCATCAGCTTCTTCTCTACTGTCTGGGCTCAGAACCAACCACTGATTGGGCTGGTGATTGCTAGGAATAGATAGGTCGTTAAAAATGCCTACATCTTCACCATTCAGGGTTAAGTTTTCCGTATCTAAGGCAATCCAAGCAAGCTTATCCCGTTTTTCTGCAGGAAGGTCAGCTGGATCCATCATCTCACTGGCTCGGACAAGTCCCTTAATCTCTGTCTGAAAAAGGTCAGCATAAAAACGAAAAGCTTCTTCGGCCTGACCATTAAAACTTAAAAACACGTCTAATTTCATTATTGTTCCTCCAATTTTATATATCTGAGAATAAATCTCTAATATCAGTTTATCAATTAGGATAAAAATTTTCTTATTCTCAATTGCGCTTGTTTGGCTAGGGAACGCATGATTAAAACTGGAAGATTAACTGTAATAGGTGGATCGCTCGGCAATGGCCTGCGCATGCTGATTTCCTCTTGATAGATGCTATCGCCTGCAAAAGTGAGAGGCTCATCGCTGCCCCAGCGAAAGTTATGCTTCAAGACATAGTTTTTAGTTAGGCGTAAATCCTCCAGCAATTCACAGGCCAAAAGATAGTAGCGACCATCGGGTACATTTTCAAAAGTAAACCGTCTCTCCTGACTCAGTGCGACTCCGATAACCGGCTCTTCTTTGGGTATGCGGGTTTTAAAAAGCCCGACACAGCTAATGCGTGGTTCATAGCCCTCAGGATAAGATAGCGCCACAGTCAATCGATTGCCGCTTTTACAGTCGGTATCCTGATGCAATAAAGCTCCCTTCTCATCCAGCTGTTTTACCATAAAATCATAAGCCTTGGTTGATTCTTGGTAGTATTTTTTAGGCGAAAGTCCAGTATGCCGCTTAAAAGTATTGGAAAAACTGCCTAGACTATCATAACCAGCTTCCATAGATGTCTCGGTCACATTTTGCCGGCTTTCTACAATCTCCTGAATCCCTTTTTCCATCTTAAGAGCTTCCACATATTGCTTGATAGAAAATCCCATCTTTTTCTTGAAAGTTCTGGATAGATGGAAAGGACTATAATGGAAATGCTCAGCCAAATCGGTCAGACTCAGCTCTTCATCTGCATGCTGACGCAGATAGGCTGCCACTTCTTCCATGATAGCTTTAGACATAGACCTGCTCCTTTCCCATTTATTTAAGCTCATTATATCACATCAAAAAGAAAGGACAAAAAATCAAAACCGAAGAAAGAAAATCAGAAATCAAGTGATACTCCGCGAGATGCCCCAAAAACATGAGGAAATAGTCTGCTTTCCCAAATCTCTGTCCAACAAACCTTTTACCTGTAGATAAATGATGAAAAAACTTTAGACGCTTGAGTCGTCTAAAGTTTTTAGTTTTTCTTAGGAATTTAGAAACTTGCCTTACCATCAAAAATAGTCAGCTTATGTAAATTTTCCATGCCTGCAATAATAGGTCTAGCTTTTGCAATGAGATTTTGAAAAACTTCCAAGGTCAGACTGTCATTGTGAGCTTGCTCGCTCTCCCAAACCTCATAAATATAGATGCTGTTGGGTTCATCTGCCTTCTCACCTAAGATATAGCAGAAACAAGTATCAAGATTTTGCATTTCTTTAACAACTTCTTGCATATAAGCAGCAAGTTCCTGCGCCTTTCCTTCTTTGGCAATTAATTTACCATAAACGCAAAATTTTTCCATTAGGATCTCTCCTTATTACTGAGCTACCACTGTTTCCAAGCTTTCACCGATAGCTGCTAGGCGCTCAACAACTTCTGCTTGTGTCAATTCATTTTCTGAAACATAGCGGTTGCGTGGATGAACACGACACTCGTGTGAGCATCCACGAAGGTACTTGTCTTCATTTTCTTCTGATGTTAGGATACGACGATTACAGAAGGGATTTCCACAGTTGACATAACGTTCACATGGTGTTCCATCAAACCAGTCTTTTCCTACGATGGTTGGGTTGACATGGTTAACATCAACTGCGATACGCTCGTCAAAAACATACATTTTCCCATCCCAAAGCTCACCTTGGACTTCTGGGTCTTTACCGTAAGTTGCGATTCCTCCGTGCAATTGGCCGACATCTTTGTAGCCTTCACGAACCATCCAACCTGAGAATTTCTCACAGCGAACGCCACCTGTACAGTAAACCACGACACGTTTGTCCATAAATTTTTCCTTGTTGTCACGAACCCATTGTGGCAACTCACGGAAGTTGCGGATGTCTGGGCGGATAGCCCCACGGAAATGTCCTAGGTCGTACTCATAATCGTTACGTGTGTCAAGGACAACGGTATCTTCGTCAAGAAGGGCTTCTTTGAACTCTTTTGGAGACAAGTAGGCACCCGTTGTTTCAAGTGGGTTGATATCGTTGTCAAAGTCATTATCTTCCAAACCAAGGTGGACAATTTCTTTCTTGTAGCGAACAAACATCTTCTTGAAGGCTTGTTCATTTTCTTCGTCAATCTTGAACCAGAGGTCTTCCATTCCTGGTAGGCTGTGAACGTAGTCCATGTATTTTTGAGTTGTTTCGTAGTCACCTGAAACAGTTCCATTGATTCCCTCGTCAGCGACTAGGATACGACCTTTAAGGCCGATTGATTTACAGAAAGCCAAGTGATCTGCAGCAAATTGCTCTGCATTTTCAATTGGGGTATAGAGGTAGTAAAGTAAGACACGAATATCTTTTGCCATAAGATTTGTTCTCTTTTCTATTCTTAAATTTTCAGAATTTTTCATTCAACTATTCTAGTATACCCACTTGAGAAAACGAATGCAATTTATTTGACCGGAAATTAAAAAGGAGCTAATCCCAACGAATGTCTACTCCAATTTAAAAAATCCTTGGATGATCCAAGGATTCATTTTTAAACCTTTTTAGCTTTAGCCATATAGAAGAGTTGGAGCAGAATACCAATGATAGCCATACCGATAACGATAAAGAAGGCCATTGTATAATCTCCTTGATCTGCCTGTGCAAGACGTGCCCCTAACTGAGGACCAGCAATAGCAGCTACTCCATAAGCAGTAAACATCCATCCATAGTTTGTCCCTACGTAGGTCACTCCCCAGTTTTCAGCAGTAATTCCTGGGAAGGAACCGAGGAAGCCACCAAATGACAAGGCAACCATCATGATTCCAAGGATGGCCAAGATGCTTCCAGGACCTTTGAATAAGGCTGTGAGCAACAAGCCAGTAGCAACCGCTCCAAACATGGCAATAACGGTAGGGTAGCGGCCAATCTTATCAGATACCGTACCCCAGAAGATACGACCAAATGTATTTGCAATGGATACCAGCATAACAAAGAGGGTCGCTTCTCCAACAAGTTGGTATTGGTCTGAGATTGCTGCTGCAGTTCCGATAATCATCATTCCGCCTGTAGCACCAAGAACATAAATCAACCATAGAAGCCAGTAATTTCCATCACGGAGCATTTCTTTATAAGTTTTTCCTTCCGGTTGAGCATTCCCAGCCGCTGGAGCAACAGTAGGAGCTTTGGCCATAACAAGGGAAGATGTACAGATCACTAGTAAAAGGACAATACCTAATACCTTAAAGGTAGAGTAAATCCCCATAGAAGCAATCAAAGATTTTGCAACCGGTCCGATAATTAGTGGACCCAAGCCAAATCCTGCCGCTGTCAATCCACCAGCTAGGCCTTTTTTGTCTGGGAACCACTTTGTCGCAATGGACGTAGATGCCCCATAGGCAGAGCCGATACCAAGTCCTAGGATGACACCGTACGTTAGATAAAGCACGGGTAGTGAGTTGGCAAAACCAGTCGCAAACATCCCTGTACCAAAGAGAATACCACCTAGAAAGACAAACTTTTTAGGTCCAACCGAATCTACTTTGGGACCGAAAAGAATCATTCCAACAGGTACCATAGCAAAAGAAATGCTAAAGGCTAAGGAGGTCTGAGCTTGAACCCATCCTTGACTAGCATTGGTTTCTAGGAGTGCCTTCTGAAAGACCGACCAGGCATATCCTGCACCTAGAGAGAGATTCGTTAAAATGGCCGCAGCCAAAATTAACCATCGATTGGGTGTTTTTTTCATATGAATAACCTCATGTAATATTTCTTGTTCCCAAAAGGGATAGCAAACAACTTTTTATCGGATTTTCACTTGCTGTGTTTCACTTGAATCTTTCATAATTTACAAAATATGAACAAGCTGAAATCAGACATAAATGAAACATTTAAGAAGGAATCCTGTCCACTTCTTAAATCAAAATCCAGTTAAATTTCACAATGTTAAGCGCTTTCATCGTACTCTTATTATATGCTAGTTCATTCTAAAAATCTACTTAATTAAACTAATAGAGGTATTAGTCCAATTAATCGATATCTATATTTTATACTGGTATTTCACAAAGTTTTTAACAAGATTTTTTTACTTTTAGCTACTCTAATAAAAAAACCACTACCTCCCCCGGGAGTCCCAGAGGAGGTAGTGATAACATTTTTTAGGAATGAATACACGAAATCAGTTTGTCTTATGATTTTTTGCTTTTCAAAAATTCGTCGTATTGTTTTTGCATTTCATCCAATACTTTTTGGTATGCACCTTCAGATTTCAGTTTTTCCATCAATTCTGGAATAGCTTTATCTGGGTCTACAGTACCAGTGTTGATAGCTGTATCGAATTGTTGCATTGTGTTAGTGATTGCAGAGATTTCAGATTTTACGCTATCAGTGTTAAAGATGAATCCAAGCGCTGGAGATTCTTTAGCTTCTGCCAATTGTTTCTTAGAATCTTCGATTTGTTGGTCTGTAACGTTTTCGTTGATATAAAGGATCCAGTTGTTACCAGTGTTCCATCCACCCATGTGAGTGTTTCCTTTGTATCCTTCAAGGACACGAACACGGTTTTCTTTACCTGGAATTTTCTCCCAGTTCTTGCCTTCTGGACCGTAAACAAGTCCGTTCAAGAGTTCAGGGTTAGTGTTCAAGAGGTTCAACACTTCCATTGATTTTTCTTTGTTCTTAGAGTTGTTTGAGATAACAAAGTTAGCAACTTGAGTTGTTTGGTTTTTCTTGATGAAGTTAGTGAATGGTTTGATTTGGATGTCTTTGTTAGCTACACGAGAGAGCAAGCTGTTACCGTAGTCAGCTGGTCCTACTGTTTCTTCACGAACGAACCAAGTGTCTTGTTGAAGGTCAAATGAAGTGTCGCTTGTTGCTACGTCTTTTGGAATATATCCTGCTTCGTAGAATTTGTGAAGAGTCTTCAAGTGCTCTTTGAAACGAGGAACGTCGTAACGGTTTACGATCTTAGTAGTATCCCCTTCAAGGTCGATAACGAATGGAAGTCCGTTTGCTACTGGGTAGTCAAAGTTTTCAGAAGGGATGAAGTTCTTAGTAACTGCAAATGGTACTACATCTGGAGCTTTTTCTTTGATTTGTTTCAAGACTGGTTCAAGTGTTTCGTATGAATTTACACCTGAAATGTCGATACCGTATTTAGCAAGAAGAGTTCCGTTGAAGGCAAAGTTTTGTGAAGATGCAACGTTAGCCGCAACTGGAACAGCGTAGATCTTACCGTTTACAGTGTTCCCTTTGATGTAAGCTGGGTCAAGTGCTTTATAAAGCTCTGCTCCTTCTTTCTTGTACAATTCTGTCAAGTCAGCATAAGCACCTTTTTGCGCGTTTACGATGTAGTTATCTGCAAAAGCGATATCGTAGTTTTCACCTGATGATGTGATAACGGACATTTTCTTACCGTAGTCACCCCATCCAAGGTATTGGATATCCAATTTAGCGCCAACTTTTTCTTCGATGATTTTGTTTGCATTTTCTAGCAATTCATCCAAGTTGTCTGGTTTGTCACCGATTTGGTACATTTTAATAACAGGTTTTTCTCCTGATCCTGAGTCAGCAGCTTTTTTGTTGTTACCTGAAAGGTTTCCACAAGCAGCAAGACTTGCAGCCAAAGCTACTACGCTAGCAGATGCAAAAGCATATTTTTTCCAGTTTTTCATGATAAAAACTCCTTTTTTTATTTTTAAACTTATAAACGATTTAATGATTTTAACTTCAGCCACTAAGATGAAGTTGGGAAGGGAGAAACGATGTTTCTCAGTAAGTCCTATTCTTTCACACCACCGATGGTCAAACCTTTTACAAAGTAGCGTTGGAAGAATGGATACAGAATGGCAATCGGAAGGGTTGCAACGACAACCATGGCCATACGCCCTGTTTCCTTTGGAAGAGCGACTCCCAGTTGACCAGAAAGACCGACTGCTTTGGCGATGTAGTCCATATTTTGTTGGATTTGCATGAGCAAATACTGCAATGGATACAAGTTGTCACTCTTAATGTAAAGAAGGGCGTTAAACCAGTCGTTCCAGAAACCAAGAGCTGTCAAAAGCGTGATGGTTGCGATACCTGGTAATGACAATGGTAAACAGATTTGGAAGAAGATCCGGGCTTCACTAGCACCATCGATACGAGCGGACTCCAGAATGGCTTCTGGAATGGTCTTCTTGAAGAAGGAACGCATCAAGATGATGTTAAATGGTGAGAGAAGCATTGGAACAATCAAGGCCCAAACTGTATCACCTAGTTGAAGCAAACGAGTTACCACGATATAGCCTGGAACCAAACCGGCGTTGAACAACATACTAAGTAGGACGAAAACTGTAAAGAATCTGCGGTACTTAAAGGTTGTCCGTGAAATGGCGTAGGCATAAGTTGTTGTGATAAAGACATTTGTCAAGGTTCCGACTACTGTTACAAACACTGAGATAAAGAGCGCTTGTAATATCTTATCTTTAAACTGAGCCAAAAACTCGAAGCCATCTAATCCAAACTGTGATGGGAAAAAGCTATATCCATGTTGAAGGATGCTCTTTTCATCTGTGATGGAAATCATGATGACAAAGATAAAGGGTAAGATACAAGAGAGAGCAATCAATCCAGAAATAATACTGAAGAAGATATCTGCCTTCTTACTGAAGGAGTGAATGCCGACATTATCAATTTTTGCTTTTTTAATTTTTTCTGCCATGCTTTCCTCCTTTCTAGAATAGTGCTGAATTTGGATCGACTCGTCTTGCGAGTATATTTGATAAGATAACGAGAATCAAACCGACAACTGACTGATAAAGACCAGCTGCTGATGCCATACCAATATCCGCTGTCTGAGTCAAACCATTATAGACATAGACGTCTAGTACGTTGGTTACATTGTAGAGCTGACCAGCATTGTGTGGGATTTGGTAGAAAAGACCGAAGTCTGCACGGAAGATGTTTCCGACTGCAAGGATAGTCAAAACAGTTATCAGCGGTGTCAACTGTGGAATGGTTACATTGCGAATCCGTTGCCACTTGCTAGCCCCGTCCACTGTTGCTGCTTCGTAGTAGGTAGGGTCAATTCCCATGATAGTCGCATAGTACATGACACTGCTATATCCGAATCCTTTCCAGATACCTAGGAAAAGGAGAAGATATGGCCAAATACCTAAGTCAGCATAGAAGTTAATTTCCTTCAATCCGATGGAAGAAAGGAAGTGGTTGATCACACCCTTGTCAATGTTGAGGAATGCATCTGTAAAGAAACTGATGATAACCCATGACAAGAAGTACGGGAACAACATAGACGTTTGGAAAATTTTAACCATTCTCTTAGAACGAAGCTCACTGAGGATGATGGCAATTCCAACCGACACAATCAAACCAATAAAGATGAATCCAAGGTTGTAAAGGACGGTATTTCGAGTAATGATAAAGGCATCTTTAGAACTAAACAAGAACTTAAAGTTATCGAGGCCGACCCACTTACTATTCATAATACTGTGGATAAATCCTTCACCACTCATATGGTAATCTTTAAAGGCGACCACATTTCCAAATACTGGGATATAGAAGAATAGAATCAACCAAAGTGCCCCTGGTAAAACCATCAAGAGAAAAATCCAGTTATCTCTCAAGGTCTTTGAAAACTTTTTCATAATTTCCTCCCATTTTATTCCTAAAAACTGATTTCATCGAATTTTTAGGTTTGATAACGATTACATAATTAGTATACTCTTATTTCAAGAATAGTTTAAACTACTAATTATAGAAAAAACTCCACAAATTATTTTATGTGGAGAAGTTTTTTATAAGAAATAGGTTTCACGAGAAACACTCTGAACAGGGGACACTGTTCTTGTTTTTATACTCAATGAAAATCAAAGAGCAAACTAGGAAGCTAGCCGCAAGCTGCTCAAAGCACTGCTTTGAGGTTGCAGATAAAACTGACGAAGTCAGTAACATCTATACGGCAAGGCGAAGCTGACGTGGTTTGAAGAGATTTTCGAAGAGTATTAAGTCGTATAAATCGTCGATGCGGTCGCAATGGTGTGCCACTGGTTGGCTGTTGTGGCTGCAAAGTCCTTGTCTCCATAAAAATCATTAAATGGAAGGATTTCGACTTCTAATTCTTCGATACGGTCAATCTGACCAGACAGATAATCCTCTATACGGCTTTCTGCTCGTTTGATGCGTTGCAAGAGTCCGCCCATACGGATATCGACCGTATCCAAACCAAAGACCTTGTTTTCTTTCAGCCATTGTTGGCTAAAGAGTTTGTGGAAGGTTTCTATCTCACTTCTGAGTTTTGGTAATTCTTCTCTGGCGATTTGCTGCAAGCTGACTTTGTCACCGACTTTATAAGTTTCACGGATGCGTCGTCCCACATCCACTTTGCTACTTAAAATAGCATTCAACTGAGCCTGAGTTTCAAAGAGGTAAGAGTAGGCGCCAGCTTTTTCTTTGATTTCAGCAAGGGTCTCCGCAGCATGCGCGAAGTGTGGCTTGTCCTGTTCAGGTGTCATGTGTCGATCAAGAATCGGACAGAGAACATCCTGATAAAAGACATAGCGGTTGGGATTGATACCACTGAGATTGCCTGGTAGATCTGGCAAGAGGTTGGCTAGGTCAATCTGCATGAAATCCTCAACTGATAGACCCGTATTGGTCTTGAAGTGTGCAGACAAACGGTCTAGGTCATTGCGGTAGCTGAGTTCTGCCCAGATTTGCAAGCTGGGTAGGATAGAAAACTGGGCTGTCTCGCCACCATTGTCCCCCCAACCAGTTACGATGACTTCTTTTATCTGATTAGCACGACAGGCTTTATTGGCCTCTATAGCCACTAGACGGCTGAAATGGTTGTGTGGGGTAAAACCAATCCACTTCCAAGCACCACCTGCAAAGGCGATATCTTGGCTAATCTTGTGGTGATTACGGAAATTACGATTGTACTTTTCTTCGCTATCCTGGTAATAATCCCAATAAACCAAGGTTACACGATCTTTGAGACGGTCTAGGTAGACACGAGTTTCCTCAGGAATTTCCACATCACGATCGTACTGGCCATCTGCTGACATGAGTTTGAAGAACATGTCACTCCACATCTGGCAGTGGAAACCATATTTGTCTGCGATATCCAGCACGCGCTCCAAGTGTTGACACATGAGGAGACTACGGTCCACAACACCGTTCAAAATGAGGTAGCGTCCCAAACCAACCAAGTGGGCTTCATCCATCCCAATATTGACCTTGCGTGTCTGCAGTTTAGACAGAGTGGCAAACATCCCGTCAATTAGGTCGTAAACTTTTTCTTCGCCAATGAGGAGGATATCTTCTACATCACGGAGCTCTTGTACTTCTTTGACACCCCATTTGACAAAGGCCGACAAGTGGGCCAAGGTCTGGATGCAAGGCACAAAGGTCATGTCAAACTGCTGGGCGTAGGCTTCTATTTCCTGCAACTCCTCAGCCGAGTAGGCACCACGGAAATAACCAAAGTAAGGTTGTCCCTCAATCTGATAAGTATCTTCCATGTAAAGCTCAAAGGTTGAGTAGCCCATAAGAGCCAAGACTTCAATCATCTGTTTGGCAGAAGCCACATTTAGCACTGCATTTCGCGAACAGTCTGCCATGTAAGCCAAATCTTCGTAAGCAGCTTGTTCTTCAATCTCTACCTTATCACCTTCTACTAGAGCTGTTGCCAACAAGGACAAGGCGCGGTAAAGTTGGTGAGGTTTGCGATAAGTCAGTTGATAGTGGCCATCCTCACCCTTGATAGAGATAGAGGCTTGGTCAGACTGAGCGACTGCTACCTCTACATCTGCTAGCGAAATATGCTTTTTAAGCAACTCTAATGCTTGCTCTTGTTTGGGACTAAGTCCTGTAAAAATTACCATTGGTTTTCCTCCTGCAGCCAGTTGACAAGGGCACCATAGAGATTGGCATCTGCGTGATAGGTGCAGGCTTGAATCACTGGAGTGATGGTATATTCTTCATAGCTTTCGACAAATTCATCGACAGCTTTTTTGACGCCTTGGATAAAGTCTGGATTTTGACTGATAGAGCCTCCCAGACTAATGACATCTGGATCGATCAGATACTGGATATTGAGCAAGCCTTGAGCCAAATTACGGTTCATTCGCTCAATGGCTTCTTGGCAAAGGGCATTGCCTGCTGCAGCTTCTTGGTAAATCTTGCGACCATCCCAGTCAGTCTGACCAGATTTTTCAATTACGTAGCGAACCATGTTTCCTGTAGAGGCTAGTAGCGACCAGTTGTTGAGTTTTTCAGCTGGTTCAATGATTGTCATATAGCCAAACTCACCACCTAAGCCGTGGCGACCTCGGTGAAGTTTGCCATTGATAATCATAGCTCCGCCGATTCCTGTCCCAATCACGACACAGGCTGCATTTTCAATCTCTGGATGAGCTAGCAGTTCACTAAGTCCAACACAGTTGGCATCATTTTCTAGATGGACAGGTAGCTGATGATGAGCAAGAGCCTCATACCAAGAAAAACCGTGAATATAAGGTACGGCACTGATTCCCTCAATTACACCTGTTTCTTGATTGACCGCGCCTGGAACGCTCATGGCAATGCCCTTATAATCTTTCTCTGCCAAGCATTGGTCTAGCCAAGTCAGTAAATCTTCTAGGGTTTCTGGTGTCGGTATACTTGTCTTATCTAGTATTTTTCCATCAGGAGTCAGACTGGCAAACTTAATCCCAGTCCCTCCGATATCAATGGTTGCAATGGTCATATTTTCACCAAAAAGGGGCGAATTAGTAGTTAATCCTTACTCTTTCGCCCCTCCTTTCTATCTCATAGTATTCGTTATAGAACACTTTAAAACTGTTAGATTTCTTCTTTTTTAATCAATTCTGTACGAATTTCTTGTGGAGCCAATAGTCCTGAATGAACTGGATATGGTCGCTCAAGTAAGTCAAGAATGGTTTGTTGGTGTTCTGATATGCGCACATTTTCTTGACTCATATTGTAGTAACGGAGAACATATCCTTCTTCATTTTCCGACACTTTAAAGGCTGTTGGGCAAACTTGTGGTAAGCTGAGTGCCGCATGACTCAAGAGGCTACCAGTCGCTGCAACACTTCCTTCTTGTTTAGCAACCTGAAGGCTAGTGAATGGTGTTTGGAAGGCTTTGGCACGACGGAAAGCTGAGAAGCGTTCTTGCGCTTGGTGGAATTCAATCGCAAACTCGACTTCAAACTCACGCAAGCACTGAGCCTCTGGCGTTGGGAAGTAACCCCAGTCACCTAGCTCGCCTGAAGCACGAAGGATGGTCACTGCAATGGTATTGTCCCCAAGGATTTCATACTCGTGCAGTCCTTTATTGGCCACCGTCACTCCTTTTTCATCATCATAAAGGCTGACAAAGGCTTGTTGGTGTTGTGGATTTTCAGGATTTTCCCAAGAAGCAGCTGGTTTATTTGGTCGTGTCACCACCTCATAGATGCTTTCAGAGTCATTGCTTGGACGTGTGTTATGAGTCTTAACCAAGAGACGGATACGGTGGTCCTTGGCTGTGTTAGTAAAGCGAGTCTTGAAGCGGATTTGTGGATTATCAACAAAGACAGTCATCTCTGTTTCAAGAAGAATACTTGTCAATTCTTCTGAACGCCCAGCTTCACGCGTCATAAACTCGATGATGCCTCTTTGTTCTGCATCCAGTTTTTCGTCTGCACTTACTGGAATTGTCAATTCATGCTTGAGCAAAATCTTGGCAAAACGAGCTGTATTTTCCAATACTTCACAGCCTTTTAGTTCTGCGTAGATAGGCTCTGTTCCTTTTGGTTGGAAGTAGATGTACTCATTTCCAATGTCACCACGATCTTCAAAGCGAATAACATCTTCATAAGCTTCATGAGTTGTCTTGTCGTAGACCGTGACGTTTTCATCCACACTTACTGTTACAAATGGCGTATCAATCACTCCATTTTGGTAAATACCGTCACGGCCTTCTTGTTCTCCTTCAAGCAATTGGAAGGTTGTCCAAGAGAGAGGGGCTAGATGAACAGGGACTGTCACGCGCACTTGTCGAGCGATACGAGCTTGACGGAACTTGTCTTTTGGCAAATCATACTCAAAATTAGCTCCCAGATCTTCGATTTTCGCTTCTACAGCATGTCCTTCCAAGTCTTCGACACGGTAGTTTGGCAAGGTCAAGGCTGCCATTTTCTTGTAGCCTTCTGTTGGGTGCAATTCCTTGAAATCACAAATCGCCACATCAATCACTGTGCTGACAGTGTCAACCTTGTCATGCAAGCCTGTATTGATGACCGTAAAGAGATGGTCGCTTTGAGCTTCCTGAGTTGCAATTTTACCCTTCCACTCGTTGAGAAGATTGGTCTTAACGAAGTTTCCGACTTGGTTGACCTTGGCAAAACGTGTCTCCATCTCGTAGTGAACTTCGTCAATACTACAGCCACAGATACTATCATGGGGCGCATTTTGTAGAAGGACTTTCCAAGCATAGGTCAACTGGTCCTTGTGGTTATGTCCGCCAGTGATGACCGTCAATGGTTCCACCACTTGTTCTAGCAGGTTGCTATTTTCTTGGAAAGCTTGTTTGAGGTAAATACGGGATGAAGAAGTGTTGGCAAGTGTGTACCAACCATCTGTTTCCTGACTGGTCAACTCACCTGTAACCGTAGATAGTTGCTCCGGCAGAGCACTTTCTACTGCGTGGATATAGTCATCAAATGAACTATGCACAAAGGTCACATCTGGGAAGAGTTCATTTGCCACACGAATGGCTTCACTCAGATTTCGCTGTACAGGCTGGTGGTCACATCCATTCATCATCAACCATTGGTTGGTCGAAGCGTAGTCACGCACGTCTGCCAATTTTTGTTTCCAGAAGGTCAAGGCCTCGTCTTTATCCACTGGAATTTCATTCCCATTACTGTACCAGTTGGCAAAGAGGATACCGAGGACACGACTTCCGTCCGCACCCTGCCAGTACATTTCTGAAAACTGAGAAGTAAACTGCTCATCTTCGAGGACTTGGTTGTCAAATCCAATCGGCTTGACACCACGGCCAAAGGCTGCCACGTGAATGCCTGATTTTTGAAGGATTTGAGGAGCCTGCCCCATATTTCCAAAGGTATCTGGGAAGTAACCAACCTGGGTTGATTTGCCCCATTTTGCACATTCTGCTTGACCTATCAAGGTATTGCGAACATTGGCTTCGCTGGAAATCAAGTAGTCATCCTGCAAGATGTAAAAGGGACCAATTTTGAGTTTGCCTTGGTCGATGTAACCTTGGACTTTGTCGCGATTTTCAGGACGAATTTCCAAGTAGTCATCAAGGACAATGGTTTGACCATCCAAGTGGAAGCTCTTGAACTCAGGATCATTTTCAAAAAGGTCAAAAAGATTATCAAATAACTCCACCAACTGCATACGGTGGCTTTCAAAAGGCAAGTACCACTCACGGTCCCAGTGACTGTGTGAGATAATATGTACAACAACATTTTCCATGAAGTAAAACCTCATTCTAAATTAAATTTTTAACGTTTTAAATGTGAATTTGTGATTCTTTGCAAGAACCTATTGAGCTAAGGCTCATTAGCGAATACCCAGGTAATCCAAGACTAACTCACAGAACATCATGTTGGCCCATGAGAACCATTCGCGAGAGTAGAGCGTTGGATCATCTACGTGGAAGCTTTCGTGCATGACACCTGTGCCACCATCGCAGGCAACGAGCTGATCGAGCAAGAATTTCTTCTCCGCCTTATCTCTTGTTGTCAAGCCTTGGATAGAAAGGGCGATTGGCCAGATATAGCGGTAGAAGGTATGAGAACTTCCGAGACCGCTAGCGTATTCTCCTTGGTAGAAGTATGGATTTTCAGGGCTCAAAATGGTCCGACGAGTTGCTTGGTAAACCTCATCGTCAATCGCACAATAACCAAGATAAGGCGCAGCCAGCAGACTCGGTACATTTGGATCATCCATGATGCTAGCATTTCCTAGACCATCCACTTCAAAGGCGTAAATCTTTTCACCCTTGCTATTGGTGGTGTAGGCATAGTTTTCGATCCCTTCTTGGATCTCTGCTTGCAGACGTTTAGCGTCTGCGATGACACTCTCGCTATCAGCTAGATTCAATTCTGCAAAGATTTCTTGCACATACCCCAAGACAACGACTGCAAACATATTGGATGGAATCAAATAGCTATACTGACAGCAGTCATCACTTGGTCGGAAGGCTGACCAGGTCATACCTGTCACTGCAAAATCAGGTCCAAAACCATTATTTACCAAGGTATCTTCTTTTCGATCTGTGTCGCGGACAAAACGATAAGGAGAGTTGTTGTGATCTTGCTCTACCGTCCAGAGATGAAGGATTTCCTTGGTTGCTGTGACAAAAATTTCATCAAACTGGCTGGTTTCCCCTGTTTCTTTCCAAAGGAGATAAGCCAGCTGCAAAGGATAGCAAAGCGAGTCCACCTCATACTTGCGTTCCCAGATCCAGCCGTTAAGATCTGTGTGGTCAGTCTCGTGGTGGCCCTTCCAGTTCTCCTCAATGTTAAAGGAATTGGCATAAGGATCCTTGAGTACCAAGGTCATCTGGCGCTTGACCAAACCTGCAATGGTCTGACGCAGAAGGGCATCTCTTTTAGCCACATGAAGATAGGGTCTGAGTTGGGCCGTCGAGTCACGAAGCCACATAGCAGGAATGTCTCCTGTGAGCACAAAAGTTGAACCATCTTCTAGGATCTCAACCGTATTGTCCAAGGTGTCGGTATAGCAACGTTCAAAGACATCCACCCACTCCGGATGGTCCTTGGCACGCTCTGCTACTTCATCCAGCCACTCTCTGACGATTTCTTTAGAATAAACCATTTTAAATTTTACCTCTTTCAAACAAGTTTCATGTTCAGTATATAGTTTTTGAGACAGAAAATACATACACAAATGATAGTCATTTTTCTACAAAATTGCTTACTTTCGAACTCCATATCTAAAGGTCTCATTTTTCTGATATAATGTAGAAAAACAGCTAAAGGAAAGACTATGAAACCACTACTTGAAACCATCGATACCCGCTTTGGGACTGCTAGCAAGCATGCCTTTTCTCGAGGAAATACCCTACCCTACACGGGCGTTCCTTTTGGGATGAATTATTTTGTGCTTCAGACCAGTGACCAGGAGGGTTCTTGGTTTTTCGATCCGCATCTGCCCATATTTCAGGGAATTCGCTTAACCCACCAGCCCAGTCCTTGGATTGGCGACTACTCTTGGCTCCTTCTGACACCTGTTACAGGCCAGCTAGGTGGAGACAGCCTCTTCCATCGTCAGTCTTCCTATGACCTAGACAAGGCCTCCTTCCAGCCTCATTATATGAAGATTTTCTCCCTGCGCTATCAGATTGAAACCCAGCTCACACCGACTTGCTATGGCGCTTCTATGCGCCTAGAGCAAAAGCAAGGCAAAGCCCTCGCCCTCTATCTTCACGCAAAAGATGAACTGACAGTGGAGCAGGTAGATAAGCGGACTCTGTCCCTCAGACAAGAAGGCAAAACAGAGACCAATAAAAATCCGCTGATACTCTTCACCGCCCTACAAATAAATACGGAGATTCTTGCTGTCAGCCAAGAAAGCAGAGACTGGCGAATTGACCTCGCAGACAGTCATGCTGAGATTCAACTAGCGACTTCTTTCATCTCTCCTTCTCAAGCGCTGCTTAATCTACCTCAAACGGACTTTGATAGCTGTAAAGCAAGTGCGAAAGCGAACTGGGAAAATCTCCTCCACCGTTTTGATATCGTGGAGACAGGGGAAACCGACCGAACCTTTTTTGACCACTGCCTCTACAGACTCTTCCTCTTCCCACAGACATTTTATGAGGTGAACGAGTCAGGGCAAGCCATCCACATGGATTTGTCTACTGGTACTGTCAAGCCCGGTGTCCTCTTTAGCAACAATGGTTTCTGGGATACCTTCCGCACCACCTTCCCTCTCTTTGCCCTTATTATACCAGAACACTATCACCGCTTTCTAGAAGGTTTCCTCAATAGCTACCGCGATACTGGATTCCTGCCTAAATGGCTGGCTCCAGATGAACGTGGTATGATGCCTGGTACTCTATTGGACGGCATTATCTCAGATAGCGCCTGCAAGGAAATGGCTCCCGACTTGGAAGAGGAACTCCTCCAAGCCATGCTGGAGACAGCCACCAAGTCCGACCCTCTTGGCATCAACGGTCGCCACGGTTTAGCTCAATACCAAGAATTAGGTTATCTCTCTACTGACCACCACGAAAGCGTCAGCCACACCCTAGACTACGCCTATAGTGATTTTTGCATCGCCAGCTGTGCCGAAAAACAAGGTCAGAATGACATCGCCCAGACTTATAAGGCCGCATCGCAGAATTTCCGTCATCTCTTTGACTCTGAGACGGGCTACATGCGAGCGCGAGACAACCAAGGCAACTTCCGACCTGACTTCTCTCCTTACAGTTGGGGACGAGACTACGCCGAATGTTCTGCCATTCAAGCGACTTTGGGCGTTCTACACGACATCCCTAGCTTAATCCAACTGATGGGTGGAAAAGGAACCTTTAGCCACTACCTTTTGAAAGCCTGTCAGGATGCTCCTCTCTTTGAAACGACTGGCTATGGTTATGAGATTCACGAGATGAGCGAGATGGCTACTGCTCCTTTTGGACAAGTCGCCATTTCCAACCAACCTAGTTTCCATATCCCTTATCTCTTCCGCTACAGTAACTATCCTGAATACACTAGCCTTCTCATCAAGACGCTACGTCAGAAGACCTTCAAACCAAGCTGGGATGCCTATCCTGGCGATGAGGACAACGGCAGTCTCTCTGCTTGGTACATCTGGTCGGCTCTTGGATTCTATCCAACCTGTCCAGGCAAACCAAGCTACGACCTCGGAATTCCCCTCTTTGACCATCTGCGTGTCTACCTAGCTAAGGAAAATAAATGGCTAGATATCCATGCTGAGCAAAACTACAGCCATTTTAACTTTGTCAAAGAGTGTCGATTGGACAAGACCCCTGTATCTAGCATCCAACACCAAGACCTCTTGAAAACTGAGCAACTGACCTTCACCCTCAGCTGGCTACCAAATCACTAATAACCAAAAGAACCTTTGCATCGCGCAAAGGTTCTTTTATGAAACTTGGACTTGAAGTTGATCTACAAGCTGACCACCCACCATTAGATTCAGATAGAAATCCAAGGTTTTATCTCCTGCGAAATACAAGGTTGGAAGCGTCAATCTTTTTTCAGTCTCGCCAACTTGAAACGCAAGGACTTGAATCTCATCCTGATAAGCGACACCATGCACACCCGTCCCTGGTTGAATCGAAATCTTAGCTTCTAAAGGACCACTACATTCTCTGCGCTTAACTGTAAAATAGGCATCTTCTCCCTTGATCACAGCGAGACTTTTTTCTGAAAACTCCAGTTGCTGAACAGCTTCTTTTTTTGACAAGCTAGGTGTTTTATAAAGTGAAATTTTAGTTAATACTGGCAAATCCTGTGCCTCTGTGATGATGACACGCACCTTCTGAGCCTCTACCATGGATCCTCGCAAAAGGCGTTTATAGCCCACTGTAAATCCTGATCCAAACTCCTGCCAGGCACCATCCAATTCTACCTGAACATGGAAAGCAGCGATGCGTTGCCCTAGTTTCAAATCTTCTCTCAGCTCGATTACATCAAAAGTTTTAGGAATTCCTAAATCAATCTCTAACTGAATTGGCAGTTCTGCATCACTTGCCCAAGAACTAGTCTCCAGTCCATCTGTCAGATGATGACAAGCAAAGTCTTCTGATAGAGCCGGACCAGATACCTTGCTTCCCAGAGCCAAATCTTCTTTATAGAGTTCGTCACGGTAGGCCCTAAATTCATACAATCGCTGGATATCCCTTTCATCAAAGAGACCATCTTGGTTTGGAGGAATATTGAGCAAGAGAGGGGTTCCCCGCCCCACTGAGTGAAAGTAGATTTCGACCAATTCCTCAAGAGACTTGGGATCCTGATCCTCATGGTAAAACCAACCCGGCCGAAGGGAAACATCTGCCTCACCGATTGAAAACAACGTACCCGAGGGATCACCGTGCTGTAAATAATCTAATGCAGCCTCTGTCCCCAACTGATCGGGCTTGACTTTTTGCCACAAGGGATCCCCTGCATAGCCCCGTTCATTGCCAATCCAGCGAATACTAGTTGCCTCAGTTGAGAAAATCAAACAATCGCCCTGCAAGTCACGAATGGTTTCAAACCAAGTCTCAAACTCATAGTTGACCTGCTGGGCCCCTTCCCCTCGAGCACCATCCATCCAAACCTCAGTGAACTTACCGGCATTCCCATAGGCAGGATTTGACAAGATTTCCTTCAATTGAGCCAGATAGTAAGCATTGTAGTCCGCTTCTCGGTCCACATGATAAAGGGGACTATGGGCATCCCAAGGAGATAAATAAACTCCCATATCCATGTCAAACTCAGTTGCAGCTTGGGAAACTTCAAGGAGCAAGTCCCCCTTTCCATACCTCCAAGGGCTAGCCTTGACCGAGTAGTCTGTATAAGCGGTCGGGTAGAGGACAAAACCATCATGGTGCTTGACCACCAAAATCAGCTTTTTAAAACCCGTTTCTTTGAGCACCCGAACCCACTCACGCGCATCCAACTTGGTCGGGTTAAAGCGCTCAGGCTCCTCCTGACCTGTTCCCCATTCCTGGTCATAAAAGGTATTGGGGCCAAAATGGATGAAGGCAGCTAGTTCATCTCCCAGATAAGCTAGCTGGACCTGACTTGGTAATGGTCCATGCGGTTTTATTTTTGTCATCATCTCATATCTCTTTCTCTGATTATTTCTCTTGTTTCCAAAGTTATCCACAGGTTGTGGATAAGAAAACCTGCCTAAAAATTAACTTTCCCAAACACCAGCTCTTAGATTTTGAAACTGTCACCCTCAGGCAGCCTGCTCAAATCCCCACTGCGATACGATTTCTACTAGAAAACTAGCTCGTTACTAGTTGCCGATACTATTCTCAAGATACCTCTAGGCTACTAGCTGAATGTCCTGCTCTCCCCAGACTTATCCACAACTTGTGAATAACCCATTCTTCCTAGTTGTTACCTCGTTGACTATAACAAAAAATCTAGGTAGCGTCAATAAGATAAGGCTGTCTTCCTAAATACTCGGAAAAGATTCTATAATTTGTACAATATACATTCTTAACAGAGTGGCTAAAAGGCTTTTCAGATAGATTTCATATAATTTACTAACATCCTTTCAAAGCATCCTTATCAAGAACGCCCATTAAATCTACATATAAAAGTATCTTTTTCGATTAGAGAAAGGAAATTTAATATAAATCTTTAAAAAATTTTTTATCTTTTTTATTGTATATTTATCTATTTACTCCTTCTTTTTCCTCCCCTGTTGTATATTAACAGAAAACACTATAAAAACCATATTTTGTCGAAATTTTCTCTATATTTTCGTCCTTGACAAGCATTATTGTTTGTGTTATAACGAACATGTAAGCGGTATCAAAAAGTATCGAAGCAAAATTTTAAAGGAGGAAACCACATGTCTTCACATCCAATTCAGGTATTCTCAGAAATTGGGAAACTGAAAAAAGTTATGTTGCATCGTCCGGGCAAAGAGTTGGAAAACTTAATGCCGGACCACCTCGAGAGGCTACTCTTTGATGACATCCCATTTTTAGCGGACGCCCAGAGTGAGCACGACGCTTTTGCTCAGGCACTTCGTGACGAAGGAGTCGAAGTCCTTTACCTAGAGCAACTGGCTGCTGAATCATTGACTACTCCAGAAATCCGAAATCAATTCATCGAGGAATATTTAGACGAAGCCAACATCCGTGGCCGTCAAACTAAGATTGCAATTCGCAAGCTCCTCCAAGACATAGAAGACAATCTCGAATTGATCGAAAAAACCATGGCTGGGGTTCAAAAAACAGAACTCCCTGAAATCCCTGAATCAGCAAAAGGATTAACCGACTTAGTTGAGTCAGATTATCCATTTGCTATCGATCCTATGCCCAACCTCTACTTCACTCGCGATCCATTTGCTACTATCGGACATGCTGTATCGCTCAACCATATGTATGCCGACACCCGTAACCGCGAGACCCTCTACGGTAAATACATTTTTAAATACCACCCCGTTTACGGTGGCCTTGATTTGATTTACAATCGTGAAGAAACGACACGCATCGAAGGAGGCGATGAACTTGTTCTCTCTAAAGATGTTCTAGCTGTAGGTATTTCTCAACGGACGGATGCGGCATCTATAGAAAAACTACTTGTCAACATCTTCAAAAAAAATGTTGGCTTCAAAAAAGTATTGGCCTTTGAATTCTCAAACAGCCGTAAGTTCATGCACTTGGATACTGTCTTTACTATGGTGGACTACGATAAATTTACTATCCACCCAGAAATCCAAGGCAACCTCCGAGTCTTCTCTGTGACCTATGAAAATGAAGAATTGCAAATCGTCGAAGAAAAAGGCGATCTTGCAGAACTCCTTGCCCAAAACCTCGGTGTTGAAAAAGTAACCCTCATCCCATGTGGGGACGGAAACATCGTTGCTGCTGCTCGTGAACAATGGAATGACGGTTCTAACACCCTTGCAATCGCACCAGGTGTGGTAGTCGTTTATGAACGCAATACCGTTACCAATAAGAAACTGGAAGAATACGGTCTTCGCCTCATTAAGATTCGCGGAAGAGAATTGGTACGCGGTCGTGGTGGACCTCGTTGCATGTCTATGCCGTTTGAACGCGAAGAAATTTGACTTCCTCACCCTTCTGATAGATAGACAGATTATACTTGGCCAAGTCCCCTAGGACGAAGTATTAGAAAGAGGTTATCATGACACATTCCCTATTTCAAGGACGTAGTTTTCTAGCAGAAAAAGATTTTAGTCGAGCAGAGCTCGAATACCTTATCGGTCTTTCAGCTCACTTGAAAGACCTCAAAAAACGCAATATCGAACACCGCTATCTAGCAGGCAAAAACATTGCTCTCTTGTTTGAAAAGACTTCTACTAGAACCCGGGCTGCTTTTACAACAGCAGCCATTGACCTAGGTGCACATCCTGAATACCTAGGTGCCAACGATATTCAACTTGGCAAGAAAGAATCAACTGAAGATACCGCTAAAGTTCTCGGACGCATGTTTGACGGAATTGAATTTCGTGGTTTTAGCCAGGATATGGTAGAAGAACTGGCTCAGTATTCTGGCGTTCCTGTTTGGAACGGCTTGACTGACAAATGGCACCCAACTCAAATGTTGGCCGACTACCTCACAGTACAAGAAAACTTTGGTCATCTAGAAGGATTGACCTTGGTCTACTGTGGAGATGGTCGTAACAACGTTGCCAATAGTCTCCTTGTGACGGGAGCAATTCTCGGAGTCAACGTACATGTCTTCTCTCCAAAAGAACTCTTCCCTGACCAATCGGTCGTAGAATTGGCAAAAGGATATGCAAAAGAAAGCGGCGCCCACATCCTGATTACAGAAGATGCTGACGAGGCTGTCAAAGGAGCTGACGTCCTCTACACTGACGTTTGGGTATCTATGGGCGAAGAAGACAAATTTGCTGAACGGGTTGCCCTACTCAAACCTTACCAAGTCAACATGGAGTTGGTGAAGAAAGCTGGAAACGACAAGTTGATTTTCCTTCACTGCTTGCCAGCCTTCCACGACACCAATACCATTTACGGTAAACAAGTAGCTGAAAAATTTGGCGTAGAAGAAATGGAAGTAACGGACGAAGTCTTCCGCAGTCAATACGCACGACACTTTGATCAAGCAGAAAATCGGATGCATACCATCAAAGCTGTCATGGCAGCGACTCTTGGAAATCTCTATATTCCCAAAGTCTAACATTTAGTAACCAAGCACCTTAGGGACTCCGGCTAGTAAGCATTACAATCCATATTTCTAGAAATAAGAAGTTCGTTTAATCAGTTGCCACCTCTAAACAAACCTTCCTATCATCCTTTTATCACTAGTCTAATCCCTGTGGTGGTTTAAACCATTCTTATTCATTTTTGAACTCCCTTCGTCCAGATTGCCTCAATGCATCTACCTCTCACCTCATCAGAAATAGTATTTGCTCCAAGTATCCAATCTTGGTCTTGCTTTCAATCTTTTCTTTGAGGTCTGATAGGTTTGTATCTTAGTGAAAGGAGAGATCATGTCTCATCGGAAAATCGTCGTCGCCTTAGGCGGAAATGCCATCCTCTCCACAGATCCTTCTGCCCAGGCTCAGGAAGCTGCTCTGGTAGAAACAGCTCGTTATCTGGTCAAACTGATTCAAAACGGGGATGAACTCATCATCACCCATGGCAACGGCCCTCAGGTTGGAAATCTCCTGCTCCAACACTTGAAGGCTAATTCTGAAAAAAATCCTGCCTTTCCACTTGATTCTCTAGTCGCTATGACCGAGGGCAGTATCGGTTTTTGGCTCCAAAACGCCTTGGAAAATGCCCTAGTAGACGCTAACATCGAAAAGAGCGTCGCCTCTGTAGTCACTCAAGTCATCGTCGACAAGGACGACCCAGCATTCGCTGATCCAAGCAAACCAATCGGTCCTTTCTATAGCGAAGAAGAAGCAAAAGCAGAAAGTGAAAAGACAGGTGCTACCTTTAAGGAAGATGCTGGTCGGGGATGGCGTAAGGTAGTCGCTTCACCTAAACCAATTGGCATCAAAGAAATCAACAGTATCCGTACTTTACTCAATGACGGACAAATCGTCATCGCTGCTGGCGGTGGAGGCATTCCTGTTATCGAAAATGAAAACGGTTACTTGGACGGTGTTGAAGCCGTTATAGACAAAGACTTTGCTTCTCAACTGCTGGCAGAATTGGTTGAGGCAGATGTTTTTATCGTGCTCACTGGCGTAGACTACGTCTACATCAACTACAATAAACCAAATCAAGAAAGGCTGGAACGCGTTACCGTTAGTCAACTTCAAGAATACATCAAACAAGGACAATTTGCTCCAGGTAGCATGCTACCCAAGGTCGAAGCTGCCATTGACTTTGTCACCCACCACCCTGCTGGTAAGGCTGTTATCACCTCACTCAGCAATCTCGGTGCCCTGATTGAATCCGAAAGTGGAACAATTATTGTGAAAGACTAGTCAATTTTTAAACAAGCTTGATTAGGAGTACACAGGCAGACCAACATCATTCGTTTTATACTTTGTGACATAGTTTAGGAGGAAAAACAAATGAGTGAAAATACAAAAAAAAGGTTCCAAATGCCGTCATCTTACACTGTTTTGATCATTATCATTGCTATTATGGCAATCTTGACTTGGATCATCCCAGCAGGTAAGTATGATACAGACGAAGCAGGTAACCTCATTGCAGGTACCTATCAAACCGTTACCTCTAATCCCCAAGGGATTTACGATGTTTTAATGGCTCCGATTCGGGCTATGCTCGGTCACGAACCTACAAAAGCCGCTATTGACGTTGCCTTCTTTATCCTCATGGTTGGGGGATTCCTTGGCGTTGTCAATGCAACTGGCACACTAGATGTTGGTATTGCCTCTATTGTTAAGAAATACAAGGGACGCGAAAAAATGCTGATCCTCATCCTCATGCCCCTCTTTGCACTAGGAGGAACAACTTATGGTATGGGTGAAGAAACTATGGCATTTTACCCACTCCTCGTCCCTGTGATGATGGCTGTTGGTTTCGATAGCATTACTGCTGTTGCCATTATCCTACTCGGTTCTCAAGTTGGCTGTCTCGCCTCTACACTCAATCCATTCGCAACTGTTATCGCTTCTGATACGGCAGGCGTATCTTCTATGGACGGTGTCATTCTCCGGATTATTTTCTGGATTGTGATGACGGGTATGAGTACCTACTTCGTTTACCGCTATGCAGAAAAAATTCAAAAAGATCCTACAAAATCACTCGTTTATTCTCAAAGAGAAGAAGACCTCAAACATTTCAAAGTCACTGACAATGATGATACTCCATCTGTCTTGAGCAAGAAACAAAAACATGTACTTGCCTTGTTCATCTTGACCTTTATCATCATGATTGCCAGCTTTATCCCTTGGGTAGACTTGCATATCACCTTGTTTGAAGATATGAAGAACTGGTTGATTGGTCTTCCTGTTGTCGGTGGAGTGATCGGTTCATCTGCTCAACCTTTTGGTAGTTGGTACTTCCCTGAAGGAGCTATGCTCTTTGCCGTTATGGGGATTCTCATCGGTATCGTATACGGCCTCAAGGAAAGTAAAATCATTTCTACCTTTATGAATGGTGCAGCAGATCTTCTCACAGTAGCTTTGATTTGTGCGGTAGCCCGTGGTATCCAAGTTATCATGAATGACGGTATGATCACTGCGACAATCCTTCACTGGGGCGAAGTCGGCCTTCAAGGTCTCTCACCTCAAGTCTTTATCGTCTTGACCTACCTCTTCTACCTCCCTATGTCCTTCCTTATCCCATCTTCATCAGGTTTAGCTAGTGCTACAATGGGTATCATGGCACCACTCGGTGAGTTTGTCAATGTCAAGGCAAGCCTCATCATCACTGCCTACCAATCTGCATCTGGTGTACTTAACCTCATCACTCCTACTTCTGGTATTGTTATGGGAGCTCTCGCACTCGGTCGTATCAGCTTAGGAACTTGGTGGAAATTTGTTGCGAAACTCATTATCACCATTGTGATTGTGAGCATGCTTCTGCTTATCCTAGGCACCTTCCTGCCATTCCTATAAAATAG
The DNA here is from genome assembly GCF_001579175.1 of Streptococcus oralis. Classification (GTDB taxonomy): domain Bacteria; phylum Bacillota; class Bacilli; order Lactobacillales; family Streptococcaceae; genus Streptococcus; species Streptococcus oralis_O. The sequence goes on from NZ_KQ970759.1 coordinate 778,531, forward strand.
TGCGAGGTAAAACGAATGACCGTCTACATCACTGATTCTATTAAACAAAGCTTTGTAAAGAGCCTACAAACCTTGATTTCTTATCCATCTGTCCTTCGTGAAGGGGAGAATGGAACACCTTTTGGACAAGCTATTCAAGACGTCCTAGAAAAGACGCTGGAAATCTGCCATGAACTTGGCTTTCGAACCTATATTGATCCCAAGGGCTATTATGGCTATGCCGAGGTTGGCGAGGGAGAGCTCCTTGCCATCCTCTGTCACTTGGATGTTGTACCTGCAGGAGATCTATCAGATTGGCAGACGCCACCATTTGAAGCAAGCATTAAAGAAGGAATCCTCTACGGAAGAGGGGCACAGGACGATAAAGGTCCTTCACTGGCAGCTCTCTACGCAGTGAAAAGCTTGCTTGACCAAGGCATCCAATTTCAGAAACGCGTGCGTTTTATCTTTGGTACGGATGAAGAAACCCTTTGGAGATGTATGGCACGCTACAATGCCCTCGAAGAAACAGCTAGTATGGGATTCGCCCCTGATTCGTCATTTCCTTTGACATATGCTGAAAAGGGGCTCCTTCAAGTCAAGCTTCATGGCCCCGGCTCTGATCAACTCAAGCTCGATATCGGAGGTGCCTTTAATGTCGTACCAGACAAGGCAAGTTACCAAGGTCCTCTTTATGAAGCGGTTTGTAGAGGTTTAACAGAAGCTGGTTATGATTACCAAACTGCAGACCAAACAGTGACTGTTATCGGTTTGCCCAAGCATGCTAAAGATGCTAGTCAGGGTATAAATGCCGTCATTCGACTAGCCAGTGTACTCGCAAGCCTTCACTCACATCCTACTCTCCATTTTCTAAGCGACAAAGCCGGACAGGACGGCAAAGGACTGAATATATTTGGAGAGGTCGCTGATGAACCGTCCGGTTCCCTTTCCTTTAATGTTGCGGGCTTGACTATCAATCCCGATCGCTCCGAGATTCGGATCGATATACGTATACCTGTGCTAGCAGATAAGGAGAAACTGGTGGCACAGCTCACTCAGTGCGCCAAAGACTACCAACTTGACTACCAAGAATTTGACTATCTAGCACCCCTCTATGTCGCAAGAGATAGCCAACTTGTTACTACCCTTATGCAAGTCTACCAAGAAAAAACCGGAGATAAAACTCCTCCTCTCTCATCAGGTGGTGCTACCTTTGCCCGCACTATGCCAAACTGTGTAGCCTTTGGCGCTCTTTTTCCAGGAGCACAACAAACTGAACATCAAGCAAATGAAGCAGCTGTCCTAGACGATCTTTATCGCGCTATGGACATCTACGCAGAGGCGGTTTACCGTCTCGCAACCTAACCAGATAAAGTTTCTACCAAAAAAATCCCGCAGATTTGCGGGATTTTTTCTTACATCAATGCGCCAACATTTCTTGGGCGATTTCTTGACCAGATAGCTTATCTGGATAGTAGGTTGGCCAATTATCCATCTCCTCAAAGAGAGCTTCTTGACTGGTGCCCCCAAAGAAGATATGGAAATGTTCTGCCTTGACTGGGGCGATATTGTGGTCGCTAAACTGAACATACTTGAATTGTCCAGCATCTGCATCTGTCGCTTCAAAGAGGAAGCGCACCCCACGATTGCCTTTCTTATAAGTCAAGATTTTCTTGCCGACATACTTATACGTAAATTTCTTACTTTGTCCACCTTGAACAAACTCCATGGTATTGTCCGTGATGTTGATTTTGGTCACATCTGTCTGATAGCCTTTTCTATAGTAGGCCTTGTACTCATCCTTGGTCATCTTGCCAGTCAATTTAGCCTTGTAGTCAAAGACTTGATCAAAAGTTCCATCTTCAAGGAAAGGATAAACTGACTGCCAGTTGCCAGCATAGTCACTCAAGGTACGGTCTTTGACATCTGCATCCTCAAAGTAACCATTGTGAACTGTCTTGGTGTTTTCTTCCTTCTCTGGTTCGATTTCTGGTCCTTCTTGGTCTGTTGTTTGTTTCAAAGCCTTGAGGTTTTTCTCCATCACGGAGATATAGTCCTCACCAGCCTTGGTTGCTTCTTCTGTTAGACTTTCTAGCGGATTGAGCACGTCTAGTTTGACACCTGTTTCTTTTGAAAGTGTATTGGCGAGGGCTTGTGAGGCATTTTCTTCAAAGTAGATATAAGAAATCTTGTTTTTCTTGATATACTCTGTCAACTCTGCTAAACGAGCTGCTGATGGTTCTGCATCTGGTGAGAGACCTGAGATTGATACTTGCTTGAGACCGTAGTCCAAAGCCAAGTATCGGAAGGCTGCATGCTGGGTCACAAAACTCTTTTGTTTAGCTTGAGACAAGCCATCTGTATAGGACTTGTCCAAGGCTTGTAACTTTTCAATATAGGCAGCGGCATTCTTTTCAAAAGTCTCTTTTTTATCAGGATAATCTGCTGACAAACTATCACGGATATGCTCTACCAGTTTGATAGCACGTGCTGGTGAGAGCCATACATGGGGATCGTAGTCATGATGGTGACCTTCATCACCGTGATCATGACCTTCCTCTTCTTCCTCACCTCCTGGTAGGAGCAGCATATTGCCTGTCGCCTTGATAGTCTTGACTTTTTTCTTATCCAAAGACTCTAGCAATTTGGGAACCCAGGTCTCCATGTTTTCATTTTCATAGACAAAGGCATCTGCATCTTGGATTTTGGCAACTGCCTTGGCAGAAGGTTCGTAGTCGTGAGGTTCTGTCCCAGCACCGATTAGAAGTTCTACATTTGCGGTATTTCCCGCGACTTGCTTGGTAAATTCATAGACAGGGTAAAAGGTTGTCACGATATTTAATTTCCCATCTGCTTGTTTTTGATTGGAACAAGCCACTAAGAATACTGTCACAAGACTTGCCAAAAGGAAGGTCAGTTTTTTCATTTTCGTCTCCTATTTGATATAACGCTTGAGTAGACTGACTAATAAAAAGACAACTACAAAGATAATGGTGATACTTGCACTAGCAGGAGTCTCCGCATAATAGGAGATGTAAAGCCCCGCTACCATTCCCAAAAAGCCAATCGCACTAGCCAGTAACATAACAGATTTAAAGTTTTTCCCCAGACGAAGGGCAATACTAGCTGGCAAGACCATAATGGTTGACACCAACAAAGCTCCTGCAGCTGGAATCATGAGGGCAATGGCCACCCCTGTCACCATGTTAAAGAGGATAGACATAGTGCGGACAGGTAGCCCATCTACAAAAGCCGTGTCCTCATCAAAGGTCAGGATGTACATAGGACGTAAGAACAAGAAAGTCAAGAGCAAAACGACTGCAGCAATGACAAAGAGGGCAAGGACCTGCTCCTCACTGATAGTCACAATCGAACCAAAGAGGTATTGATCCAGACTCATGGAACTCGAACTTTTCCCCTTACTCATCACGATAAGGGAGACTGCAAGCCCTGTCGACATGAGGATGGCAGTCCCGATTTCCATAAAGTTCTTGTAAACCGTACGGAGATACTCTAGAAAGACCGCAGCTATCAAGACAATGACAATAGTCGAAATAGTTGGAGAAATCCCCAAGACCAGACCAAAGGCAACCCCTGACAAGGAAACGTGACTGAGAGTATCACTCATCAAACTCTGACGACGTAAAATAAGGAAGGTCCCAAGAACTGGTGAAAAGAGGCTCATGGCAATGACAGCCAAGAAGGCCCGCTGCATAAAGTCATAGGATAACAAACTAAGCATGTTCCACCTCCTGGTCGCTTTCGTGAACGTTGAAACAACGCCATGGCGAATCTTGGTTACGGACTAGATGGATATTGCGATCCGCATAGTCCTTGACCTCCTCAGGGTCATGGGTAATCATCAAAACAGCCTTGCCATGATGATGAGCACTATGGTGCATAAGTTCGTAAAATTCATTTTTGCTTCCAGCATCCATCCCTGTCGTCGGCTCATCCAAGACAAAGATATCTGGGTCAGAAGCAAACATCCGTGCAATAACCGCCCGTTGTTTTTGCCCACCAGAGAGGGAACCAATCCGTTTATCACGGTGTTCCCACATACCAACTGAGTCTAGACTAGCCTTGATATGCTCCTCATCGTGGGCATTCAAACGACGGAACCAGCCCTTTCTCGGATAGCGACCCGACTTGACAAATTCATAAACCGTACTTGGAAAACCAGCATTAAAACTGGCAATCTGCTGGGGAAGATAAGCGATCCTAAGCTTTTTCCCATGAGTGTTTGTCTTTGAGATGGTTACCTTGCCAAATCTCGGCTGCAAGATGCCCAGACTAGCCTTGATAAGCGTCGTCTTGGCAGCCCCATTTTCACCAGTCAGGGTGACAAACTCCCCACTATCAACACTGTAGTTGATGTGCTCGAGGACAGGCTCTTTGTCATAATAGAAAGACAAGTCCTCTACTGTAATATACCGCATTATTTGATTTCTCCTACTAAAGCAGTTAAAAACCGCTGGATGACTTCTTGTTCATTTGGAGTAAACTGATTTGCTACTTGCTCATAGGCTGAGAGCGTGTGCTCATGGTGGTGGTGGTGCTCCGCCGCCACTGGTCGAGCTAGCTCGGTCAGTTGATAAAAAATCACACGCGCATCTTTTGGATCTCTGGAGGTCTCTAACATGCCCTCTTTGACCAAAGACTTGATAGCCTTGGTCACTGCCGCCTGACTGACGTTAAGACGACGAGCCAACTCAGAGTTGGTTAGGGATTCTTCTGACAAGAGCATGAGGATGTGTTCCTGAGTATTGGTCAAGGCTACGTCACTTGTGCAATGCCCGATCAGAATTTCATGCTGGTTCTCAGATCTCAAGATCACCTCGTTTAAAAAGTTATCGATTTCCTGTGCAAGCTGTCTCATGTGTTACTCCTTCCCTAGCTATCTTTTTCGTAAAAAAACTTAGATAGCCACCGATTCTTTACTGGTTAATTATATCATAAACCAAAAAAGAGTCAAGGGAAAAAGGCGTAAAAACGTTTCCCTAAACTCTTCTAGATGTGAAATTTAACCTATTTTAGCTTTGGTTTTCGGCTCGATAAGATACCTGCCAATCCAGCTACCATTCCCATCAAGAGCAAGAAGATGGATTGTTCACTTCCTGTATTTGGGAGAGCTTTTTCTGAGACAACTGCCTTCTTGCTAAATTGACCTGCCACCTCATAAGTAAGTGGTACATTCGTAGTCGCATCGCTAGCAGCTGTATTCGTTTGAGGTGTTTCTACTGGTAGACTAAAGTTTTTAGAATCCACAGAAATCGTCCGTGAGTTCGGATTGATCTTTTCATACTGGGTCAAATCAGCGGTTTTCAGATACTCTTCAAAGGCAGCATCCATAGAAGGACCTTCTTCTCGCGCACCACCTAACATCGTGTAGCCATCGCCACCCGCAGCTAAGAAATCATTGGTTGCAAGATAGTAGGTTTTTGCGAGGTCTAGGAGATCATAACGACCAGTTGTGCGGTTTTTGACCTGGATGGCCAAGACACGTTTACCTGATGGTAGATTGGTATCATAGTAAACCTTCACACCTGAAACTTGCAAGAAGCCACCACTTGGTTCTAGCAATGGTTGCCCCTTCTCATCCAAGACCTTCTTGCCATCCTTATCGACCTGCAAGATAGATCCGAGTGACTTTTCAAACATATCCAATACTTGTTGCCCAGTCACTTGGATTTGTGAGATGGTATTTCCAAATGGAAGAACAGCAATGACATTTCCTTTAGTGATCGGTTTGCCTTTTGCAATAGTTTCACGCAAGCCACCACCATTTGTCACAGCGATGTCAGTCGGACGGCTAAATCCTGTTTGACCATACTGATAGAGCGAGTCTGCTACGACGTTTCCGAGGTTAGTTTCACGAACCCGAACATTTTCACGATCTCCGTTGAGTTCTACAGGGCTGTTTGAAACGACTTCAACCGCATTTTCAGCATCGTATTTTTGTTTAATGTCTTTGACTAGTTTTTCTACTGTTGGATTGGCTGGTAATTTTTTAGCATCAGCAGCCGGAATCTGAGTTGGATTGCCCAAAAGCTGACGTGATTTGTAGGTGATTTTTCCTACATTATGAAGGTAGCTTCCCGTCTGGTTATAGGTAACATTATCTCCATAAGTCGTTGATTCTACTGTATGAGAGTGACCGTCGATTACTGTTACGCGTTTCCCTTTCAAACGAGGATTTTTAGACAAGGCTTCTGCCAAAGTTGAACCACGCCATTCGACTGGGGTTGTGGTATCCACACCCAAGTGAGCCAGCACAACATAGTGTTTGTAGTCCTTGCCTTCTGCACGAGCCTTGGCTTGAACTTCTTCGATGACCTTATTGACTTCAGAGATTGGATCTGTAAAAGTTACTCCTTTGACATTTTTAGGGTGAGTTTTGGTAGCTGTTTCAGGTGTTGTCACGCCGATTACAACAAACTCATCACCTTCCACAGTCTCATCTTTATCAACGATTGTAGAAGCTTCAAAGAGACGAGCACCATTGACGTAGGTATTTGAGCTAAGTAATGGGAATTTCAAGATTTCCTTGTATTTTTTAGCTTCGTCTAAACCAAAGTCAAACTCATGGTTTCCTACTGCCATGGCATCATACTGCATCTGATTGAGAATTTCGGCGCGTGCTTCACCCTTTGTAGAGTTGGAAATCGGTAAACCTTGGAAGGCGTCCCCAGCATCTACGACGAGAGTCGTTTGATTTGATTTCGCGCGTTCCTGCTCGATGACAGTCGCTAACTTAGCATCACCAATTACTCCCTTTTCCTCTACAATACGACCATGGACATCATTGGTGTGTAAGATAACGGTGTCCTTTTCTTCGCCTTTAGTAGATTCAGCAGGAGCTTCCTTTGCTTCCGCCGATTCAGCACTTGTGGGACTTGCCACCTCTGTTGTTGGAGCTACAGGAGTTTCTGAAGTTGCTGGATTTGCTACAACTGCAGGGCTTTCTGCAGGGGTAGCTGCTTCTTCAGCATAGACTTGTCCAGCTAAGAAGGCTGGAGCTAACAGGGCTGTCGACAAGACAGGTAACAAAGAACGTTTGTTCATTTTAAAATCCCTTTCTTTTCTTCTTTTCTATTACATTATACGCTATTTCTGAAAAAATTTAAACTTTTGACCTATTTCTCTCTCAAATATTCGCTATTTAACAAAAAAACCTGAACCAAAAAGTTCAAGTTTTTTCTTGATTTATTGAAAATCTTTGATATTTCCATCATAGGTCGCCCAGTCCTTGCTGAAGAAGCGGTCATTCATTTTATAGTCTGGAGCTGGGGTCGGATCCGTTAAGAAGGGATTGACAACCTTATCAAAAGCTAGCCAACCCAACCAACCAATGTGAATCGTATCCTTGACAAAGTAGGGATCTCCACCTTTTTTAGAAAAGTCAGCAATGTTGGTGAAACCTTGACTTTCTAACTGGTAACGAATTTTTTCAACAGCATGTTGGTACATTTCCTCGCTGAGCCCTGTATGGGCCATCCATTTTTTATTGACAGGCTGGATCACAAAAAGGACATTGACCTTTGATTTGGCAAATTGATTGAGAACCAACTGCAAATCATTGTATTCAGACGACTTGAGGAAATTGTAATTTTTTTGATAGCCCTTATACTTCTCGAGGTAGTCTTTCACCTGAGTCTTATAAAATTGATTTTCAATTCCCATATCGTTATTATTGGTATTGGCTTCTGCATCCTTTCGAGCAATTTTTTCTAACTCCTCATAAGAAAATTGATCCGGAAGATCTTTTAAATAGTTCTCCACATGTTCCTTGTACTTGAGTTTTCCTCGAATGGAGAATTGTCCAAATAGAGAGGCCTGACGCTCATTAAAACGCGCAAAAGCCTTGATAATAGCATGATCAACCTCTGATAATTCCTCACCCTTTGACAGCTTCTCAACGATGCCCTTCATAGAGACTCCTGGATTTTGCTTTAAGAGACGTTTAGCCGCATGTTTGGCTCCTATATCTCCCGATTGATTTTCTAGAAAGGCTGTCAACTGATCGTTGTTAAAGTAGTTTTGGAAGAAGGCTGGCTCATAGTCCTCCTCTGTAAACCACTGAGGGGAAATGACAAATACCGCCTGTTTTTCCTCGATTTCTGGTAAGATTTGCTGCATACCGAAATACTGATTGAGAGAGGCCGCTCCTGCTTGTCCCAAAAAGTAGGGCCGGTAGGGGCGACTATATTTCTCCGCCAAGACCGCAGGATGCATGCTATCAAAACGAATCCACTCGCTTGAGCCAAAAAAGGGAATAAAGCGCATATTGGGTTCCGTAAAGGCTCTTACTTTTTGGCTTCTCTCTTTAAAGCTCTCCGAACTAATCGCTGCAGCAGAATATTTTTCTTCAGTCAAATTATGACTCGGATTGTTTGGATAGAAAAAGATTAGTAAGAAAACAAGAAAACTAGCAAGAAGCAGAGGGCCAAAGATTAACCACAAACGCTTAAGCATTCTGTAACTCCATAATACCTGCTACGATTTTATTGGCTGTATTCCAGTCCTCGCGACCGAACTCCGTCACTGGCACACGAATGTCAAAACGATTTTCAATCTCAACAATCAATTCAACCGTTCCCATGCTATCCAAGACACCTGCATCAAAGAGGTCCTCATCCATCATGTCAGAAACATCTTCCATAAACAACTCATCAATAATTTCGATAACTTCTGATTTGATATCCATATTTTATTTCCTTTTATTTTTTAAACCATAAATCATTCAAGAATCCAGAAAAGATTAAGAATGAAAACATGACGACATGGAAGGTAACAACCATGCCAAGCAACTGAATCCAGCGATTGTCAGGTAAGGCAGCCTTCCCAGCTTTTTTGCGTTCTTTATTGAGTGCTTTTTTCTTGCGAACCCAAGCGTCATTGATGACCAGTCCAATCCCATGAAAGAGTCCGTAGGCGATGTAGTACCAGGTCACTCCGTGCCAAAATCCCATAATCAGCATATTTACAATATAGGCGACACTTGAAGTCACATTGCGATTCTTAAAGACCTTCTTTCTAGTCAAGACCATCACCATTCGCATAAAGACAAAATCACGGAACCAGAAAGACAGGCTCATATGCCAACGATTCCAAAACTCCTTTAAATCCCTTGACAAAAAGGGCTTGTTAAAGTTGATAGGGCTACGAATCCCCATTAAGTTTGAAATGGCTAAGGCAAATATAGAATAGCCTGCAAAATCAAAGAACAATTCCAAACCAAAGGTATACATGACTGCTAGGGCATAATGGTTAAAGAAGCCACCAGTCTGCAGGGCCAAGTTCTTTAAAGGAGGTAGCAAAATCTCTCCTAGAATATGGGCCAAGATAAACTTGTAGAGAAAGCCTAGCATGATATACTTGACTGCCTCTTCTAGCATATCCATCAACTCTTCTCGCTCAGGAATGGTCTCGTAATTTTCATTGAAACGTTTAAAGCGATCGATAGGACCACTCGAGAAAGTCGGCATGAAGAGGAGAAATCGGAGAAATTCCCACAAGGTGAAATCCCTAATCACCCCATCTCTCAGCTCGATGATCATCCCAACCGAACGAAAGGTCAGGTAAGAGATTCCCAAAAAGCCAAGCAAGGACTGGGGAGCATGAATAGCAGGAGCTACTTTCACAAAGATAATTGGCAATAAAGATAAAAAGCTAACTAGATAAAAGACCCACTGACTATCCCGCTTTTTCCTGTACCTTTTGTAGAAAAAAACAAGTAGTAACTGCCAAACGACATAAAGGAGGAGAGCACTGATTTGATCCGTCTTCCCACCTGTTAACATGGCTAGGATAAAGAAAAGACTAACCAGCACCTCATACAAGGCAAAACGTTTCTTGAAAAAGAGGCCGATAAAGATGGGTAAGGTCGCTCCGATGATATATAGAAAATACTGTGGATTCCCATAAGGTTCCAAATGAGGAAATTGTTTAAAAAATTCCATCATCGGCTGTTTACCTCGTTAATCAAGCCCTTGATGTCAATCTTACCATTAGGAGTCAGTGGGAGGCTGTCCCGATAAAGGAATTTAGACGGCATCATATAAGACATCATGATATCAGCCAAGTCTTCCTTGATAGCCTTAGTAATATCGATATCACGTTCAAACTGTTCACGAACACCGTCCTTTAGGATCACATAGGCCAGTAGATTCTGTACCTTGTGGTCCTTGTTATAACGTGGGACAGCAACAGCCGACTCGATATAACGAGACTTGTTGAGATTTTGAGAGACATCTTCAAGCTCAATACGATAACCATTAAACTTAATCTGGAAGTCCATCCGTCCACCGTAGAGAAGCAAGCCCTCATCTGTCATAGTTCCCACATCTCCTGTGTGGTAAGCTGGAAGACCTTCGAACTCAAAAAAGGCTTCTGCTGTTTTTTCAGGATTGTTCATATAACCTTTTGAAACAGCTGGTCCAGAAATGATGATTTCTCCCTGTTCACCATTGGGAACTTTATTGCCATCCTCACCAATGATAAAGGTTGGAGAATCCGCCTTAGTATAGCCGATTGGCAGGCGTTTGAGAGTCGCCAACATCTCATCTGTCACGGCAACTGCCGATAAAGCCACTGTAGCTTCTGTTGGACCGTAGGCATTGATGATACGGGCATTTAGGAAACGCTCACGCAGTTTTTGCGCTGTTTTGACAGTTAATTCTTCCCCATCAAAGTAGAAATGCGTGATTTCAGGCATTTTCTCGCTATTAAAGTCTTCTGACAACATGGCCATATCTGCAAAGGAAGGCGTTGAAGTCCAGATAGCGATGGGTAATGAAAAGATGGTCGCAAAGAGTTTTTTGAAGTCCTGAGTAATGGCTGAAGGAAGAGCGAAAAGTGTACCACCTAGTGCCAAGGTTGGTGCCCAGTACATAACAGACAGGTCAAAAGAATAAGGCGGCTGGGCCAGCATTTGCGGACGACTCGGCGTCGCAAATTCCTTATCTGTAATCATCCAGTTGGTAAAGCTGAGGAGATTGTCATGGGAGATCTGCACTCCCTTAGGCTTACCAGTCGTCCCAGAAGTAAAGATGATGTAGTAGTTGTCATCTCCCTTGACTGGATGCGTTATGGCATAGCTGGAACGTCGAGAAAAGGCTTCATGGACCTGCTCTAAATTCAGTGTTGGTATACTTGTCTGCTCTAATGGAAAATCTGAAATAGCAATAATCAAGCTCGGTTCTGCTACTTCTACGATAGCAGCTACCCGTTCTAAGGCTGAATGGCTATCGATGGGAATATAGGCATGACCTGACTTGGTCAGGGCCACAAAGGTAGCCAACATCTCATACTCCTGCCCGCCATAGACGACAACAGGAGATTTTTCTGGCAAATTCAACTGATCAATGGCTGAAGCCAAACTATCCGAATCAGCCTTCAGATCACCATAAGTATGCTCTTGCCCCAAAACATTGTAAACTGGATAACTGGCTTGTATCTGAGCAAAGTGCTCAATCGTTTCAATCATATCAACTATTGGTTTATTTGACACAATAGATTTTCTCCTTTGAATTAAAATTCATTATAGATAAAGCCGCCTTGTCCCTGTCCAAGGTAACTAAAAAAATATAGCAAGCCTAGTAAAATAACAAAATACAGGAATGTTTGAGCCCAAAAAATATAAAATGTTCTCTTTTTTTTCATATTCGACTTCTTTTCTGTAAACTTTCAGGAATATTGTGCAAATAAGCACTTACTATCTTATCTTTTTACCATTTTACCACTTTATGATGCTAATTTTCAACTGTTTACCGTCACTTAAAAGTTGGTTTTAGCTTATTTTAAGACAAGTTAAGATATTAATGTTTTGGCCATCAAAAAAGAGCCTGAGATTTCCATCTCAAACTCTGTTGCAAAAAGCTCTTTTATCTTAGAAAAGTGAAAATACTAGGACTGCCAAGGCTGCACCAATGATAGGTCCCACAACTGGAATCCAAGCATAAGACCAGTCCCCATCTCCCTTATTTGAAATCGGAAGGATACTGTGCATGATACGAGGTCCAAGGTCACGAGCTGGGTTCAAGGCATAACCAGTTGTCCCACCTAGTGAAAGACCGATACCGACAATCAAGGTTCCCACTGCAAAGGTTCCTAGCCCTGCTTGAAGGTCATAGAGCCCCAAGGCAAAGATTGTCAAGAGCAAAACAAAGGTTCCAAGGATTTCACTAACCAAGTTGGATACTGTGTTCTTGATTGCTGGTCCAGTACTAAAGGTCGCTAGGATATTGCCTGCATTTTCTTCTGCATCATAGTGTGGTTTGAATTGCAACCAAACTAAAATTTGAGCAAGCATCGCTCCAGCGAACTGAGCTAGGATATATGGGAATACTGAAGCCCAAGGCAAGTCACCTTTTAAGGCTACACCAAGCGTCACAGCTGGGTTTAAGTGTGCAGGACTAAGTTTGCCAGATACAAAGACGGCAACCGCAACGGCGATCCCCCATCCCATCGTGATGACGATCCATCCTGAATTGTTACTCTTAGTTTTGGGAAGAACCACACCTGCTACAACACCATTTCCTAGGAGGATAAGGATTAAGGTCCCCAAAAATTCTCCAAATAATTCTTTCATCATATCGTTGTCTCCATTTAAAAGAAGGAGAGAGAAGGCAAGGAAGGCTTGTCTCCCTCTCTTCTAGTTTTTCTTAATTTTTCAATTCCGCTAGATCGTTGTTAGCAAGGGCTGCTTCAACATCCGCACGATAGGCTGCTTTTTCTTCTTCTGACCAATCATAGAATCGTCCCATTTCATCCAGAACTGGCTCCACAATGCTATCCAAACTATCACGCATAAAGAGCATGTGGTTGGTACGGCGAAGGAGGAAGTCAACTGGGCTCAGAGCCAACTCATTGCGCATTGCATAGTGAAGGGACAAGGTATCTGCCAAGCTGAGTCCTGGCGCTTGTTCCAAGCTGTGAGCAAGGGCAAAGACTTTCGGTGCATTTGAACCGTAGAGATTTGCGAGATAGTGGGCTTCCTTACTATCCAAGCCACGTGACACTCCAAGTTGCGCAAAGGCTTCAATTTCTGAGTCCACATTTGCTGGGTTCAATTCTCCGCCTGAAACAGGGTAAGTCTTAGAGTTGATGAGTTTAAAGCTACGGTCAAATTCTGCTTTGAGGATATCAACCACGCGCTCCATAGCTCCTTCAGCCATCTTACGGTAGTCTGTGATTTTACCACCAGCAAGGGTCAAAAGGCCATTGTCATCACGGTCCAAGCTCGAACCACGAGAAACTGCAGATGGGTCCAAATGTTTCTCAGATGTGCTACTTTCAAGCTTGCTGACAGCAGACTCAACATCTTCACGCGTTTTTTCTTTCGATAGATAAGCCTCGACAGTCGCAATCAAGCTATTGAAGCTCTCGTCGCTAATGGTTCCGTTATTTCCGCCATTGTAGTCAGAGGCACTATTGCCTGCGATCAATGGACGAAGACCAGCCCAGCTACTTTCGATATCATCAATGGTGATATTTGCTTCTGGGAAGCGGTTGTTGACAATGCCAAGTAGATAATCCACATCTTCCTGCGTCACTTTTGGATGTTCCAAATCACCTGTGTAGTCTGTATCGGTTGTACCAAAGTAGGTCTTGTTTTCACGTGGGAGAACAAAGACCATACGACCATCTCCCAAGCCTGTGTCAAAGTAAACTGGCTGTGAAACCTTGATCTTACTAGAGTCAACCACCAAGTGAACTCCCTTGGTTGGACGCATTTGTGAGAATTGCGTTCCCTTATTAGACAAATTACGTACCTTGTCACTCCAAGGACCTGTCGTGTTGATAACCAAACGAGCCTTGATTTCAAAGACTTGGTCTGTCAACAAATCACGAGCTACAACACCTGTAATCTTGCCACTTTCGTCAAAGAGGAAACCTTCTGCCTTAACGTGGTTGGCAATGAGGGCACCGTCTTGGTTGGCACGTTTGATATTTTCAATCACGAGACGCGCATCGTTGTTACGGAAGTCAAGGTAAACTCCACCTCCTACCAAGCCTTCTTTCTTCAAGTTTGGCTGGCGTTCCAAGACTTCTTCTTTGCTCAAGACCTTGTTAGCAGCTGGCGTATTGCTAACACCTGCCAAAAGGTCGTATAAGTCCATGGCTACTTTGAGACGGAAGAGGCTAAAGGTTGCTCCATCTTCATCGTAAACTGGCAAGAGCATTGGATCTGGTTTTGGAATATGTGGAGCGATTTGTTGAACCACCGCACGTTCAGAAACTGTATCTGATACCACTTCTACGTCGAATTGTTTGAGGTAACGCAGACCTCCGTGGACCAATTTTGTTGATCGGCTGGATGTTCCTTCTGCGAAATCCTGCATTTCAATCAAACCAGTGTCAAGACCACTGGCTGCAGCCTGCAAAGCTACACCAGCTCCTGTAATCCCTCCACCAATAATCAAGAGATCCAAGGTACGTTCCTGCATTTTTTTAATTGACAATTCACGTGTTTTCTTTGAAAATTCCATATTTACACACTTTCTAACTGAGTCACTTTATTCTTTCAGTATTAGTCATCGATTTCCGCAAAGACTTGAGTTGCTTTCACAGCCTTCTTCCAGCCCTTATAAAGTTGTTCCTTACGAGATTCGTTCATCGATGGTTCGAAGAGTTCTCCTGTCTCGTTCAAGAGTTTCAACTCATCCAAGTCCTTCCAGTAACCCACTGACAATCCTGCTAGGAAGGCTGCACCGAGGGCAGTTGTTTCCAAGTTTTTAGCGCGTGCAATATCGATTCCCAAAATATCAGCCTGGAACTGCATGAGGAAGTTGTTCATAGCAGCACCACCATCCACCTTCAAGACTTGGATAGCTGTCTGAGCATCCACTTGCATGGTGTCAATGATGTCACGCACTTGATAAGCGATAGATTGCAAAGTCGCCTTGATAAAGTCTTCTTTAGTTGTTCCACGAGTCAAGCCAAAGACAGATCCTCGAGCGTTTTGGTTCCAGTATGGTGCCCCTAGTCCTGTAAAGGCAGGAACGACATAGACTTCGTCATTGTTGTGAGAATTGAGAGCATATTTTTCAGACTCTGGTGAGTTTTCCACCATGCGAAGACCATCACGAAGCCATTGAATGGCACTTCCTGCGATGAAGATAGAACCTTCCAAAGCATAGTAAACCTTGCCGTTAATACCATAACCAATCGTTGTCAAGAGATTGTTCTCAGACAACTGCATCTCTTCACCAGTGTTCATGATGATGAAGGAACCAGTTCCGTAGGTATTTTTAACCATACCAGGATCAAAAGCCAACTGACCAAAGAGGGCTGCTTGTTGGTCACCAGCCATACCAGAGATTGGTACTTCTCCGCCGTAGAAATGGAATGGAGCTGTCTTGCCATAGATCTCAGAGTTAGAACGAACTTCTGGAAGCATAGCCTTAGGAATGTTGAGGATTTCCAAAATCTCATCATCCCATTTGAGTTCTTTAATGTTATAGAGCATGGTACGAGCCGCATTTGAGTAGTCCGTCACATGAGCCGCACCGTCAGTCAATTTCCAAACCAACCAAGTATCAATCGTACCAAAGAGCAATTCTCCTTTTTCAGCTCGCTCTTGAGCACCTTCTACATGGTCTAAAATCCAACGAACCTTGGTAGCAGAGAAGTAAGCATCGATGATCAAACCAGTCTTTTCATGGAATTTTTCCACATAACCTTGGCTTTTCAGTTGTTCAGCCAGAGGAGCAGTTTGGCGTGATTGCCAAACGATAGCATTGTAGATAGGGAGCCCTGTTTTCTTATCCCAGACGACAGTTGTTTCACGTTGGTTAGTAATTCCGATTGCCTCGATTTGATTTGGTTTCACACCACTTTCGATGAAAGCACCCGCGATAACTGACTGAACAGAATTCCAAATTTCATTGGCATTGTGCTCAACCCAACCTGCTTGAGGGAAAATCTGAGTGAACTCTTTTTGACTAGAGCTGACCTTTTCTCCTTTTTTGTTAAAAATGATGGCACGAGAACTGGTCGTTCCTTGGTCAATAGCCATGATGTATTTTTCTTGTGACATGTGCTGTCCTCCTGATAAAATCTTGAGGGGGTCCCTCTTTACAGTAACTAGTATACAAAATAAAGCGCTTTCTTGTTTATCAATTTTTTTAAAATTTTAAAAAAATGTGAGGAGATTGTGCGAATTTCACAAAAAAGACCTGAAAATTCAGGTCTTTTAGGCAAAGAGCATCTGACGAATCGTAGCTAAATCTTCGATGTCCAAATCATTTTTCAAATAGTAGACGGGTGTTTGTTCTTTCTTATGGATAGGGTTATTGGTAATCAACAAATCATAATGTCGACTGGGGTCATAGGCTTCGATGCTAATGAAGCGATTGTACTCCAAATATCGTTTTAAAAGGGCCGACATCCTCGAAAAAACAAGGAAGCCTGCTGTTAGATCTAGCCCTATTCTCAGATGTTTTCCTATATTTTCTGCCATATACTCCATCAACTGAAGCCATTCCCAGAGGATTTTCTTATCCAGATCCGTCCCCTGATGAAAGGCTGGCAAGGAGGCGAAAATTTTCTGAGCAATATCTCGAAAGTCATGCTCCATCAGCAAATAAGGGTGCCGATGCTCTATCTGATACTTGTATCGATCTTGCAAGATGTAGCCCTTGTAGAGATAAACTTGACTACAAAGTTGACTCAGTTCATAGGTGACATGGTCCTCTGTGTAGTCCCCCAGCAACTCCTCCTTCTTCATTTCTTGAATCAATTGCGTCAACAAATCGGCTAATTGCCCTCCGAAACCAAGGATATACTCCATAGTATGAAGGGGCAAAATGCGATGAGAAAGGAGGAAAGAGAAGAAAATCATCATCTCCCCATCCTCAGTTCCTAGAGGAATGTGCTGCCCACCAAAAAAAGAAGAAGCCTTGCCAAGTAGACGAAGGTAGAAAATATTGTCAAAATAGCCCCGCATTTTTTCTTCTATAACCTGAAATTGACAGGCGTTAACCCGAAGGCGCTGTTGACTGATATGAGTCCAGAGAACCAAGTCTAATTTCTGGCCCGAAGACAAGCTGGCACCGCAGATTTCTTCTAGGGTAGCAATATCCTGCTTTCTCTCAGCTTTCTGCATATGACTTTCCCACTCCTGACTAGACCAGACCTTGCGGAAAAGGCAGAAATAAAAGTAACGAATCTGATGCTCCGGACCTCGCCAACGGCCATTTTGGATGGATAAGTCAAACTCTGACAAAATATGATTCAAGCTAGATAAATGGCGACCAAGCGTGGCCTCGCTAATCATCAATTCTTGAGCCAGTTGATGGGCTAGGAACTGTTGGTGATAGAGAAGGTAAACCAAAATTTGGTACTTAATGGCATTGTCTAAAAACAAGCTCCGAATCTCTCTCCCCTTTGTGGCAGTACCGACAGACAGACGCAGGCTTTCATCATCCAAGTGGATGGTCAGCTCTAACCCTCTTTCCAAGGCATTTTCGTTAATCAGGGAGATGTACTTGGTTAGGGTCGCCTTTGAAAAGCCTGTTTCTTCCATGGCTTCCTTGACGGTTGTCTGCGAATCTTGTAACAGAAAGGAAAGGACTAAAAATTGACCAGATTCGGCTTTTTCCATCAAATCACCTAAATACATTTGTTACCCCTTTCATTTTCTCCTACAAGCATAGCATAAATCTTAGAAATGCGGAAATAATCTGTTTCTCATTTTATTTCAAAGTTGATTTTCTCGTCATTATTCCACAGAAACAGCAAACACACGGCTCCCCCTTTGGACATTTTTATGCTAAAATAGTAGCTATGGATAAAATTATTAAAACTATATCAGAAAGCGGAGCCTTTCGTGCTTTTGTCCTTGATAGCACTGAAACCGTCCGCACTGCTCAAGAAAAACATCAAACTCAAGCCAGTTCAACTGTCGCACTTGGTCGAACCCTTATCGCTAGCCAGATCCTCGCAGCCAATGAAAAAGGAAATACTAAGTTAACTGTTAAAGTTCTTGGAACTAGTTCACTCGGTGCCATCATCACCGTCGCAGATACTAAGGGAAATGTCAAAGGCTACGTGCAAAATCCCGGTGTGGACATCAAAAAGACTGCAACTGGCGAAGTGCTTGTTGGTCCTTTTGTCGGGAACGGGCAATTTCTCGTCATCACTGACTACGGTACCGGAAATCCTTACAACTCCATGACGCCTCTCATCTCTGGAGAAATCGGGGAAGATCTGGCTTTCTATCTGACTGAAAGCCAACAAACGCCTTCGGCAGTCGGTCTCAATGTCCTTTTGGATAAGGAGGACAAGGTCGAAGTTGCCGGTGGTTTCTTGGTTCAAGTATTACCAGGAGCCAAGGAAGAAGAGATTGCTCGCTTTGAAAAACGCATCCAAGAAATACCTGCTATCTCAAAACTGCTGGAGTCTGAAGACCACATCAATGCCCTCCTCAAAGCCATCTATGGTGACGAACCTTACAAACGACTATCAGAAGAAGAAATCCGTTTCCAGTGCGACTGTAGCCACGAACGCTTTATGAATGCCCTTGCCAGCTTGCCAATAGCCGACTTGCAAGAGATGAAGGACGAGGACAAAGGTGCAGAAATCACCTGCCAATTCTGCCAAACTACTTACAACTTTGACGAAAATGATCTGGAGGAACTCATCCGTGACAAATCTTAATACACCTTTTATGATTGGCAATGTTGAGATTCCCAATCGCACTGTTTTAGCACCTATGGCTGGAGTGACCAACTCAGCCTTTCGTACCATTGCAAAAGAGTTGGGAGCTGGACTCGTTGTCATGGAAATGGTCTCTGATAAGGGTATCCAGTACAACAACGAAAAAACCCTGCATATGCTCCATATCGATGAAGGTGAAAACCCCGTATCTATCCAACTCTTTGGTAGCGACGAAGACAGCCTCGCACGCGCAGCTGAGTTTATCCAAGAAAACACCAAGACCGATATCGTTGATATCAACATGGGCTGCCCAGTTAACAAAATCGTTAAAAACGAGGCTGGTGCTATGTGGCTCAAGGATCCTGATAAGATTTACTCCATCATCAGCAAAGTCCAGTCAGTTTTGGATATCCCCTTGACAGTCAAGATGCGAACAGGGTGGTCTGATAGCTCTCTCGCTGTCGAAAATGCCCTTGCCGCCGAAGCTGCTGGTGTCTCTGCCCTTGCCATGCATGGACGGACTCGTGAGCAGATGTACACAGGACAAGCCGACCTTGAGACCCTGCATGACGTTGCCCAAGCTCTTACTAAGATTCCTTTCATTGCAAATGGTGACATTCGTACCGTGCAAGATGCCAAACAGCGCATCGAGGAAGTCGGTGCTGACGCTGTCATGATCGGACGAGCTGCTATGGGAAATCCCTATCTCTTCAACCAAATCAATCATTACTTTGAAACTGGGGAAATCCTGCCAGACTTGACCTTTGAAGACAAGATGAACATCGCCTACGAGCACTTGAAACGCCTAATCGCCCTCAAAGGCGAACACATCGCTGTCCGTGAATTCCGTGGGCTAGCTCCCCACTATCTCCGTGGGACATCTGGTGCAGCTAAACTCCGTGGTGCCATTTCCCAAGCCAGCACTCTGGCAGAGATTGAGGAACTTTTGCAACTAGAAAAGGCATAACATGACACAGACAACCCTCCTTATCATCGATATGCAACAAGCTTTTGAAAAAGACGCTTGGGGTGAACGAAACAATCCTCATGCAGAGGAAAAGGCACTACAGGTATTGCAATTTTTTCGAAAGCATAAACTGCCAATCTGTCATATCCAACATGTCTCTAGCAATCCTTGTTCACTATTTTATACAAAGCAAGGGCAAGCCTTTAAAAATCGATTTGAACCAATAGCAGGAGAAATTATTTTCCAAAAAACAGTCAACAGCGCTTTTATTGGGACTGGTTTAGAGCAGTATCTACATGAACAGAAAGTTTCTCAATTGGTTATTGTCGGTTTAACATTGCCACATTGTATCTCGACAACCACTCGCATGGCTAGCAATCTAGGATTTAAAGTCACCCTACTAGCCGATGCAACAGCCAGCTTTTCTCTGCCTGACCGAAATGGTCAACTCGTTCATCCAGATATCATTCACAATGTGAATCTCATTTCTTTACAAAACGAGTTTGCTCAAATTCTTGATACAGATAAGTTTTTAACATACTCACAAAATAATCCGCTAACTCTTCCGAGAGTCTAGCGGATTATTTTATTCTTCTCATCTTATTGCTGAGTCATCACAACACTAGAAACAGCACCATCCGCACCTGTTGTGATTTGGATGACTTTTCCTCCACCTACCTTGGCATTGTACTTGCCATCATCAAGAGTATAGGAATATCCCTTGATAGAATAGTTTTCTTTCTTGCCATCAGCAGACTCCACTGTGAACTGACCACCTGATGACACGGTGATGGTTTCGCCATTGGATCCCTTCCAGTTCCCAGTTGCTGCTGAGAAATCGCCATCTACCATGTTCAAGACACCCTTATAACGTTTGTTGTGTTCTGCCTGCTTGTCTTGCAGTTTTCGGTCAGTTGCGAGGTCATAAGTTGACTGGTTAGACTGAGAAGCTTGTTGGCTTGAAGGAGCTTGAGCAGGTACTTCTTGCCCCTGTCTTGACTCAGGTGCTGGTGTTGCTTGTGATTGATCTGCCGTTGCAGCAGACTGGTTAGAAGAATTCGTGGCCTTTTCGGATGAGACTGAGCTTGAGGACTTTTGAGCCTTGCTTTCCTTGTTTGAAGAACTTGCTTTTGTACTAGAAGATTGGCTTGTCTTAGCAGAACTACTTGTTTCGGTGCTTTCTTTTTTATTTCCACAAGCTCCCAGTAGCAAGGTCGAAGCCAATACAGTAACAGCCATCAATTTGATATAAGTTTTCTTTTTCATCTTTTTACTCCTTTGTAACGTTTTTGACATGTTAAGAAATCTTTTTGTAATATAATTGTAACATTAGACCTTGAATCTGTCAACTATTTAAAGAAACTATTTTAAAAAATCTCTCTCTACTATCTCTATTCGTAATTGAAACGAAAAAATAGGAAAATTTCCTAGATTAGAGCTATTTTTTACATCCTACTTTTATAGTCGCTTGCGTTGTTCTAAAATAAAAACAGTCGCAACATCAAAGTAACCTAATAAGGGCAAACAAAGAGGTCGGGATTTTGATCCCGGCCTCTTTATTTCAATCGATAGGTTTTTCTTGGTTTCTTTTTAGGAACTCGCTTGAGTCCGACTTCTTCTACATATTCGCCGTATTTTACGAGAAAGTTATTGCTGACGATTGGGCGACCGGGGTTGATGAGATTGACTAGTTCAGTTCCTTCGTAAACAGTGAACTCCTCTTCCAGCAGATAAAGGAAGGTCGGATTCCAATCGAGACGGCCTTGGATTCGTTTGATGGACTCTTGGATAATGGCATAATGGTCAAAGGCGAAGGCTTGCTCGTCCAACTCCACTCCCTCTAGGAAGCACTTGCCCGTCTGAAAATCCACATCTACAAAAACCACATCCTTGGCATCGTCTCCAGCCTGAACGAGGCCTAAGGCACGACTAGGCAGGTACACCAAGTGGGCAATGGTCACCGTCCAGCCCCGTGGATCACGACCGGGGGTCGATACGGTCATCAATTGCTCGATTTTTTCCAAAGGAAGATCGAGATTGACTTCTTCTCTCACCTCGCGCTGACAGGCATGGGCAGCATCTTCTCCCTTGTCCATAAAGCCTCCAACTAAGGCCAAACAGTTTTGATAAGGGTGGGCCTTGCGACGGATTAGTAAGAGCTTGATCTTTCCTTCGACAAAGCAGTAGGCCACCATATCTACTGTCACACTTGGTTTTTCATATTGAGGGAGTTCCTGCTTGTAGTACCAGTCTAAAAACTCCTCCTGACTGGCATGGATTTCATAATATTCTTTTTCCGTCATCCCCGCTGGAATCTTCGTGTCTACCATTTTAAGCCTCCTTTCGAACTGCCTTGGTCCATTGGTACCATCCCACTAGACTATTGAGTGTGTAAACCCAGTACATCCCTTGAATGTGGATATTTTCACCCCACCAGAGGTAGATACTAAAGAGATTGGTTGCAATCCAGAAAATCCATTGCTCGCGGTAAAGACGTGTCATCAAGAGCTGACCAACACCATTGGTCGCATCGGTAACACTATCACGGAAAGGTCGAGCACTATGGATGCTTTGATAAGCCAAGCCCATGCCAATCCAGATGATGGCAGTCAAGACCAAGTACTTGAGCCAGTCAAGTACAGATAATTTCTTAGCTTCAAAGTGGGATTCTTCTGGCTTTTCCTGTTCATTGATACGATTGGACAGCCAAGCATAGAGACCAATCGGCTGCATGACAAAGAAGTAAACAGTCGTCAAGACTTCTCCATAAAAAGTCGCATTCATTGCCAAAATTAAATAAATAGCTGAGTTAATAGCCCCAAAGAGATAATTGCTTGCACGCCCTTCTGCTACCAAGATAACACAGACAATCCCAGTCCAAGATGCAAACAAGCTCAACCAGTCATGGCTTTCTGCATTTTGCGTGAACTCTAAGATCAAGGGAACACTCGACAAGGCGATGAGATACAACCACTGGAAAAGACTACGGCCCACAAAGAGGTCTTTCCAAATCAAACGCATAACTCCTGCAAAACCAATTTTACGAGCTTCTGCGTGAACATTTTTAAAATTTTCGATAAATTGTGTGATTTTTTTAGTTACTGTTTTCATAATTTTCTCCTAATCTGCTTGGTAAATGGCATCGATAGCCACTTTGGCTGCTTCATAATTTCCTAGGTAATCCTCAGCTAGATAAACTAGTGGGATGGTGGTTAAATATCGCTCTCTCATCTGGTCCAGATGCTGGGAAAAACTGTAGCGAATATGGTCTTCCGCCATGGTCATATCTCTAAATCCGTCATTGACATAAGAACCGACAGGCTGCACAAAGAGAATCAAGTCCCATTTTTCCTTAGCCAAGATCGAAACAAAGAGATTGTCAAAGGTTTCTCCTGATAAGTCCTCTTGATCCTCAGCCTCCATGTAATAATCATAGTAGCCCTTAGTTACTAAGGAGTTGGTGTCAGCAATCACTAGACCTCGATTAGCATTACTGTCAATTAACTTAGAGGTTTGGTCATACTGCCCTAAAAGGAGATAGTAGTAATCCTTTGGAGTCAATTCATCGTCGCGGACATTGTTTTTGATCTGGTACTCGCGCGCGTATTCCAGACTGACCGGCGCATCGTAATACCTTGCCAAATCCTTGGCCAGAGTGGTCTTCCCATTGCTAGCACTTCCCATAATCAAGACTTTCTTGGTAAACTGACGACGGAAGGGTTGTGCGATGTATTTCCAATATTTGCTTGGATTTTCTCGAATCATAGTCGCTGAGATACCAAACTTTCTTTCTTGCAAGACGGTGCCAAATCCACGTTTAGATAGCTCTTGCTGGTAGTCCCGTTCTCCCACAAAAAAGATCAGTTCTTGCTGGGCTTCATCATAGGAAATCTCCGCTAACATCTGATCCAACCACTCCTGCCAGCCCATAGGGTAACGGGGAAGGTTGATCTCATCCAGTTTGCAGACAGAGGTCAACTCATCGTCACGAAAAGCCTCTCTGATATAGCGAAATCTTTTTTGAAGAGTTAAGCCTATCTGCTCCCCTCGGTCTCCCTCATAGCCTGAAACGACTACCCAGACCTGATCACACTGCCGCTTCGCTCGCTGGATTAGATCGATATGACCCTGATGGAGAGGGGCAAAGGTCCCAAATACCACTGCTGTTTTCTTTTT
>NZ_KQ970759.1:802335-878360 GCF_001579175.1 Streptococcus oralis
GGGGCAAAGGTCCCAAATACCACTGCTGTTTTCTTTTTCATACATACTTACATTTTTATAATTTTATATATTTTGTTTTTCTATGTTTTTATTATATCTTATATTTTTGTTTTGTCAAGGGTTTTTTATTATTTTTTATAAAAAAGTAGCAAAAAAGAATCAGGATTGCTCCTGATTCTCCATTTTTAAGCAATATCAAATTTTAATTGACCTGCTTTGACACCAATCTTGAGAGTCTTGCCTGCCACTAATTCTCCCTTAAGAAGAAGTTCTGCCAACTTGTCTTCCACTTCTGTTTGCAGGGTTCTGCGAAGTGGGCGGGCTCCCATTTCTGGATTGTAACCGTGACTAGCTAGTAACTTCAACGCTGAAGCTTGCAGTTTCAAGTCGATACCCTTCTCTGCCAGGCTAGCAATCAATGGTTTAACCATGATCTTGACAATTTCCTGCATGTGGTCGCTATCCAAACTGTGGAAGACCACCTTTTCATCAATACGGTTGATAAACTCTGGTCGATAAGCTTTTTTCAACTCTTCGAAGATGCGTTTTTCCATATTCTCCTGGTCAAAACGAATGTCCTTGGCCCCAAAACCAACTGTCTTGTCATCACGAAGGGCTGTCGCACCAAGGTTTGACGTCATGATGATGATGGTATTTGAAAAGTCCACCTTGCGCCCCTTGCTGTCTGTCAAGACACCGTCGTCCAAGACTTGCAAGAGAACATTAAAGATGTCTGGGTGGGCCTTCTCTACCTCGTCAAAGAGAAGCACTGAGTATGGTTTATTGCGGACCTTCTCAGTCAACTCCCCCCTTCTTCGTAGCCCACATAGCCCGGAGGAGCTCCATTGAGACGGCTGGCTGCGAATTTCTCCATATACTCACTCATATCAAAGCGGATAAGGGCTGATTCGTCATCAAAGAGAACTTCTGCCAATGCCTTGGCCAATTCGGTCTTCCCGACACCCGTCGGTCCTAGGAACATAAAGGAACCAATCGGACGCTTGTGGCTGCGAATTCCTGACTGGTTGCGGCGAATGGCACGGCTAATACTTGAAACAGCTTGATCTTGACCGATGACACGTTTATGCAGTTCTGCTTCGAGGTTCAGGTACTTCTTAGCATCTGTTTGCGTCAGCTTTTGGACTGGGATACCTGACAAGCGGCTCAAGGTGGTCAAAATATCAGATTCTGTCACTAAGTCTTTATAGACAGGGACTTCCTGCTCTTTTGCGATTAACTGGGCAGCTTGTTTCCACTTGCCATCCATCAAGGCCTTGTCAGCTGGACTCAAGTCGGATTCGTCTGCTTTCATCTGCTTGGATTTGTTTTGCACTGTTGCTGCCGCTTCATCCAAGAGATCGATAGCAGAGTCTGGCAAGTGACGACTGGTCAAGTAACGATGTGCCATCTTAACAGCTGTTTCGACAGCTTCATCTGTGATTTTCACACGATGGTGTTTCTCATAGGTAGCCTTCAAACCTTGCAAAATAGTCATGCTGTCAGCTAGACTTGGCTCTTCTATCGTCACTTTGGCAAAACGACGAGAAAGGGCAGCATCTTTTTCGATGTGTTTTTGATATTCTTCCTGAGTGGTGGCCCCAACCGTTCTCAAAGTTCCACGTGCCAAGGCTGGCTTCAAGATATTGGCCGCATCCAGAGTCGAATCAATACCGCTACCAGAACCCATGATGGTGTGGAGTTCATCGATAAAGAGGATCACTTTGCCATCTTCCTCGATATCCTTGATGATATTATTCATACGCTCTTCAAAATCTCCACGGAAACGTGTCCCCGCAACAACATTCATCAAATCAAGCTCTAGAACACGCATCTTTGCCATTTCCGCAGGTACATCCCCACTAGCAATACGCTGGGCAAGACCAAAGGCTAGAGCTGTTTTCCCAACACCCGCATCTCCAACCAAGACCGGATTGTTCTTGGTCTTTCGACTCAAAATCTGAATCATACGTGAGATTTCCTTGTCACGACCGATAACCGGCTCTAACTTGCCAGAGCGCGCTTGCTCCGTCAGATCATGTGTGTAGTCCTCTAGACCGCCACTTGGATTCTGAGGCATGCCCATCATATTGGCCATGGAATTTTGCTTGTCTGCTACCGTGCGATGGCGTTGACGCAAAGCCTTAAGGTCTTCTCTTGTCCAACCTGCACGTTCCTCTAAATTGCGACGAAGAGCAGCAATTCTGACCTGATCTTTCTGGTCTTCATAAGAAAAGCCTGCTCTCTCCAAGATGCGAGTTGCCAAGGCATTGCCATCATGCAAAATCGCATAGAGGACATGCTCTGTACCTAGCACCTTTGCATGGACCACGGAGGCCACATACTCTGCTTCTGCAAAGAGAACCTCCAAACGATGGGAAAAGGGCAATTCCGTAAAGGTTTCGTCTTGGCTATAGTCCGTTTCAGTCAGTTCCAAAGCAACCTCTTCTAAACGATCCATTTCATAAGGATAATCATTTAGAGTCGCACCTGCCACACTGTAACTGTGATTGGACATGGCAATCAATAAATGCCAAGACTCTAGATATCGGGCTCCAAAATGGCCGGCAACCATGTAGGCACTTTCGATACATTCATTCAATGCTTTTGAATAGTTCATCTTACTTCTCTTTTCTATCTACCTCTTGTAATAGCTGTCGGAGCATATTGGCACGGACAGCTGAGGATTCTTCCCCTAGGACACGATCTGTTGCTACAGAAGTCAGCAAGGTCATTTCCTGCTTGGTCATCAAGTCCTGCTCTACCAAAAGCTGGAGAATATCCTCATAAATCTCCTGACTAACTCGCTCACCAATCGAGTAAAGCAAATCGCGGAGCATCTCATGATGATTGGAAAACTCAATCCGTCCGATGCGAATGTAGCCTCCGCCACCACGCTTGCTCTCAACCAAGTAACCTCTGCTTTCAGTAAAACGGGTCTTGATGACATAGTTGATCTGACTAGGTACAACCTGAAAGGTATCCGCCAACTGACTCCGCTGCAATTCCACGATACCAGACTGGTCTAAAATCGCCTTGATATAGGCTTCGATATGATCTGATGTATTTTTAAATCTCATAGTAAATCAAACTCCTTCTTTGAACCTTGACTATCTTTGACTATTATACCGAAATTTTTGATTTTTTTAAAGGAAAAGGGAACGAGTTGCGAAGATTATTATAAACTATCCAAAACAAAAAGATGGGACCGTAAAACGGTCACCATCATTTTGCTTTATTCAAAGTTAAGATTAGTCAACTTTTTTAGCACGGTATACAAGTCCTGCCAAAGCTGCAAGAACTAGACCAAGAATAGTAGAGAATGCTGTAAAGTCTGCTCCACCAGTGTTTGGCAAATCTTTCTTAGGTTGTTCACCCTTAGGACCTTCCTTAGGTTCTTCTTTTTTCGGTTCAGTATACGTGTTAGTGAAGGTTGGGTTGTTACCTGTAACTGTTGTTACAAGTTGGCCTGTACCGTTGTCAACCACTTCAACTGTCACTTCATGTTTAGCAGTATCGTATGTCACATTTTCTTCCTTACTATCTACTTCAGTAATAGTGTAAGTGTGCTTACCTGCTGTTGCGAAATCAATTGCTGTGAAAGTAACCGTACCATCTGCAGCGTTTTTAACTGTTTCGATTACTTTGCCATCTTGTTTAAGTTCAAACTCAAACTGACCTGCTTCAAGAGGTTTACCATTCAAGACTTTCTTAGCTTTGAAACAATTAAATCCAAGCAGGGTTCTTGCTTGGATTTAATATATAATATTGTTCTAAGGATCTAAGTATTTAATCCCAATTCTGCTAATATTTGTCGTTTGTAGGCAATTTTTTGGACGTCCTTGTCCTCGTTTTCAGACCAATCTAGTTTAATTTCTGAAACAATCTGCCCAGGGCGATTTTTCAAGATATAGATGCGGTCGCTAAGATTGAGGGCCTCTTCAATACTATGCGTGATAATCAAGGTTGTTAGCTGCAACTGCTTATGAATCTCCAGATACCAAGCGTGGAGTTCCATCTTGGTCATCTCATCCAAAGCGCTAAAAGCCTCGTCAAGAAGAAAGAGCTTGTGGCCAAAAAGATAGGTCCGGAGCAAGGCTACACGCTGACGCATCCCTCCACTGAGTTCGTGAGGATACTTGTCCCGTACAGCTGTCAACTGGAAGGTCGCAAGGATATCATCCGCTCGGGCAACGGCTTCCGCCTTATCCACCTTTTGAATCAAGAGGGGCAGAATGATATTGCCAAGCACCGTCTTGTGCTCCAAGAGGAGATCCTTTTGCAACATATAACTCACGCGCCCCTTGGGATTTTCCTCGCCATCAAGGACAATTCGCCCAGACTGGACTTCTAAAATCCCAGCAATCAGATTAAAGAGGGTGGTCTTTCCAACACCACTTGGACCTAGGATAGAAACCACTTCACCCGAAGTCACCTGCAGGTTGATGTCCTCTAAAATCTTTTCATCGCCATAGGCATAGCTTACGTGTTCTAGTCTAATTTCTGTCATTATTTTACAAATTCATTAGTGAAGCCTTTGTCTGTCAAGTCTTCTTTAAGGATACCATTTTCTTTGTCCCATTTGTAGAAGGCATTCCAGCGAGCAGCATCAAATTGTCCCCATTTTTCCTTGTCACTTGCGTATTCTTTTGACAAGTATTTTTGCGATTCGATGACAAAGTCACGTTTTTCCTTGAGTTCAGGTGCATTCTTGATGAGAATATCCGCAGCTTCTTCTGGATGTTCCATAGCATATTGGTAGCCTTTTTTGATGGCTTGGATGACTTTACGAGCTTCTTCCTTGTTGTCTTTGAGATAGTCGTTGTTTGCGATAATAACTGGTGAGTAGTAGTCAAATTCCTTGACATAGTCTTTCAAGTACATGAAGTTGGCGTCTACACCTTGAGATTTGGCAAGGATACCGTCCCACCCATAGTAGATCCAAGCAGTGTCAAAGACGCCATTGGCAATTGGTGTGATGGAGTTTGAGTCGTTGTTTGGTACTTTTTCGACCTTTTCGAAGTCTCCACCTTGAGATTCCACCAAGGTTTTCAACATAGCAAGTTCAGTCGGGTCATTCCAAGTTCCGTATTTCTTCCCAACCAAGTCTTTTGGACTGTTCACATTGTCAGATTTACGTGAGATGATTCCTGATGTATTGTGCTCAACGATAGCAGCAACGGCAGTAATCCCTGCTCCTTTTTCCAATTTCTTAGCCATGTAGTCTTGGAAATAGATAGCAAATGGCGCCTTGCCATTGATCACCAAGTCAGACGAACTTTCTTCTGGTGGCAATTTCAAATCAACATCCACTCCAGCTTCTTTGAAATAACCTTTTTCCTTGGCAACATATAGCCCTGTGTGGTTAGTATTTGGCGTCCAGTCTAGGATAAAGTCAATCTTCTTGAGTTCTGCTTCTTTATTGTCCTTAGAAGCAGTCCCTTGACCACAAGCCACCAGCACGACAGCTACAAGAGCTGTCACAAGCGTTAAAAACACTTTCCATGTTTTCTTCATTTTCATTTCCTCTTTTCTTTTTCTCAAACGTTCTTGTCCTATGAACGTTTCCATTTAATCACATATTTTTCGCTAATATCAACCAATTTCATACCCAAAAGGCTGATAATCGACACCAGAATAATAATGGCAAACATGGTATCATACTGAAACAGTTTTTTAGACTGAATCATATAAACACCAAGTCCTTCAAAACCTCCCAACCACTCAGACACCACAGTTGTGATAAAGGCGTAGGAGACACTGACTCTCAGACCTGCATAAAAGTAGGGCAGGCTGACAGGGATTTTAAAATGCCACAGGATTTGCCAGGGCTTGGCTCGCATCAGACTAAACAAGGTCAGCATATCCTTGTCACAATGCCTAAATCCATCCAAAATACTAACGATGATAGGGAAGGTTGTCGTCAGGATAATCAAGACAATCTTGGGCAAAATTCCATAGCCTAGCCACAAGACCAGGATAGGGGCTATGGCAATGGTCGGAATGGTCTGAACAACCACCATCATAGGGTAGATAAGATCATTGAGCCAAGTCAGACTGTCCATAAGCACAGCCATGATACAGGCAATCAAGACTCCTAAGACTAGTCCGAGTATAGCCACTCTCAAGGTCGCCCAGCTATGGTGCCAGAGAAATTCTCTATCACGAACAAATGACTGAAGAATTTCAAAAGGGGTTGGCAGGATAAACTTGGGTAAAAGTTTGAATATTCCTGCTAACTGCCAGATTGACAAGACTCCTAGAAAACCCAATAGACTAATGTGTCGTCTCAGTATACTTTTCAAGTTTCTCATCAATGCTTAAAATCTCTCCTACATTTATTTTGACATTGGCAAAGACATTATCTGCTTCCTGCCCTGCCACTTCAAGCGCTTCTTTGAGAATGCGCATAAGCTCATCAAACTCCCCTTCCAAGACCGTTTCAAAGGGTGTCACCACCATGGTCACGGACTGAGCTTGCAGATAAGCAATCACCTGATCGATAATAGCAATTCGATCAATCCCCTGTGATAGGGGCAAGACTTGCAAGGCAATGCTTGCTTTCATAAAAACCTCCTTTTCTCAGGTTTCCTTTTAACAAAAAGAAAACCCCTTCCATATATGGAAAAGGTGCAGAATTCGGCTAAGTATCGTTCCCTACGCTGGCATTACCCAGATCAGGTGCGGTCGAAGTTTAACACTTCCTCTCAGACTGTACACAGACTCCCATATCTTATATGGACATATAGTAACGCAAATACTAGGAAAAGTCAAGGAAACTGCTTACAGAAAACTATGAAAAAGAGTTTGAAGGCAAATGCTTCAAACTCTTTCATAACTTTCTTATTTAGCCTCGTACCAGGTTGCCCCTTCATTTTCATCTGCAATAAGGGGAACACTGAGTTGGATGGCTTCTTCCATGGTTTGTTTCACTAGAGCTTTAACGGCTGCTAGTTCTGATTTCGGAACCTCAAGGACGATTTCATCATGCACTTGCAAGAGCATCTTGGTCTGATAACCACCCTCAACTAGAGCTTTGTCTAGTTGAATCATAGCAATTTTGAGAATATCCGCCGCCGATCCCTGGATAGGGGAGTTAATAGCAGTTCGCTCTGCAAAACCACGAATGTTAAAGTTGCGCGAATTGATATCTGGCAACTCGCGACGACGCTTGAAGAGGGTCTCTACATAGCCCTTATCACGCGCCTCACGAACGACTTCATCCATGTAATTTTTGATACCAGGGAAGCGTTCAAAATAAGTGTCGATGTATGCTTTAGCCTCTTTACGGCTGATACCTAGGTTATTGGATAAACCAAAGTCTGAAATTCCGTAAACAACTCCAAAGTTGACAGCCTTAGCATTGCGACGGTCATTTGGCGTCACATCCTCAGGACGTTCTATTCCAAAAACACGCATGGCCGTCGAGGTATGGATATCAACTCCCTCTTGGAAGGCCTTGATTAAGTGCTCATCCTTAGAGATATGCGCCAAAACGCGCAACTCAATCTGTGAATAGTCAGAGCTGAGAAGGACACTATCCTCCCACTCTGGCACGAAAGCCTTACGAATAAGGCGACCTTGTTCCAAGCGAACAGGAATATTTTGCAAGTTTGGATCGACACTAGACAGACGCCCTGTCTGAGTCAAATCCTGCACATAGCGCGTGTGAATCTTGCCATCATCTAAAATCCAATCCTGCAAGCCAACCACGTAAGTCGATTGAATCTTAGCAATCTGACGATAGTCTAGAATTTTCTTAACAATTGGCGCAATAGGAGCCAGACGCTCTAGCACATCCACGGCTGTCGAGTAACCTGTCTTGGTTTTCTTGGTGTATTCTAGAGGAAGGCCGAGCTTTTCAAAGAGAAGCACGCCCAACTGCTTGGGTGAGTTGATATTAAACTCCTCACCAGCTAGCTCATAAATCTCCTGAGTTAGCTTTTCAATGACAAGTTCATTTTCAGCCTGCATCTCAAGCAGGGTCTCTTTCTTGACTGTAATTCCAGCGATTTCCATCTTGGCAAGGACGAAAGCCAGAGGTTGCTCCATGTCATAGAGGAGATCTAACTGTCCATGTTCAGCTAATTTTTCAAGTAAAACAGGCTCGGTTTCAACCAATACCGCAACCTTGCGAGCTAAATGCTCCAAGAATTTCTCTCTCTCAGGGATAGCTTTCTTGACCCCCTTGCCGTAGAAGGTCTCATCGTCGACTATGTAAGTCTGACCATAAAGACTCGCGATTGTTGAAATTTCATTGTTCTCGACAGTAGAGAGAAGGTACTTTGCCAAGCGACTGTCAAAAGCAGGGGCCTGCAGGTTCAAGTCCAAGCGATTTAAAAGAACCTTCGCTTTCTTAAAGTCATACACTTTCAGAGGTGTTTTTTCTAGAAATTCCTTGAGAATCTGCTCCTGCAAGAGATCAAGTTTATCTGTAGCGTAAAGTTTATCCCCACAAGACCATGCAAAACCAACCAAATCATCTGTATGGTAATTCTCACCAAAAAGCTCAAAGTGGAAGATAGATTCTGCGCTCAGCATGTCTTGACTGACGTGGTCAACAATAGTGAAATCCAAACTTTCAGGCGCATCCGTCGACGAAATATTTAAAGCTTGCTTGAGCTGTTTGAAGCCCATCTCATCATAGAATTTTCCGAGATTTTCCACATTTGGACCACTATAGAGCAAATCATTAAGGCCAATTTCAATCGGTGCCTTGGTATCGATAGTTGCCAGTGTTTTAGACAAAAAGGCTTGTTCCTTGTCATTGATGAGATTTTCCTTCATCTTAGAGGCCTTCATCCCATCGATATGTTCATAAATACCCTCTAGAGATCCGTGTTCTAGCAAGAGCTTGATGCCCGTCTTTTCACCAATTTTTGTGACACCAGGGATATTATCAGACTTATCCCCCATCAGGGCCTTGAGATCTATAAACTGAGCTGGTGTGAGGCCCATCTTTTCCATAAGGTAAGCTGGTGTAAAGGCCTCAAACTCAGCCACACCTTTCTTGGAAATCTCGACCACCGTACGCTCATCGGTCAACTGGATCAAGTCCTTGTCTCCGCTAACGATTGTCACATCGAAGGAATCTTTCTCAGCCAAACGACCAAGAGTCCCGATGATATCATCCGCTTCATAATGTGGCAACTCATAATGGCGAATTCCAAGATGGTCTAGCAACTCACGAATGAAGGGAAATTGCTCACGAAACTCATCTGGAGTTTTAGCACGCCCCCCCTTGTAGTCTGCATACATCTCTGTTCGGAAAGTTGTCTTACCTGCATCAAAAGCTACCAAAACATGGCTGGGTTCAACTCGCTCCAAGACATGATTCAACATGAGTTGAAAACCGTAGATCGCATTAGTATGAAGACCATTAGCATTTTTAAATCGATCCAGCTGCTGGTAAAGAGCGAAAAAAGCTCGAAAGGCAACAGAAGATCCATCAATTAATAATAATTTTTTCTTGTCCATACACCCATTATAAAGGAAAGCGAGGAAAAATACCATCGGAAAGAGCTGAAAAACTTGGACTTGTCCCTATTTCTCCATAAAAAGAAAAGGATCCTACGAATCCTTTTCTTGTATCGATGTTAGGCAATTTATTTGTTCAATCTTCTCTTTGCAAATGGTAGCAAACCAAGAAGGAGACCGATAAATCCGAGCGATGCGACTGCTGAGGTGTCTTGGCTTCCAGTATTTGGAAGGAGCTGCTCATCCGTTGCTGCAGGAGCTTTGTAGGTACGATCTTGTTTCGTACCGAGAGTAGAATTTGTAGCCAAAGGAACCGCACTGCCAGTATATTCTGGAACTTCGTTTACTGCTGGTTCAATCTTTTCAGCGTAGGCTGGAATATTGGCTACTGCTGGAGCACCGCTTTCTGCATAAACTGGAACATTCGCTACTGCTGGAGCACCGCTTTCTGCATAGACTTGGAGTTCATTTACTGCAGCTTCTACCGCGTTTACACCTTGCTTGTATTCTGGCAATTCTGTAGTCGCAGCTTCAACTGCATTCACTCCACCTTTAAAGTCTTCAATTTCAAGAACAGCTGACATGACACTACTTAGAGTCTTAATGGCATCTTCATAGTCTGCCAATGCTTGTTGCAATTCATTTACTTGATCATTTTCAACACCATTCATTTTTGAAATAGAGATTTGTTCTTTAATTTTAATAACTTTTTTCTCTAATTTCAAAAGTTCTTGTTTCTTGGTATTTGTTTCTGGACGCTTAGCCTCCTCTGCCTTCCTAGCTTCCTCTGCTTTCTTAGCTTCTTCAGCCTTCCTAGCTTCCTCTGCCTTCCTAGCTTCCTCTGCTTTCTTAGCTTCTTCTGCTTTCTTAGCTTCTTCTGCTTTCTTAGCTTCTTCTGCCTTCTTAGCTTCTTCTGCTTTCTTAGCTTCTTCCTCTTTCTTAGCTTCCTCGGCTGCTTCCTTGTCCGCTGCAGCGAGTGTAGCTTGGTCTTGGCTAGAAAGTTGTGATTGAGTCTTCGCTTCAGCTGGGGTTACCTGATCGCTTTCCTCTACCAAGAAGTCAGCTAACAAGTCTGACGCTTCGATATCGCCATCTTCAACGGCTTTCAAGATAGCGTCCTTGCCAATCACTTCTTTAGCTGCCTTAATCGCAGCTTCTTTGTCAGTAATAGAGGCGTCCTTGTTGATGTCTTCGATTGTTGATTGTTCGATACCCTCAAGGGTTGCCAACAATTCGCTGTGGGCTTTGGCTTCTGCCGCCTTCTTAGCTTCTTCCTCTTTCTTGGTTTCCTCGGCAGCTTCCTTGTCCGCTGCAGCGAGTGTAGCTTGGTCTTGGCTAGAAAGTTGAGAATGAGTCTTCGCTTCAGCTGGGATTACCTGATCGCTTTCCTCTGCCAAGAAGTCAGCTAACAAGTCTGACGCTTCGATATCGCCTTCTTCAATGGCTTTCAAGATGGCGTCCTTGCCAATCACTTCTTTAGCTGCCTTAATCGCAACTTCTTTGTCAGTAATAGAGGCGTCCTTGTTGATGTCTTCGATTGTCTCGTGTTCAATTTTGTCTAAGGTAGCAAGTAAATCTGAACGAGTTTTGGCTGCGTCAACTTGAGCCTCTTTATCAGCTTCATCTAACTTAGCTTGGTCTTCATCTGTGAATTCTGATACAGGTTCTGCAACAGTCTTGTGCTCGGTCATGTCTGCAGGCCAATCAACAATCACATCCCCGACCTCCAGCTCCTCATCTGCGATAGCCTTCAAAAGATCTTCTTTACCAATCTCTTCTTTGGCTTCTTTGATAGCCGTTTCTTTATTGGTGATTGAAGCGTCTTTTTTAATATCTTCAATTACAGCATTTTCAAGAGATTCTAGGGCTTGAACCAGAGCATCCGTCGCTTGAGAAACTTGTTCTTTGGCATCTTTTTCAGCTTGGTCTAGTAGGGTTTTCTCCTCAGTAGATAATTTTTTATTAGTTTGAACTTCAGGATCTGTTACCACAGTCTTATCTTCTGCACCTTCTGGCAATTCAGCGATGATATTATCTAAGCTGAGCTCTCCAGACTCAAGAGTATCTGAAATATACATCTTACCAATATATTCCTTCACAGCTTCAGCTGCATCCTCTTTGTCCTCAATCGCTTCCTTATCCTCAATATCACTAATAGCCTGTTCCTCAAGTTCATCCAAAGCCTGCATCAACTCTTCTTTGGTCATCTTAGCTGGATTTGCCGCACCAGGATTAGCTGGACTAGCGTTTTCTGATCCCTTTTCAGTTTGAGCACCGCTCTCCCCTTCTGTTCCAGCTTGTGGTTGTGCAGGAGCAACCGCCTGCTCTTCTGCTTTCCCTTCATCTGCCTTGACTACTGAAGGCTGTGAAACGAAAACACCAGCTCCCAAAACAGCTGCACTTGCTAAACTTCTTAAAATTACTTTTTTCTTGTCCATTAGACAATGCCCCTTTATAGTTTTTAATGTTGTTATGTTATACTATTCAAAGAACGTCAACTAATTCGATATCCATTTTAAAATTTTATCAACAAGAAGAAAGCTTGTATAATGTTTAAGAAACACTTCCTATTCTTACCCCATCACTGTCTAGTTTGTAGCCATCAATAATCGTATTAACAGCTAAGGCTCCCGAAGCATCGACATAGTAATGTTTACCCGAGACTTGGAACCATTGACTAGCTTTCATCCGACCAGATTCCTCTAAGTAATACCAAGTTCCCTTGTCTTTAAGCCAGCCCGTCTGCATCTCACCCGAAGCCTTTAGATAATACCAGTGAGAGTCATCCTTAATCCAGCCAGTTGACATGGCCCCACTTTCTTTTAAATGATACCAATTGCCATTAACTTTTTTCCATCCTGTCGCTAGCTTACCATTCTCTCGGTAATACCAACTCCCTCCTTCTTTTTTCCAGCCTTTCACTGTATTGATTAACTCTGCATACTGCACATATCTTCTAGCACCACTGTAGGATAGATAGCCGAGCCATTTATGCCCATCTTTTTCAAGGATCTGATCGTAATGCACACTTTCCCCAGAGTAGTAATAATCAATGACTTGTCCTTCGTTTGATGGTTGATTCCTAATTGGTATTTTTCTTGTGAAGATCATGGTCCCACTTGACGAAAATTCTAACCCGCGAGCTCCATCGCTAACTCCACGACTTGAGGACAAATCCCTGAAATGAATAAACCCTGTCATGGTGTTAGCTTTAACTATTCGACGGTTATACCTCTCTCGAACTCCATAGTTATACTCTTCAATCTCAATTGTATCCCCTGATACATTTGATACCCAGGCCACGTGCCCATAATAACCTTCTGTCGACCAGGCAATAGCCCCAACTTCTGGCTTAGTATCCACACGATAACCTTCACGACGAGCACGATGCCCCCATTCATTCGCATTTCCATAGGCAGGAGGAATCTCAAAACCATTTACACTACTCAAACGAAAGGCCGCAAAAGACGTACACTGGCGAGAATACATCCGCCACTGATCGATTTCAACACTGCCATTTTTGTAGTGAAGTGGATAGTCATCTCCACGCGCTACACTGTCAGCCTGAACCGATTCCCCACCAAACAAAAAAGTGCTTGTAACTAGCAATGTAGACAGCACTACACCAAATTGAGTAGATCTACTCTTCTTGACTCCCGATATTAAAAACGTCATTCATTCTCCTTTACAAAGTTTTCTACGAGGTATCCCTCCTTTATACTATTCGGGAGAAAAAGAAAAAAGTGAGCAAAGCTCACTTCGTTTTATTCTTGGTCTAGATAATGAATCAAATTCTTCTCTGTTAAGATATCTGAATAAGTGAAGGATTCCACATAGACATTGGCTTGTTTGTCTCCCTCAACATCCCCAAATTCAACGATAAATAAAGATGGATAAACCTCAATTAGCTTACCCAATCTATTTTTTTGGCGCTTACGGCCATTCTCCAAAGTCATTTCAACGACTTGTCCCTCATGTGCCTTGATTTCTTCTTTGATTTTTTTCATCTTGGCTACATCTGTAAATGCATCTGACATCTTATGCCTCCCTCTTTGAGATACTTGAAAATTTATTGTATTCTTTTTGGAAAATCAATTCCACCGTTCCACGAGCCCCACTACGGTTTTTCTCGATAATAACCTCAACCTTGTTATTTGGAATTCCTTCCTCTTCTTCACCCGCACGATCGTAATAGTCGTCACGGTATAGAAAGGCTACGATATCCGCATCCTGCTCGATAGAACCCGATTCACGAATATCAGACAAGACTGGTCTCTTATCCTGACGCTGTTCCACTCCACGAGATAACTGACTAAGAGCAATGACTGGAACTTTTAGCTCCTTAGCTAGAATTTTCAACTGACGAGAAATTTCAGAGACTTCTTGTTGACGGTTCTCACGACCAGTACCTGTGATAAGCTGTAGGTAGTCGATCAAAATCAAGCCTAGATTGCCTGTTTCTTGAGCCAATTTGCGTGAGCGCGAACGAATTTCCGTAATTCGAATCCCTGGCGTATCATCGATATAGATACTCGCGTTGGCTAGGTTCCCTTGAGCAATGGTATACTTTTGCCATTCCTCATCAGTCAATTGACCCGTTCGGATAGAATGGGACTCCACCAAGCCTTCTGCCGCCAACATACGGTCTACTAGACTTTCCGCACCCATTTCCAGTGAAAAGATAGCAACCGTCTTATCCAACTTGGTACCGATGTTCTGAGCAATATTTAAGGCAAAGGCTGTCTTACCAACCGCTGGACGCGCCGCTAGGATAATCAGCTCCTCCTCGTGGAGACCTGTCGTCATATGGTCCAAATCACGATAGCCTGTAGCAATACCTGTGATATCCGTTGTTTGTTGTGACCGAACTTCTAGGTTCCCAAAGTTGATATTCAGAATATCTCGAATATTCTTGAAACCACTACGATTGGCGTTTTCACTGACATCAATGAGTCCCTTTTCTGCTTGAGCGATGATTTCATCTGCAGGCTTAGAAGCCTCATAAGCTTGGTTGACAGACTCTGTCAATTTGAAAATCAAGCGACGAAGTATAGCCTTTTCGGCAACAATTTTAGCATAATACTCCGCATTAGCTGAAGTTGGTACTGAGTTGACAATTTCAACAAGATAGGACAAGCCACCAATATTTTGCAGATCGCCTTGGCTATCCAAAATTGTCCGAACTGTTGTCGCATCAATCGCTTCTCCACGATCCGACAAGTCTACCATCGCTTGGAAAATCAACCGATGAGCATACTTAAAGAAGTCGCGAGAATCAATGTATTCTCGGACAAAAACGAGCTTACTCTCATCTATAAAAATAGCCCCCAGAACAGATTGTTCTGCTAAAATATCCTGAGGTTGAACTCGCAGTTCCTCTACTTCTGCCATCCGACTTTCCTTCCTTTTACAATCTTGTCAAGAAGTTGTAAACTTAACCTTCTTTTACACGAAGATTGATGACACTTGTAACATCTTGATAGATCTTCACTGGTACATCAATCAAACCTACTGCTCGAATTGGTGCTTGCACTTGAATATTGCGTTTGTCAATCTTGATACCAAATTGCTTTTGCAATTCTTCTGCAATTTTCTTGTTAGTGATGGAACCAAATGTACGGCCATCTGGTCCAACCTTTTCAACAAACTCTACAACTGTTTCTTCTGCTTCAAGCTTAGCCTTGATGGCTTTTGCTTCAGCAATCATCTCTGCATGAGCTTTTTCTTCAGATTTTTGTTTTCCCCGCAACTCACCCACTGCTTGAGCAGTCGCTTCCTTGGCCAAATTCTTTTTAATCAGGAAGTTTTGAGCGTAGCCAGTTGGCACTTCCTTGATTTCGCCTTTTTTCCCTTTTCCTTTGACATCTGCTAAAAAGATTACTTTCATTCTTCTTTCTCCTTTTCCTTTTGTTCATCCAAGACAAGTTGAGTCAATTTTTCTCCTGCTTCTGACAGACTCATATTCTCGATTTGCGCAGCAGCTAGATTAAAGTGACCACCGCCACCCAACTCTTCCATAATGCGTTGCACATTGATTTTACTGCGACTTCGAGCCGAGATTGAGATAAATCCTTGTGTATTTTTTGCTAGAACGAAGCTGGCTTCAATACCAGACATAGCTAACATAGCATCGGCAGCCTTACTGATAACAACTGTGTCATAAGCGGTTGAGTCCTTAGCTTGGGCAATCAAGATATCTGAACCTAGCTTATGACCTTGTAAAATGAGTTCATTTACCTCACGGTATTCTTCAAAATCTGTCGCAGCAATCTCCTGAATCGCGATGCTGTCGCTTCCACGTGTTCGAAGGTAGCTAGCCACATCAAAAGTTCGACTCGTTACTCGAGACGTAAAGTTTTTGGTATCCAGCATCATACCAGCCATCAAAACACTGGCCTGCATACGACTTAAACGATTTTTCTTAGAATTTTGGAACTGAATCAATTCTGTGACCAACTCACTCGCACTACTTGCTCCACTTTCGATATAGGTGATGACAGCATTCTCTGGGAAATCCTGATCACGTCGATGATGGTCAATGACAATGGTTTGCGTGAATAAATCATAAAAACCTTTGGACAAGGTCAAAGCTGTCTTCGAATGATCTACTAGAATCAACAAAGAGCGCTTTGTAACTAGCCTCATCGCATCAGACAGAGGCAAGAGCTTGGTGACACCTTCTTTTTCCAAGAAGTTGATAGCCCGCTCGATATCTGGCGACATTTGATCTGCATCGTAGACTGCGTAACTGTCTTCTGTAATATTGCTCGCAAACAACTGCATACCAACCGCTGAGCCCAAAGCATCCATATCTAGATTCTTGTGACCGACTACAAAGACTTGATCTACACTTCGAATTTTATCTGAAATAGCTGTCATCATGGCTCTGGTACGTGTTCTTGTTCTCTTAACAGAGGCTGCGGAACCACCACCAAAATAGATTGGGTTCTTGGTTTCATCATTTTCCTTGACAACCACCTGATCACCACCACGAACCTCGGCTAGGTTCAAGTTTAGAAGAGCAACTTTTCCTATCTCATCATGATTTCCATCACCATAAGAAAATCCCATACTTAAAGTCAAGGGCAATTGTCTCTGTTTCGACTCTTCGCGGAAAACATCAATGACAGAGAACTTATCATTCATCAATTCCTCAAGCACGGTATAATCAGTAAATAGATAAAATCGATCCATCCCCACGCGCCGAGAAAACATGGCATACTTCTCCGTAAACTCCGATACAAAGTTGGCCACAAAACTATTGATATGACTGATATCCGAGTCAGAAGTCGCATCTTCTAAATCATCGTAGTTATCGACCGAGATGACTCCAATCACTGGTCGACTCGTTACCAACTCGACAGTTGCTTCGTATTCCCCTGAAACGTCAAAGAAATACAGGACACCCGAAGCCTTGTCCATATGAACGGCATAGCGTGTTTCCCCCAAGGTGGCGTAAGAACCAGGGTTCCCCACCGAAGCTTTGATGATGGTTTGAATCAATTCGACATCAATTTCGCCTTCTTCAGTAGTCAAAATCAACTCAGCATAAGGATTCAACCACTCCACTTCGCCACTGGATAAATCTAACTTCAGAACACCAACCGGCATTTGTTCGAGCAGCGTGTTTAAGCTATCTTCAGCTTGATGATTTACGTATTGGATTTGTTCAATTTCGCTCTTTTCATACTGTTTTTTTTGCCAGATAAATAAAAGCAGATAAAGAAGTACAAATAAAAACAAGACACTGATTGTTACAACATTATTTTGTGAAAAAATAATCAGCATTGTTAAGATTCCGAAAGTTGCAAGCCCTAGTAGAATCGCAGAATTCGGAGTTAAATTATTTTTTTTCATTCTAAACCTCTTGCGCATTATTATATCACAAATGCCCTTAAAAAGCGACCTTTAAAGAGAAAGCACTGCTTTTATTATAGCAAGATGCTCTTAAAGAAACCATACATAAAAAAGGAGAGCAAATGCCTCGCTCTCCTTTTTCCACATCAGTGCAGAATCTTCCGCCTAGATTACATTATTCACCTAATTCTAGTCGAATGTCTTGTAGGCGCTCTTGCGCCTGTTTCACAATTGATTCTAAAATAGCCTTACATGGTTTGATGTCTTTCACCAAACCCGCAATTTGTCCGCTCATCATTGAACCATGAACTGTATCACCTTCATAGACAGCCT
Organism: Streptococcus oralis; assembly: GCF_001579175.1. Taxonomy (GTDB): domain Bacteria; phylum Bacillota; class Bacilli; order Lactobacillales; family Streptococcaceae; genus Streptococcus; species Streptococcus oralis_O. Next base: position 820,000 of record NZ_KQ970759.1, read on the forward strand.
TAGATAGGGAACCGATCGTAATTTCTTCCAGTTCCTCTCGATTTGTACCTTTCTGCTCTAATTCAATGTAATGATCCGTCATCTCATTGCGAATACAACGAACTGGCGCTCCCGCGATGCGACCTGTAACTGCAGTCGCTGTATCACTTGCCGCCAAAATAGCTTCTTTATAGGCTGGAGAAATTGGACATTCTTCTGAAGCAAGAAAAACTGTTCCCATTTGAACACCTTGTGCACCTAGGGCAATCGCAGCAGCAAGTCCACGACCATCTGCCACACCTCCTGCAGCAATGACTGGAATCGTTACCGCATCAACGATTTGTGGGATAAGAGCCATTGTATTGGTCTCTCCAATATGGCCACCAGCTTCTGAACCTTCAGCGATTACAGCATCAACTCCCAATTCTTGCATCTTTTGAGCATGCTTGACACTGGCAATAACTGGAATAACCTTGATTCCTGCTTCTTTCAAGTAAGGCATGATATGCTTAGGAGTTCCTGCACCTGTAGTTACCACTGGAACCTTTTCTTCGATGATAACAGTCACAATATCCTTGATATTTTTCATCATCAACATGATGTTGACACCAAAAGGCTTATCTGTCAACTTTCTCAGTTCACGAATTTCTTCTCGCAACTGTTCTCCGGTCATACCACCCGAAGCGATAATTCCCAGACCTCCAGCCTCAGAAACAGCTGCTGCTAGTTGATAGTGCGAGATTTGAGCCATAGCCCCTTGGAAAATTGGATATTGAATCTGTAAAAGTTTTGTAATTGACATATGAGTCCTCCTTTTATTTTCTGTTGATTCTTGTTGGCAAATGGATGCATAGTGCACCAATATCCCCGTCAACAAGAAAATGTTACATTTGTCTCCTCATATTCTGCTATCCTAAAAAATCTGGCTTACGATCCTGCTGATCTGTAAAAGGAATAAGTGGGGGGCGAGAACGTAGAACATAATCTACAAATTCCTTCCCATCCTTGTCAAACTCTACCACCGCGAAAAATTGATCATGGTAAAAGAAAAACTTATAATGATTCTCAAAAGCCTGACGCAACCACTTCTCTTTGGCTAAAATTGATTTCATAGGATAATCATCAACTGCTGGAACCCAGAGAGGATTTCGATGAACATGTGATAACATCAAGTCCCCCATATGGATCATCGTATCTTTCCCCTGTTTGAGCAAGATAATACTGTGGCCATTGCTGTGACCACTTGTGTGAATCATTTGGATTTCTGGAATGACATTGATATACTCTGAGAAAGTCGTCACCTGATCTTGAATCGGTTCCCAATTTTCTCTTAAATAAGTTCCCCGCGTTCGATTATTAGGGTTTCTCATCTCATACCATTCGACATCATTCACAATAATCTTGGCGTTTGGATACTTGGAAACCAGCTTCCCTTGATCATTCACATACGTCAAGCCACCAGAATGATCATGGTGCATATGTGTCATCAGAACGACGTCAATGTCTTCAGGCGATAGTTCTAAAAGAGCTAAACTTTCTTCTACCCGACTTTCAGACAAGATTCCTAAGTTGCACCTTTGTTTATCGGATAATTTTGCTGTATCAAAACTTGCATCTATCAAGTAATTTTTACCCTTGTACTGGATCAAAATAGGATCCGTCAATTCCGCCATCATATTAGCATCATTTGTTGGGTAGTAACGAGACCACACAACTTTCGGAACCGGACCAAAAAGAGTCCCTGCATCCGTCAATTTATCGGCTCCACGTAGCCATGTCAGTTTCATATCATGAAATTGATATTCCTGTAAGGTGAGTTCTGCCATGCTTTACTCCTTTATCCATTGGGCTGCTATTCTTTTACGAATCGAATCCCCAGATTTTCCATAGATTTCAATCGTTTTGGCATCCTTTAGATAACGGTCTATGGGGATGTCATCCAGAGTTTGAAGAGGTCCAATTAATCTAATAATTTCCTCAGAAATCTCAATTGCTACTTTTGTCGTATAAAGTTTTATCTGAGATACGAAGAGAGAATCCGCCTTCATCCTGTCCTTGTAGGAAGCAAAGTAAGATTCAGCCGCACACAGCTTAGTATACAAGTCTGCAAATTGATTCTGATAGACTGTCGCATCGATTAATCGTTTCCCAAATCCTCTTTTGACCTTTACAAAAGCCAGACCTTTTTCAAAAGCTCCCTCAGAGATACCAATAGAGATTGCGCTTAATCCTAGCTGTAATTTTTTGATAATATCATTTAACTGGGATTCCCCATTTAAGGTCAATCCAAGCAGACTATCTTCTGGCAATTTGACCTGGTCAAAAGTTACCGAATTCACAGGTAAACCCTGTAAACCAGGTTTTGCTATATCATCTCCAAAAGAAACCCCCGGTCGAGTCGTATCAACAATGAAAAATCCATATCCATCTTCTCCGTTAGTTTCCTCAACCTTGGCTAAGATTAACAAAATATCTGTATAGCGGCAATTTGATACAATTGACTTCTTCCCAGTTAAAGACCAACCCGCCTCTGTTTTCCTTGCGGTTGTTGCAATAACCTCCAAGCTTTCCATCAATTTTCCTTCGGAAAATCCCAATCCAGCTAAGATTTCTCCCCTTACTAATGGTTCTACATAACGCGATTTTTGTTCCTGACTCCCATATCGTAAAATAGGATAGATACCATAACATGCCTGAGTTAGTAGAACAGCAGAAAAAGCAGGAAAATCTTTTGAAATCAAGCGAATAAAGGTCAAAAACTCGGTTCTCAAAACAGAATCTTGACTATCTAAAAGCAAGGAAAAGATATCAAATTGCTCAATAAACTGATAAAGCAATTCTCTAGGGAACTGTTGTTCATCCTCACGAGACTTGAAATAGTCCCGAATCAACACTTTCACGTCTGCCTTCAATTCTCGCGCCAGCACGTCATTATAGGTCATCGCATTCACCTCATCTTAGTTGTCAGAAAACGGTTGGTAATAATCTTTCAACAATTCTTCATACACATAAGACTCTACTTCATTGTAGGAGTTTTTATAGGGTCTACAAAACCAGATATTAAATGGAATCGGATCCTTGAATCTAATCGCCTTAAAACGACTCTTATCCACAAAATATTCAACCGGCCTTGGCAAAAGGGCAATCAAATCTGTCTGATGAGTTGATTCAACTAGGAAGTCCCAAGTAGAGGAAAGATAAGCAAATTTAGCCTCAATTCGTTGTGAACGAAGTTTTTCTGTCACTAAATCATAAGTCGTAAATGTTTTGTTGAAGGTTGCCAATTCATAACCAGCAATATCAGACCATTCCAACAAGCTTTTCTGAGCCAGCGGATGATCCTTATCCATATAAGCAACGTATTCATCCAATTGAATGATATGTTGTTCATATTTTTTAGCATCCAGGCTCGTAGGCTCTATCAGAATAGAGAGATTCAAATCTCCATCAACCATTTTTTGACGAATTTCCTTCCCTCCACCTTCCGTAACCTGGATATGGATATGAGGATTATTTTTCAAAAAATGAGGCAAAGCACTAGCAAAATAAACTCGTAAAATCAAGGACGGAATACCAAGATTAATGGTGCCTTTTTGCTTTTGAGCTTCTATATGGATCATGGAAAGCATTTCTTCATGTCGATTCACAATCTCGGTCGCATAACGATAAATTTTGCGTCCCGCCTCTGTTAAACTTTCTAATCTTCCATTCTTGCGATTGAATAATTGAACCCCTTCAGCTGCTTCAAAATTTGTCACGAATTGACTCAAGGCTGATTGACTAATGTGAATCTTCTTTGCAGCAATGGAAAGGTTGCATCCGCATTCTATGATATTGATGAAATAGTTCATTTGGATAATATCCACTTACCCATCACCTAGCTTTCCTTCACTATTTTAGTAGGTCAATTAGACAACTATTCTAGTGTTTGATAGTTGTCTACTGACTTTTTATCGAAATAACATTTCGAATACTTCATTTTAACGTTGTATGTAAAGCGCTTACAATATTATCTAGTTTATATCATAACACACTAAGTAGAAAATAGCTCTTTTTTTGCTTAAATCGGCATTGTTTTTAGGTCTTCTGAGACAATGACTTCCCCAGCTGTTTTTTCAAGAACTTCTTCTAACGTCACACCAGGAGCCAGCTCTTTCAACAGGAATTTACCATCTTTGAATCCAAAAACAGCTAATTCTGTGATGACAAGATCCAATACTCCTTTAGCTGATAGAGGTAATGTGCACTCTTTCAAGAGTTTAGATTCACCACCTGTAGTATGTTGGATCGCTGCAATTACACGTTTAGCACCTACCAATAAGTCCATTGCACCACCCATACCAGGAGCAAATTTCCCTGGGATAATCCAGTTCGCAATACTACCATCTTGGCTGACTTCTAGTGCTCCCAGAACGGTTGCATCCACGTGTCCACCACGAATAATGGCAAAGGAAGTTTGTAGATCAAACAAGGCTGCTCCGGGCAACAATGTGATAGGAGCTCCACCTGAGTTCGCTAAATTGGCATTATAGTTGTCCTTGGTTGGTGTTTCTCCAAATCGAAGGGCGCCATTTTCTGCCTGCAAAATAACATTTACACCTTCAGGGATATAATCAGCAGAGGCGTTTGGAATCCCAAATCCAAGATTGACCACATCTCCATCTTTAAATTCAAGCGCTACACGTCTTGCGATAATTTCTTTTGCTTTCATCTTATTTCACCCCCGCCAGTTTGTTTGTCTCTGTCCACAAGTCTCCCATCATCTGATGATGTTCTTCTGGTGTCAATCCTTGAACGACATAGTCAACTAGGATACCAGGGATGTAAATATCATTTGGATCAATTTCTCCGGCTTCAACCAACTCGTTTGTCTCAACAATGACTGTGTCAGCCGCTAGAGCGAGTTGAAGAGAGATGTTTTTAGTAGTCCCATCTAGATAAAGGTTGCCATACTTATCCGCCTTAGTAGCTTTAATCAAGGCAACATCGATTTTCAATGGATCATAAATCAAATATTCTTTTCCATTTCGAGTCACTTTTTCGTGCTCATTTTCAAGAATTGTTCCTACACCTGTTGGCGTTAAGACTGCTCCAAGACCCGCACCCGCAGCATGCAAGCGTTCTACGACAGTTCCCATTGGAGTGAACTCCACTTTCATGGCTCCTGAGAAATAATCATGCTGAGCAGCAGCAGATGTCCCTACATGGGCTGCAATGTATTTTGTAACCTGATGGTTTTCACAAAGACGACCAACTCCAACTTCCTTACCGGGTTGAGAGGTTACAACAGACACCAAGGTCAAATCTTGCTGGTTTTGACGAACCAGTTCCTCAATTAACTCAAGTGGTTCTCCTACTCCGAGAAATCCAGAAATACCAACTTTATCTCCTGAATGAATCAAGGAAATAGCTTCAGACAATGTTACAACTTTCATAACCTATCTCCTCTCTTATTTACGTTGAAAGACAGCTTTGCGTTTTTCAACAAAAGCGCGCATTCCTTCTACCTTATCTTCTGTTGAGAAGAGTAGAGCTTCCGCTTCTGTTTCCAAACGAATAGCATTTTTCAGAGGGAGTTCTGAGCCAACTTGGATAATATGTTTAGCTTTTTCAACTGCTAGCGGTGCATTTTTCATAATCGCCGCTGCTAGCTCTTCTGCCGCAGGCAATAGTTCTTCTGCTGCTACCAACTTGTTAAGAATTCCAAGATTATATGCTTCTTGTCCTTTAACCATTCTAGCAGTGAAGATTAATTCCTTTGTTTTACTAGTACCAATCAAACGAGACATTCTTTGAGTACCTGCAAAACCAGGAATGATTCCCAAGCCGACTTCAGGGAAGCCAACCATTGTCTTGTCATAGCCGATTCGGATATCAGTTGAAAGAGCTAATTCTAAACCGCCTCCCAAAGCATAACCATTCAATACTGAAATAGTTGGCTGAGTCAATTCAGATAAGCGGGTAAAGGTGTCGTTCGCATAGGTCATGTATTCATGAGCCTGAATTGGAGACATTTGGTCCATCTCTTTAATGTCTGCTCCCGCGACAAATGCTTTCTCTCCTTGACCGGTCACAATGACAACACGAATGTCCTCGCTTGCTTCAATTTGGTCTAAAGCGAGATTCAAATCCTTTAAGACTTCTGAACTTAAAGCGTTCAAAGCCGATGGACGGTTAATTGTTAGATAGCCAAGACCATTCTTAACCTCTAATAAAACAGTTTTACTCATTGTTCTGCTCCTACTTGATTTATTTTGAGTACAGAGTACAGCGTCAACAAATACCAACACAAAATGTAAGAGCTTACATTTTCATCATAAACCTTTTTTTCCCATCCGTCTACTTAATCTTTATTTATAGACCTATAAGTCCAGCTTATAGGATATGGTCGTCCAATCCATCCTTAAAGTCTTAGAAAAAAATAAAAATACCTTATCAAGCCCTTTTAGAGAAAGACACTTGATAAGGTATGTAACGATGAGATCGGATCAAAATCTCATTTTGTAATCGTAATATTGAAAAAGAGGAAATGACATTCAGTTTTCTAATAACTAACGTTCAACGATGAGGGCTGTTCCCATCCCTCCTCCGATACAGAGAGTAGCTAAACCAGTTTTAGCATCACGTTTCATCATCTCATGTACCAGAGTCACTAGGATACGGCAACCTGAAGCCCCAATTGGGTGACCAAGAGCAATCGCGCCACCATTGACATTGACAATATCTGTGTTAAAGCCAAGTGTTTTTCCGACCGCACAAGCCTGAGCAGCAAAGGCTTCATTTGACTCGATCAAGTCAAGATCATCAACTGTCAAATTACCTTTTTCAAGAGCTTTACGGGTCGCATAAATCGGTCCACATCCCATAATCTTAGGATCCAAACCTGCACTTGCATACGAACGAATGCGCGCAATGACTGGAAGTCCTAATTCTTCAGCTTTTTCAGCACTCATGACCAAGACAGCCGCCGCCCCGTCATTGATACCTGAGGCATTTCCCGCCGTAACAGAACCGTCTTTTTTGAAAACAGGACGCAGCTTAGACAGACTCTCCAAGCTAGCATCTTTTCTAGGAAATTCATCTGTATCAAAGACGATAGGATCGCCTTTACGTTGAGGAATGACCACCGGAACAATCTCTTCCTTAAAGCGTCCAGATTCTATAGCTGCCACTGCTCGTTTTTGTGATTCCAAAGCAAGCGCATCTTGATCAGCCCGGCTAATACCATATTCTTCTGCCACATTCTCAGCTGTAATCCCCATATGGTATTCGTTAAAGGCATCAGACAAACCATCCTTAATCATGGTATCTACCACTTTCGAATCTCCCATACGGCCACCCCAACGGAAGCTTGGCAAAACATATGGAGCCTGGCTCATGTTTTCTGCACCACCAGCCACAACAATATCTGCATCTCCGCACTGAATCGCTTGAGCAGCTAACTGCACTGCCTTCAAACCGGAACCACAAACCTTATTAATGGTAAAGGCTGGTGTATATTCAGGAAGCCCAGCATGAATACTCATTTGGCGAGCCACGTTTTGGCCTAAACCTGCTCCCAGGACATTCCCCATAATCACTTCATCTACCTGCTCTGGTTTAATATTCGCTTTTTCCAAAGCACTCTTAATTACCAAAGATCCCAAATCAACAGCAGAAACATTCTTCAAGCTCCCGCCAAAGGAACCTAAAGGTGTTCGCACTGCCGAAACAATAACTACGTCTTTCATGACTACCTCCATCAGTGTCTAGTAAGTAAAGAAGCCTTCTTTTGTCTTCCGTCCCAATTTTCCTGCTTCGACCATTTTCTTAAGAAGAGGGGCAGGACGGTATTTTTGATCACCAAACCCTTGGTTTAGGACGCCCATAATAGCCAAACAAACATCCAATCCAATCAAGTCTGCAAGAGCCAAAGGTCCAATAGGATGATTTGCACCAAGTTTCATCGCTTCATCGATTTCCCCGGCACTAGCCACTCCTTCACCTAGAATGTAAATGGCTTCATTGATCATAGGAATCAAAATTCTGTTCACAACAAAACCATAAGAATCTTTAACATCAACTGGTGTTTTACCAATTTTCACTGTCAGTTCACGAACCGCCTGAACCACTTCTTCTGAAGTCTGCAAGGCCTTAATAACCTCTACAAGTTTCATGATTGGGGCAGGATTAAAGAAGTGCATTCCAATCACGCGCTCCTGATGTTTAGTAGCAGCAGCTATATCCGTGATTGACAAAGAGGATGTGTTTGATGCTAAGATAGTTTTAGGATCTGTCAATTCATCCAATTGTTTGAAAATATTCAACTTAATCTCACGATTCTCAGTTGCAGCTTCAATCACCAATTGGACTTGTTTCGCATCTTCATATGAAACAGATGGAAGCAAATTGGCCAATACCTGATCCTTCTCATCCGCAGACATCCGTCCTTTTTCAACTGAACGTTCCAATTGTTTTGTGATATTATTCAAGCCTCTTTGAACAAATTCTTCTTTAATATCGTTTAAGTAAACTGTAAAACCAGCCTGAGCAAATACTTGAGCAATTCCGCTTCCCATTTGACCAGAACCAATAATCATCACCTTAGATATCATTATTTTCTCCTTCTTATTTTACAAAAATCCAGTGCATGAAGCAAGGACGATTGAACAAAAATCCTTCAATCGCCCTTCTGACATTAAACAAAGGCACCTAGTCCAGTAATCTCACGACCAACAATCAAGGCATTCACTTCGTGTGAACCTTCATAGGTATAGATTGATTCAGCATCTGCAAAGAAACGAGCAACATCTGTCTCAAGTGTAATACCATTACCTCCGCAAGTTTCACGAGCAAGGGCAACTGTTTCGCGCATCACCAAGGAATTGTGCATCTTAGCAAGAGCAGAGTTAAGCATCAATTCATTACCTTTCTCTTGCATTTCAGCAATACGAGTTGAATAAGCAATAACTGCTACAGCATTTGCTTGCATACGAGCCAATTTTTCTTGAACAATTTGGAATTTGGCAATTGGACGTTTGAACTGTTCACGATCTTTAGCATATTTAAGAGCTGCTACATAAGATCCACAAGTCACTCCCATAGCAATGTGAGCAACGTCCGCACGAGTGAAGGTCAAGATACGGGCTACATCACCAAAACCATTGATATTTACCAAACGATCTGAATCTGGAACCTCTACATTCTTCATAGTAATATGGCCATTGCGGACACAACGAAGAGCAATCTTATGTGGGATTGGTTCTGCATGATATCCAGGAGCTCCTTTACGAACGATAAAGCATTTCACCTTGCCATCCGCAACATCACGAGCAAATACAGGAACGACATCCGCAGTATCCGAACCACCAATCCAGCGTTTTTCACCATTTAGAATCCACTTGTCTCCAACACGTTCTGCAGTAGTTGCAAGTCCTCCAGCAATATCAGAACCTGAAAGAGGTTCAGTCAAAGCGAAGCAACCTTGCCAATCAAATGCAGCTAATTTTGGAAGAAATTCTTTTTGTTGACGCTCATCACCACCCAAGAGAATTGTGTTGTAGCAAAGTCCGCCATGAACGGTATAGAATGTTGCCATAGAAGCATCGAAGCGAGCAAGTTCAAGATACAAGAAAGCAATATAAAGTTCAGATGGTTTCCAGCTACCTTCACGTCCCTCAAACAATTTTGGATTGTTCATAATTTGAGCGCCCTTAGCCACAGCATAGAATTCTTCAAAAGGAAAATCAGGTTTTTCCCAGTATTCATTAATAACCGGACGGAGATGTTTCTCAATCAAACGGCGAGTTTCTTGTAAAACCTCTGCTTCTCCCAAAGTTAGACCATCCGCATAGTGAAAAAGGTCCTCAGGATATAGTTCGCGTAAAATTTCTTCTTTTGTTGCCATAGTCATGACTCCTTTATTTGTTATAAGAGCGCTTACATTTTTGTATTCGCTATTTGTTGACAACCCCATTCTATCCCTTAGGGTATTATTTTGTCTACTTAATAAATATAAACACCCCTATAAGTTCAGATTATAGGGTCCGATTCTGACTGTTTAATCAAGGATTTCCTCGTTTTTCTACTTACTTAGGCACAAGAAAAAGTGGTTTACAAATCAGTAAACCACTCTTATTAGTTATTTCAATTTTATGATTCTTTTACTTCGAGCAAACCAACTTCACCATCTTCACGACGATACAAAACATTTGTTGTTTGATCTTCTACGTCTACATAGATAAAGAAATCATGTCCCAACAAATCCATTTGAAGAAGCGCTTCTTCTAAATCCATTGGTTTTAAATCAATTTGTTTTGAACGAACTACTTTTGGTTGCACAACATTTGCATCTTCAACTAGGGCATCTGTAAAGAGTTGGCTTGTCGCAACTTTATTTTTATTTTTACGTTCGATTTTTGTTTTATTTTTACGAATCTGACGTTCAATTTTATCAGTTACAAGATCGATAGAGCCATACATATCTTGAGAAATATCTTCTGCACGGAGAGTAATAGATCCAAGTGGAATCGTTACTTCAACTTTTGCTGTTTTTTCACGATAAACTTTCAAATTCACACGTGCATCCAACTCTTGCTCAGGTTGAAAATACTTTTCGATCTTTTCGAGTTTAGAAACTACATAATCACGAATCGCTTCTGTTACTTCTAGGTTTTCACCACGGATACTATATTTAATCATATAAGTACCTTCTTTCTAAACATTTTTGTTTTTCTAACTATATTATAGCGCTTTCATTTTCATTTTGCAACTTTTTCCCTCATCTTACAAGGGAAAAAGTTTTAACATCCAAAGCTCCTGCTTCTTCAAAAAGACGCTTCACACGATTGACAGTCGCACCTGTTGTATAGATGTCATCAATAAGCAAAATTTTCTTAGGAATAGGGGCTTCAGTTTTTATAAAAAATGGAATTTCGGTAGCTAATCGTTCCGAGCGATTCTTAGAAGAACTAGCCGTCTCTTCTCTTTTCCCTAGTAAATCTTGAAAAGAAAAACCTGCTGCCTCAACTAAACCTTCAACCTGGTTAAATCCCCTCTCAAGCAATCTTTCAGGACTTAGGGGAATGACAACAAATTGATAGTCTCCATACTTTTTCAATTCATTAGCTAAAACAGGAGCAAAAACCTTTCTAAGTAGAAAATCCCCATCAAACTTATATCGACTAAATAAGTCTTTCATAGCTTGATTATAGGTGAAGATTGCATTATGATCGACTCGAATCTCTTCTTTACACCAAAATTTACAATCTTGACACATGGTTGACAGACCTGCTTTCATACAGTTCGGGCAATAGTCCTCACCAATTTTCTCAAAAGTAGACTCACAATCTGAACAAAGATAGTTGTTCTTATTCTTAAACAGCAAGAGGTGACTAAATGTGAAGTCACTCTTTATTGTCTGTCCACATAATAAACAGTTCATAAACCTGCCTCCTTGTTCATCTGCTTAATTTCCTTGATTGCTTTTTTGATGGCAACATTTAATCCATCATGAAAGAAGAGCAATTCACCAGTCGGTCTATCCATACTGCGCCCAACTCGCCCTCCAATCTGAATCAAACTAGACTTGGTAAAGAGACGATGATTAGCTTCTACAACGAAAACATCCACACAAGGGAAGGTGACCCCACGCTCCAAAATTGTCGTACTAATAAGGATTGTCAACTCTCCATCTCGAAAAGCTTGTACCTGCTCTAATCGATTTTCTGTGATAGAGGACACAAAGCCGATGTTTTCATTTGGAAACTGTTCCTGCAAGAGTTCTTTTAGTTTCTCGCCTTTCTTAATCTCAGATGCAAAGATTAACAACGGATAACTTGTTCTTCTCTGCTTCTTAATGTAGGACTTTAACTTTGGAGACAACTGACTCTTTTCTATATAGCGATTAAAATCTGATAACCAAACTGGCTTTGGAATAATCAATGGATTTCCATGAAATCGTCTTGGCAAGCTCAATCGTTTTAATTCCTCAGTGCTAACCTTCTTATCTAACTCATCTGTAGAAGTCGCTGTAAGAAATATCCTTAACCCCTCCTCCTTTACACATTGGTTTACAGCATAGTAAAGAACAGAGTTGTCAACATAAGGAAAGGCATCTACTTCATCCACTATCAGCAAATCAAAAGCATGATAAAATTTTAACAGCTGATGAGTCGTTGCAACAACTAGTGGTGTTCGAAAATAGGGTTCTGACTCACCATGAAGTAGTGCTATCTCACAAGCAAAGTCATTCTGCAGTCGTTTATACAGCTCCAAACACACATCAATTCGAGGGCTGGCTAAACAAACTGCACCACCTTCATTAATCACTTTAGCCACAACTTGATAAATCATCTCTGTCTTACCAGCACCTGTTACAGCATGAACTAAAATCGGTTCTTTCTTTTCGACTGCTTGGAGCAGTCCCTCTGACACTTTTTCTTGAAAAGGTGTTAACTGACCACGCCATTTGAGGACGTCTTGCTTAGGAAAATCCTCCTGCGGAAAATAGTATAAAGCTTGATCACTCCTGACCCTCTTCATCAATAAACACTCCCTACAATAGTAAGCACCTACAGGTAAATGCCATTCTTCTAGAATACTACTATTACAACGTTGACAAAACAGTTTCCCTTTCTCTTTTCTCATTGCCGGCAGTTTCTCAGCCATCTGACGTTCTTCTTTCGTTAATTCTTTCTCAGTAAACAAGCGACCGAGATAGTTTGGATTTACTTTCATACTTCTTTATTCGTAAAAATATAGCGCTTTAGGTAATTTTTTAGTACAATTAAATCATGGAATTTAGAACAATTAAAGAGGACGGGCAAGTCCAAGAAGAAATCAAAAAATCCCGCTTTATCTGTCACGCCAAGCGTGTCTATAGTGAAGAAGAAGCTCGTGACTTTATCACTGCCATCAAAAAAGAACACTACAAAGCCACCCATAACTGCTCTGCTTTTATTGTAGGGGAACGCAGTGAAATCAAGCGTACGAATGATGATGGTGAGCCTAGTGGTACTGCTGGAGTCCCTATGCTTGGCGTCTTAGAAAATCATAATCTTACCAATGTCTGTGTAGTAGTTACTCGTTACTTTGGTGGAATTAAGTTAGGCGCTGGCGGTTTGATTCGCGCTTACGCAGGAAGTGTAGCCTTGGCTGTCAAAGAAATAGGCATTATTGAAATCAAAGAGCAAGCTGGCATAGCCATTCAGATGTCTTACGCTCAGTATCAAGAATATAGCAATTTTCTTAGAGAACATAAACTCACGGAAATCGAGACAAACTTTACAGATCAAATCGATACCATAATTTATGTTGATAAGGAAGAGAAAGAAAATATTAAGTCTGCTCTTGTAGAGTTTTTTAATGGAAAGGTTACTTTAACAGATCAAGGTTTACGAGAAGTTGAAGTTCCTGTAAACTTAGTGTAAATAAAGGAGAAATACATGGCATTTGGGAAATTTATTCAAGGACTTGCTGGTAACTTCAGTGAGCAAAACAAAGAAGTTCTTATCAAAGAATATGGTCAATACCTACTAGAGAATGAAGAAATTCAAAGTGGATATAAGCTCATTCGTGACGCAATCATCTTTACAAATATTCGTATCATTTTTACAGATAAGCAAGGCGCTACTGGTCGCAAGATGTCTGTTAAGTCACTCTTTTTGATGAACATTGTCAACGTTGAAATGGAAACTGCAGGAGCAGGTATAGACGATAGTGAGATTACGATCACTTATTTAGAGAATGTCTTTCTAAAAGCACATAATGAGCATTTTAGTTACCACAAATTTGAATTTCCTAAGAAAACGGATATTCTTCCCCTTTACACCTATTTACTAGAACTTGCTTATCACAATCGCTTGAAAATTAATGGCTTAGACCTTTGATATAAAAAAATCCTATCGCTTTGATAGGATTTCTATATTTTACAAATAGCCTAGAGCACGCTATACTAGAATCATCTTATACAAAGAGGTATATCTATGACTATCTACAATAATATTACTGAACTAATCGGACAAACACCAATTGTTAAACTTAACAACATTGTTCCAGAGGGTGCTGCAGACGTCTATGTTAAACTAGAGGCCTTTAACCCAGGATCTTCAGTCAAAGATCGTATTGCCCTTAGCATGATTGAAAAAGCGGAACAAGATGGTATTCTAAAACCGGGTGCTACTATTGTTGAAGCAACGAGTGGAAACACTGGTATCGGTCTTTCATGGGTAGGTGCTGCTAAAGGATATAAAGTTGTTATCGTCATGCCTGAAACGATGAGTGTGGAACGACGTAAGATTATCCAAGCCTATGGTGCTGAACTTGTCCTCACTCCTGGTAGCGAAGGTATGAAAGGTGCGATTGCCAAAGCCCAAGAAATCGCAGCTGAGCGCGATGGTTTCCTTCCTCTACAATTTAACAATCCAGCTAATCCTGAAGTACACGAAAGAACAACAGGAGCTGAAATACTAGCTGCTTTCGGTTCTGATGGACTAGATGCCTTTGTGGGTGGTGTTGGTACTGGTGGAACGATTTCAGGTGTTTCTCATGCACTTAAAGCAGCGAATTCTAATATTCAAGTTTTTGCAGTTGAAGCTGATGAATCTGCTATTCTGTCTGGCGAAAAACCAGGACCTCACAAAATTCAAGGTATCTCAGCTGGATTTATTCCTGAAACACTTGATACAGAAGCCTATGACGGTATCGTCCGTGTAACATCAGATGATGCTCTTGCACTTGGCCGTGAGATCGGCGGAAAAGAAGGCTTCCTTGTTGGGATTTCTTCTGCTGCAGCGATCTACGGAGCAATTGAAGTTGCTAAGAAATTAGGTGCAGGTAAGAAAGTCCTTGCTTTAGCACCAGATAACGGCGAACGTTATCTGTCTACAGCACTCTATGAATTTGAAGTGTAGTCTCCTAAATGCACTTAGCCCTTTTAAAGGGCTTTTTGTTTACTCACTCTAAAATAAAAAAAGGAAGCAAATTGCTTCCTTTTCATTATTAGTTATTTAAGGCTGCTGCCATTGTAGCTGCAACTTCTGCTTCGAAGTCATTTGCAGCTTTCTCAATACCTTCACCAACTTCAAAGCGAGCGAACTCAACTACTGAAGCGTTAACTGATTCAAGGTATGCTTCAACTGTCTTGCTGTCGTCCATGATGTAGACTTGTGCAAGAAGTGTGTATGCTTGGTCAACCTTAGTGTTGTCAAGCATGAAGCGATCCATTTTACCTGGGATGATTTTGTCCCAGATTTTTTCTGGTTTGCCTTCTGCAGCCAACTCAGCTTTGATATCAGCTTCAGCTTGAGCAATCACTTCATCAGTCAATTGCGCTTTTGATCCATACTTCAAGTGTGGAAGAGCTGGTTTACCAACCATTGCACGGCTTTCGTTATCTTGGTCGATGACGTGGTTCAATTGTGCCAACTCATCTTTAACGAATTGCTCATCCAATTCTTTGTAAGAAAGAACTGTTGGTTTCATCGCAGCAATGTGCATTGAGATTTGTTTAGCAAGCGCTTCGTCTCCACCTTCAATAACAGAGATAACACCGATACGGCCACCGTTGTGTTGGTAAGCTCCAAAGTGTTGTGCATCTGTTTTTTCAAGCAAAGCAAAACGACGGAATGAGATTTTTTCTCCGATAGTTGCTGTTGCAGACACATACGCTGCTTCAAGAGTTTCACCTGAAGGCATTGTCAAAGCAAGAGCTTCTTCATTGTTAGCTGGTTTTCCTTCAGCAATTACTTTAGCTGTAGCATTTACCAAGTCAACGAATTGAGCGTTTTTCGCAACGAAGTCAGTTTCAGCGTTTACTTCAACTACTGCTGCAACGTTACCGTTAACATAAACACCAGTCAAACCTTCTGCAGCAACGCGGTCAGCTTTCTTAGCTGCTTTCGCCATACCTTTTTCACGAAGCAATTCAATCGCTCTTTCGATATCACCGTCTGTTTCTACAAGCGCTTTTTTAGCGTCCATAACACCGGCACCAGATTTTTCACGCAACTCTTTTACAAGTTTAGCTGTAATTTCTGCCATTTTGATTCTCCTATATTTTTTAAAAAATAGGAGAGCTGGGCTAGGCCCCGCCCTCCTAGGTAATTACTATTTATATGAATTAAGCGTTGTCGCCTTCTACAACTTCAACGATTTCTTCGATTGAATCTGCTTGAGCTTCTGAAGCTGCAAATTCTGCTTCAACTGCTGCTGCATCTTCACCTTGACGTCCTTCGATGATAGCGTCAGCCAATTTAGCTGTGATCAATTTAACTGCGCGGATAGCGTCATCGTTAGCTGGGATGATTACATCGATATCGTCTGGATCAGTGTTTGTGTCAACCATGGCTACAACTGGGATACCTAGTTTTTTAGCTTCTTTAACAGCGATTTGCTCTTTATGTGGGTCAACTACGTACATTACATCTGGGATACGAGGCATGTCTTCGATACCACCCAAGAATTTTTCAAGACGTGCACGTTGTTTGTTAAGAAGGGCAACTTCTTTCTTAGGAAGAACGTCGAAGATTCCTTCTTCTTCCATACGTTTGATTTCTTTCAAACGAGCAATACGTTTTTGGATAGTTCCCCAGTTAGTAAGAGTTCCACCCAACCAACGGTGGTTGATGTAGTATTGACCTGAACGTTCTGCTTCTTCTTTAACAGCGTCAGCAGCTTGTTTTTTAGTACCAACAAACAATACAACTGCATCGTTAGCTGCCGCATCACGCATAAAGTCGTATGCTTGGTCAGCGTATTTTACAGTTTGTTGCAAGTCGATAACGTGGATTCCGTTACGCTCAGTGAAGATGTACTTAGCCATCTTAGGGTTCCAGCGACGAGTTTGGTGACCAAAGTGTACACCAGCCTCAAGAAGTTGTTTCATTGAAATTACTGCCATGAGTATTTCTCCTTTTCGTTTTTTCCTCTCCTCGACTTCAACTTGCAAAACGACCCGAGGGCAACAGTTTCACAATTCATCAAGAATGAATATTATCGTTTACACGACAAGTTTCATTCTACCACATTTTATCAATATTTTCAAGTGTTTTTGCTAGTTTTTGGTCTAACTAAAAACTAAAAAAAGAAAAGAGACTCAAATCGAGCCTCTTTATTTGGTTCATTAGTTTGGATAGATGTATGTTACGTAACCTTCAGAAGTTGTAGTTGGGTTGAACCATCCACGTTTGTTTCCGATTGTACGATCTCCACCGTAGTTTGATTCTGATACTTGGATACGAGATGATGATGAAACTGCTGTAACAACCGCTACGTGTCCATAACCACCATCATTCCAACATGCAATCGCACCAACTTGTGGTGTTGATCCTGTACGGAATCCTGCTGCAGCTGCACTTGTTGCCCACTGAGCTCCGTTACCCCAGTAGTCTCCAGCCCAAGGTGCCAATGTCTTAGCTCCCCAAGTACATTCACCAGTTGGGTAACTAGATGCATTTGAGCTATATGTTGGACGTTGTCTAGCAGGAGTTGGAGCAGGTGCTGGAGTGTAGCTTGAATCTTCATCATCAGATGTTGATGTTGATGTCGCTTGTACTTGAGCAGAGAAGCTTGTATTTCCTGAAGCAACTACTGATTGTTGTTGGCTTGCTTGACGAGCTTTGTAAGCTGCTTCTGCTTCAGCCGCTGCTTTCGCTTCTGCTTCTGCAGTTGCTTTTTGTTCTAGCAAAGTAGCTTTTTCGCCTTCTGCAGTTGCTTTCTCAGCAGCAAGATTCAACTCAGCAACTTTCAACTCAGCTTGCTTTGTTGTCAATGTTTGTGCATCGTCAGCAAGAGTTTGTTGGTTGGCAATTACGGTATTGATAGCTTCGTTATTCGCAACTTGTTTTTCAGCAATTGATTTTTTATCAGCCTTTTGTTGTTCCAACATTTTGTTGTTAGCAGATACAATCTCGCTCATAGCTGCAACACGTGAAATAGCTTCAGTAATTGATTTTGAGTTTACAATTGTGTTGATGTAGCTAGTTGCAGCACCATTTGTTTGTGCGCTACGTGCTTGTTTTTCCAATGAGTCATTACGAGCAACAATGTTCTTAGAAAGCTCTGTAATTTCTCCTTCAAGTTTCTTAGACTCAGCTTGAAGAGTTTCATTTTCAGCTTGCAAGCTTGCTTGTTGTGTTTGAATAGCTGTAACTTGCGTTTGGATTTCATCTACTTCTTTTTGAGCTTCTTTTTGTTTAGCTGACAAGTCACTAATTTTACTATCTTGAGCAGCAATTTTTTCATCAGTTGTTTCAGCATGAACAGTTGTTAATACCGCCGTTTGTGAAACCAATACTGTACTTAACAAAAGTGACGCTAAGATTTTTTTCTTCATATTATGTAGATACTCCTTCTATTTAAGACATTACTAGTATACCAAAAAAAGACATAATAAATATTACGCCTTTGTTACATTTATATTTCTTTCTCATAGATAACATTTTTCAAAAATGTATTGGAAAATCACCATCCATAAGAAGTTCAGAATCATTGATGGGACAAGGCTATAGACAATGAAAACTGGCATAGAATCTACCGTCAATCCCATAGCAAGAGCCAGAAGATAACTCCCCATATCAAACAGAAAACTAATTACAATAATGGTCAACATCCTTGTCCAACGATTCGTCAGAATCACGCTGTTAAACTTGTGGAGCGAAGCACCAATCACGATAAACAAAAGCGTGGCAATTCCAATCAAGTGGAAAAAATAAATATCGTAAACCAAACCCACTATACAACAATAGGCTAGATAAAGATACTCTGACACCTCGATTGTCTCAAATAAGAGAAACAAGAAAAGAAAATGACTGGCCAAATGAAAGTGGGGGAAGAAGGATCCCACCAATTGACCAATATGCGCATCAATTAGAATGACAACAGGGAGTAAAAAGAAAATACCAACTTGTTTAAACAGTCTCATTGCTAATTCCCCACTAACTCTACCACATGAAGATCTTTGGTGTCAGCACTCAACTTTACTGTTACCTCTCGCGTTAGATAATCACTGCTGTGCGATGTGGCAACAACCTCGCCAACAGGAATATCCTTAACATTAAAGTTTCCGAGCCCCCCTGTCGTCACCTTATCTCCCGCGCTAATGTCGCTATTACTATTTAATTGACTAATTTTAAGCAGTTCGGTTTCCTTGTCATAACCAACGATGATTCCATAAATTTCAGTAGAACCATGCAGGATTTTAACGGAAATTTTGTCGGAATTTTCAGTGTTTGTCAATAAGTTGACCGTTGTTGAATGCTCCTCTACTTTTGAAACACTACCAATCAAGCCACCGTTTGCAATGGCCAACATGTTTTCAGAAACTCCTTTTGAACTTCCCACATCAATTGTCAACTCTTGCTTCCAAGACACTGGAGCTCGCATAATCACATCTGCTGCTAAGGTTTTTGTAGCCTGTAATTTTGACTTCATCTCTAGAAGCTGACGTAGTTGTTCATTCTCAGATTTTAAACGTTCTGATTGATTAGAATCCACCTCTAATTGATAGAGTTGTTTTTTTAGACTTTCGTTTTCATTGTAAGTCTGCGTCAAATGACCCAAATCCGATTTGAAAGCATCAAACCACTGAAATGGTTTTTGAACAATTCTATCCACTAAGGAAATGCCATCTCCTAGTTTTGTCACAATAGCACTTGAATAGGTTGTCACTAATAGTACAGAAACTGCCAGAACTGTGACAAAAACGATGATTAGATATTTTGATTTTTTAAAACGGTTCATATTCCTACCTTTTTACTAAAGATCTACTACTGTGATTTTTTATCAATCTTAAAAATCCACTAAGATTTTAAGAAAAATAAGAGACATCCCAGCACCAGAATCACAAGAATCGCCAATGTATCCTTTTGACACCATCTCAACTGTCTATACTGGCTTCTACCCTTTCCTCCCTGATAACCACGCGCTTCCATGGCTATTGCCAATGAATCTGCACGCTTTAAGCTCGTCGCAAAAAGAGGAATTAAAATCGGAATCATAGCCTTTACTTTTTGAACGATACTACCTTCGCCAAAGTCAACTCCACGAGCCTTCTGAGCATTCATAATTCTCGTCGTGTCATCCATCAAGGTTGGAACAAAACGCAAACTCATTGATAACATGAGGCCAATTTCATGAACGGGAACTTTCACGCGTTTCAGAGGCGCTAAGAGAGATTCAACTGCAGCTGCCAGACTCAAAGGCATGGTCGTTAACGTTAGCAAAGTTGAAAAGAAAATAATCAACACAAAACGACAGAAAATAATCCCAGCTTGTTGCAAAGCATAATCCGTTATTCTTATAAAAGAAAACTCAAATAAGACATTTCCACTTGAAATGAAAAAGAGTTGAAATAGAGTCGTAAAAGCAATCAAGAAAAACATGGATTTTAATCCCTGGACAAAAAATGATAGGGAAACGCCCGACAAAGCGATAAATATACCTGTTGCTACAAAAAGAATGAGATTGGCGAGGGGATTATTGGCCCAAAATACAATCAAAATCAACAGGATCATAGCGAACAATTTACTACGGGGATCCAAGCGATGAATGATGGAATCTCCTGGTATATAACGCCCTAAAATCATACTATCCATTTAGCGACTCCTTAAACTCCTCTATCTTGATTGGCAGTTTTTTAAAAGCTACACCTCTATCTGCCAAACGTTTACAAAAGGCTGTGATTTTAGGCACACCTAACTGTACTTTTTCCATAGAGACTACATCTTGGAAAACATCACTTGGTTTGCCACTTTTGACCAAACTCCCCTTTTCCATAACATAGACCTGATCAGCATACGTAGCTACATCATCCATCAAATGCGTTACCAGGACGATTGTCATTCCAGAAAGATGAAGTTTTTTAAACAGGGTCATCAATTCTTTTCTGCCCAGAGGATCTAGCCCTGCTGTTGGCTCATCCAAAACCAAGACAGTAGGCTCCATGGCTAGTATCCCTGCAATGGCCACACGTCTCATCTGACCACCCGAAAGTTCAAATGGACTCCTCTCAAAGAGTGACTCATCAATGCCCACCAAGGCTAACTTTTCACGCGCAATTTCCTGTGCTTCTTCCTCAGAAACTCCAAAATTTTGTGGTCCAAACGCAACATCTTTCAAAACAGTTTCTTCGAAAATCTGATTTTCAGCAAATTGAAACACTAGACCGACTTGCTTTCGAATCTGTCGAATTTCTTTATTTGTTGATGTAGGAGTAATGACGGTTTCGAAAACTCGAACAGAACCCTTACTTGGAAGCAATAGGCCATTTAAAAGCTGTAAGATCGTCGATTTCCCACTACCTGTATGTCCTATCAAAGCTGTATAGGAGCCGTCCTCAATCGTCAAGGAAACATCAGTCAAGGCTGATGAAGATAGGGGAGTCCCCTCTTGATAGGTAAAGCTCACATTTTCTAGAGTAATTCCCATAACTTGTCCTCTAGCTCTCCTTCTGTCAAATAGCCATCCTGCAACTGATAGCCTGTCTCTCTCAAAGATTCTCTCAATTGATTAGTAAAGGGATCATCTAAGCCTATCTGGTCAAGGTCATCCCGAGAAAAAAGTTCTCTTGGGCTACTGGTTGACTCCACTTGGCCTTTTTTCATGACCAGGACACGGTCACTCATCGCAACTTCTTCCAAGTCATGCGTAATGGAGACAACTGTCATCTGATAGTCTTTTCGAATCTCTTGAACTGTCTGAATCAGTTCTCTGCGCCCCTCGGGATCCAACATACTTGTAGCCTCGTCCAGAATCAAAATAGCAGGTCTCAAGGCAACAACTCCTGCAATGGCCACCCGTTGTTTTTGTCCACCCGATAAGCGGGCTGGTTCTCTCTTCTTAAAGTCTAGCATACCTACTAACTCCAAAGATTCAGCCACTCTCTTCTTCATTTCTTCACGAGGAAGTCCCTGATTTTCTAGACCAAAGGCAACATCATCTTCAACAGTCGCCCCCACAAATTGGTTATCTGGATTTTGAAAAACCATACCAATTTGACGGCGTAAATCCCAAACATTCTCAGAGGACAGCAATTGCCCATCTATCCAGATTTTCCCAGACTCTGCTTCAAGCAATCCATCAATCAAACGGATAGTTGTCGATTTCCCACTCCCGTTATGACCTACAATCGAAAGCCATTCTCCCCGTTTCACGTGAAACGAGACGTTATTAACGTCATAATGATCCTGGTCTTCCTTATAACGAAAAGACAGATCTTTTACTTCAATAATCAATTTCATTTCGAACCAAATGTCCCTTTGAATAGATGAGCGCTACCCTTGAAATAATCATAACCAGAGTAGATAGTGAAAAACAAAGCGATATAAAGCAACAGTTGCCCAATTAAATTCCAATGTAAGAGCAAAAAGATAATGGCAAACATTTGACTAAAGGTCTTGATTTTCCCAGGCATCGCTGCCGCCAGAACCGTTCCTCCCGTCTCAACGAGCAACAGACGAAGGCCTGTCACAGCGAGTTCACGACAGATGATAATAGCAACAACCCAAGCTGGAGCCATACCCAACTCAATCAACATGATAAAAGCTGACATAACCAACAACTTATCCGCCATTGGATCTGCAAACTTTCCAAAGTTGCTAACCACATTCCATTTACGAGCAAGGTAACCATCAAGATAATCTGTCACACTAGCAACTGCAAAGATAATCGCTGCCAACAGGTGACTGCCTTGTGAATGATCCAAAGTCAAAATAAGAATAAAGAGAGGTATAAAGAGAATTCTACCAATTGTTAATACATTAGGGATTTGTTCTTTTTTCATTGGTTTTTCCTTAATCTGTAGTGAATGTAAGTGTTACAGTTCCAGTCTGAGTTGTCAGCTTCGAGGTATCGATTGTTTGATTGTCCACAGTTAAAGTAACTCCCTTCACTACACCCAAAGTAATCGTCACAGGTTCTTTCGTCGAAACTGTTGTTTTTGCGTTTTTATTGTCTGATGACAAGGTCACACCACCTTCAAGGTCACTCCCTGAAACACTAATCCAGCTAGTTTCATCTGAAACTGTTAGCTGAACCGCAGCTGTTTCCTTACTCGTTTTATAGAGAGCTTCAATGCGGTTTCCTTCGCCTGACACCGTAATAGTTGATTCCGTAGTAGAAGATGAGCTAGACGTCTGACTACTAGAAGATGAACTAGTTGAGGTTGTGGAACTAGTTGAGCTAACAACACTATAATTTGCAGAAGAAAGACTTGGCTGAGTTTGGATGTAGTTCCAGACATAGTAAGTCACAAAAATTAAAATCGACAAAGCAAATAGAACGAAATAAAACAAGGGGAGATAAGACGTTTTTTTCTTATTTGATCGTCTGCGACCAGACAAGTCTTCTTCATCAACATCGACCTCTTCATAAGTAATCATACTACCCGAATCATAGGCATCCAAGACAATTCTCTCATCCAACTCTACTGCCCAGGCATATTTTCTTAAAAAAGAACGAGCATAGAAGGTACTAGGAAGTTGATCAAAATCATCTGCCTCCATAGCTTCTAGAAAGTTCAACTGAATTTCAGTTTTTTCCTGTAATTCTTCCAGACTCAATCCCTGGTTAATTCTAGCTAAACGTAGAACCTCGCCAATTGTTTTTTTTCTCATACGTACCATTCCTTCTTTCTAGTATTAGTCATCTTTTAAGCTGGAAAGATTGTAAAATCAACTAGATCACCATTATCAATCAAACGATGTCCAGCTTCTAGAACATCCTCCAAAGTAATTTCCTGTAAAATTTTCGGAAAATCAAAAATTGTTTCTCCGCGATCCATCGGATCGTATTGAGTTGCAATAAATTCCAAAGAGTTCATGCTACTGAAAAACTCCCCAAACATCTCACTCTTAACAAGATCTAAATGTTCCTCGGTAATATCCGCATCATTACTAAACTGACGAATCGCTTTCCGAAACTGGTGCGACAAAGAGACAGGTTCTTTAGTATCCATCGTCAATATTACAAAATGAAAGCGACTATTTACCTCAACCTCTAGTGACAATGAAGCATCTAACTTCCCTGTCTCGTATAATCTTTGAAAACGATCCGAGGTCCAGCCAAACATCATCGTAAATAGCAATTTCAATAAAATGTTGTAACGATAAGACTCCTCTTCCGTTATTTGACCAGTTCCTCTAATAGCAACAGCAAGTTTTGGTAACGAAACTTCCATCCGAAGACTATCTGTTTGCTTTACAGCTTGCAAAGGTAGTTGCTCTTTTAAAACTGTAAACTGCTCTAAAATCTTATTTCCCTTTTTCGAAAAGTATTCCTCAATGAGCTCCACATCAATATTTCCAACTAAAAACAGAGAAATGTTGACAGGATTGTAAAAGTCTGTAAAGTTTTCTTTTAAATTTGAAACTTGAATCTCAGAAATTGATTTTTCACTCCCTACGATATCTGTTGCTAAAGGAGTACCAGGATAAAGATTGGCCAATGTTGCAAAAAACAAACGCGAATCTGGATCATCTTGATACATTTCTCGTTCTTGCTGGATAATATCTTGTTCCCTCAAAACAGACTCTTCTGTAAAATGAGCATCTCCAACTAACTCATCAAACAAATCTAAATTATCTAATAAATGGTCAATTGTTGAAAAAAGATAGCTAGTCTTGGTAAAGCTTGTAAAGGCATTGCTGTCTGCGCCTAATCGAGTAAAAGCAGCCATTATATCCTTAGAGTTTTCTCGTTCAAACAATTTATGTTCAAGAAAATGGGCAATTCCTGCTGGATGATGACGTAAACCTTTTTCCAAACTGGTATAAGTTGCATCTACAGAGCCAAATTGAACCGTTACAACCCCGTAAACCTCATTGAAATCTTGCTTAGGGAGTAAAGAAACTGTCAATCCATTTGACAATTGTGCTTTGTACACTCTTTCCTTTACAGCAGAATAGTATTTCTCTTCAAAAGTAACCCTTGTCATTCTACTCCTTCCATAAAGTAAATCGCTTGTAATTTCAAACTGTTGGCAGCTTTACATACAGCTTCTTTATCGACACTCTCTAACTTTTCCAACAACTGGTCAATGTCAAAAGTCGCTTTTCCAAATAGTGCAGCTAAATAGACTCTTTCAACCAGAGTATGTTGACTATCTTGAGTAATCAATAAAGATCTTCGAATCATCTCCTTGGTTTGATTAAGCTCAAAATCTGTAAAGTTGCCCTTTTTCAAATCCATCAACTGATGATTCATCATTTTTCTAGCTTGATTCCGATTTCCTCTATCGATACCTGCATACATTCTTAACAAGCCACTAAACAGATCCAACTGACTAGAGACCGTATAGGCTATCCCAGCATTCTCACGAACGTTTGTAAAGAGTTTCGAATGTGCAAATTCCCCCAACAAACCATTCATAACAAGCATAGGCAGATGCTGATCATCATCATATTTTACTGGAGAATGATAACCCATTTCCAAAATAGATTGTCCAACATTTCTCTGAACCATTCCTTCTTGTAAAACATTCGAATAAGACTGATTGTACTGGATGGCAACATCGCTCTTTCTAGCTGTAAAGGGCAATGACTTCAGCGATTCTGTAATTTCTACTTCATTAAAATCACCTAAGAAAAAGAAATCAATCCGATCATTTTTCAGAGCATCTTGAAAGCAAGTGTAGCTACTTTCCGGAGACTCATTTGAAATGCTATTTCGTAAATCACTGTATCTCAATTGAAGACGCTCATCATGGAAGAACAAGCTGTCTAACTCCTTATGAGCAAAATAAAATGAATCATCCATATCAGTAGCTAAGCTAGCCAATAACTGTTTTCTTTCAATTTCAAATAAGGCTGGCTCAAAAGCACCATCTTGAGCTAAGGGAGCAAATAAAGTCTGTTTCACCAATTCCAAAATTCGAGAAGTCAAGACATTCTTTTTACTTAAAAAATCATCTCGTACATAGGTAAAGGTTAAGTCAAGAATATGTGCCTGTCCTCTACGATAAGCACTCGTAGAAATATCTGCTCCGTACAAACTTGCTAAATATCTACGAAAAGCTTGGGAAGTTGGGTAAGCTTTATTGGCAGTCTCCAACATACTCGCACTTAACATGCGTCCTGTTACTGTCTCAAGAGATAAGGGAGTAGTAAAACGAACAGTGATTTTATTTGTTTTAAACTTTTTGGATTGAACAAAATGTGCTGAAATTCCAGGCACTAACTCCATACCTTACCTCCTTACATATAGAGTTCTATTATATCACGAAAAGGAAAATATTTCTTATTCTCTTTACCGCTTTTAAAATAAAAATCGTTTTCATTTTCAGTGATTTCGCTCACTTAATTCTAAGAAATATGGTATAATACCTTAGATTGAGGTGAATTATGGAATACAAATTATTTGAAGAATTTATTACGCTCCAAGCCCTCCTAAAAGAGCTTGGAATTATACAAAGCGGTGGTGCTATTAAATCCTTTTTGATGGAACATCAAGTTTACTTTAATGGTGAATTAGAAACTAGACGTGGGAAAAAAATTCGTGTTGGAGATGCGATTGACATCCCTGATTTAAAGATTGACATCACCTTGACACAACCAAGTTTAAAAGAGCAAGAAGAATACCAAGCAGATAAGATTGAAAAAGAGCGGATTGCTAAACTTGTCAAAGAGATGAACAAGGGTGTAAAGAAAGAAAAACAAAAAACTGCTTTATCACCTAAAACCAAACAAGCTCCACGTTTTCCAGGAAGATAATCATGTGGCTCCAACATTTAACAATAAAAACCTTTCGAAACTACAAAGAGACGAAAATTGATTTCAATCCAAAATTAAACGTCTTTTTAGGTCAAAATGCACAAGGAAAGACCAACATTCTAGAAGCAATCTATTTCTTGGCCTTAACACGTAGCCATCGGACTCGGACAGATAAAAATCTCATTCATTTTGATGAAGAACAACTCCATCTTTCTGGCTTGATTCAGAAAAAAACAGGCTCTATCCCTCTAGAAATTGATTTAACACCAAAAGGGCGTGTGACTAAAGTCAATCACTTAAAGCAAGCTCGCCTCTCAGACTACATCGGACATATGAATGTGGTTCTCTTCGCACCTGAAGATCTCCAGTTAATTAAAGGAGCGCCCTCCGTTCGTCGAAAGTTTATAGACATCGAACTGGGACAAATTAAACCAATCTACTTGTCAGACTTGTCAAACTATAACCATATACTCAAGCAAAGAAACACTTACCTAAAATCCAGTCAAAAGATTGACGAAACATTTCTGTCGGTCTTAGATGATCAATTAGTAGAGTATGGTTGTCGCGTCATAAAACATCGGATAAAATTCATCAAAGACTTAGAGAAATTTGGTGAAAAAAAACACTTAGAAATTTCAAATCAGTCAGAAGAGTTGTCAATATCTTATCAATCAACTGTCAACTTCACTAATGAAGAAGTCTTAATGGATTCTTTTAAATTGGCTTTAGAAAAAAGTAGATCAAGAGATTTATTTAAAAAGAATACTGGTGTTGGCCCTCATCGAGATGACATTGCTTTCTATATCAACGGTATGGATGCTAGTTTTGGAAGTCAAGGGCAACATCGTAGTCTTGTGCTTTCTATCAAACTAGCAGAGATTGAACTAATGGAAAGCATTACTAACGAGTCTCCAATACTCTTGCTTGACGATGTTATGAGCGAACTTGACAACACACGACAACTAAAATTACTAGAAACTATTTCACAATCTATCCAGACCTTCATCACAACAACAAGTTTAGATCACTTACAAAACTTGCCAGAAAATCTTAGCATTTTCAACATCCAAAACGGTAAAATATCTGTAAATTAAAATTGACACCTTTGTAAACAAAAAGAACTCCTGAAATTCAGGAGTTCTTTTTTGTTTCTTACATAGAGTAGTTTGGTGCCTCATTAGTGATTTGTACATCATGAGGATGGCTTTCTTTCAAACCAGCTCCAGACATTTCAATAAATTGAGCATTGTCATGCAATTCTTTAAGGTTGGCTGCACCACAGTAACCCATACCAGAGCGAATACCACCAATCATTTGAAAGACAATATCAGCTGCTGCACCTTTATAGGCAACACGACCTTCAATTCCTTCTGGAACGAGTTTGTTTGCTTCATTGATAGAACCTTGGAAGTAACGATCACTTGAACCTTTCTTCATTGCAGCGATTGATCCCATACCACGGTAAGTCTTAAACTTACGTCCTTGGAAAATTTCAGTTTCACCTGGTGCTTCATCTGTTCCAGCAAACATTGAACCAAGCATAACTGCATTTCCACCTGCAGCAAGGGCTTTTACAATATCTCCAGAATACTTGATTCCACCATCAGCAATAATCGTTTTTCCATATTCGCGCGCAACTGCTGCCGCATCATAAATTGCTGTCACTTGTGGGACACCTACACCTGCAATCACACGAGTAGTACAGATAGAACCTGGTCCAATCCCGACTTTGACAACATCCACACCCGCATCATAAAGAGCACGCGCACCTTCTGCAGTTGCAATATTACCAGCAATCAAAGTGCGATCTGGGAAGTGAGCACGAATTTCAGCAATTTTACGTAAAACCCCAGCAGAGTGACCATGTGCAGTATCAATAACAATTGCATCAGCTCCTGCTTCAAAGAGAGCCTCTGCACGTTCAAATGTATCTGAAGTGACACCCACCGCACCAGCAACTAGTAGACGACCAAATTCATCTTTGGCAGCATTTGGGAACTCAATAACTTTTTCAATATCCTTAATAGTAATCAAGCCAGAAAGACGGCCTTCTTCGTCAACCAAAGGAAGTTTTTCAATACGGTGTTCTTGAAGAATATGTTCAGCTGTTGCAAGATCTGTACCCACAGGAGCAGTGACAAGATTTTCACTAGTCATATGGTTTGAGATTGGTTGATTGTAATCCGAAATAAAGCGAAGATCTCGGTTTGTTAGAATACCAACCAATTTACGATTTTCAAGTGTTTCTACAACTGGAACACCACTGATACGGTAACGTCCCATCAGTTCGTCTGCCTCAGCAATGGTATGTTCTGGAGTCAAGAAGAATGGATCAATAATAACACCATTTTCAGAACGTTTTACCTTGCGAACTTCGTCTGCTTGTTGCGCAATAGACATATTTTTATGGATTACTCCGAGACCACCTGCACGAGCAATGGCAATGGCCATTTGGCTTTCTGTGACTGTGTCCATTGCGGCTGTAATAATTGGGATATTTAAAGTCAGATTATCTGCCAATTTTGTTGTTAAATCTGCATCATTCGGCAACACATGACTCTCAGCTGGAATGAGCAATACATCATCAAAGGTAAAACCTTTTTTCAAAAATTTAGTGTCCCAATTAGACATTCGAAGTTTCCTCTTTTCTTTCTTTTTGAGCTTGACTCTTTTTGTATTGTATCTATCATACCATTCTATGAAAATTTGTCAAATGATACAAGGACAAATAAAAAAACTATCTTTTCCTGTGCGAAAAAAGATAATTTCTTATAATATATAAGCTTATTTAAAATAATGAAGTCCCATTGCTTCCTTAACCTCAGATAGAGTTTGTCCAGCAACCTCGCGAGCTTTTTCGCTTCCTTTTTGAAGCATATTATACACTTCTCCCATATCCTGAGCAAATTCGATACGGCGCTCACGAATAGGACCAAGTTCGCGTTCAAGTATTTCGAGTAGATAGCGTTTCGTCTTCACATCACCAAGACCACCACGTTGATAGTGTTCTTTCATCTCTGCAATTTCTTTAGCATCTTCAGGACGACCAAAAACATCTAGATAATGGAAAACCATGTTTCCTTCAATCTTACCTGGATCCTCAACACGAATATGATCCGGGTCTGTATACATACTCATGACTTTTTTACGCAAAGTATCAGCATCATCAGCTAGATAAATACCATTATTGAGGGATTTAGACATTTTGGCATTTCCATCTAGACCAGGTAGACGACCTGCTCTTTCATTTTCTGGGTAAATACCTTCTGGTTCCACCAAAACATCACAGTTATAAGCATGATTAAAGGAACGAACAATCTCACGAGTTTGTTCAATCATTGGTTTTTGGTCTGTTCCTACAGGAACATAATTAGCCTTAAAGGCTGTGATATCTGCTGCCTGAGCGATTGGATAAACCAAAAAACCTGTCGGAATACTTTCCCCAAATCCTTTTTGAGCAATCTCTGTTTTTACTGTCGGATTACGCTCCAAACGAGCTAGTGACACCAAATTCATATAGTACATAGACAGCTCAGCCAACTCTGGAATCTGACTTTGAATGAAGATAGTTGATTTACTTGGATCCAATCCAACTGCTAGGTAATCCAAGGCAACATTCCCAATAGACTCTACAATGGTTTGAGGATCTTTGGCGTGATCTGTCAATGCTTGTTGGTCCGCCAAAAAAACAAACATCTCATACTTATCTTCTTCCTGTAGTAACACTCTATTTTTTAGACTACCAACATAATGTCCAATATGCAGTTTACCTGTTGGACGGTCTCCTGTTAAAATAATGGGTTTCGTCATTTTTTTCTCCTTCGAAATGGTCTCTTCAATTATAGCATTTTTTTGTTAAAATAACAGAAAATTATTTAAATCAAAGAGCCGATTCGCTGTAAATATAACTGTAAACTTAGTTGACATAAAATTGACAAAGAAAAATTTGAATATTTCTCTCTTTTCTAGTAGAATAAATGTATTACATATTATAGGAGAAAAACATTGCTTACAGTATCTGATGTTTCACTACGTTTTAGTGATCGCAAACTTTTTGATGATGTCAACATCAAATTTACAGAAGGAAATACATACGGATTAATTGGTGCTAATGGTGCTGGGAAGTCTACATTCTTAAAAATTTTAGCTGGAGATATCGAACCTACAACTGGTCACATTTCTCTTGGTCCAGATGAACGTCTCTCTGTTCTTCGTCAAAATCACTTTGACTATGAAGATGAACGTGCAATTGATGTCGTTATCATGGGAAATGAAAAGCTTTATAGCATTATGAAAGAGAAAGATGCTATTTACATGAAGGAAGATTTTTCTGATGAAGATGGTGTTCGTGCAGCTGAACTCGAAGGTGAGTTTGCTGAACTTGGAGGTTGGGAAGCAGAGAGTGAAGCATCTCAACTGCTTCAAAATCTAAATATTCCAGAAGAATTGCACTACCAAAACATGAGCGAATTGGCCAATGGTGAAAAAGTAAAAGTTCTCCTTGCCAAAGCACTTTTTGGCAAACCAGATGTTCTTCTCTTGGACGAGCCAACCAACGGTTTGGATATCCAATCAATTACATGGCTAGAAGACTTCTTGATTGACTTTGATAACACTGTCATCGTTGTATCCCATGACCGTCACTTCCTCAACAAAGTATGTACTCACATGGCAGACCTTGACTTTGGAAAAATCAAACTCTATGTCGGAAACTATGACTTCTGGAAGGAATCTTCTGAGCTTGCTGCTAAATTGTTAGCAGACCGTAATGCCAAAGCGGAAGAAAAAATTAAGCAATTGCAAGAATTCGTTGCTCGATTCTCTGCCAATGCTTCTAAGTCAAGACAAGCAACGTCTCGTAAAAAAATGCTTGACAAGATTGAACTAGAAGAAATTGTTCCATCCAGTCGTAAATACCCATTTATCAACTTTAAAGCAGAGCGTGAGATTGGTAATGATCTCTTGACAGTAGAAAATCTAACTGTAAAGATTGATGGTGAGACTATTTTAGATAATATCAGCTTTATCTTGCGTCCAGGTGATAAGACGGCTCTTATTGGACAAAATGACATCCAAACTACGGCATTAATTCGTGCAATCATGGGTGACATTGACTATGAAGGAACGGTTAAGTGGGGAGTTACTACCAGTCGCTCTTACTTGCCAAAAGATAACTCTGCTGATTTTGCAGGGAGTGAGTCAATCCTTGACTGGTTGCGTCAATTTGCAAGTAAAGAAGAAGATGACAATACCTTCTTACGTGGTTTCCTTGGTCGTATGCTCTTCTCTGGTGATGAGGTTAACAAGCCTGTAAATGTCTTGTCAGGGGGAGAAAAAGTTCGTGTCATGCTTTCAAAACTTATGCTTTTGAAATCAAATGTCCTTGTACTTGATGATCCAACAAATCACTTGGACTTGGAATCTATTTCAAGCTTAAACGATGGATTGAAAAACTTTAAAGAATCAATCATCTTTGCCAGTCATGACCACGAGTTCATTCAAACTTTGGCAAACCATATCATTGTTTTGTCTAAGAATGGCGTCATCGATCGTATCGATGAAACCTATGATGAATTCCTAGAAAATGCAGAAATACAAGCAAAAGTCAAAGACCTTTGGAAAGACTAAATAAGACTTCAAAACTCAGTTGGGTTAACCAACTGAGTTTTCTATCATTCTACGAGGTAACATGAAATCATTTTTAAAAACATATCGAACCTATTTTATTTCTTTCATCATTCCTGTAGTGATTATGTCTGGAGTATATCTATCTCAAGGGATTTACTGGAATAGCGATACATCCCCACTATTAGGAGATGGTTTCCACCAATACGTTATTTTTGATGTGGCTTTACGGAATATTCTACATGGAAATGGTAGTTTGTTTTACACCTTTACAAGTGGCCTCGGACTGAATTTCTATGCTCTATCTAGTTATTACTTGGGTAGTTTTCTTTCACCCCTGGTTTACTTTTTTAATCTGTCGAATATGCCAGATGCTGTTTATCTAACAACTCTCTTAAAATTTGGATTGATTGGCCTGTCAACCTTCTTTAGTCTAAATAGATTATTTAAAGATATTCCGAAATATTTAAAACTGTCCTTATCTACTTCCTATGCTCTAATGAGCTTTACAGTCAGTCAGTTAGAGATAAAAACCTGGCTAGATGTTTTTATCTTGATTCCTTTAATTATAACTGGTTTACACATGCTTATAACGGAAAAGAAGCGCCTGCTATACTTTACAAGTTTGTCAATATTATTTATTCAAAACTATTATTTTGGATATATGACAGCATTGTTTCTTATTTTCTGGTATCTCTGCCAAATTTCATGGGACTTTAAAAATAGAAAATCATCTTTTCTTGATTTTGTTGTTACCTCATTTTTAGCAGGAATGGCTAGTTTGATTATGACTCTTCCTACATTGTTTGATTTACAAACTCATGGGGAGAAGTTAACTGCCATCACAAAATTAAAGACAGATAGTAGTTGGTATTTGGATATTTTCGCAAAACAATTCATTGGATCTTTTGATACAACTAAGTATGGATCTATACCAATGATTTTTGTTGGATTGCTTCCTTTTATTTTGACCATTCTATTTTTTACAATAAAATCCATAAGGTTTCACGTGAAACTTACTTATGCAATTTTTTTCACTTTTTTAATAACAAGCTTTTACATAGAGGCCCTCGATTTATTTTGGCAGGGGATGCATACCCCAAATATGTTTTTACATCGCTATGCTTGGATTTTTTCTACTCTGTTAATTTATACTGCAGCAGAGGTCTTAAATCGTCTGAAAGTATTGAAGCTCTGGAATTTATTTGTCTCCCTTTTTCTTGTATTAACAGGATTTTTAGCTACTGTATACTTTAAATCACACTATTCTTTTTTAACAGATTTGAATATCCTACTCACCCTTGAATTTCTCCTAGTTTATGCTCTTTTACTCCTTGCAGTTATCAGAAAATTTATCTCTGTAAATCTATTTGCAATTCTTTTATCTTTATTTATAACAGTTGAGATAAGCCTAAATGCTTCAGCTCAAATGGAAGGAATAGCTAAAGAATGGGCCTTTGCTTCTCGTAGTGCCTATAATAGAGATATCACCGCTATGGAATACATTCTAAACCAAATTGACGATCCATTTACACGTACTGAAAAACTGCAAATTCAGACGGGAAATGACAGTATGAAATTTAACTACAATGGAATCTCTCAATTCTCGTCTGTACGAAATCGCTCAGCTAGCACTAGTTTAGATAAACTGGGATTCAAATCCTCTGGAACTAACCTCAATCTTCGTTATACAAATAATAGTATTTTAGCAGACAGTTTATTTGGAATCCAGTACAATATTTCAGAAACTCCCCTTGATAAATATGGATTTCAAGAGATTTATCAAAAGGATCATTTAACCTTATATAAAAATCAACTTTCCCTCCCCATTGCTTTTGCTACTCAATCTATTTACACAGATGTAAACTTTAATAATCACACTCTAGATAATCAGGCTTTATTTATAAACCAGCTTGCTAATCTCAACTTAGATTACTTCTCCCAAATAACATATGATAAAACAGATGATTCTGAAGGTTTAACGAGCATCACAGGTTCTGCGAATGAAGATGCAAAGATTGATTATCAAATTGAGGTTCCTCAAAATAGTCAAGTCTATCTCTCTTTTTCAAATCTTCATTTTACTAATGATAAACAAAAGAAGATTGACATACTTGTCAATGGAGAAAAGAAGACTTTTACAACTGACAATGCTTTTAACTTCTTTAATTTGGGCTATACTGAAGAACAAAAAAATTTCAATATCAGTGTTAGTTTCCCTGGAAATTCTCAGGTGTCATTTGAATCTCCAACCTTCTATCGTTTAGATACTCAGGCTCTTACTGAGGCAATCCAAAAGATTAAAGAACAACCTGTAGAAGTATCCACCTCTAAAAATAAAGTCTTTGCTACATATGAAGTAAAACAAGATACCTCTATTTTCTTCACCATTCCTTATGACAAAGGTTGGTCTGCATACCAAGATGGAAAAAAGCTCGAAATCAAGCAGGCTCAAACTGGTTTTATGAAGGTTGATGTTCCAAAAGGAAAAGGAACCATTATACTTTCCTTTATTCCCAATGGTTTTGTTATTGGAGCAGTCTGCTCAGTAACTGCCCTTCTACTTTTTGGAATCTATAATCGCAGACAAAATTTATCTAAGATAGAAAAAGATTGACCAATTCCTTGGTCAATCTTTTTAATCTTCTTCCATTTTCTTAGGTTGATAAGCTAGCATACCTAAAGCAGTAAAGAAAGCTAGTGTTATAATAAGGAAAATCACTTGGTGATGAATATTTCCTGTCATAGAGATTGTTTGTCGTAAGCCTGATACAGAGTAACTCATTGGTAACCATGGATTGATACCTTTAAAGAAATCATTTGTCAAAGCAAGTGGATAAGTCCCTGCACTTGATGCTAACTGTAATAATAGTAAAATAAGAGAGAAGAATGCTCCTAAACGGCTATTCCAAGTTGTTAAAGCTGTCACCATAGACATAAAAGCTAAACTTGTGATTATAATTAAAATTAAGGTTCTCATCTCATGGTTAGCAGTTAAACCAATCAGATGGACACCGCCATAAACTAAAACACCTGCTAAGACAGCTATAATGCCATTTATTTCAGATCGAGACTTCAACCAAGCCCAACGACTCTCTGGATGACGTCCAGAAGGCAACTTGGCAAAAATCATATTGGTAGATATAGCAGCAACAAAAAGAGCAACTGATATCATATAAGGAGCCATAGCAATCCCATTTACAGGAACTTGGTCGTTATCTGTTTTTGAAAGAACTAGAGGTTCAGATAATGTTTCTGCATTTTCAGATTCTGTTGATGCTGATTTGAGCTGATTATTAGCATTTCCTAATCCTTGTCCTAATGAACCAACTCCTGTCTGTAAATCTTCAAGACCAGAGGTTAAGCTTGTTCCACCTTCTGCTAGTTTTCCAGTACCATCTGAAATCTTCATAGCACCACTTCCTAGTTGAGATGCTGCAGAAAGTAACTGTGTTGATTTATCTGTTAATTGACCAGAGCCAAATTGTAATTTAGCAAGACCTGCTATTAGCTCTGGACTCTTATTATTTAATTGAGTAGAACCAGATGACAAACTTTCTATACCTGATACTAATTCTGGAGCTTTTCCAGCTAACGCATCTACTCCAGCTGTCAAGGTTGATGAATTTTCTGTCAACTTACTTGATCCAGAAACTAATTGATCTAGACTAGTTGTTAAGTTTGCATTCTTTTCACTTAGTTTATTGGCACCTATAGAAATTGTGTCCAGTCCCTTAGTATAGTTTACAACTCCTTTTTCAATTGACTGACTTCCAGGAACTAACTGATTCTCTACAGTAGTTTGTAATTTTGTAAATCCATTTGACAATGATGTCAAGGAGCTAGATGCTACAGGTAAGAGTTGATTTGCTTTCGTCTGTACATCAGATAGATTAGATACTT
Organism: Streptococcus oralis; assembly: GCF_001579175.1. Classification (GTDB taxonomy): domain Bacteria; phylum Bacillota; class Bacilli; order Lactobacillales; family Streptococcaceae; genus Streptococcus; species Streptococcus oralis_O. The sequence goes on from NZ_KQ970759.1 coordinate 856,191, forward strand.
GTTGTTCTGAATTCTCTATACTTTCTTTTAATCCCCCTACTGTCGTTAAAATTGTTTTTGCTGACTCAATAGTAGAATTAGAATTTTTAGAAATAGCTTCTGTCAGTTCTTTCTTTTGTTCCTCTGTAAGAGATTGATAAGTAGCTGTTGATTGAAGGTTCGCAAGAGTTTTTTCTTGTTCTGTCTGACTTTTGGTCACAATATCCTGTGCAAGAGTTGTTAGATTTGGCAAAACTTCTGACAATGTACTTTTCAGTTGAGTATTATCTGATATTGTAAGAGCTTGTAGTGTTTTATTTAGTTCTCCTAGACTAGTTGCCAATTGAGCTATTTCTTCATTTTGTTGAGATGAGGACTCCAATTGACTTGAAATTTCTTTAATACCAGTATTTAATTGCTCCATTCCATCTCTTAGGGCAGCTGATTGATTGGATAATTGACTTGTTCCATTAGAAAGTTCTTTCACACTACTTGTATAAGCATTTACACCAACTGAAAATTGATTGAGGCCTGTATCCAGTTGTGAAACGCCACCTGTGTAGTACTTTATACCTGTATTTAGTTGATTTACACCTGTCACCAACTCGGGAGTTTTTGACGCTAATTGACCCAGTCCAGTGTCAACTTGTGAGACAGCATTTGTATAACTTTGTAAACCACTATTAAAAGATCCTAAACCAATATGTAATTGCTCTATAGCAGACACATAGCTAGATAAACCTTTTGTAAATTGATCTGCTCCATTTGAAAAAGTTACACTTGAGTTTGCTAGAGTATTAAGATTTGCAGATAATGTTTGACTTCCCGTCACCAACTGATTCGCTCCATTAGCCAGTTGTTCACTTCCATCAGCTGCCTTATTTACTCCTGACTTCAAGTCATTCATTTTTTTAAATAAAGCCTTGATATACGTTTCAGTTACATTAGTAGAAACGGTTTGTTTTAATTGTGTCATTGCAGAATCACTCATCTTGCTTGCAATAAAGCTATGCCCACTTGAAGTCTGATAATCAATCTGCATCTGTTCAGGATGATTTGTTAGGATAGAAGCAGCTTTTTCAGACAAATCACTTGGTAAAGTCACTACCATGTAGTAGTCACCATCTTCTAGGCCTTTTTCCCCTTCCTCTTCATTAACAAAATGAAAATCTAAAACCTTATTTTCTTTCAAATTAGACACCATGTCTTCACCTATTGTCATTGTCTGTCCATTATAAGAAGCTTCCTTATCTTTATTGACAACTGCTACAGGTAACTCTGACAATTGACCATATGGATCCCACATGGATGATAAAAATATAATGTTGTATAAAGCTGGAATGAGAGAAATCCCTATCATTACAATGATAAAGGTCGGTTTTTTAAATATTGCTTTCCATTCTTTAAACATATTTCCTCCTTTTTTAAACATATTGTCTAAAATTTTGATATAATAGATTATACATAAAAAAATCCAAATTACAAGGTAAAAAATATTTTTTTAGACATATAGTCTATTTTTGTGTAAAAGGAGAAATTATGAAAGAAAGTAACAAACGCTTAAAAACAAAACGTATTATCGAAAATGCCATGGTTCAATTATTGACGGACTACCCCTTTGATCAAATTTCTACGGTCAAGTTAGCTGAAAAAGCCGGAATTAGTCGTTCCAGCTTTTACACTCACTACAAGGATAAGTATGATATGATTGAGCACTACCAAAGTAAACTCTTTCATACCTTTGAATATATTTTTCAAAAACATGTTCATCATAAAAGAGATGCTATTTTAGAAGTATTTGAATATCTAGAATCAGAACCACTTCTGGCTGCTCTTCTTTCTGAAAATGGAACCAAAGAAATCCAAAATTTCTTGAGAAATAAACTGCATATTATGCTTAGTACTGATCTTCAGAAACGTTTTATGCAACTACAACTCAATCCAATTGAACTAGAATACAGTAGCATTTATCTAACAAATGCCCTATTCGGAGTTTGCCAGACGTGGATTGCCCACGGAAAAAAAGAAAGTCCGCAAGAAATGACAGACTTCCTTATGAAAATGTTAGGTGATACAAACTAAGAAAAAAAGAACACCACCAGATGTTCTTTTTATCTGACTCCGCCAGTAGGACTCGAACCTACGACATCATGATTAACAGTCATGCGCTACTACCAACTGAGCTATGGCGGATAAAATAGTCCGTACGGGATTCGAACCCGTGTTACCGCCGTGAAAAGGCGGTGTCTTAACCCCTTGACCAACGGACCATCTATCTGTAGCAGATATAACCATTATATCAATTTCTTACTAATTGTCAATCACTTTTTAGATTTTTTCTCTAGAATATCTTTTAGTTTGCGAATTTTCAAACGAGTGATGGGGCAGCGATGATCTTCATAAAAGACAACTTCTAAATTCTTTCGATCAATTTCTCTCACATTTCCCACATTGACAAGGAAAGATTTATGGGAGCAATAAAATCGCTGGGTATGTTTGTCCTTTTCCTGAATATCTGTCATAGTTCCATAGAATTCTTTAGCAAAATTCTTACCAATAATCCGAAGTTTATGAGAAACACCTGTGGTTTCGATATACAATATATCGTGGTAAGGGATTTTTAAATCATTTCCCTTATAATTGTAATCAAAATAGTCTACAACATCTTCGTTTTCAAGCAACATACTCTTAGTGTAAAAAATACTCTGCTCGATACGTTTTTTAAACAATTCATCATTGATGTCTTTATCAACAAAATCTAGGGCTGATACCTGGTATTTGTAGGTTAAGGTAGCAAATTCAGATCGACTGGTAATAAAGACAATAATAGCATAGGGATTGTGATGACGGATAAATTGTGCTACTTCAAAGCCCTTTTTCTCAATTCCATGAATATCGATATCTAAGAAATAAAGCTGGTTTACTTCATCATTTTCGATATATTCCTTAAACTCACGAACTTTTCCTGTTGTCTTGTACGAAATAGGAATATTTGATTCCTCAGAGATTTCATTCAATATTCTCTCAAGTCTCACTTGATGCTCAATAACATCTTCTAAAATTAGTACTTTCATTCAAATTCCCTCTTAAATCTAATAATTTGTCTAAATGTGTTGTCTTCCATCTCTGTTTCTAGAATAATGTTGTCATACTTGTCTAAAATCTCATTGACATTATTAAGTCCTAGACCTCTATTTCTTCCCTTAGTAGAGAAACCTAAGGCAAATAAGTTTTCTGAAGGCGTCATAGTGATTTTACATGAATTCTGGATGACTATAACTGTTTCAAAATCCATTTTAATAACTGCAACTTCCATTTGTTTCAAGTAACTATCCACAGCACCTTCAACAGCATTATTTAAGAGAATGCTCATGATGCGAACAAGATCAAGTAAATCTATTGACAATCTAGTAATAACATCCTTTACTTCCAATGTAAACTCTACATCATTATTTCGTGCATAGACAATGGATTGAGCAATCAAACTACGTAAAGCTGAATCTTCTATGTTGTTCAAATCAAAGTAAGTATATTTCTCTGAACGCAGTTTTTGATTCGCTTTTACTAATACTTCATTGTAAACTCTATCAATTTCTTGTAAATCTTCACTGTCAATTGCCATTTGCATGCTGACAAGCATACCTGCATAATCATGACGAAAACCTCGAATTTCATTATACAAACCTACAATTTCATCTGTATAAGTCTGTAAATACTTTTGTTCAAATTTCTTTTGTTTTAGAGCAATCTCTTTTTCAATTTGAACCTTATAAGAGTTCATTGCAAAGAAGCACAATAATAAACATATAAAAATGATGGCTGCTAAAATACTCCCAAAGCTATTTAAATGAGGAAAAGTGCTAACAATATCTGAAATAAACAGTACAATATGCAAAGTGAAGAAAGCAACTATAACTTTTTTAAAAAAAGGATAGAGATAATCTTTGTCGAAATATTTAAGTTCTAGGTTAAAATAGGTAATAATTTTATCTATTACAAAATATGAAATTAAATTAATTATGAAAAAGAATAATCTTTCATGTTGTTCTACAAGTAAGTCCCCTGTAATAGATGATATAGTAACGGACAAAAAAGTATGAGCACTTTGATACAATAGTGAAAATATTAAACTTAAAAATATATTTTTTGAGGAATCATACTTTTTAAAAAATTTAAAATAGCAATAGAACAGAATTGGATAAAAATTCTTTAAAGTATAATGTAAAATCAGTATTAATTTATCAGAATCTATAAAAGAAAATATAAAGGCATAAATTACTTGAAATACAAAGAATATAAAACCAAAAATATATCTTTCTTTTTTTGAAATTTCACAAATTCGACTATAAATTTTACTGATTATAACACAAGTTAAGAATGCATCTAATATTCCTACTATAATGTCCATTTTATACTCCTTTATTTTCTCCTAAAAATAGGAATTTGCTTGAAAAGATCCATTAATCCTCTTTTATCCCCACCTCGAATCTCCTGCAATTCTGTTTCTGTTACCTCTTTAAATTGTTCCAATTTAACTGTGTTTTTCATAATAAAGTCTCCTGTATTGTTTTTCTTGTAAATTAACTTACAACCCTATTATACAAAATGAAGACCATGTAAGAAAAATTTCTTCCCAACTGTACATTTTTGCACCTGAAACGCACTTTTTTAAGAAAAAAGCTGGGAAAACTCCCAGCTTTACATCTAAAATTGATCCCAGCAGGATTCGAACCTGCGACCGTTCGCTTAGAAGGCGAATGCTCTATCCAGCTGAGCTATGAGACCTAACATGAACATTCTATCAAAAAACAAGAGCTAAGTCAATCTTCTATTTGTGATAAGGAGATCCCTGTTGAATTGTAAAAGCTCGATAAATTTGTTCAATTAAAACCAATCTCATTAACTGATGTGGTAAGGTTAGACGTCCGAAACTGACAGAAAGATTGGCCCTACTTTTTACAACAGGAGCTAGACCCAAACTTCCTCCAATGATAAAAGTAAGAGTTGAGTAGCCTTTTATAGAAGCCTCTTCTAATTGCTTACTAAATTCCTCTGAAGAGAATGTTTTTCCTTCTATAGCTAAGACAAGGACAAAATCCCTTTCTCCAACTTTAGAAAGAATTCTAGCGCCTTCTGTTTCCAAGATTTTTTGATTTTCTATTTCACTAGCTTTATCAGGTGTTTTCTCATCAGCAAGCTCAATCATCTCCAATTTTGCGAAACGTGAAATTCGTTTGCTATATTCAGCAATACCATCTTTAAGATATTTTTCTTTCAGTTTTCCTACTGTTACAATTTTTATTTTCATTCTTCTATTCTATCATATCCACACTTTATTTCACATCTTATACACATCAAAACTATCTAAAATAACGAGGAAATTCACAGAATAAAGTGAGTTATCCACAACTTGTGTAAAACTTTAAGCTTTTAAGTTTGGATTAAGTTAATAGGTTTATAATCTGAGTAAATAAATAACAAACGGAGGCGTTTATGAAACACTTACAAAAATTTTACAAAAAAGTAGTTAAAGTTCTTGCAATCATTCTAATAGGATTTTTAAGTGGTGCCTTAGGAAGTTTCGTAACATTACAACTTTATCAAAAACAAGGAAACCAAGCTACAAATAATAATTCCAACACTGTTACCCAAACATCCTATAAGAATGAAACTTCAACTACCCAAGCAGTCAATAAGGTTAAAGATGCCGTTGTATCTGTTATTACTTATTCATCAAATAGACAAAGTAGTCTATTTGGAACTGATGAAACAGATACTGATCCTGATTCTCAACAAATTGCAAGTGAGGGTTCAGGGGTTATCTATAAAAAGAATGGGAATGATGCTTATCTTGTAACAAATACTCACGTTATCAATGGAGCTTCAAAAGTTGATATACGCTTGGCAGATGGTACTAAGGTCCCTGGTGAGATTGTAGGATCTGACACCTTCTCTGATATTGCTGTCGTAAAAATCTCTTCAGAGAAAGTAACAACCGTAGCTGAATTCGGTGACTCTAGCCAACTTAATGTAGGGGAAACAGCGATTGCAATTGGTAGTCCACTAGGTTCTGAATATGCCAATACCGTTACACAGGGGATCATTTCAAGTCTTGATCGAACTGTATCTCTAAAATCTGAAGATGGACAAGCTATTTCTACAAAAGCTATTCAAACAGACACTGCTATTAACCCAGGTAACTCTGGTGGTCCACTTGTAAACATTCAAGGTCAAGTTATCGGAATTACATCAAGTAAAATCGCAAGTAACGGGAAAACATCTGTAGAAGGTCTTGGTTTTGCAATTCCTTCAAACGACGTACAAAATATCATTAAACAGCTTGAAAGTGATGGTAAAGTGACTCGTCCTGCTCTTGGAATCCAAATGGTCAATCTGTCTAACGTTGGAGCTAATGATCTGAGAAAACTCAACATCCCAAGTAGTCTTACTTCAGGTGTAGTTGTTCGATCTGTTCAAAGCAATATGCCAGCAAATGGACATCTTCAAAAATACGACGTCATTACTAAAGTTGACGACAAAGAGATTGCTTCATCAACAGATCTACAACATGCTCTTTATACTCATGCTATAGGAGATACTATAAAAGTAACCTACTACCGTAATGGTAAAGAGGAAACAACCTCTATTAAGCTTGATAAGAATTCTGGTGATCTAGAATCTTAATTGACATCAGTGTAAAGAAAACTTTACAGATAGTAAAAGATATGTTAGTGTAGAATCATGGAAAAATTTGAAATGATTTCTATCGCAGAAATACAAAAAAATCCTTACCAACCTCGAAAAGAATTTGATGCAGAGAAACTAAAGGAATTAGCCCAATCAATCAAAGAAAATGGGCTCATCCAACCAATCATCGTTCGTCAATCTCCTGTAATTGGTTATGAAATCCTTGCAGGAGAGAGACGATATCGGGCTTCTCTCTTAGCTGGTCTTACTTCTATTCCAGCCATTGTGAAACATCTCTCAGATCAGGAAATGATGATCCAGTCTATCATTGAGAATCTGCAGAGAGAAAACTTGAATCCAGTTGAAGAGGCACGCGCCTACGAATCTTTGGTAGAAAAAGGATTTACTCACACTGAGATAGCGGATAAAATGGGAAAATCTCGTCCTTATATCACTAATTTTATTCGTTTGCTTTCCCTACCAGAGCATATCTTATCTGAAGTGGAAAATGGAAAAATCTCTCAAGCTCATGCACGTTCACTAGTTGGTTTGGATAAAGAGCAGCAAGAATATTTCTTCCAATTAATCAAAAACGAAGACATCTCTGTGAGAAAATTAGAAACACTGCTGACAGAAAAAAACAAAAGAAACAGAAAAAAAGTGACTCTTTCATCAAAGATGAGGAAGATAAATTGAAAAAACTACTTGGAGTGAATGTAGAAATTAAACTTTCTAAAAAAGATACTGGAAAGATTGTTATTTCTTTTTCAAGTCAAGAAGAATATGACAGAATTATCAACAGCCTGAAATAAGGCTGTTGTTTTATTTTCTCAACCCACAAATTTATCCACTAATTTTTTTAGCCAAAGACTTACTAAATCAAGGATTTTTCTATTTATCCCCAACCTGTGGATAAATACTGCTAACATTGTGGATTCTTTTCCCCAATCTGTGGAAAAATCCTACTATCTATGGTAAAATAAGTCTAGCGCTAAACTACTAAAATCATAGTAAAGGAGGAAAAATAGTTGAAAGAAAAGCAATTTTGGAATCGTATTTTAGAATTTGCTCAAGAAAGATTGACGCGATCTATGTATGATTTCTATGCTACACCTGCTGAACTCATCAAAGTAGAAGAAAATACAGCTACTATATTTCTACCGAGAACAGAGATGGAAATGGTATGGGAAAAGCAATTAAAAGATATTATTGTTGCTGCTGGTTTTGAAATTTATGATTCTGAAATCAAACCCCACTATATTTTCACTAAACCCCAGAGTACAGAGTCTGCTCAAGTAAGTGATACGACTGATAGTTCTACTTACAATTACACACCTGCGCTACCAACGATTCCCTACTCCGAAACAGGGTTAAAAGAAAAATATACCTTTGATAACTTTATTCAAGGTGATGGAAATGTTTGGGCGGTTTCTGCTGCACTAGCTGTATCTGAAGATTTGGCTCTGACTTATAATCCTCTTTTCATCTATGGAGGACCTGGTCTTGGAAAGACTCACTTGCTCAATGCAATTGGAAATGAAATTCTGAAAAATATTCCTGATGCGCGTGTCAAGTACATTCCTGCTGAAAGCTTTATCAACGACTTTCTTGAACACTTAAGACTTGGGGAAATGGAAAAGTTCAAAAAGACTTACCGTAGTCTTGATCTCCTGTTGATCGATGATATCCAATCTCTCAGTGGCAAAAAAGTAGCGACCCAGGAAGAATTTTTCAATACCTTCAATGCTCTTCATGATAAGCAGAAACAGATTGTCCTAACCAGTGATCGAAGTCCTAAACACCTAGAAGGTCTTGAGGAAAGACTTGTCACGCGCTTTAGCTGGGGATTGACGCAAAATATCACTCCTCCTGACTTTGAGACACGTATCGCCATTCTTCAAAGTAAAACAGAGCACTTGGATTACCATTTCCAAAGTGATACTCTGGAATACTTGGCTGGCCAATTTGATTCAAATGTTCGAGAATTGGAAGGAGCAATCAACGATATCACTTTAATTGCCAGAGTGAAGAAGATTAAGGATATTACTATTGATATTGCTGCGGAAGCTATTAGAGCACGTAAGCAAGACGCCCGCCAGATACTTATTATTCCAATTGAGAAAATCCAAACTGAAGTTGGTAATTTTTATGGAGTGAGTGTCAAAGAAATGAAGGGGACGAGACGAGTTCAAAACATCGTTTTAGCACGTCAAGTTGCCATGTACCTAGCTAGAGAACTGACAGATAACAGTCTTCCAAAAATCGGAAAAGAATTTGGCGGAAAGGATCACACCACCGTTATTCACGCCCATGCTAAAATCAAATCATTGATTGACGAAGACGATAATTTACGTTTAGAAATAGAAGCAATCAAAAAGAAAATTAAGTAGCTTGTGGATAAGTTTTCCTTTCTTATCTTTTTTATCCACATTTTTTAAACAAGCTTAGAAGCTTAAGTTTACTAAATAGCACTCAGTTTTCCACAGAATTCACACACTCTATTATTACTATTAACTTTCTAATACTAAAAATAAATAAAGGAGAATCCATGATTCATTTTTCAATCAATAAAAACTTATTTCTACAAGCCTTAAATACTACAAAACGAGCAATTAGCTCAAAAAATGCTATTCCAATTTTATCAACAATCAAAATTGACGTTACCAATGAAGGAATTACTTTAATTGGATCAAATGGGCAAATCTCCATTGAAAATTTCATTTCTCAAAAGAATGAAGATGCTGGTCTTTTGATTACTTCATTAGGTTCGATTCTTCTTGAAGCCTCTTTCTTTATCAATGTTGTATCTAGTCTTCCAGATGTAACGCTTGATTTCAAAGAGATTGAACAAAAACAAATTGTTTTAACAAGTGGCAAATCAGAAATCACCCTAAAAGGAAAAGATAGCGAACAGTACCCACGAATCCAAGAAATTTCAGCAAGCACACCTTTGGTTCTTGAAACAAAACTACTCAAGAAAATTATCAATGAAACAGCATTTGCTGCAAGTACGCAAGAAAGTCGTCCAATTTTGACTGGTGTCCATTTTGTTTTGAGCCAACACAAGGAACTAAAAACAGTTGCGACAGACTCACACCGCCTTAGCCAGAAGAAATTGACTCTTGAAAAAAATGGAGATGATTTCGATGTGGTGATTCCTAGCCGCTCTCTACGCGAATTTTCAGCGGTATTTACAGATGATATTGAAACTGTAGAGATTTTCTTTGCAAATAATCAAATCCTCTTTAGAAGCGAAAATATTAGCTTCTACACTCGTCTCCTAGAAGGAAACTATCCTGATACAGATCGTTTGATTCCAACAGACTTTAACACTACAATTACTTTTGATGTGGTTAATTTGCGTCAATCTATGGAGCGTGCACGTCTCTTATCAAGTGCGACTCAAAACGGTACTGTGAAGCTTGAAATTAAAGGTGGGGTTGTTGGTGCCCATGTTCACTCTCCAGAAGTTGGTAAAGTAAACGAAGAAATCGATACGGAGCAGGTGACTGGTGATGATTTGACTATTAGTTTCAACCCAACTTACTTGATTGATTCCCTCAAGGCTTTAAATAGCGAAAAGGTTACTATTAGCTTTATCTCAGCAGTTCGTCCATTTACTCTTGTGCCAGCAGATACTGACGAAGATTTCATGCAGCTTATCACACCAGTTCGTACAAATTAAGTGAAAGAGGTTGAGCCTGGCTCGCCTCTTTTATGATATAATCAAAAAAGAAAAGGAGAGTAGTATGTATCAAGTTGGAAATTTTGTTGAAATGAAAAAGCCGCATGCTTGTACCATTAAATCAACTGGTAAAAAAGCCAATCGTTGGGAAATTACACGTGTTGGGGCAGATATCAAAATCAAATGTAGCAATTGCGACCATCTTGTTATGATGAGCCGCCATGATTTTGAACGAAAAATGAATAAGATTATTGAATAAGAACCCTTAGTTAGAGGGTTAGCAAGTTTTCCCTTTTTGTGTTATAATGTTAGGGATTGAAATGAGAACGGAGAATGAGAAACTATGGCTTTAACAGCAGGTATCGTTGGTTTGCCAAACGTTGGTAAATCAACCCTTTTTAATGCAATTACAAAAGCAGGAGCAGAGGCAGCAAACTACCCATTTGCGACTATTGATCCAAATGTTGGAATGGTAGAAGTTCCAGATGAACGCCTACAAAAACTAACGGAAATGATTACTCCTAAAAAGACAGTTCCAACAACCTTTGAATTTACAGATATTGCAGGGATTGTAAAAGGCGCATCGAAAGGAGAAGGTCTAGGGAATAAATTTTTGGCCAACATCCGTGAAGTAGATGCGATTGTTCATGTTGTGCGTGCATTTGATGATGAAAATGTTATGCGCGAGCAAGGACGTGAAGATGCCTTTGTGGATCCACTTGCAGATATTGATACCATTAACTTGGAGTTGATTCTTGCTGATCTAGAGTCAGTAAATAAACGCTATGCGCGTGTAGAAAAGATGGCGCGTACGCAAAAAGATAAAGAATCAGTAGCAGAGTTTAATGTCCTTCAAAAAATTAAACCAGTCCTTGAAGATGGAAAATCAGCACGTACCATTGAATTCACAGATGAAGAACAAAAAGTAGTCAAAGGTCTCTTCCTTTTGACGACTAAACCAGTTCTTTATGTTGCTAATGTAGATGAGGATGTCGTTTCAGATCCAGACTCTATCGACTATGTCAAACAAATTCGTGAGTTTGCAGCGACAGAAAATGCTGAAGTAGTAGTTATTTCCGCGCGTGCTGAGGAAGAAATTTCTGAGTTAGATGATGAAGATAAGCAAGAGTTTCTTGAAGCACTTGGCTTGACAGAATCAGGCGTTGATAAATTGACTCGTGCAGCTTACCACTTGCTTGGGCTTGGAACTTACTTTACAGCTGGTGAAAAAGAAGTTCGCGCTTGGACCTTTAAACGTGGTATGAAAGCTCCTCAAGCAGCTGGTATTATCCACTCAGACTTTGAAAAAGGCTTTATTCGTGCAGTCACCATGTCATATGAGGATCTAGTGAAATACGGATCTGAAAAGGCTGTAAAAGAAGCTGGGCGCTTGCGTGAAGAAGGAAAAGAATATATCGTTCAAGATGGCGATATCATGGAATTCCGCTTTAATGTCTAATAATATTTAACAAATAGTGTCAATTAGGTTGGAAAAAAATTCCAACCCTTTTGGCTTTTGAAAGGAAAATAAATGACTAAATTACTTGTAGGATTGGGAAATCCAGGGGATAAATATTTTGAAACCAAGCACAATGTTGGCTTTATGTTGATTGACCAATTAGCTAAAAAACAAAATGTCACTTTTACACACGATAAGATATTTCAAGCTGACCTAGCATCTTTTTTCCTCAATGGAGAAAAAATTTATCTTGTCAAACCGACGACCTTTATGAACGAAAGTGGAAAAGCGGTTCATGCTTTATTGACTTACTATGGTTTGGATATTGAAGATTTACTGGTTATTTACGACGACCTTGACATGGAAATTGGAAAAATTCGTTTAAGAGCAAAGGGCTCAGCAGGTGGTCATAATGGGATCAAGTCTATTATTCAACATATAGGTACTCAGGTCTTTAACCGTATTAAAATAGGTATTGGAAGACCTAAAAAAGGTATGTCAGTTGTTCACCATGTTTTAAGTAAGTTTGATCAGGATGACTATGTAGGTGTTTTACAGTCAATTGACAAGGTTGACAAAGCTGTAAACTACTATTTACAAGAGAAAAACTTTGAGAAAACAATGCAGAGGTATAATGGATAAATGGTGACTTTATTAGATTTATTCTCAGAAAATGATCAGATAAAAAAATGGCATCAAAATCTGATAGATAAGAAAAGACAACTAATACTAGGTCTGTCAACTTCTACCAAGGCTCTTGCAATTGCAAGTAGTCTAAAAAAAGAAAATAAGATTGTGTTATTGACATCAACTTATGGAGAAGCAGAAAGAATTATCAGTGATCTTCTTTCTATCTTAGGAGAGGAATTTGTCTATCCATTTTTGGTAGATGACTCTCCTATGGTAGAGTTTTTGATGTCTTCACAAGAAAAAATCATTTCGCGAGTTGAAGCCTTGCGTTTTTTGAGTGATCCGTCTAAGAAAGGGATTTTAGTTTGTAATATCGCAGCAAGTCGCTTGATTTTACCTTCTCCAACTGGATTTAAAGAAAGTATTATAAGGATTGCAGTCGGTGAAGAATATGACCAACATGACCTTCTTCACAAATTAAAGGAAATAGGCTATCGCAAAGTTACGCAAGTACAAACTCAAGGTGAGTTTAGTATTCGAGGAGATATTTTAGATATTTTTGAGATGTCTCAGTTAGAACCTTTCCGAATCGAGTTTTTTGGTGATGAAGTAGATGGAATTCGGACTTTCGAAGTAGAAACACAATTATCAAAAGAAAATCAAACAGAACTCATTATCTTTCCAGCAAGTGATATACTTTTGAGGGAAAAGGACTATCTACGAGGGCAGTCAGCTTTAGAAAAGCAAATTTCAAAGACCTTATCACCAATTTTAAAATCATACTTGGAAGAGATTTTGTCAAGTTTTCATCAAAAACAAGTACATTCAGATAGTCGAAAGTTTTTATCTTTATGTTACGATAAAACATGGACTATATTTGATTATATTGAAAAAGATACACCAGTGTTTTTTGATGATTACCAAAAATTGATGAATCAGTATGAAGCCTTTGAAAGAGAGTTAGCGCAATACTTTACAGAAGATTTACAGAATGGTAAATCATTTTCTGATATGCAGTATTTTGCAGATACAGAGCAAATCTATAAAAAACAAAGTCCAGTTACCTTTTTCTCCAATCTCCAAAAAGGATTAGGAAATCTCAAGTTTGATCACATTTATCAATTTAATCAATATCCTATGCAAGAGTTTTTCAATCAGTTTTCTTTTCTTAAAGAAGAAATTGAGAGATATAAAAAAATGGACTACACTATTATCTTGCAGTCTAGCAATTCAATGGGAAGTAAAACATTGGAGGATGTTTTAGAGGAATACCAGATTAAATTAGATTCCAGAGATAAGTCAAGTATTTGTAAAAAATCTGTAAACTTAATCGAAGGTAATCTAAGACATGGTTTTCATTTTGTAGATGAAAAAATTCTCTTGATTACTGAACATGAGATTTTTCAAAAGAAATTAAAACGTCGTTTTAGAAGACAACATGCGTCAAATGCAGAGCGATTAAAAGATTATAATGAACTTGAAAAAGGGGACTACGTTGTTCACCATATTCATGGAATTGGTCAATATCTAGGCATTGAAACAATTGAAATCAAAGGCATTCACCGTGATTATGTCAGTGTTCAATATCAAAATGGAGATCAAATCTCCATCCCAGTAGAGCAGATTCAGTTACTGTCAAAATATGTTTCAAGTGATGGTAAAGCGCCAAAACTTAATAAATTAAATGATGGTCATTTTAAAAAGGTCAAGCAAAAAGTTAAGAACCAGGTAGAGGATATAGCTGACGATTTAATCAAGCTTTATTCTGAGCGTAGTCAGTTGAAGGGGTTTGCTTTCTCAGCTGATGATGATGAGCAACATGCTTTTGATGATGCTTTCCCTTATATTGAAACGGATGATCAACTTCGTAGTATTGAGGAAATTAAGAGAGATATGCAGGATTCTCATCCCATGGATCGACTTTTAGTTGGGGATGTTGGCTTTGGGAAGACTGAGGTTGCAATGCGTGCTGCTTTTAAGGCGGTCAATGATCATAAACAAGTTGTCGTTCTAGTTCCGACGACGGTTTTAGCGCAACAACACTATACAAATTTTAAAGAGAGATTTCAAAATTTTGCTGTTAATATTGATGTGTTGAGTCGCTTTAGAAGTAAAAAGGAGCAGGCAGAGACACTTGAAAAATTAAAGAATGGTCAAGTCGATATTTTGATTGGAACGCATCGTGTTTTGTCAAAAGATGTTGTGTTTTCAGATCTAGGCTTGATGATTATTGATGAAGAGCAACGATTTGGTGTTAAGCATAAGGAAACATTGAAAGAACTGAAGAAACAAGTGGATGTCCTAACCTTGACAGCTACTCCAATACCTCGTACTCTTCATATGTCTATGTTGGGAATCCGAGATTTATCTGTTATTGAAACCCCTCCGACCAATCGTTATCCAGTGCAAACCTATGTTTTGGAAAAGAATGATAGTGTGATTCGTGATGCTGTCTTGCGTGAAATGGAGCGTGGAGGTCAAGTTTACTATCTTTACAATAAAGTTGACACTATTGATCGGAAGGTTTCAGAATTACAGGAGTTGATTCCAGAAGCTTCGATTGGGTTTGTTCATGGACAAATGAGTGAAATTCAGTTAGAAAACACTCTATTGGACTTTATTGATGGCCAATATGATATTTTGGTGACAACTACCATAATTGAAACAGGTGTTGACATTCCGAACGCCAATACCTTGTTTATTGAAAATGCAGACCATATGGGCTTGTCAACCTTGTATCAATTAAGAGGAAGAGTTGGTCGGAGCAATCGCATTGCCTATGCCTATCTCATGTATCGTCCAGAAAAATCAATTAGTGAAGTCTCTGAAAAGAGATTAGAAGCAATCAAAGGATTTACAGAATTGGGATCTGGTTTTAAGATTGCTATGCGAGATCTTTCAATTCGTGGAGCAGGAAACCTCTTAGGAAAATCCCAATCGGGCTTCATTGATTCTGTTGGTTTTGAATTGTATTCTCAGTTACTAGAAGAAGCTATTGCTAAACGCAATGGCACTGAGAACACAAGAAATAAAGGAAATGCTGAGTTGATTTTACAAATTGATGCTTATCTTCCTGACACTTATATTTCTGACCAACGACATAAGATTGAAATTTACAAGAAAATTCGTCAAATTGACAACCGTGTCAACTATGAAGAATTACAAGAAGAGTTGATGGACCGTTTTGGGGAGTATCCAGATGTGGTGGCCTATCTTTTAGAGATTGGTTTGGTCAAATCATACTTGGATAAGGTATTTGTAGAACGTGTGGAAAGAAAAGACAATAAGATTACAGTTCAATTTGAAAAAATCACTCAACGATTGTTCTTGGCTCAAGATTATTTTAAAGCCTTATCTGCAACGAACTTAAAAGCAGCTATAGCAGAGAATAGAGGACTAATGGAAGTTGTATTTGATGTCCGAAACAAGAAGGATTATGAAATTTTAGAAGGGCTGATGATTTTTGGAGAAAGTTTACTAGAGATAAAAGAATCAAAGGAAGCAAATCCCATTTAACATTTTTCTTCTATAAAAAGGATAAAAATGGTACAATAATAATTTGAGGTAATAAAAATGAGATTAGATAAGTATTTAAAAGTATCACGAATTATTAAGCGCCGCACAGTCGCAAAGGAAGTAGCAGATAAAGGTAGAATCAAGGTAAATGGAATTTTGGCCAAAAGTTCAACAGATTTGAAAGTTGATGACCAAGTTGAAATTCGCTTTGGAAATAAGTTGTTGCTTGTAAAAGTACTGGAGATGAAAGATAGTACAAAAAAAGAAGATGCAGCAGGCATGTATGAAATTATCAGTGAAACACGGGTAGAAGAAAATGTCTAAAAATATTGTACAAATGAATAATCCTTTTATTCAAAATGAACACCAACGTCGTCGCTACCTGATGAAGGAAAGACAAAAGAGGAATCGCTTTATGGGTTGGGTTCTTATTTTGATGATTTTATTGTTTATTTTACCGACCTATAATCTGGCCCAAAGCTATAATCAGTTACTGCAACGTCGTCAGCAATTGACAGAGTTGAAAGAGCAGTATCAAACTCTCAGTGATGAAAAGGATAAGGAATCCGCTTTTGCTGCAAAGTTGAAAGACGAAGACTATGTAGCAAAATATGCACGCGCCAAGTACTATTACTCAAAGAAACGAGAAGCGATTTACACAATTCCTGATTTGCTTCCGAGGTAATGTCATGGAAAATTTATTAGAAGTTGTTGAGCAGTTTCTAAGTTTATCAGATGAAAAACTAGAAGAATTAGCGGCTAAAAATCATTCATTACGATTACAAGAAGAAAGGGAAGAGAAGAATGCGTAAGTTCTTAGTAGTTTTATTGCTACCTGCTTTTATCATAACCTCAAGAGTAGTTAGCACAGAAAAACAGCTTCCTTACTCTTCGCAAGAAATTTATTATCTAACTGAGTCTGACTATGGGTTCTACTATAAAGAAACACTGGAAACCCCAATGGTATATGGAGAAACAACTCTCTATGCTAATGAGGATCTTGTCAAGGAGTCTGGTAAATTGACTCCTGGAAACACCTTTAAAATCGTAGAATGGCGTTTGAATAGACAAGGTGTTCCTGTTTTTAAATTAGATAATCACCAGTTTATCCTTGCAGATAAGCGGTTGGTCTATGATCAAAGTCATGTTCAAACTCAAAATAGACAAGTATGGTTGGAACAAGGGTTTGTTATCTATAACAGCCCTTATGATGCTAAAGAAATTTCTTCTACCCTCTCCCCCTATCAACACGTACTAGTGGATAGAACTCTCTTTGCTGAGGGACAAGAATTTCTTCATATTGATCAAGTTGGGTGGGTATCAAAAGAGTTCGTTTCAGAAGAAGATAATCGCATCCAGAAGGTTCAAGAAATCTTATCAAACAACTATCAGAATGAAAATTACTCTATTTATGTTAAACAGCTGAACACGGGTAAAGAGGCTGGGGTGAATGAAGACAGCAAACTCTATGCAGCTAGTATCTTAAAATTAGCCTACCTTTATTATGCTCAAGATAAGATAAACCAAGGCGACTATACGCTGGACAGTAGCTTCAAATATATCCCCGAAGTAAATAGCTTTCCTGGCTCCTATAAACCAGAAGGTAGTGGTAGTTTACCTAAAAGAGAAGACAGCAAAGATTACAGTCTTCAACAGTTGATTACCAAGGTAACAAAAGAGTCTGATAATGTTGCTCATAATATTTTAGGTTATTATGTGACCAATCAATCTGACGGGGCTTTCAAAGAAAAAATGTCCACCATTATGGGTGAAGATTGGGATGTGAATGACAAATTGACTTCTTCAAAAATGGCTGGAAAAGTCATGGAAGCTATTTATAATCAGAATGGTTTTGTCCTAGAGTCTCTAGGTAAGACCGATTTTGACAACCAACGAATCGCAAAAGGTGTTTCGGTTAAGGTAGCTCATAAAATTGGAGATGCTGACGAGTATAAACATGACACTGCCATTGTTTATACGGATTCTCCTTTCGTTCTTTCTATTTTCACCAAAAATTCTGATTATGACACTATTGCTAAGATAGCCAAGGATGTCTATGAGGTTCTAAAATGAGGGATCAGGATTTTTTAAATCATTTTCTCCAAAAAGAGTATTTCAAAAAACATTCTAAAGTCGTGTTAGCTTTATCTGGTGGACTGGATTCAATGTTTTTATTCCAGCTATTGTCTACTTACCAAAAAGAGTTGGAAATTGAGTTGATTTTAGCTCATGTCAATCACAAGCAGAGAAGTGAGTCTGACTGGGAGGAAAATGAACTAAGGAAGTTAGCTGATGCAGCTGAACTTCCTATTTATATCACAAGCTTTTCAGGAGACTTTTCAGAAGCGCGAGCTCGAGAGTTTCGTTATGATTTTTTTAGGAAAATCATGAAAGATGTTGGAGCGACAGCCTTGGTCACTGCCCACCATGCGGATGATCAGGTTGAAACGATTTTAATGCGTTTGATTCGCGGAAGTCGGTTACGTCATTTAATAGGAATAAAAGAAAGTCAAGTAGTTGATGATATTGAAATCATCCGTCCCTTGTTGCATTTTCATAAAACAGACTTCCCACCAATTTTTCATTTCGAAGATCAAACAAATCATGAGAACAGCTATTTTCGCAATCGTATTCGGAATAGGTATTTACCAGAACTTGAAAAAGAAAATCCCCGCCTTAGATCTGCTCTTTTAAATCTAGGAAGTGAGATTTCAGATTACCAAGCAGCCATAACGGAGCTTTCTGAACAGATTGATGTAGAAGATTTGAATGAGCTCTTTTCATACTCAAAACAAACTCAAGGGGTCTTGCTCCAGAACTATCTCAATCAATTCCCAGACTTAAATCTTACGAAGTCTCAGTTTGATGAAGTTCGACAGATTTTAGCAAGGAAAAGCCAGTATCGTTATCCATTGAAAAATGGCTATGAATTGATAAAAGAGTATCAGAATTTTCGAGTTTGCAAAATCAGTCCTCAGGCTGATGAAAAGGAAGATGAACTTGTGTTACACTATCAAAATCAAGTTCGACATAAGGGCTATTTATTTTCCTTTGGCATTCCTATTGAAGGAGATGTTGTTCAAAAAATAAGTGTTTCGCGAGAAACTTCGATACGAATTAGAGGTCGAAAACCTGGTGATGTTATTAGGCTGAATGGTCATCGAAAGAAACTGAGACGCTTATTTATAGATTTGAAAATCCCTATTGAAAAACGAAAAACAGCTCCTATTATTGAGCAATTTGGAGAAATTGTCTCAATTTTAGGAATTGCGACCAGTGATTTGAGTAAAAACACGAAAAATGATATAATGAACACTGTACTTTATATAGAAAAAATAGATAGGTAAAAAGATGTTAGAACACGATATTAAAAAAATCCTCGTTTCACATGATGAAATTACAGAAGCGGCTAAAAAGCTAGGTGAACAATTAACCAAAGACTATGAGGGGGAAAATCCAATTCTTGTTGGAATTTTGAAAGGATCGATTCCTTTTATGGCTGAATTGATCAAACATATTGATACGCATATTGAGATGGACTTCATGATGGTGTCTAGCTACCATGGTGGAACAGCAAGTAGTGGTGTGATCAATATCAAGCAAGACGTGACTCAAGATATCAAAGGAAGACATGTTTTATTTGTAGAGGATATCATCGATACAGGTCAAACTTTGAAGAATTTGCGAGATATGTTTATTGAAAGAGAAGCAGCTTCTGTTAAAATCGCGACTTTGTTGGACAAACCAGAGGGACGTGTTGTTGAAATTGAGGCAGATTATACCTGCTTTACTATTCCAAATGAGTTTGTAGTAGGTTATGGTCTGGATTATAAAGAAAATTATCGTAACCTTCCTTATGTCGGAGTATTGAAAGAAGAAGTTTATTCAAATTAGAAAGATCTATCTTTAATGAAAAAACAAAATAACGGTTTAGTTAGAAATCCATTTCTATACTTGTTAATTATCTTCTTCCTTGTAACAGGATTCCAGTATTTTTATTCTGGAAATACTGCGGGACGAAGCGAAAAAATTAACTATACAGAATTGGTAAAAGAAATTACAGCAGACAATGTAAAAGAATTAACCTATCAGCCGAATGGTAGCATCATTGAGGTGTCTGGTGTTTATAAAAATCCTAAGACTAGTAAAGAAGAAACAGGAATTCAATTTTTCACTCCTGCTACCACAACAGTAGAAAGATTCTCAAGTACCATTCTTCCGTCGGATTCAACAGTTGCAGAATTGCAAAAACTTGCTTCTGAACATAAGGCAGAGGTAACGGTTAAACATGAGAGTTCGAGTGGTATGTGGATCAATATCCTTGTCTCTGTTGTGCCATTTGCCATTCTCTTCTTCTTCCTATTCTCTATGATGGGAAATATGGGAGGAAACAATAGTAGAAATCCAATGAGTTTTGGACGTAGCAAGGCCAAGGCAGCTAACAAAGAAGATATCAAGGTACGATTTTCAGATGTAGCAGGTGCCGAGGAAGAAAAACAAGAATTAGTAGAAGTTGTTGAATTCCTAAAAGATCCAAAACGATTTACAAAACTTGGTGCGCGTATTCCTGCGGGTGTTCTTTTAGAGGGACCTCCGGGAACAGGTAAGACTTTGCTTGCTAAGGCGGTTGCTGGAGAAGCAGGTGTTCCATTCTTTAGCATCTCAGGATCAGACTTTGTAGAAATGTTTGTTGGAGTTGGTGCAAGTCGTGTTCGTTCTCTTTTTGAGGATGCTAAAAAAGCAGCACCAGCCATTATCTTTATCGATGAAATTGATGCTGTTGGTCGCCAACGTGGTGTTGGCCTCGGTGGAGGAAATGATGAACGTGAGCAAACCTTGAACCAGCTCTTAATTGAAATGGATGGTTTTGAGGGTAATGAAGGAATTATTGTTATCGCTGCGACAAACCGTTCAGATGTTCTTGATCCAGCTCTTCTCCGCCCAGGACGTTTTGATAGAAAAGTCTTGGTTGGTCGCCCTGATGTTAAAGGTCGTGAAGCAATCTTGAAAGTTCACGCTAAAAACAAACCTCTAGCAGAAGATGTTGATTTGAAATTAGTTGCCCAACAAACTCCAGGTTTTGTGGGAGCTGACTTGGAAAATGTTCTAAATGAGGCAGCCTTGGTTGCAGCCCGTCGCAACAAGTCAGTTATTGATGCTTCAGATATTGATGAGGCAGAGGACAGAGTGATTGCTGGACCGTCTAAGAAAGATAAAACAGTATCACAAAGAGAACGTGAGTTGGTTGCCTACCACGAGGCTGGACATACCATTGTTGGTTTAGTCTTATCGAATGCCCGTGTTGTTCATAAAGTGACTATCGTACCACGTGGACGTGCAGGCGGATACATGATTGCACTTCCTAAAGAAGACCAAATGCTTCTTTCTAAAGAAGATATGAAAGAGCAATTAGCAGGTTTGATGGGAGGTCGTGTTGCTGAAGAAATTATCTTTAATGTCCAAACGACAGGAGCTTCAAACGACTTTGAACAAGCTACACAGATGGCGCGTGCAATGGTCACTGAATACGGTATGAGTGAAAAACTAGGTCCAGTTCAATATGAGGGCAATCATGCTATGTTTGGTGCACAAAGTCCTCAAAAATCAATTTCAGAACGAACAGCTTATGAGATTGATGAGGAAGTTCGTTCATTATTAAATGAGGCACGAAACAAAGCAGCTGAAATTATTCAATCAAATCGTGAAACTCATAAACTGATTGCGGAAGCATTGTTGAAATACGAAACATTGGATAGTACTCAAATTAAATCCCTTTACGAAACAGGAAAAATGCCTGAGACTGTAGAAGAGGAATCTCACGCCCTATCTTATGATGAAGTAAAATCAAAAATGAGTGAAGAAAAATAAACTTAGAGAGGTTCAACCTCTCTTTTTATGTTCTAATGTGAAGGCTACCGAGCAGATGCCCTGATAGTCGACCCTCCTCGAACGGGTTTAGATGACAAGTTATTAGATACCATCCTAACCTATGTACCAGGAAAAATGGTTTATGTTTCTTGTAATGTTTCGACATTAGCGCGAGATTTGGTTAAACTGGTAAAAGTCTATGATCTCCAGTATATCCAGTCGGTCGATATGTTTCCCCACACGGCACGGACAGAAGCAGTGGTTAAGTTAGTGAAGAAAAATTAAATTCACTGGAAAAAGTTCTTGACAAAGGCGGAAAAGAAGGTATAATAGAAAGAGTCGAAAA
>NZ_KQ970760.1:0-44949 GCF_001579175.1 Streptococcus oralis
CTCCTGCAACCCTTACTTATTCATCACTGAACTACAACATGATTGGTTGGGAAGGTGCTGGTGCAGTCAATGGTAAGAACATCGAAATCAATGGTTCAACTGTAACCTACCACAAAAATGATGGTTATAACTATGCTGATGATTACAATACGGAGGATAAGGTTGGAGTAACATGGGATACTTCTGACTCACCTTATCAATACAAGGGAGCTGCGCTGGGTGTCTTTAAAGAAGGGACAGCATTCTCGACTGATTTTACTCAATGGGATGGTTATGCAACTCCAGCAGGACAGACATACTGGTTTGCCTTAAACACTAAGGTTGTAGCGCCAGTTGTTGAAGTTCCAGCTACAGCAACCATTACTAAAACAACTGTGAAACCTGTCAAACCTGAACCTGTATCAGCTGAATTGGTCAAAGCGAAGAATCCAGTCAAGCCAACCTTGGCGCTTAAAACTCTTTCTGAAACCAAAAACCAGAAATTGTCTGCAAGCTATCACGGCTACAAGTTGCAGTATAAGCCAGTTGTCAGCAAATCTGTAGCAGATACAGATAAGACCAACACAAATGGTCAAACAGTAGTTAAAAACGCTACTCAGACCTATACATTGATCCATGACAATATCTATTCCAATGTGAAAAAGGGTGACAAGATTACCATCATCGATCCTCTTGAAGCTGGGGCTGTTCCTGATGTAACTGTGACGAAAGCAGCTGCAGAGAAAGCGGGATGGACTGTTTCATATGATGCAGGAAAGAACACTTATACCTTTACTGCAACCTACGAAGGGAAACGCTTAGAAGCTCCAGTGATTACCTGGAAGCCTGTCTATGACAAGGGCTTCTATGATAACACTTATAAAGTGTTAGTGAATAACTACGAGGTTTACTCTAATCCAGTCACAAACTACACACCACCAGCCCCAAAACCAGTTAAAGCTGTCTTGGATCGCTCTGGTAAGGATATCAATAGTGCGACAACATTTGACCGCAACGTGACCTTCCGCTTGATGACAGATTACAGCCCTTACGCTAAAACCATTGCTTCAGTGAAAGCACTTGGCAAGAAGTTTGCTATCCTGGATGATGTTCAAGACAAAGCCTTCACAGTTGACTACAGCAAGATCAAGATGACTGCTGCAGGTAAAGATGTAAAAGACTTGTTTGACATGTATCACGTCCTTTCAGACAAAGGACGTACAGATGCAATCAATAAAATCCTGAAGGAATTGAACTTGAACCCTAAAGGTGAGTTCTATCTTTGGACACCGAAGAACTCTCAGAGTTTCTACCAAAATTACGTGAAGCAAAATAAAAACGTGACGATTGATCTCCCAGCTAAGCTCCTGGTTAAAGCAGGGGAGAAAGTTGAAAATAGCTTTAAGCAAATCGACTTTGGCAATAGCTATCAATCAAACCTTGTCACTGTCTCGGTTCCCGATGTGAAGCCAGAGAAACATGCCCTGGATCAAAAGGATAATAAAAAGTATTGGATGGCCAAGAAGTACAGATTGGCCAATACATCCGCTATCTACTTGATGGCGTAACCGTGCCTACTAAACACGACAGCCTCTTCCAATATGATGGCAGTGACCAGTTGGATGTGGTTCATGATCGATTCACAGGCAAGTGGGAAGGTATTATCAAGGGGACAGAGTACACAGCTGCTAAAGACTTGGTTCTTCCTTATGACGTTATCCTGAAGGATGGTAAAGTTATCAAAGCTGGTGACAAGATTGTCAAAGGTACACCTTATGCCTTCTTGTTTAAAGTGAACCAGGATACGGATCCTAACTTCCTCAAGAAAATCGTGACCGTCAAATGGGACGAGAAAGCAGGCAAATGGTCTTACGTTATCAATCAAGACTTCCTAAACTCTCTAGGAGTTAAAGGAACCTTTGATGCAGACTTCTATCTAGAAGTCGAACGCATCGCAGCTGGGAAGGTTGAAAATACCTTTATCAATACAGTCAATTTACAGGAGATGACGGCGAAAGTGACAACCACAACGCCAGAACCTCCAAAACCAGAGCCTAAAGAACCAGGCAAGCCACAACCGCAGCCATCACTTCCAAATACAGGAACAGCAGCAAGCATGCTTCCAACTTGGGGAATGTTTTTGGGATTGTTGAGTCTTGCAGGAGCAGGGCTTCGTAAGCATAAAAAATAGAACATCTAGAAATTCCCCCTCATCTATGGTATAATGAAGCCATAAAAAAGAGGGGGAAGAGAGATGAGAAAGGACACGAAAATGGATGCACATGTGACTAGAAGTGGATATAGATACTACACTCCAACTCAAAAAAAATCAGAAGTCACTAAGCCTGAAGAAGAGAAGAAGTGGAAAAAAGGCCTCCGTTGGCTAGGAAAAGCCATCTGGTTAGGAATAAAGAATCTACCGAGTGTAATTGCGAGAGCTGCTGTTTTGATGGTTGCGACTCCACTCATGTTTCTCCTCTTTATCTTTAATCTGATTAAGAGCTTGATTGCGACAGCAATTGGTTGGTTTGTGTTTAAGGTGGTAGTTTCATTATTGGTTGTAAGCTATTGGGCGTTTTTTACAAAGGAAGGTACACTTCCAATTGAAGTAGAAACCTGGTATACTAACTGGGTCTTTCCTCAGGGTGTTCCAATCTATCACTGGTGGGAAACGACTATCATCGTTGTCTTAGCTGTAATTACAGCCCTCTCTCTAACCTTTCGTCCAACGGATGAAACATAGTATTGAATAAACAATGTAGGTGCTAAGGATTTTTTAGCACCTTTTTATAAAAAGAAAGTGAGAAAAAAATAATGGATGCAGTTGTAGATTTTATTAACAAAATTGGAAATATCGGTGGGATTATCGGTATTGGTTGGGCCGCTTGGGGTGCCTGGGACTTAGCAGTAGGAATCAAACGTGAATTGGATGACAAGAAGGATAAAGGGATCCAAAGTTTGATTTTAGGCGCTCTTCTTGGTGCCGTCCTAAAAGCACTTTTTACAGCTTTAGCAACAGGTCTTCAATCTCTTGGTTAGGATGAAGAAGAAAGAGGAGGTGGTTTTATGAACCAATCCACACTTGATCAACTAACCATGAGTCTGAAAGACTATAATGAGACAGCTTATCAGCTGATGGAGACAGTTTCAGGTTCGATGGAGAAGGTGGCAATTTTGCTTCTTCTCCTTTTTATGGGGATCAACCTCATGAATTGGCACCAACAACTTAAAAGCAATGGTGGGGAGCTGTCTTTTCAGCTTTGGATTGAAGAAATCCTCAAGTATGCTATTGCACTCTTTTTTATCCTCTATGTGGATGCGATTTTTGATGCCTTATCTTGGTTATTCAATGTTATTATCAAATTAGTGGCTAAAAATGCCACAAATCCATTCAGTTCAGAACTACCAGACTTAAAGGGGGTTAATGCCATTGCAAAAGCTATGCTCCAGTTTATTTATTGGGTTGTTGATTTTGTTGGTCAGATATCAACTAAGTTGTTGATCCTGTTACGCTCTTTTACCCTTTACACGTATAAGGGAATCGCTAAAATTATTGTCGCTTGTTACATGGTGGATAGCTTACGCCCAATCTGTCTCGGTTTCTTCAAGCTCTATGCTGCTGCTGTCCTTCAGGGATTGATTTTAGTGGTTGTGATCATGCTTTATCCAGCTATTGTAACCAATGATCTCTTGACAGTTGATAAGACTGGAGCCTGGACAAGTGCTTTAATTGCGATAGCTAAAGGAATTATATACATTGTCATGCTATTTGGCAGCCAACGCATGGCCAAGAATATCATGCAGGTGAACTAGGAAGGAATTTGCTAAAAAGGTACTGAAGAAAGGAACAGAATGACACGTTTAGGCAGTGAATTTTTAAAGGCTTTAGATAGCTACGAAAGGCCAGTTATAGGGTATATGACACTGAGACAGTTAGTGCTACTATTTGGGATAGCATTGACAGTAGTTGTCACTACCATCCTCTATTGGCTGAAGGCACCTGATATAATCCTTTATGGCGTTGATATTTTATTATTAGCGCCTTTTGTTATTTTCGGGTGTTATATTGATGAAAAAATTAAAGATGAGGTTCGTTTCCTTTTGACTAAGCAGGAACGCTCTTATCAGACAGATTATGACAGAAAGGAATATACAAGAAATGAATTTATTCGGCCGAAAGAAAACCCCGAAACTCTCTAAGGAAGAACGGGAACGGGCCAAACGTCTAAGACGTACCATGACGGCATCTACACAGAATAGCCTTAATTATCAATGGTTGATGCCTGATGGGCTCATGAAAATTACAAATGATCAATTTTCAAAGACCTATCGCCTAGGTGATACAAGCTATATTACTGCGACAGATGATGAGCGAATTGATATCATTGAAACAAGCGCTGATATTTTTAATTCGCTGGATATTGACAATGATATGCAGCTATTGATCCTAAATCGTCGGGTAGAAAGCAATAGCTTATCTTCTATCCGCTATGATTTAGTTGGAGATGGATATGACGATTATCGTAAAGAATACAATGCGATGATCAATGATCGTTTTTCTCAGGAACAAAATACCTTCAAAGTAGAAAAATATCTGACGATTACAACCCAAACAGACCAGGATCATCAAGCTAGAAGAATCCTCAATGATACAGCCAGCGTTATTGAAAGTCAATACAGTGGCTTAGGAATCTCCTTTAAGGAGTTAGAGGGATTAGATCGTCTTCTTATCTTCCGAAAAATCTTGAGGCGAGAAGGTTTTATTGATTTTAACTATGAAGACATCGCTATTTCTGGATTATCCACTAGGGACTTTGTAGCTCCAAACTATCTGAAGTTTGAAAAAGATCATATGAAAATTGATGATTGTTTCGCAAGGGTGATGTATGTTAGACAATATCCTACCTTCTTGAATGACAAACTGATTAAGAATATCCTGGATACAGGAATTGAACTGGCTATCAGTCTGCATGCGAAGCCCTATGATACTGCAGATGCCCTGAAGAAAATCAAAACAGTTAAGTCAAGTGTACGTAGGGAAATGATCAAAAGTCAGAAGGCTGCAGCAAAAGAAGGTTATGGAAGTGACCTGGCTGTTGGTGGGAAGGCTGTGGAGACATCTCGTGAAACAGAGAAATGGACTGAAGAACTCCAGGACAATGACCAAAAAATGTTTTCAGGTGTGATGACGATTTTCTTCATTGCTGACAGTCTGGAGGAGTTGAATATCTACACTGAGCAGGTTCAACGATCTGTCCGTAAGAATACGGTAGAACTGGATAAGTGTTACTTGTACCAGGAAGAATCCTTGAATACGATTCTACCGATTGGGATTCCATTTATCAACGTAAAACGCCGTTTTATGAGAGATATGACTACCAGTAACTTGGCCACACAAGTCCCATTTACCAACGTAGATCTTCGATCTAACAGTCCACGTGCAATTTATTATGGCCAGAATCAGCTATCTAAGAACGCTATCACAGTTGACCGTAAGAAAGACTTGAATACAGGTTCAGGTTGTATCTTTGGAACGTCAGGATCAGGGAAGTCTGTTCTTGCTAAAGGTGGAGAGATAATTCCTACAACTCTACGTTACCCTGAAGATAATATTATTATCGTCGATCCTGAAGATGAGTACACTGGTATTGGCCGAGAATTAGGTGCAGAAATCATCACAATCGCTCCTGGATCGCAACATCATTTTAACTTGTTGGATCTTCCTGATAAGGATAAACTGCAGGCAGAAGATAGTGACCCGATTGGCCAAAAATCAAACCTCTTATCAACCCTGTTTGAAAATATATTTTCTGAGGTATCAGACGATGAATTTGCGATGATTGACCGTGTAACGAGAAAGACCTATGAAGAATTGGAAAAACCAACATTTAAGGATTGGCAATCAGTTTTAGAACGTCAACCTGAAGATGTGGCCAAGGAGTTGGCGCTGAAGGCAGAACCTTATACTATTGGATCAAATGATATCTTTGCACACCCTACAAACGTCAATATGAATAGTCGCTTTATTATCTTCAATCTCAAGCAGTTGAGTGGTAAATTGAAGCCATTTGCCCTCCTGGTGATTCAGGACTTTATCTGGAACCAGGTAGTCAATAACCAAGGTAAAACCATTACATGGTTGTACTTTGATGAGTTGCAGCTCTACTTCAAGAATAAACTGCAAGCAACCTTCTTTACAGAGCTATACTCACGTATTCGTAAGTACGGGGCTATTCCAACAGGGATTACACAGAATCCAGAGACTGTTTTATCTACAGAAGAAGGTAGAAAGCTAGTCGCAAACTGTGAGTTTCTAGCCCTCCTGAAGTTGAAGCGGACAGACCTAGAAGCCCTGGAGCAGGTTATTCCTCTTACGCCTTCACTGGAGCGATTTGTCTTGCGGCCAAAAGCGAAAGGTACTGGTTTGATCGTGGCTGGGGATACGATTGTCCCATTTGAAAATCCTATCCCTAAAGATACCAAACTGTATCAATTGGTTGCGACAGATGGTTAAAAAAATAGAAAGAGAGGTAATTTCTTTTGTCTAAAAGTAATCGCAAACAATTAAAACAGGAACGCAAGCGGAGAATCAAAGAAGGAATAGCCCTCAATGCTGAAAAAAAACCTAAAGAAGCACGTTTAGACTCAAAAGTTGCATTTAAAGAAGCTAAGAAGAATTATCGCTTAGCGAACAAAGATTATAAACTACACAAAGGACCTCAAGCATCAGCTAGAGGTCTTTTCTTTAAGCAACAACGTGATCGAGCAAAGTTGGAAAAACAAATTGCAACAACGCTCTATAAACGAGCTAAAAAAGCTGATGACAGTTATATCCCTAACCGCCTAAAGAAACGTGCAAAACAAAGTGCTCGAATGAAAGCGAGACACGACGTTGAGAAGACAGTCAGAGATAATGAGATTCTTGGAGACTGGGTTCAGGCGAGGCAAAACATTCGTCAATTTAAGTACCAGGTAAACGCTTCTAAAAGAGCGTTAAATGCTGTAGGAAAGTTATCCAAGTATTCAATCAAGCACAGCTATGGACAGCTTAATAGAAGCTATAATTTCATCAGAGGGCGAGGGTATACTCGAACACCAAAAGAGTTCTCCTGGGAAGGAAAACTCAGCAAAAAGATGAAACAGGCCAGAAAGCGACTTGCACGTTCAAAGTTTGGGAAGGTGTCAAGAGGGACAGGAAAGGTTTTGAAGGTTGCGACAAAGCCCCTGCGTTCCATCTTATCCAATCCTTTAGCTGTCAAGTCCTATTTCTTAATGTTCCTCATCTTTGCAGTATTTGGGGCATTTATGGCCATGTTTGGAGGAAGTGGTCCTGTCCAACAAAATGAATTTGACCTGAACAAGTCCTGGCTGCAAATTAGTAAACGAGATCGAGAGAAGTCAAATGATAAGGTAGACTATTGGACAAACATCGATGACATGATCTTTTTCATGAACTTTCGCTACGGTAGTGAGTGGAAACCAGAAAGTAACTGGAATGAGGGGACTGGTGGTGAATGGGCTGGGATATTAGGTTTCAATCACTATTCGGATGCCTTGAATGATCTTTGGAATCATTTGAATGATGACCCTCACAACTTGAAAAAGATGGCTGACTTATATGGCCCCTCGTCAGATCTCAAGTGGACTAAGTTGAGTGATAGCGAGTTAGAAGAGTATAAAGATCTAGAGAATTTGACTAAAGAAGTTGGTCGATACCCCTCTTATCAAGAACTAGCTAATCCCTTTTACCAGGAAGACGACCCTTCTTATCAAGCTCCTTTAGTTATCCTGAAGCGGTTTGGTTATACCTCTAAGAGTGAAATCTATGAGAAAACACAACTAAAAGCTTCAACAGGACAAGCTCTAAGAGCTCCTATTGACGGTCAAGTCAGTGTGACAGATGATACTACTGTATCCATCAAAACAGATAAAGCCATCTTTACTTATGAAGAGGTAGGAAATATCCGTGTTTCTGACGGTGATCAGGTCAAAGCTGGAGACGAGGTTGGGAAGGTAACGGCAAATGGTTGCCAGGTCATTCAGTATCAAAAACTGGAGGAAAAAGAGACAAAGGATAAGAAAGAAAAGTGGACATCAGTCAATCCAGGCTTTTACTTTCAATCTGTCACGTACAATCAGACAACCTCAGTCATTACTACACTTGATGGTGATTTAGGACAAAAATCACGAGCGATAAAAGACTACTTGAAGCAAAAGGTACCAGGGCTGACAGATAATGGTTTGGCAGCCATGCTTGGAAACTTTGCAACTGAAAGTAATATCAATCCTAAACGTGCTGAAGGAGATTATCTTAGTCCGCCAGTAGGGGCTGATTCTTCTTCCTGGGATGATGAGTCCTGGTTAGCTATAGGAGGACCAGCGATTTATAACGGAAGATACCCAAATATTCTTCGACGAGGTTTAGGATTGGGACAGTGGACAGATACAGCGGATGGCTCCACGAGGCATACTCTATTATTGAATTATGCAAAATCAAAAGATAAAAAGTGGTACGATTTAGACCTGCAGTTAGATTTTATGTTGGAGGGGGATACTCCTTACTATATCACTGAATTGACATCGATTCTAACTAGCACAGAAGACGTGGAGACACTTACAGAGCGGTTCCTGGTTAACTGGGAAGGGAACTCTGGAGACAAGGTCCTAGAGCGCCAAAATAACGCTAAGCAGATCCACGCTTTTCTTACTCAACAAGTTCGAGGAGGTGGAGCGTTAGCGTCTTCCTGGAATTTCCCTGAAGAGTATAAGTCAAAAGTGGAACACCCTCCAACACAGGCTTCTATGACTACACAACAAGGAAGCGGTTATGAAGTGGGACAATGTACTTGGTATGCCTATAATCGTTTAGTTGAACTAGGAACGATTACAGACTTATCAGGAGCTTATGGTTACCTTGGTAATGGTCAGGATTGGGTGGCAAGCCTAGTCGCAAAAGGATGGCGGTATAGTACAACTCCAACAAAAGGAGCTGTTGTATCAGTAGTAGGTGGATTTGGTGGGACACCAGATGTATACGGCCATGTTGCGATTGTGGAAGCTGTGAATCCAGACGGTTCATTCCTCGTTTCAGAATGTAATATCCAAGGAGTACAGGATAAAGTACATTTTTCTGTCCTATATCCAGCTTACTACTATTCGTTTGCAACACCGAATTAAAAAAGAAAGAAGGTAAATCATGAAAATGATAGATATGGAGAAATTGAAACTCCTGAAAATAGGAGGAATCCTTATAGGAGTTGTGCTAGTTCTAGGATTCGTATTCTGGATTGGAGCAGCAACCTCAGCCCAAAATAAAGCTAAACAGGAAGCTGAAACAACGCAACAAGAAACTAAAGCAGAGGGAAGCGAACTAACGCAAGAATATGTAAAGGAATTTTTGACGGCTTACTTCAATAAGCAGGATCTTGGAGAAAATAGAAACCGCTATTTGCCCTATATGACAGAAGCTGCTTACAATCAGGAAGTGAACTCTGAAGAAGAACCAACGGTACAAACCTATAAGGGCTATGTAGTGGATACACAGATGAAGTCTTCTACCATCTACATCGATCAAGAAAATAATGTTGCCCTAGCTCAAGTGAGATACACTCAGACACAGTTACAGAAGAAGTATGATTATACTAACGCCCAAACAAACGTAGGATCTTCAAGAACCATACGGATTCGCTTCAGCAAGCAAGATGGGAAATACCTGGTAAATCATATTGACCCCATTTTGATTGTGGACAGCTTGAACGCCAGCGAAAAGGCGAGTATTCCATCGTTAAACAAACCAATCACTAACCAAACACAAAGTACAGAAGGGAAAAAGGAAGAATGACAAAATTAGAAACTTTGGAAAAACAAAAACAGAAAGCGGAAGACCGCTTAGCTGACTATATGGCCAAGGCCAAGAAGGAAGAAGAGAAACTGCAGCAGCTAGAAACTCAAATCATTCTGGCCAAACATGAGGAACGGTCAAACTACTTGGCCAAACATAATTTAACCTGGGCTGATATTGAAACAGCTCTTGCTGAAGGAAAATTGAAAGGAGCTGAAAAACATGTACCGTTTAACCAATCTGACACAAAACACGACCACAACGTATAAGAATCGAGACCTTGTTTATCAAGCCCTGGAGCGAGAAAATGCCAAGGCTAAGCATCAGGAGGCAGAGGCCGTTTTATTGGTAGAGGAGCTGGATAAAAAGAATGTAGTGATCTATCAAGAAGATGTCTATTTACCGTTTGAGGGAATCGCAGACAGCCTCTTCCTGAAGCCTGGTACATTGAATAAACAGGAGGCTGCACCAAAAGAAGCAAAAACCTCTTTCTTTAAGCGCCAGCCAAAAACAAAACATCAAGAGAAGACTCCTGAAGAAAAAGCTGAAGCCTCTTCCTTGGAACATGAAACTCCCAAACCTCGAACCTCTTCTAAACGCTCTTTTTGGGTGTATTTAGGAAGAGTTTTGGTGTTATTGAGTCTAGTAGGAAGTCTGACACTTGCTGGCTTATCACTTACGCTAGTTTACCATCAAGAAAAGCAACTCTCGGCCGTATCCAAGGAACTTTCAAATCTAAAAACCATTCAGTCAAAAACAGGGGAACTAGATGCCTTTTCACGTTACTTTTTGCCAGCCCTTTACTCTGATAAAGGGAAAATGGCTGATTTCGTAGCTCCTCAATTAACGATAGATAGACAAGCAGGTCAACTGCAGTCTGTGATTTTGGAATCTAGCTTGATTGTTGATGAAGCAACTTATCAGCTAACCTATGTAGTAGCCGTGAAAGACGGTGAGAACAGAAGTCAGAAACGCTTGGTAGTTACTGTAAAGGAAGAACCTTCAGCACCTTACGGATTCCAGGTTATTGCTAATCCAGAACTGTCCAATTATCCAAAATAAAGGAGGTCTTACATGGATCAAGAAAAAGTCAGTCATTCTCTGGCGTTAAAAGGAAAAGTTACTCTGGAGATGACGATACAAGCTCTGTATGCCCTCGCAAAAGCCCACTATGACAAGAAACAACATAAGGCAGCAAATCGAACTTTTGAAGGGGAGACACGTTTTAATGACTTTATGGCCACAAAATCAAAAAAAGATGTTGAGAAGTTATTAAATAGTGAAGTTCACTTGGCTAAGTTGAAGCATTACCTGGAGGAGTATAAGGTAGGTTTTACTTATCATCAAAAAGATGATACAACCTATCTCTTCTTTGAAACAAAAAATCGCACCTTGGTAGAAAAGGCTCTCAAAGAAATGTTAGCAGACATCACGAAAAGCCCAGAAAAATTGGAAGAGTTTGCGAAAAAGGTGCTGAAGAAACCACATGAAATGACTCCTGAAGAGAAAATCAACTACTATAAAACAAATAAGGTCTATAAGGGAATGATGCCTGTAGTTACGAAGGATATTGGTAAGGAGAAAGCACGATGATTAGAAAACCTATATGGCCCTATCTGGTGGTGGGGCTATTTTCATTTGTTATTTTCCAGTCCTTTTACCATTACTACCAACTTTCGACTGCAGCAGTACCTTTCATGGGAATGTTGCGACTACGTTGGTTGCTAGAACACTGGGAACGCTTCTCTTTCGGTGTTTTCTTTGATTCAGGAGCCTTATATGCAGGGTTGATTGGCTTTGGCCTCCCAATGCTTGTCTATGCTTCTATGGATAAGAATTTATATCGTCAGGGAGAAGAACAAGGTAGTGCTCGTTTTGCGACTTTGAAGGAAATGAGACGGTTTGAAGACGTTGATTTTGAGAAGAATATGATTTTTTCAAAACAGGTCAAAATGGGCCTATTTAACTTTCGCTTAGCTTACAATGTCCAGCTCAATAAAAATGTGATTGTCATTGGTCTTCCTGGAGACGGTAAAACCTTTACTTTTGTATTGCCAAATTTAATGCAGATGAACTCAAACTTTGTTGTGACAGATCCAAAAGGAAACCTGGTACACGAAGTTGGGAAGATGCTTGAAAAAGCTGGCTTTGCTGTTAAAATCTTTGATTTGATTCGGCTCATGAATTCAGATCGATTTAATCCTTTTCATTACATGAAGTCTGAGCTAGATATTGATCGTATCTCTGAAGCAATTACTGAGGGAACGAAGAATAGTGAGCATACTGGAGAAGACTTCTGGGTTAAAGCAGAGTTGATGCTTCAACGGGCATTGATTGGTTATCTCTATTTTGACTCTAAGGATCCTGAAACTGGAGTCCAGTTATATATGCCAAACCTGGGCCACGTTGCAGATCTATTAAGAAATATGTATCGAGAGGATCCAGATGTACCAAGCCCTGTCGAGCAGATGTTTGAAGAACTGAACGAACATCAACCTAACAACTATGCTTATAAACAGTGGAAATTATTCCAAAACTTCAGAGGCGAGACAAGAAACAGTGTGGTAGCGATTTTGTCTTCTCGTTATTCTATCTTCGACCACGAAGATGTCCGAAACTTGATTAGTGAGGATACCATGGAAATGGATACCTGGAATACGAAAAAGACAGCCGTTTTTATTGCTATTCCTGAAACCAATAACGCCTTTAATTTTCTTTCCTCAATCTTGTTTGCGATTGGTTTTGAGGTTCTTACACATAAGGCTGATGATATCTTGCAAGGGAAAGTACCTGGCTACAGTAGAAAAAATCTTCGCCACATTCAGTTTATCTTCGATGAGTTTGCACAAATTGGCCGTATTCCAAACTTCGCCCAGGTCCTCTCTTCTATTCGTAGTCGTGAGATGTCTATTAAGATTATCATCCAAGCTGTCAATCAGCTAGAATCACTTTATAAAAGTGATTGGAAGACCATCTTTAATAACTGTGCTACTCACCTATTTTTAGGGACAAATGACAAGGATACGATGGAATACTATTCTACAAGGTCAGGTAAGCAGACTATACGTACTAGATCCACCTCAAAATCGCATAGTTATCGTAATGGATCATCAAGTGAAAATAAACAAATTCAAGGCCGTCCCCTTCTAACTCCAGATGAAGTCGCAAGAATTGGGGTAGAAGAAGGATTGGTCTTTATTTCTAAACAAAATGTCTTCAGAGATAAAAAAGCAAGTGTCTATGATCATCCTAGAAAAGATGAGATTGCAAGTTCTCCTGAAGACAAAGAAAACTGGTACGAATACACTCGAAAAGGAACAGACATCGATGGCTTGCTTTTATATGCCAACGATTTGACACCGCAGCTAAAAGAATTATTCGTGGCCTAACATACAGAAAGGACAGTAGGATGGAAACACCAAAAATACAATTAGGATACCTGGAGAGTATCTCACAAGTTTTAGCACTCAAGCTAGAAAACTTAGCTACAGAACGTTATGCTATTTGGCAGCTATTCCAACAGGCAGATGAGGGGACTTTTTATCAGTTAGCCCCTCATCTTTTTGTGACAACGAGTCAGGAAGATCCAATAGTTGTTAGTGAACTAGATGCAACTCCTGAAGGTTATCTTTTATTCAAGGAATTGGTCGAGGAGGAAATAGGATGGTTTTAACAAAAGCACAGGCAAAATCGCTGGATATTTTAGAAGTAGCTCGTAGCCTTGGAATGGAGATGAAGCGAAAGTCGCATCGAGAGTATTATTGGGCCGAGCATGACTCATTTAAGATTGATACTGTGAAGAATACCTGGCATTGGTATTCTCAAAACCTCTTTGGCGATACTATCAATCTCGTACAGCAAATGCAAAATGTCAGCTATAAGGAAGCCATGGTATTCTTAGAGACAGGTTCCTTCCCTGAAGCAAAACCAGTAGAGGAAGAACGTAAACCTTTCAACTATACACTAGCACCTTATGAGCAACCATTTGTGGAGGCGAGAACCTATCTCAAGGAGATTAGAGGTCTCTCTGATGATACAATCGACTTCTTCCTGGAAAAGGGAGTATTAGCCCAAGCTAAACGTAAGGATAAAGATGGTGTTATAGAAGATGTCTTGGTTTTTAAATACTTGGACAGAAATCAGCAACTGGTAGGTGCAAGTCTTCAGGGGCTTGTTCCTGATCAAGAACGCCATCCAGGGAAGGGGTACTTGAAGCAAACCATGTATCAATCAGAGGGTATCAGTGGTTTAAACGTTTCTATAGGCTCTCCTAAGCGTTTAATTGTGGCAGAGGCACCCATTGACCTTATGAGCTATTATGAGCTTCATAAGGACGAATTAAACGATGTTCGACTGGTTGCGATGGAAGGATTGAAAGAGGGAGTTTTGTCTCACTATGTTCTTGAAATGTTACAGGAGCGAGGGGATATTCCTATGGATGAAAGGGATTATACCAAGTCCAGTGAGCTAACACGTACCTCAAGATTCTTATCTGTTGCAGCGGAAACTTCCACACTTTTCCAAGACCACAAATACGATGATCTTATCACGCTGGCAGTTGATCGTGATAAAGCAGGTACAGACTTTATGACGAAACTACGGGAGAAAAATATCCCAGTTGTCGATGCAAGACCACCAAAACGTGAGGGCCAGGAGAAGACGGACTGGAATGAGATCCTGAAGCAGGAAAAACAACTGGAGCAAACGGAGGAAATTCAAGCATCAAGTAACTTTCCTGATACCAGCCACCTCTCTCCTGAAGATGCAACATGGTTGAAGGAGAACTGGAATAATATTTCTTTTTCTGTTCAGTCGACTAGACCCTCTGAAACAGATCCAACCAAGGAAGAAAAACATATTCCAGGCAATCAAGAGTTTATTGCCAATACAGAGGAGAATGCTGGAAGATTGATGAGCTATGAAGAGGTAAAACGGGAAAATGAAGCATTAACAAAGAGTTTAAATAATCGGATTCAATCTGGAGAATTATCAATCGAATTTGCACCAGATTTCTATCTGTATGATGTCTTTGCAAAGTTAGGAAATAGCCATCCTACAAAATATCTCAATGATAAGCGAATGGAAGTATTGTCTCCTATTCGTTCACTTTTAAGCTCTATTGATGATCGAACGGTTGATTTATACAAGAAAAAAGGGACTCCAGAGCAGGATTCCTTGTATCAAGCATTGAAACCTCATCAGAGAGCTTTGGGAGTAGAGATCTCAACCCAGTTTATTGGTGAACTTGCTATAGCAGCCTACAATACTAACAAGCAGATAGAAAGCCTGTCAAGTGACAGTTTTGGTGTCTATTTTGGTGAAAGAACTCTTGATAATCTTTCACAATCGGTTGAGCGAATGCTGGAGTATCCATTGATTGAATCTGGGACAAGAGACTTTGCCTACGGTTTTGTGACAACACCAAATACATTGTTTCACTATCTGGATGAGCAAGAGGGAGAAGTGGTTTTAAATCGAGAATTATTGGATAACTTGATGTCACGTCTTGATACTCAGCCCATTAAGATCATGGAGACTTCAGAAGAAAAAGAAAAGTCTCTTGAGGGTGGACAAGAGACTACTAATAATTCTGAACAAAACAAAAAGGCTGAGACAAAACTCGGGGATTTTCCTGAAGAAACTCAGGGGGCAGCACCTCTACCAGAAGCGAATATATCGCAACCTTTGAATGACTTGTCACCAAGCCAAACTCGATCTCAACCTTTACTTCATTTTAGCATAAATGAGGAAAGAAAGTCAATTCATAAGGATAACTACCATCCTATTTCAGATAAAGACTTGCTAAAACTAAACAGATATGCTCCTCATCTTCAAAATGCTGCTCAATGGTACTTAGAAAATATAGCAGATTCACAAGTTACCTATTTTTACCAGGATGGTGCAGATACAAATAGCCTTGCTATCTCCTATAACAAAGAAAGTTTCATGCACTTAACAGGTATTTTTCCTTATAGAGAAGGGCAAACTGCAGGACAGACTTTATTGGATTTTGCTGCTGGAAATGGACAATTTGATAATATTTTGATTGCCAACAGAGGTGCTGCATTTGATAAGTTGAAAGTTCTCCCTGAATTACCTGCCATAGTAGATGCAGAGTCCTTTTATTTTGGAGACTTATCAGATGTAGAAAAGTTTCATAGCCTAAATTTGGATAAGGCAATTCGTTCAAATGACCAAGATGTTTTACTTGCTTTTAGGACAGTAGATGGTACAGTTCTACCAGCTAGTCTTATGCGATTAAGAAAAAGCCTTAATCTTCTACTAGATCAGACAAACCAGGAAAAGATTATTTTAGGTGTCTTTAGAGAGCGAGATGGTCACATCGAGCAGCTTTCAATCAATGAAGAATATGTTAAAGACAAAGGTGCAGAAATGCTATCAGTTTTGAAGAATAAGCAGTATGAAGAAGTTTCTAAAGAAATTGAACAATCTACTCCTGAGAACACACTGAATAGCCTACTACTTGATTCGGCTACGTTTACTCAAGTCCTAGATACTGTCTATAATTTAGGTGTGCCAGGTGATATCTCAAAAACTCCAGAAGAATTTCATCAAGCCTGGAATCAGTATCTTGACTATGCAAAACAGCACAATGATAATTTTGATCAGATTGTTGCTGCAGCTGGTGCAGATCATCTCCTAGATACAAATTCAGATTTTTATAAAGAATGGCAACAAGATCACATCTATAAGGAGAACTACCATGTACGTCTTCAATGGGCTGAGGAGCGACCAGATGGACCTAAATTGCCATTTAAAGAAACCGAGCTGATATCTTATCAAGATTTCGCTAGGGAGCTATATAAGGCCAACCAGAGCTTTTATCAGTTACATCAGGAAGGGCTAAAACAAGTGACTGGTGGTCACCCAGAAGGCTACATCTCTCCAACAAAGGTCCAGTTTAGTATCTACGCTCCTGATGGTGAACTGATCCAGGATAGCATTCGTTACAATATCGGTGAGGAGATTAACCCAATTGCTCATAAAGAAAGACTTGGAACACGAGAAATGAGGGAGCACCCAGAATTGATGAAGATAGATGGGACCATATTCACTCAGTATCATCTGGAGAGATTGGCGAGTGAGTTAGATATTTCTCAGTTTAGTTACGCTTTGGAAGATACTCCTTACGCAGAACAACTTTTATCTCAAGTACCTTATGGAGTGTTAGAAAATAGTCCGATTGGTTTTTCGGATAGTAGTCATGATAGTCGTCTAGGATTTATTTCTTTTGATGGAATGGATAGTGTTGAGGTCGAAAATCTATCTGCTTGGTTTGAGAAGTTGGGTGTCAAGGACTCACCTATGGAACAAGTGGCTCTTGTAGAAAAATGGCAAAAAGAAATTAAAGAATTATCAGAAAAAGTTGAGCAAACGATCGCCACAGTTCGAGATGAATTTGAGAAATTACAAGAGGAAGAAATCAAGCTAGAAGAACAAAGCTACAACAAGCAGGAGTTGGAACATGATGCGGATGCTGACGGTGTTTCTGATGAGGAGGAGTTGCTTCAGGGAACGAATCCGTATGATTTTAGATCGAAGCCAGGTTCTAAACCAGAGGTCGAAGAGGGTCTACAAGCGGAAGAAGTTGTTTTAGCAGCAGGCAGTCTTGCAGTTGCAGATTTTATTCAAAATAAAGATATGGCAGGATTAAGTCGTCATCTTAAAGAAGGGATTAAGGAGTTTCTGGATTCAGATAAGTACAAAGACTATCTAACGAAAATGAGCCAACTAAATAATTATTCTAATCGCAACTTGCGCTTAATTCTTGCACAAAATCCTGAAGCAAGGCAAGTAGCTTCTTTCAAACAGTGGAAAGAAAACTTTGGTCGCTATGTGAAAAAAGGTGAGAAGGCTTTACGTATTTTTAAACCTATGACGAAGATCAAAAAGGATGAGAATAACCAACCAATATTGGATAAATATGGGAAACCAGAAACAGTTACATTCTTTGGTTTGGTACCAGTTTTTGATGTTAGTCAGACAGAAGGAAGGGAGATGCCAAAAGCTGCAGAAGTGAAAGAACAGTTGACTGATTTGGACTATGCAAATCTTTACCGTGCCCTAATGGCTATTGCAAAAGAAAATGATGTATCGGTTCGATTTGAAGAGATGGAAAATAATAAACATGGATATTATTCTGTCCCAGAAAATCAAATTGTTTTACGTAGTAATGAGATGAACAAGGCTCAAATTATTAAAACTTTCTTACATGAAATGGCTCATGCAGAGTTGCATCATGCAGATAATCCTCAAAAGGAAAATCTAACTAGAAGCACCGCTGAACTCCAGGCTGAAAGTGTCGCTTATGTCGTTTCTTCATACTATGGTATTGATACGTCAGAGTATTCCTTTAACTATCTATCTGGGTGGTCTGCTGATAAGGAGACACTTGCTGATTTAGAAGCACAGTTGGATATTGTCCAACAAGAAGCTAAAAGTTTAATGGTTCGGATGGATCAAGCATTGGAACAATTAAGATTGAGTCAGGAGAAACAAACGAAGCGTAGTTTTGAACAAAAACTGGAGAAGTTTAAAGATCAGAGTAAGCAGGCTGTCGAAGATCACAAGCAGGAGTTGAAAGCAGATGCACAATCAAAAAAAGAGAAGGGTTTCTCGAAATGACCGAACGGGACACCCCAAATAAACCCAAGGTCAAATTAAAAACAAATCATCATCAAGGAGGACAACACTCATGACCAATGAACAAGAAGAACAACTGATCATCATCCTTTCAGACTTTATTCCAATCATGGATGGAGACAGAGTTCAAGGAGTATCGCCAAACGCTAAAGACTTGACTCGCCAAAAAGTTCTGGAGCAACTAGAGGAAGAACAGTCTCAACTACCTGAAGGAGATCCTGCTCTTTTGGAGTGGGAAGAAGAAAATATTGAGCTACTCAAGATGATTACAGATGAAGAATTTCAAGCTGTACTCACAGAAAAAATCTTACTGACAGAAATACAAATTGGGCAGTCGATTTTCCAGCCTCTAACTGCTCAACAACTTTCTGTCCTAGCTGAAAAGTTACAAGGTCAGAAAGAAAAAAGTGTAGAAAATAGTGATAAGCAATCATCTATTTTCAAAAACATCTTCAGTTGGTTGCGATAAATTGTTAGAGGTTGTACTCCAAAAGATATAGGAAAGGGGCTTGGGGATTCCCCCAAAACTGAGAAAATCAAGAAGGAAAACTACAAGGTTCTCCTTCTCTGATTTTTTTTAAATTTCGCAAATGGATATCCATTTGCTACGCTTGCCGGAAGGAAGTCAGGGGCTGATGCCTGGTCAGAAAATGCCAGAAATTTTGAGAGAAAGAGGATAAAAAATAATGCAGAAACGAGAAAATAGAAAACGCTATATACAAAAATTGATTCGACTAACACCAGAGGAGGATCGTCAAATTAAAAAAGCGATGTCCCAAATGGGAGTTCCATCTTTTCAATACTATGCGAAGAATCAATTGGTGCAAGGAAAGGTGGTGCAAATTGATTTTTCTGAATTGAAAGATCTTCGAGTTGCCATCAATAGGGTTGGGACGAATATCAACCAAATTGCCAAGCAGGCTAACGAAAATCAAGGCGTTACGCCAGAGGAAGTGGCACAAGTTATTGACTATCTATCTGAGTTGAAAGAGATGGTGGCTGCTAAACTTTCTAGCGCAGAAAAACAGAGTCTACAGGAACGGAAACGAACGGTAAGGAGTGATATAGAAGAATGGTAGTTATTAAATCTCCAACTCAAATTAAAACACCAGCTAATTTGAAGAGAGCTGTTAATTATATTCTGAATGAAGCGAAAACCCTTGTATCAGGAACTGCAGAAAGTGATCTTGATTTTCCTCTTGTCTATCATGATGGTGAGCTTCAAATGAAGCTAGTATCTGGCAATGGAATCTCTGATTTTAGTGTAGCAGATGAAGAAATGGTCATGACAAAATTGGCCGCAGCCTTTAAAAAAGGAGATGACGACTTGAAAGAATTATCTTCAGGAAAACAAGTATTGGCTCATCACATTATCCAGTCTTTTTCTCCAGACGATAACTTGACTCCTGAGCAGGTTCATGAAATTGGCCGTCAAACGATGTTAGAATTGACAGGTGGAAATTATGAGTTTGTGATCGCAACCCACACGGATAAAGATCATCTTCATAACCATATCATACTTAATACCACCAATACCTCAACGCTCAAGAAATTTCGCTGGGAAAAGAAAACCTTAAAAAATTTGAGAGCCATTTCGGACAAACATGCGGCACGATATGGCGCTAAAATTATTGAGCCTACTATGAAAAATTCTTATACAAAGTATTCTGCTTGGCGGAGACAAAATAATTATCGGTTTGAAATCAAGGAACGTCTTGATTTTCTTCTGAAGCACTCTTTGTCGTTAGAAGATTTCAAACAAAAGGCAGCTGCGCTTAATCTTCAGATTGATTTCTCTGGAAAATTTGTGAAGTATAAATTGCTGGATCAGCCCCAACAAAGAAATGTCCGAGATGATACATTATCGAAGAAAGGACTCTATTCTCTTGAAAAAATAAAAGAGAGAATTTCTAAGAATCAGTTAGTTTTTGATGTGGAGGAATTGAAAGAACAATATCAAAAATCAAAAGAAAAGACGGCAAATGATTTTGAATTGAAATTGGAAGTGGAAACCTGGCAAGTCGAACAAGAAAGCAAGCAAGGCATTTACGTACAGATGGATATGGGAGCTTTAAATAGTGGTACCATTTTAATACCTTCTCATAAAGTTGATAAAAATGAGGATGGAAATTACACGATCTATATCAAAGAGAAAGACTATTTTTATTTTCTCAATCCAGATCAATCACAAAAAAATCGGTACATGATGGGCTTGACTGTCGCAAGACAATTAGCCAAACAAAATGGCGAAACACTCGTAACTAAAAACGCTCAAATTTCCTCTATGCGTGAACTGATTAAGGAATATAATTTCTTAGTCGAGCACGGCGTGACAGATGGAGCACAATTTCAACATTTGGAGGAGCGCTTCAATGAAAAGATAGAGGCTACTCAGGAGGAATTAAGACAGCTATCTGCTCGACTTGGACGTTATCATAAAATTGAAGGAGCACTTTTAGCCATCCAGCAATCTCCAGAAAATAGTCTTGCGGCGGTACAACTATTGGATGATTTAGGAGTTCCAAAAGATATGGGACTGGAAGATGTCAGTCAACTGATCAAACAATTCCAAATTGAAAAAGGAGCCTTACAAGAGTTCTTTGATGATACTCTAAAACATTACACAGATTATAGAGATATTAAGGAGCATGTGCGTAGTCGTGAAGAGAAAGTTGACCGACATTTTGAAGATGAAAAAACCTTGTAAAAGTTTCTGATGTTTTCAATCTAGTCATGATTTCAGTACAATAGAGAGTATGTTTAGATTTGATGAAAAAGAATTTGTCGCAGAACTAGATCGCAAACGTGAGCAGCAATTCCTGAAGCGAGTAAGAGATTATGACGAGCAGATAGCTCCTTCCATGAGACTGAAAGGGTATAAACGAATAGACAGTACCGAGAGGACAGTTGTCTTCACATTTGGAGAGATGACCTTTTCTAGGAATCGCTGGCGAAAGGGAAAGAAAAGCTGTTATCCTGTAGATGAGTGGCTAGGTTTAGAAAAGTATATGCGTTATTCTCCAGAGTTGATTTTTCACATGGCAAAACACGCTTCTGTTTTATCCTATCGTGAAGTTTGTCGAACAGTTAAGATGGCTTATCGCCTGGAGATAACAAAGGACGCTGTTTTGAAGTCTGTAAAAATGGCAGGTAGACTCTTTTCAGAGAGGGAACGCTATCGGCTTTTTAGAGGTGATGAGCAACCGAAAAAAATCCAGGCAGATAGAATCTACCTGGAGGGAGATGGTGTGCTCGTCAAGACAACATCAAGCAATGATGAACGACACAATACAGACTTAGCCCATTTTCTGATTCATACGGGAGCGAAGAAGATTGGAAAAAATCGTTATGTACTCGAGAATAAGCATGAAATTATCCATACAAGTCATGAGCAAGCAAAGGAAGAATTGATAGACTATCTCTACAATCATTTTGAAATTACTGATCGAACTCTTCTTATCACTAACTCGGACAATGGTATAGGATATACTCGAAGAGTATTTCAAGAAATCAAGAAAGCTCTACGGATTAAACGTCATGAGCATTTCTGGGATGCCTATCATGTCAATGAAGAACTTAAACGATTCCTGAAGCCGTACCCGTCTACACTACTTGATCTTGCTTTTAAGGCTATCAAAAATCATCAGAAGAGCCTGCTTCAGACCGTACTAGATACAGTTGAATCTCTCATAGAAAGCCAGGAAGCTCTTGATAATTTTTACAATTTTCGTAAGAAATTATTAAGAAATTTCTGTGACACTAGGCCACCTAAACTTAGAGGATTGTCCTCACGTGGTATCGGGGTAATGGAGAGTCAGCACCGAAAGGTCACTTACCGCATGAAACATCGAGGGATGTATTGGTCCATCGAAGGGGCTTCTACCATGGCCAAGATGATTCTTATTGAGCGAATTGATCAGCTACACGAGCTGTTTTTTGGAGCTTGGAGACAAGAGTATGAGGAATTTAGGGATTCGGGATTAGGCGCAGGGTTTCGTATTAACCATAGGCCACACAAAGCTGTTATCAGAAAAAGAGGGCATAAATAATACAAAAAGGCAGACAAAAGCCTCTAAAAAAAGAATTTTTAGAGGTCTTTTTATCAT
This sequence comes from Streptococcus oralis, assembly GCF_001579175.1. GTDB lineage: Bacteria > Bacillota > Bacilli > Lactobacillales > Streptococcaceae > Streptococcus > Streptococcus oralis_O. Next base: position 22,591 of record NZ_KQ970760.1, read on the forward strand.
GTTTTTATACAAAACAGTTGCTTTTTTGCCTAATGTGTGTTACAATAATAGAGTAAATATAAAAAAGAAAAAGGTGTAGAAGCAGCAACTTCTACACCACCGATTAAGACAAACCAACACTTTGCTTAATCAGCCAAACAATATTGTAGCATAAATAGTGCAATATAGTCAAGGGCTGGAGTAAAGTAAGGAACTTTTTCCAGTTTTTTTGTCTGAAAAATCTCGCTTTCTTATTGAGTTATAAGGATATTTGATTATTCCCAAAAATTTAGACACAAACAAAGTCTCCGAATTTCCTTGCCAAAATAGAGAAAGTGTGATAACATAGTACGGTATGTGGTGCTAGCACATCCGCTATATTAGATCTAATAGGAGGAAAACACAATGGCTAAAGTATGTTACTTTACAGGTCGTAAGACTGTATCAGGAAACAACCGTTCACACGCGATGAACCAAACAAAACGTGCCGTAAAACCAAACCTTCAAAAAGTTACTGTTCTTATCGATGGTAAACCTAAAAAAGTTTGGGCTTCAGCTCGTGCTTTGAAATCAGGTAAAGTTGAACGCGTTTAATAAAAATGAAAAGACCTAACTGGTCTTTTTTTTGCTCTAAGGATAAAACCATTTGAAAAATAGAGTAAATATCCGCCGATACAGCATTCTGCTTTTACACTTGGGCTGAAATATGATAAAATAGAGTATCAACAATTTGAGGTAAAAAAAATGACTGTAAAAATTAATACAAAAGATGGTCAAATCGAACTGACAGATGAAGTGATTGCAACCGTTGTAGGTGGTGCAGCAACTGAGATTTTTGGTGTGGTCGGTATGGCTAGTAAAAATGCCCTCAAAGATAATTTCCAAGCCCTTCTTGGTAAGGAAAATTATGCAAAAGGCGTCGTCGTAAAAGCAGCCGAGGATGGCAGCATTGCAGTTGATGTTTATACCGTGTTGAGCTACGGAACAAAGATTAGTGAAGTCTCAAAAAACATCCAAGAGAGCGTTCGTTTTAGTTTGGAAAACCAACTAGGAATTACTGCTCAGACTGTGAATGTCTACATTCAAAATATCAAAGTTGTAGGAGAATAATCGTGTCAAAAATTACTACCAGCTTATTTCAAGAGATGGTGCAGGCTGCATCAACTCGTTTGAATAAGCAAGCAGAATATGTCAATTCATTAAACGTCTTTCCAGTTCCAGATGGAGATACTGGGACAAACATGGGAATGACCATCGAAAATGGTGCCAAAGAAGTAGCAGACAAGCCGGCTTCTACAGTTGGAGAAGTGGCGAGCATTCTTGCTAAGGGGCTCTTGATGGGTGCGCGTGGAAACTCAGGAGTTATCACGTCTCAACTTTTCCGTGGCTTCTCTCAAGCTATCAAAGATAAAGACGAGTTAACAGGTCAAGACTTGGCTCTTGCTTTCCAATCTGGTGTCGAGGTAGCCTACAAGGCTGTTATGAAACCAGTCGAAGGAACTATTTTGACAGTTTCTCGTGGTGCTGCCATTGGTGCCAAGAAAAAAGCGGAACAGACAGATGATGCTGTTGAGGTCATGCGTGCAGCCTTGGAAGGCGCGAAAGCAGCTCTTGCCAAAACGCCAGACATGCTTCCAGTTTTGAAAGAAGTTGGTGTTGTGGACTCAGGTGGTCAAGGTTTGGTCTTCATCTATGAAGGATTCCTTTCAGCTCTTACTGGTGAATACAGTGCGTCTGAAGACTTTGTTGCTACTCCAGCGAATATGGGTGAGATGATCAATGCAGAACACCACAAATCTGTAGCCGGACATGTAGCAACTGAAGACATTACCTTTGGTTACTGTACTGAAATCATGGTTGCCCTCAAACAAGGTCCAACTTATTCTAAAGAGTTTGACTACGAAGAATTCCGTAACTACTTGAATGACCTAGGGGATTCTCTTCTTGTCGTCAACGATGATGAAATCGTCAAAGTCCACGTCCATACAGAAGATCCAGGTCTTGTTATGCAAGAAGGCCTTAAATATGGTAGCTTGGTCAAGGTTAAAGTCGATAACATGCGTAACCAACACGAAGCTCAAGTAGAAAAAGAAGCTCAAGTCAGCAAGCCAGCTGAAGAGAAGGAATACGCCCTTATCGCAGTAGTAGCAGGTCAAGGCTTGGCAGATATCTTCCGTGCCCAAGGTGTGGACTATGTCATCGAAGGTGGACAAACCATGAACCCTTCGACAGAAGACTTTATCAAGGCTGTTGAGCAAGTCAATGCTCGCAACATCATCTTCTTGCCAAACAACAAAAATATCTTCATGGCGGCCCAATCTGCTGCAGAGGTATTGGATCAACCAGCAGTAGTGGTAGAAGCTCGTACTCTTCCTCAAGGATTGACTAGCCTTCTTGCCTTTGATCCAAGCAAGTCTATCGAAGAAAACAAAGAACGTATGACTGCAGCTCTTGGTGATGTAGTCAGCGGTAGTGTAACAACAGCCGTTCGTGACACGACTATTGATGGTTTGGAAATTCATGAAAATGACAATCTTGGTATGGTCGATGGGAAAATCCTCGTGTCAAACCCGGACATGCATCAAACTTTGACTGAAACTTTGAAACACATGCTAGACGAAGATAGTGAAATCGTGACTTTCTATGTCGGTGAAGATGGAAGTGAAGAATTGGCCAATCAAATCGCCCAAGAAATCGCAGAAGAATTCGAAGACGTTGAAGTCGAAATCCACCAAGGTCAACAACCTGTTTACCCATATCTTTTCAGTGTGGAATAATCGTGAAAATTGAATGAAAATAACAGAAGGAAGCTGAACTGACAGCTTCCTTTTTCTATGCAATTTGACCTACCAATAAATTTATATTGAAACAAACCTTCTATTGGAAATTCTAATTACGATAGGTTATAATGATAAAGCTGTTATATTAGATTAAGTATGAATATAAAGGAGAAATGATGAAGAAAAAATTTTTTAATCAATCTTTTTCCCGCTTTTCGATTAGAAAGTTAAGTGTTGGGACCTGTTCGGTATTGCTAGGAACCTTTATGGTCATGGCTACTTCACTAGTGCAAGCAGATGAAGCTCAAGTCAACAATAAGGAACTGCAAACCCAGGCGGAAATTCAACAGAAGGAAAAAAGTGCTGAGAATGGACAGGAAGTCATTTCTGAACCTCAAAAAGAGGTAACACAGAACGAAGCAGTTAAGGACCAGAAGGATAAAACTGAATCGTCCAAAACAGAAGTATCTGAACCAGTCGCTCAGAGCCAACCAGTTTCACAAGTTGATAATACGAAGGAAGCGAGTCAGCCTTCTTTAGATGAGGAGAAAAAGCAATCTCTAGAATCAACTCAAACTGAGCAGAAAAGCAAGGAAGAAAGCGGACCTAGCGGAAAAACTTCTTCTAGACGCAAGAGATCGCTAGATGAAGTCAATGCTGCATTTCAAGCTCATTCGCCAATCAAAGATATCCATGCGGTAGATAGTGTCCGTGAATCCTTGGCCTTTAGTATTACTGGACACGAAGCAGACTATTCTGGTGGGTATATCAAAATTCATTTCCAAAATGGGAAAGCGATTAAATTGACCCCTTCTCCTGTCGGTGGTGTAAAGTTCAGTCAAGAAAAAATAAATGGAGACCTTGATTTAAAGATAGAACCCGTTAATCTGAGAGGTGGAGCAAACTATAACTTCGTCTATACTTTTCAGATAGATCCTTTGACTCAGAACTGGGGAGGTGCTGTCCAAGCCATTGGACCAGACCACAAGGTGACCGCAACTGCTAAGCTCTATGATAAAACTGGCAATGTCCTCAAAGAACTTGGAAGTATTGAACACACATGGAAAGTCTTAGAAAACGGGGTAGGTGGTCTGACACCAATGTCTAACCATCAGGTCATTGGCTACGATCGAAATAATGATGGTATCGTTGACGATGATTCGTCGGTTGTATCCTACTATCTATTTAATGGTGCGAAAGATCCTAAGAATAATACGGCAAGAAATGATTACTTCAACTATGGGAATGGTGTCTTTGATGGTCGTATGATCAATGGTATGGGGATTAGTGATGTCGGAGGGCATATCATTGATCCTGTCACTTCTTATACCTATAATATAGAGTTAAAAGAAGGTTATGAATTGACAGATGAAGCGAAAGCTCTGGGTTGGACTGCTGATGCGACGGGTTATCATTTGACGATTAACAGAGCTAACAATCCACTTCAAGATATTAATAACAATAAAAATAAGCTCATTCCAATTTCTTTCAAGTTAAAGAATGCCAAAGTAGCAGATATCAATAGAAAAGCGCAAAAGCTAACTGTGACGGGTATCTATACAAAAGCAGATGGGACTAGTTATCAAAATACGGCTGTTCTCCCCTATACTCTCTTTGTTCAAAAAACTGATCAGCCAGAGTCTTCTCTCTTTGAATCTAGACACTATAATCAGTCTGACTCGGAGATGATTCGTTCCTATGGTGAAACAGAATACCGTTCTTATGTTCGACTCTCATCGGTCGCTGAGGTTGAAAGAGATTATCCTATCAATGACTACACGGTCACCCATAAAATACAGGATTCACGAGAGTCTTATCGAGAAGTCAATGCGATTGAGGATCGTTATTGGAATGAATTTTTCTCCTCACCGGATGCATCCGTAGAAGTATACAATAAAGCGACAGGTGAGTTGTTAGGGACTTTTAATAGTAACACCCGTAGTCTACGATTGACGGAAGAGCAAGATGTGAAGGAGCTGGAGTACAAGTTTAAAAATATCAAGATGAGGAAGTCCTCAACCAATGATACTTCGGCATTTTTTTTCCAGACAAAAACACGCTTTAATAATTGGGAAAGTCTCTATAAAGACTCGACGATTAGTAAGTTGGATTCTAGAACGGATTTCACTTTTAACAATACTCGTAACACTGTTTCTTTCTCTCAAACGGCTTCAGCCGAATTGACGCGTGTTATCCAGCAAATTTCAATGGTTGGACGCCGTCGGACAGATGTCTTCAATCGACACACAGATGCTTCTGGTTTTAAAGAAGATTTTATCACAACGACTGCTGGTAGAAATACACCTACCCAGAATTTCGCAAATTTGACGGGAGTTTACCATCTGGCTTATTTGGCTGATCCACAATTAAACTTTAGTGGAAACCTTAATTTTAAGGTCTATTATAATTACAAAGATACTGGAAAAACTCTCTACTATGCTCAAGTAAAGGGAACCCCAGACTCCCCTATGCCCCCAACGCTTTTGAAGTTGGAAAACAAGACGATTCCGAATGGGACCTATACCTATAAAGCAATTGCTTTCTGGGATGAGGAACTTCCAGATGTTCAAGCTCAGAATGGTTTTGACTTAGGAGAACTAGATGGTATTACTGTTACTTCGAAAAATTCGACCTCTCATGACTTCAATGTGATCGTACAGGCTTCAGAAGCGAGCGGTGTCTACTCTGAAGTGAAGAGAGCTACAAATCAACACTTTGCCTATAATACTCAAGAACATTATCCTGGTGATGAGATTGATTTCAGAGTGACCTATAGAAACGCAGCGAAACAGCCTGTTTCAGACGTTTATGTTTTATCATCCTTGCCGATGAAAGGTGATAAACAGCTAGAATCCAGAAATCGTGGTTCTGAATTTACAGTGAGTCTGACAAGAGCTCTAACACCACCTTCAGGCTGGGAGGTTCAGTATAGTCGCACGGCGGGTACTGCTGCAGAAATTAATGCTTCACAATGGCTCACAGCAGAACAGGTGTCGGATTGGTCGGAGATTCGTGCAGTTCGTTGGCATTCGACTGCACCGGTTGCTGCTGGAAGTAGGGTTCAGTTTCCTATCGATGGAGCAGTTATTGGGCAAGATACTGTTTCAGGTGCTACGGCTTATCTTTCTTCGGCTCTGGCAAATGGCAGTTCCAGGTACACTGAGTCCAATAATGTTTCAATTCAAATGTCCACCAAACTGTCATCTGCAAGCTTTACTTTTGTGGATGTAAACGATCCGTCTAAGGAAGTGCAGCTAGGACAGGTAGACACAGTTGTAGGCAAACCCAACGGACCAATTTCTTATGACCCTGCTCGTCGAATTAAGGAATTAGAAGATGCGGGGTATGAACTGATCAGTAATGATTTTACAGATCATACCTTTGGTGACTCGGCTAGTCCAAAACAATTCAAGTTTCAGTTTAGACATAAGGTTATAGAAGCAATCGAAACTGTCCGTGGGACTCGCGAAATTAACTATGAGTATTACAGAAAGGCAAAAAATCCTGATTTATCGCTTCTTCCTCCCAGACATGTAGAATCCCATTCGTTTACCCGAACGAAGAGAATCGATCAGGTTTTGGCAAAACTGCATCCAAATGATGCGACAGCAGGTGTGACTTACTCAGACTGGTCTGCAGACCAAACTTGGTCTCAGGTGATTTCGCCTGAAATTCCTGGCTATTATCCAGGTGAAGATATTGACGCAAATACAATGTCGGGAGATGAGGCTCTTGATCAATATTCGATTAGTGCGATAAATCCGAGCGATGAAGATTTGGAAAAAGAATTCTCTTGGGATAGGTTGGTGTATTATGTTCCCCTTCCAGTTGTCCCTTCAGCAAGTGCAGCGAAATCTAAAGGCCTTCAAGGGCAGAAGCAGCTAGCAACGATTCACTTTGATGACGATAGAGCAAGCGAGAGCGAGGTTCACTTTACAAAAGGGACAACAACCATTAATGGAGCAAAGAAATCCGTCGAACTAGTCCAAAGTAGTGTTTTTCTTTATGATGAAAATGGGCAAAAGGTAACTTCGCTAACCATTGCCGACCAAGGGACGTACAATTTAGATCTTGTAAATAAAACAATTGTCTTTACTCCACTGAAAACCTTCTATGGTCCGGCAACTCCAGTTCAAGTTGGAGTGGTTGATAAAAATGGAGAGTCAGCTCTAACGACCTATACCCCAGTTGTTGAGAAAGTAACTCCGACTGGTACTGGTGATAAGACAGAGGGTCTGCAAGGCCAAGTCCAAGAAGGTAAAGTGACTTTCACCCCAGGCCATGACTCAGTTCCATTCCCAGTAGATTCGACTCCACTATTTGACAATGGTACAGCTGTGAAAGAAGTGGTAAGTGTTGGTAAGTTCGAAGTGACTGCGGACGGCAAGGTGACCTTCACGCCAGATAAGCAGTTCAAGGGTGAAACGCCAGAGCTTGAATTGACTCGAGTGGATGCCAACGGCACTCCTGTTACAGTCAAGTACCAAGCTGTGGTGAAAGAAGTCACTCCAACCAGCACTAACGCAACAAGTACAGGTCCTCAAGGACTTCCACAAACAGGTACCCCAACCTTCACAGAAGGTAATCCATTGGTTCCAATTGATGATACGAAACCAATGACTTTCGAAGATGGACAGTCAACGAAAACCGTTTCAGGTGTAGGTGAATACAGCATCAATCCAGATGGCTCTATCACCTTTACGCCAGAAAAACAATATGTTGGTACTCCAGCTCCAGTCACAGTCAAACGTGTAGATAAGAACGGTACAGAGGTTACTGCGACTTATACACCAACAGTGACTAAGGTCACTCCTACAGGAACTGGCGCAACCAGCACAGGTCCTCAGGGTGTTCCACAAACCGGGACTCCAACGTTTGCTGGTGGTGATCCACTGGTTCCAATTGATGAAACAGTTGAGCCAACCTTCGCAGATGGAAGCAAAGAGAAATCTATTCCAGGTCAAGGGACTTACACGATTGCGCCAGACGGAACAGTAACCTTCACTCCAGACAAGCAGTTTGTCGACAAACCAGCTCCAGTCACAGTCAAACGTGTAGATAAGAACGGTACAGAGGTTACTGCGACTTATACACCAACAGTGACTAAGATCACTCCTACAGGAACTGGCGCAACCAGCACAGGTCCTCAGGGTGTTCCACAAACTGGTACCCCAACCTTCCAAGGTGGTGACCCACTTGTTCCGATCGATGAAACAGTAGAGCCAACCTTCGCAGATGGCAGCAAAGAGAAATCTATTCCAGGTCAAGGAACTTACACGATTGCATCAGATGGTACAGTGACCTTCACTCCAGATAAGCAGTTTGTAGGTAGTCCAGATCCAATAACGGTTAAACGTGTGGATAAGAACGGTACTCCAGTTACTGCGACTTACAGTCCAGAGTTTACGAAAGTAACACCAACTGGTACTGGTGATAAGACAGAAGGCCTTCAAGGTCAGGTCCAAGAAGGTAAAGTCAGCTTCACCCCAGGTCATGATTCTGTTCCATTCCCAGCTGATTCAACTCCACTATTTGACAATGGTACAACTGTGAAAGAAGTGCCAAATGTTGGTAAGTTCGAAGTGGACGCAGACGGTAAAGTGACCTTCACCCCAGATAAGCAGTTCAAGGGTGAAACACCAGAGCTTGAATTGACTCGTGTGGATGCCAACGGCACTCCTGTTACTGTCAAGTACCAAGCGGTGGTGAAAGAAGTAATCCCTACAGGAACCGGTGCAACCAGCACAGGTCCTCAGGGTGTTCCACAAATGGGCACTCCAAGCTTCCAAGGTGGCGACCCACTTGTTCCAATTGATGAAACAGTAGAGCCAACCTTCGACGATGGAAGCAAAGAGAAATCTATTCCAGGTCAAGGAACTTACACGATTGCACCAGACGGAACTGTAACTTTCACTCCAGATAAACAGTTTGTTGGAAACCCAACTCCAGTCACAGTGAAACGTGTAGATAAGAATGGCACTCCAGTTACTGCGACTTACAGTCCAGAGTTTACTAAGGTGACTCCAACTGGAACTGGTGCAACCAGCTCAGGTCCTCAAGGTGTCCCACAAACAGGCACTCCAAGCTTCCAAGGTGGTGATCCACTGGTTCCAATTGATGAAACAGTAGAGCCAACCTTCGCAGATGGCAGCAAAGAGAAATCTATTCCAGGTCAAGGAACTTACACGATTGCATCAGATGGTACAGTGACCTTCACTCCAGAAGCTAATTTTGTAGGAAAAGGAACAGGCGTAACGATTCTCCGCAAGGATAAGAACGGTACCCCAGTCACTGCAAGCTATCGTCCAACAGTTGTAGATCCATCTATTGGTCATGACACAGCTTCTACAGGAGCAAAAGGCCAACCTCAAGTGGCAACACCAACGTTTGAAGGACATATCAATCCGACTGTACCACCAACATTTGAGGATGGTAGCACGACTATGGTCGTTCCAGGTGAAGGAAGCTACACAATTGATAAAGATGGTAAGATTACCTTTACTCCAAAACCAGATTTTGTTGGTAGAGCCAAAGGATTGGTTGTGAAACGTTTGGATATGTATGGAAATGTAGTTACTGCTCGCTACACACCAACTGTCCTTGGACAAACACAAGTGAGTGATGCGACATCAGAAGGTCTTAAAGGTCAAACTCAGACTGGTAAACCAAACTTTACAGGTGATGTCGATCTGACAGTTCCGCCAACCTTTGAAGATGGAACAACTGAAAAAGTCGTTCCAGGTCAAGGAACTTATGTAATCTCACCAGATGGCACCGTCACCTTTACTCCTGAGGCAGACTTTATAGGACAAGCAAAAAGTGTGAAAGTGATCCGTAAAGATCGCAATGGAAATATCCTTTCAGGATTCTATACTCCAACAGTAGTAGAACTTCCAGAGCAAGTGAAGCTGTCTGATAAAAAAGAACTTTCAGTACCTGATTCGAAACCAGATCAATTGACGCAAAACATCTCTGTAGAAAAAAATCAACTTCCAAATACCGGAAGTCAAGAAGATGGTTTGAAAAATCTAGGAATTCTGACAGCCCTAACAGGTGCCATGACACTTGGATTGCTAGCTAAAAAGAAACGAAATGATGGATCAGACTAATCATTTTTAAGAACCGAGAAATCGGTTCTTTTTTTATGACATTTGTCATATTTCCTAGTGACAGAAGCATCTAGCTACGCTAACTTCAAAAGATTATAATTGAAGTATGAAATGGGGGAAGAAATGAAAAATAAAATGATTGTCACAGTGAGTTTAGTAGTAGCAGGAGTTATGACCTATCTCATGTTTTCAGGATTGGACGAGGGTTTCTACCATTTTCCTTGGGAGCTCTTTGCTGGCTTTGGAATGATGTCTTGGCTTGTCAGAGAAGGTTTGAAATTAGTCAGAGATGTGAAAAAGGAGTTTGAGGAATGAAAAAAGCAATCATCTATTTCTTTATCGGCCTGTCACTCTTGCTATGGTTAGTGGAAATGTTTACTGGTTGGTTTGACCAAACCGTGCTTCGCCAAATTATTCGTGGTGCTTGGGGTTTTGGATTTATGATTTTCGTCGTTTTCCCTATGGGAATGGAGTGGTTGAAAGGAGAATCTCATGACTGTGATTAAAGTTGAGAAATTAAGTAAGAAAATAAAAGACAAGGAAATCCTGCGGAACATTTCTTTTGAAATCAACGATGGTGAATGTGTTGCCTTGATCGGGCCTAACGGAGCAGGAAAAACAACCTTGATTGATTGCCTCTTGGGCGACAAGTTCATGAGCTTAGGTCAGATAGCCATTCAAGGGTTTGCACCAACAGATCCTCGATTAAAACAGCTTATTTCTATCTTACCTCAAGAAAATACGGTGGTTCAAGACTTGAAAGTGAAAGAACTCTTATCCTTCTTTCAATCAATCTATCCAAACAGTCTCTCCAATCAAGAAATTGATGACTTGCTGAGATTTTCGGACAAACAGAAGAATCAGCTAGCGGGCAAGTTGTCTGGTGGGCAAAAACGTTTGTTCTCTTTCGTGTTGGCACTAATAGGTCGTCCGAAAATTCTATTTTTGGACGAACCAACTGCTGCCATGGATACCTCGACACGTCAGCATTTTTGGGAAATTGTCAATCAGTTAAAGAAAAATGGTGTCACCATTGTCTACTCTTCTCACTATATCGAAGAGGTAGAACATACGGCTGACCGCATTTTGGTTCTCCACAAGGGTGAATTGATTCGCGATACGACACCTTATGCCATGCGTGGTGAAGAACAAGAAAAGCACTTTACGGTGCCTCTAACCTATCAGGATTTTGTTAGTACCTTGACTATGGTTCAAGAGATTGAAATCAAGCAAAATGCTCTTTCCTTCACCACCAAAGAAGCCAGCCAGGTATGGGAAGCCTTGCAAGAACAGGGCTGCACGATCGAAGAAATTGAAGTTCGCAACCGAACTCTCTTAGATAGTATCTTTGAAACGACTCAAGACTAAAGGAGATTGACGATGAAAAATATGACAAGTCTCATGAAAGTGGAAATCATTCTGATGAAACGGCAAGCCGTCTACTACTTGCTGTCCATCGGACTCCCAAGTGTGTTTTACCTTATCTTTTCTGGTATGATGTCAGGGTCAGATATTCCGGAAATTGTTCTTCAAGCCTATCTTTTTGCCATGACGCTCTTTAGTATCATGTCAAGTGCCTTTTTCAGTATCCCTAGTACACTCGAATCTGACAAGACGAACAACTGGCAAAAATTGATTCAACATTCTCCAGTTTCTATGGTAGAATATTATGTATCAAAGCTGTTCAGTACTTTGCTGACTTTCTTGTTATCAATTATAGTTGTCTTTTCAGTTGGTCATTTTGTCCGTGGAGTGACTCTACCTTGGCTTGACTGGTTGGTGATTGGAGTTATGTTGCTGGTCGGAAGCGTGGTCTTTATCAGTATGGGGGTCTTGGTGAGCTTGCTACCCAGTGCTCAACTGATGACGGTTGTTGGAAATATTGCCTATATTGCTTTGGCTGTCCTAGGTGGACTGTGGTTCCCCTTGGATTCCTTCCCAGAATGGCTTCAATCTATTGGAAAGCTGACTCCAACCTATCAACTGATGCAGGTCATCTCTACTTATTTGGAACACCATGAATTTAACATTCTTGCTGCCTTGGTTGTACTAGGTTATACAGTTTTCTTCGGTGTATTGGTCATTCAACTGAAAAAACGGATCGAGGTAAAATAAATCTATGTTGGAAAAATTTAAAAACATTCATTATATGTTTCATATTTCAATAGTGTTTATCATCTTTCCTATAGCGGGTGTCATCGTTGGAGAGTACCCGCTTTTAACCTTGCTATGGACCCTACTATTTGTCCTTGCCTTCTACTCGGTTTTAATCAGTCAGAATCGCACCGTGCAGTGGCTGGCCTGGTGGATCATGCTTGCCTACATTTTTTACAGTTCCATCTGGCTAAATGCGAGCTTCGCTTGGTTTATCTTTTATTTATCTAATCTCCTTATTTATGAGCTGGATGAGGTTTCTTTTCACTCTTGGCGTTTTGTCAGTTTTGTTGTCTTACAACCGCTGATTTTGACAGGGATTTACATGGTCGATCAAGTTAGTCCCTGGCACCTCCTCTTTTTCTTGGTGACCTTTATCGTTTCTGATGCCTTGACCTTCGGTCTTTATCGGATTCAGGTATCTGAACAGATAAAAGAAGAAAAGATGAAACAAAATGCCAAGCTCAGTCTTTTCTTGGCTGAAAATGAACGCAGTCGTATTGGTCAGGATCTCCATGACAGTCTGGGGCATACCTTTGCTATGTTGAGTGTGAAGACGGACCTTGCCCTCCAGCTTCTTCAAATGCAGGCCTATCCTCAAGTGGACAAAGAATTAAAAGAAATTCATCAGATCAGTAAAGAATCCATGAATGAAGTTCGTACAATTATCGAAAATCTTAAAACAAGAACCCTTGCCTCCGAATTTACGACTGTGAAAAAAATGCTGGAAATTGCAGGGATTGAAGTCCAAATCGAACACCAATTAGATACTGCTAGCCTAACTCAGGATTTGGAGTCAACGGCTTCCATGATTTTGCTTGAGTTAGTGACCAATATCATCAAACATGCTAAAGCGTCTAAAGCTTTTTTAAAAGTAGAACGAACAGAGAAAGCACTCGTTTTAACAGTGAGAGATGATGGCTGTGGCTTTCCTTCTCTAAAGGGGGATGAACTCCATACAGTCCGAGATCGTGTCCTTCCATTTTCGGGAGAGGTAAAGGTGATCAGTCAGAAACATCCGACTGAAGTGCAGGTTCGGCTACCTTATAAGGAGAGAAATTAAGATGAAATTACTTGTTGCAGAAGATCAAAGTATGTTGCGAGATGCCATGTGCCAGTTGCTCATGTTTCAACCAGATGTAGAGACTGTCCTACAAGCCAAGGATGGCCAAGAGGCAATCCAACTCTTAGAAAAAGAGTCTGTGGATATCGCCATTCTTGATGTAGAGATGCCTGTTAAGACTGGCCTTGAAGTCTTGGAGTGGATACGAGCAGAAAAGTTAGAAACAAAGGTAGTTGTGGTGACAACCTTCAAGCGCCCTGGCTATTTTGAACGCGCGATTAAGGCTGGAGTGGATGCCTATGTTTTGAAAGAAAGAAGCATTGCAGACCTCATGCAAACCTTGCACACTGTCCTAGAAGGACGCAAGGAGTATTCGCCTGAATTGATGGAGGTGGTGATGACGCATCCCAATCCATTAACAGAGCAAGAAATCGCAGTTTTAAAGGGAGTCGCTCAAGGATTGTCTAATCAAGAAATTGCAGATCAGCTTTATCTATCAAATGGAACCGTCCGAAACTATGTCACCAATATTCTTTCCAAGTTAGATGCTGGTAATCGAACAGAGGCAGCCAACATTGCAAAAGAATCTGGTTGGTTTTGATAAGAAAGGTAAAAATATCTCAAACGAACGCTTAATTGAATGAAATCAATAACTGAATTTAGGAGGCCAATGAGCTTCCTTTTCTTTGTGAAAAAAGCGGTGAAAGCTAGTGTCAAAGAGTTAAAAGATCAGAATAAAAATAAAAATATCTTGACAATGAAGGAAAAATTGTGTTACAATAATAGACGGTACTTTTTACTTTTGGTCTCTCAAAAGTGTACAGGGACGTGCTGACAAATGTTGCAAAAGTACACACAGATGGTAGCTGTCACCAAGTGTATCATCACCAAAAATAAAAAAACACAGGAGAATGTAGATGCCTACAATTAACCAATTGGTTCGCAAACCGCGTAAATCAAAAGTAGAAAAATCTAAATCACCAGCTTTGAACGTTGGTTACAACAGTCATAAAAAAGTTCAAACAAACGTTTCTTCACCACAAAAACGTGGTGTAGCAACTCGTGTTGGAACAATGACACCTAAAAAACCTAACTCTGCCCTTCGTAAATTCGCTCGTGTACGTTTGAGCAACCTTATCGAAGTTACTGCCTACATCCCAGGTATCGGACACAACTTGCAAGAGCACAGCGTGGTGCTTCTTCGCGGTGGACGTGTAAAAGACCTTCCAGGGGTACGTTACCATATCGTCCGTGGTGCACTTGATACTGCAGGTGTTAACGATCGTAAACAAGGCCGTTCTAAATACGGTACTAAACGTCCGAAAAAAGCATAAGGAAAGGGGATAAAGAGAAATGAGTCGTAAAAATAGAGCTCCAAAACGTGATGTATTGCCAGATCCGCTTTACAATTCACAACTAGTTACTCGTCTTATCAACCGCGTTATGCTTGACGGTAAACGTGGTACAGCTGCTTCAATCGTTTACGGTGCTTTTGAGCAAATCAAAGAAGCTACTGGTAACGATGCACTTGAAGTATTTGAAACAGCTATGGAAAACATCATGCCTGTACTTGAAGTACGTGCACGTCGTGTTGGTGGATCTAACTACCAAGTCCCTGTTGAAGTTCGTCCAGAACGTCGTACAACACTTGGACTTCGTTGGTTGGTAACAATCGCTCGCCTTCGTGGTGAGCACACAATGCAAGACCGTCTTGCAAAAGAAATCTTGGATGCTGCGAACAACACTGGTGCAGCTGTTAAGAAACGTGAAGACACTCACCGTATGGCTGAAGCTAACCGTGCCTTCGCACACTTCCGTTGGTAAAATAGGATGCGAAAGCGTTAAGAAAGTCCCAGAGAAAATAGGGAATCGAAGCAGGTTGCGATTGCAACCAATGAGATTCATCTTTTTCTCCAGACTTTTAGCTTGAGCTCAACTAGATCATGATACTAAGAGCGGCAAAGGCCCAAGGCAAAAATAGGAAACTGATGCAGTGTTCCGTGAACACAAAGCAGTTTATCTTTTTTGTACCGGGCCTCGCTCGGGGTCAAATCAGTTAACTTGAGCTTCTAGCCCGAGTTCAATTCAACTTGTATACAAGTTGAAACCAACAAAAACAAGATAAACATTGAGAACGGGTAGGTCCTGCCTATCCGTTTTTATTAAAATCGTGTTATAATAGAATAGAAATTAAAATAAATAGGAGAAACAAACCTCATGGCACGCGAATTTTCACTTGAAAAAACTCGTAATATCGGTATCATGGCTCACGTCGATGCCGGTAAAACAACAACTACTGAGCGTATTCTTTACTACACTGGTAAAATCCACAAAATCGGTGAAACTCACGAAGGTGCGTCACAAATGGACTGGATGGAGCAAGAGCAAGAACGTGGTATCACTATCACATCTGCTGCGACAACCGCTCAATGGAACAACCACCGCGTAAACATCATCGACACACCAGGACACGTGGACTTCACAATCGAAGTACAACGTTCTCTTCGTGTATTGGACGGTGCGGTTACTGTTCTTGACTCACAATCAGGTGTTGAGCCTCAAACTGAAACAGTTTGGCGTCAAGCAACTGAGTACGGAGTTCCACGTATCGTATTTGCTAACAAAATGGACAAAATCGGTGCTGACTTCCTTTATTCAGTAAGCACACTTCATGACCGTCTTCAAGCAAACGCACACCCAATCCAATTGCCAATCGGTGCTGAAGATGACTTCCGCGGTATCATCGACTTGATCAAGATGAAAGCTGAAATCTATACCAATGACCTTGGTACAGATATCCTTGAAGAAGACATCCCAGCTGAATACCTTGACCAAGCTCAAGAATACCGTGAAAAATTGGTTGAAGCAGTCGCTGAAACTGATGAAGACTTGATGATGAAATACCTTGAAGGTGAAGAAATCACTAACGAAGAATTGAAAGCTGCTATCCGTAAAGCGACTATCAATGTTGAATTCTTCCCAGTATTGTGTGGTTCTGCCTTCAAGAACAAGGGTGTTCAATTGATGCTTGATGCGGTTATCGACTACCTTCCAAGTCCACTTGATATCCCAGCGATCAAAGGTATCAACCCAGATACAGATGAAGAAGAAACTCGTCCAGCATCTGACGAAGAGCCATTTGCAGCTCTTGCCTTCAAGATCATGACGGACCCATTCGTAGGTCGTTTGACATTCTTCCGTGTATACTCAGGTGTTCTTCAATCAGGTTCATACGTATTGAACACTTCTAAAGGTAAACGTGAACGTATCGGACGTATCCTTCAAATGCACGCTAACAGCCGTCAAGAAATTGACACTGTTTACTCAGGTGATATCGCTGCTGCCGTTGGTTTGAAAGATACTACAACTGGTGACTCATTGACAGATGAAAAAGCTAAAATCATCCTTGAGTCAATCAACGTTCCAGAACCAGTTATCCAATTGATGGTTGAGCCAAAATCTAAAGCTGACCAAGATAAGATGGGTATCGCCCTTCAAAAATTGGCTGAAGAAGATCCAACATTCCGTGTTGAAACTAACGTTGAAACTGGTGAAACAGTTATCTCTGGTATGGGTGAACTTCACCTTGATGTCCTTGTTGACCGTATGCGTCGTGAGTTCAAAGTTGAAGCGAACGTAGGTGCTCCTCAAGTATCTTACCGTGAAACATTCCGCGCTTCTACTCAAGCACGTGGATTCTTCAAACGTCAGTCTGGTGGTAAAGGTCAATTCGGTGATGTTTGGATTGAATTTACTCCAAACGAAGAAGGAAAAGGATTCGAATTCGAAAACGCAATCGTCGGTGGTGTGGTTCCTCGTGAATTTATCCCAGCGGTTGAAAAAGGTTTGGTAGAATCTATGGCTAACGGTGTTCTTGCAGGTTACCCAATGGTTGACGTTAAAGCTAAGCTTTACGATGGTTCATACCACGATGTCGACTCATCTGAAACTGCCTTCAAGATCGCGGCTTCACTTGCCCTTAAAGAAGCTGCTAAATCAGCACAACCAGCTATCCTTGAGCCAATGATGCTTGTAACCATCACTGTTCCTGAAGAAAACCTTGGTGATGTTATGGGTCACGTAACTGCTCGTCGTGGACGTGTAGATGGTATGGAAGCTCACGGTAACAGCCAAATCGTTCGTGCTTACGTTCCACTTGCTGAAATGTTCGGTTACGCAACTGTACTTCGTTCAGCATCACAAGGACGTGGTACTTTCATGATGGTATTTGACCACTACGAAGATGTACCTAAGTCAGTACAAGAAGAAATCATTAAGAAAAACAAAGGTGAAGACTAATCAGTCCTCGCTCTAGAAGGAAGTCACTTGCTGGCTTCCTTTTTTATGCCTTTCTCAAGCATCTTGTATGTCTATATTTGCAAAATGAAAGAAATCTAGTAAGGATTTTAGAAAGTCTATTTACTAAGAAAATAGAGAAAGTTAATAAATGAAAGTTAATAAAGAATCCGATTTTGTTTAAATTGTTAATAAAAATTAGAAAAACATTCATAAATACACTCTTAGATAGAAAATTCAGAAAATTGATACTTTTGTCTTGAAAATATTTGAAAAAATGGTATGATAGTAACAAGCTATTTTTTTAAGAGAAGAGAAAGGGGAACAATGGAGAAAATCAGTTTAGAATCTCCTAAGACGGGGTCGGACCTGGTTTTGGAAACACTTCGAGACTTAGGGATTGATACCATTTTTGGTTATCCTGGTGGTGCAGTCTTACCTTTATATGATGCGATTTATAATTTCAAAGGTATTCGTCACATTTTGGGTCGTCATGAGCAAGGCTGTTTGCACGAAGCTGAAGGCTATGCCAAATCAACTGGAAAGTTGGGTGTCGCAGTCGTCACAAGTGGGCCAGGAGCAACAAATGCTATTACAGGGATTGCGGATGCCATGAGCGATAGCGTTCCCCTTTTGGTCTTTACTGGACAAGTCGCTCGAGCGGGAATTGGGAAGGATGCCTTTCAGGAGGCGGATATTGTCGGTATTACTATGCCCATTACCAAGTACAATTACCAAGTTCGTGAGACGGCTGACATTCCTCGTATCATTACGGAAGCTGTTCATATCGCGACCACAGGTCGTCCAGGTCCAGTCGTGATTGACTTGCCTAAGGATGTATCGGCTCTTGAAACAGACTTCATCTATTCGCCCGAAGTGCATTTACCAAGTTATCAACCGACGATAGAACCAAATGACATGCAAATCAAGAAAATCTTGAAACAATTGTCTAAGGCTAAGAAACCTGTTTTGTTGGCAGGTGGCGGTATCAGCTATGCAGAAGCTTCTAAAGAACTGAATGAATTTGCTGAACGCTATCAAATTCCAGTTGTTACCAGTCTTTTGGGACAAGGTACAATTGCAACAAGTCATCCACTCTTCCTCGGAATGGGAGGCATGCATGGTTCTTTCGCAGCTAATATTGCCATGACCGAGGCAGATTTTATGATTAGTATTGGTTGCCGTTTCGATGACCGCCTGACTGGAAATCCTAAGACCTTTGCTAAAAATGCCAAGGTTGCTCATATCGATATTGATCCAGCAGAGATTGGTAAGATTATTAGTGCAGACATTCCAGTGGTTGGGGACGCAAAGAAAGCCTTGCAGATGCTACTAGCAGAACCAACTGTTCATAACAATACTGAAAAGTGGATTGACAAAGTTACTAAGGACAAGAACCGTGTTCGTTCTTATGATAAGAAAGAACGTGTGGTTCAACCGCAGGCAGTCATTGAACGCATCGGTGAGTTGACGAATGGAGATGCCATTGTTGTCACAGACGTAGGGCAACACCAAATGTGGACAGCTCAGTATTATCCTTACCAAAATGAGCGTCAGTTAGTCACTTCAGGTGGTTTGGGTACCATGGGGTTCGGAGTTCCTGCAGCTATCGGAGCCAAGATTGCCAATCCAGAAAAAGAAGTTATCCTTTTTGTTGGTGATGGTGGCTATCAAATGACAAACCAAGAGATGGCTATTCTCAATATCTATAAGATTCCGATTAAAGTTATCATGCTAAACAATCATTCACTAGGAATGGTGCGCCAGTGGCAGGAATCCTTCTATGAGGGTAGAACTTCCGAGTCAGTCTTTGATACACTTCCTGACTTCCAGCTGATGGCACAGGCTTACGGCATCAAAAACTATAAATTTGATAATCCAGAGACGATAGAGAAGGATCTAGAAGTCATTCTAGAGGATGTGCCCATGTTTATCGAGGTGGATATTTCTCGTAAGGAACAGGTCTTACCGATGGTACCAGCTGGTAAGAGTAATCATGAGATGTTGGGGGTGAAGTTCCATGCGTAGAATGTTAACAGCTAGATTGCAAAACCGTTCAGGAGTTTTGAATCGTTTTACAGGTGTCCTTTCTCGTCGTCAAGTCAATATTGAGAGTATCTCAGTTGGTGCGACAGAGAACCCCAATGTATCTCGCATCACCATCATTATTGATGTGGCTTCTCATGATGAAGTAGAGCAAATCATTAAACAGCTCAATCGTCAGATTGATGTGATTCGCATTCGAGATATCACAGATAAACCACACTTGGAAAGAGAAGTTATCTTGGTGAAGGTATCTGCTCCTGCTGAAAAGCGTGCAGAAATCTTGGCCATTATCCAACCTTTCCGTGCAACGGTAGTAGATGTGGCTCCAAGCTCAATCACCATCCAGATGACAGGAAATGCTGAAAAGAGTGAAGCTTTATTGCGAGTGATTCGACCATATGGTATTAAAAATATCGCTCGTACGGGTGCAACTGGATTTACCCGCGACTAATACTCTTAGTATAAAATCCAGCATAAATTTGTTAAACCAGCCTATAAGGCAATAAAAATAGAAAAGAGAGAAAAACTATGGCAGTTCAAATGGAATACGAAAAAGATGTTAAAGTAGCAGCGCTTGATGGTAAAAAAATCGCCGTAATCGGTTATGGTTCACAAGGACATGCGCATGCGCAAAACTTGCGTGACTCAGGTCGTGATGTCATCATCGGTGTGCGTCCAGGTAAATCTTTTGACAAAGCAAAAGAAGATGGATTTGACACTTACACAGTAGCAGAAGCAACTAAATTGGCTGACGTTATCATGATCTTGGCACCAGACGAAATCCAACAAGAATTGTACGAAGCAGAAATCGCTCCAAACTTGGAAGCTGGAAATGCAGTTGGATTTGCTCATGGTTTCAATATCCACTTTGAATTTATCAAAGTTCCTGCAGATGTAGATGTCTTCATGTGTGCTCCTAAAGGACCAGGACACTTGGTACGTCGTACTTACGAAGAAGGATTTGGTGTACCAGCTCTTTACGCAGTTTACCAAGATGCAACAGGAAATGCTAAAAACATTGCTATGGACTGGTGTAAAGGTGTTGGGGCAGCTCGTGTTGGTTTGCTTGAAACAACTTACAAAGAAGAAACTGAAGAAGATTTGTTTGGTGAACAAGCTGTACTTTGTGGTGGTTTGACTGCCCTTATCGAAGCAGGTTTTGAAGTCTTGACAGAAGCAGGCTATGCCCCAGAATTGGCTTACTTTGAAGTTCTTCATGAAATGAAATTGATCGTTGACTTGATTTATGAAGGTGGATTCAAGAAAATGCGTCAATCTATTTCAAACACTGCTGAATACGGTGACTATGTATCAGGTCCACGTGTGATTACTGAGCAAGTGAAAGAAAACATGAAAGCTGTTTTGGCAGATATCCAAAATGGTAAATTTGCAAATGACTTTGTGAATGACTACAAGGCTGGTCGTCCAAAATTAACTGCTTACCGTGAACAAGCAGCTAACCTTGAAATTGAAAAAGTTGGTGCAGAATTGCGTAAAGCAATGCCCTTCGTTGGTAAAAACGACGACGACGCATTCAAAATCTACAATTAATTCTTGTAAAGAAAGACAGAAGGCGAGTTGGGGGTACCTAACTCGTTTTTTATCTTGAAAAGTATTTGAGGAGGAGACAATGCTAAGTGCAAAAGATGTGGTGAAAGCCCACAAAGTTTTGAGTGGTGTAGTAGTTGATACACCACTAGAATATGATCATTATTTATCAGAAAAATACCAAGCAAAAATTTATCTCAAAAAGGAGAATGCGCAACGAGTTCGCTCTTTTAAAATTCGTGGAGCCTATTATGCCATTTCTCAACTATCAAAAGAAGAACGTGAGCGTGGTGTAGTCTGTGCCTCTGCGGGAAATCACGCTCAAGGTGTCGCCTATACTTGTAACGAGATGAAGATTCCTGCAACGATCTTTATGCCCATCACAACACCGCAACAAAAGATTGGGCAGGTTCGCTTTTTTGGTGGAGAGTTCGTGACAATCAAGTTGGTTGGGGATACATTTGATGCTTCTGCTAAGGCAGCACAAGAATTTACATTGACAGAAAACCGCACCTTCATCGATCCTTTTGATGATGCGCATGTTCAGGCTGGTCAAGGGACTGTAGCCTATGAAATTCTTGAAGAAGCCCGTAAAGAGTCTATTGATTTTGATACAGTACTTGTACCAGTAGGTGGTGGTGGATTGATTGCCGGTGTTTCAACTTACATCAAGAAAACCAATCCGACCATTGAAGTGATTGGGGTAGAAGCTAATGGTGCTCGCTCTATGAAAGCTGCCTTTGAAGCTGGGGGACCAGTTAAGCTCAAAGAAATTGATAAGTTTGCTGATGGGATAGCCGTACAAAAGGTTGGACAATTAACCTATGAAGCGACTCGTAAGAATGTTGAAACGCTGATTGGGGTGGACGAGGGATTGATTTCTGAAACCTTGATTGATCTTTATTCCAAACAAGGTATTGTTGCAGAACCAGCCGGAGCTGCCAGCGTTGCAGCCTTGGAAGTTTTATCAGACTATATCAAAGGCAAGACGATTTGTTGTATCATTTCTGGAGGAAATAACGATATCAACCGCATGCCAGAGATGGAAGAACGTGCCTTGATTTACGATGGAATCAAGCATTACTTTGTAGTGAATTTCCCACAACGTCCAGGAGCTCTACGAGAGTTTGTAAATGATATTTTAGGGCCAAATGATGACATCACTCGTTTTGAATATATCAAACGAGCAAGCAAGGGGACGGGCCCTGTCTTGATCGGGGTAGCTCTTGCCAATAAGCATGATTATGCTGGATTGATTCATCGAATGGAAAAGTTTGACCCATCTTATATTAATTTGAATGGGAACGAAACGTTGTATAATATGTTAGTTTAAGCTAAAATAAAATTCTTATCATATTATTTGCGTAATAATGATGATGGTGCT
>NZ_KQ970760.1:44971-54755 GCF_001579175.1 Streptococcus oralis
CATATTATTTGCGTAATAATGATGATGGTGCTATAATGAGGGTGACGAAAGGGGGAGATTCCCATGGTTTTACAAATTTTACTTGTTTTATTATTATTAGTGGTGATTGCATCAGTGATTATGGTTAGTTCTGTGTATGTGGTTCGACAACAATCTGTCGCTATCATAGAACGCTTTGGTAAATACCAAAAGTTGAGCAATAGTGGTATTCATTTACGAGCTCCTTTTGGAATTGATAGGATTGCGGCAAGAGTTCAACTACGCTTGTTGCAAAGTGAGATTGTTGTAGAGACAAAGACGCAAGATAATGTATTTGTAACGATGAATGTGGCAACTCAGTATCGAGTAAATGAAAACAATGTCACAGATGCTTATTATAAATTGATGCGTCCAGAAGCCCAAATTAAATCCTATATTGAAGATGCTTTGCGTTCATCTGTACCAAAGCTAACCCTAGATGAGTTGTTTGAGAAGAAGGATGAAATCGCCTTAGAAGTTCAAAAACAAGTGGCTGAAGAAATGTCTACGTATGGGTATATCATTGTCAAAACGCTGATTACTAAGGTTGAACCTGATGCTGAAGTAAAACAATCAATGAATGAAATTAACGCAGCTCAACGTAAGAGAGTTGCGGCGCAAGAGCTTGCTGAAGCAGATAAGATTAAAATCGTGACCGCAGCAGAAGCAGAAGCAGAAAAAGATCGCCTACATGGTGTAGGGATTGCAGAGCAGCGTAAAGCAATTGTTGACGGACTAGCTGATTCTATCCAAGAGTTAAAAGGAGCCAATGTTGAGCTAACTGAAGAACAAATCATGTCTATCCTATTAACGAACCAGTATTTAGATACGTTGAATAATTTTGCAGATAAAGAGGGTAATAATACAATCTTCCTACCAGCGAATCCTAATGGAGTTGAGGACATAAGAACTCATATATTATCGGCTTTAAAAGCCAAATAAAAATATGCAGAATAATATAGTTGCGACGAATATATGTTTTTTATTGAAAAACGAAATAAAAACGTATACAATTAAGTATTGTAAAGAATAATTTAGGAGAAGAACATGGCTAAGTCGAACTTTGAAAAAGTGGAAGCAGTTGTTGGCTGGGTTCGTGATAAGAAAATCACAGGCTACCGTATCTCTAAAGAAACGAATGCGCGTGAAATGTCTATCATTGCTCTAGCACAAGGACGCGCAAAAGTTAAAAATATTTCATTTGAAACAGCTCTTGGTTTAATCGATTTCTATGAAAAAAATCATGAAAAATTTGAAGATTAAACCACGCTTACAGGCAGATTCTTAAAGCGGATCTGTCTTTCTTTTTCCTAATTACTAAAAAAGACTGCATTCTTTATGCAGTCTTTTATCTTATTTGAGATAGCGCTGAAGAAACTCGCGCGTCCGTTCTTCTTTAGGGTTCGTGAAGAGGTCTTCTGGTTTGCCTTCTTCAGCAATGACGCCCTTATCCATAAAGATGACACGGTGAGAAACATCGCGGGCGAATTCCATTTCGTGGGTTACGACAATCATGGTCAATCCTTCCTGAGCCAGGTCTTGCATGATTTTAAGGACTTCACCGACCATTTCTGGATCCAGAGCAGATGTTGGCTCATCAAAGAGGATGGCATCAGGATTCATGGAGAGGGCGCGAGCGATGGCTACACGTTGCTTCTGGCCCCCAGAGAGTTGTTTTGGTTTGGCTTGCCAATAGCGTTCACCCATGCCAACTTTTTCAAGATTTTCTTTGGCAATTTTTTCAGCTTCAGAGCGTTCTCTTTTAAGGACAGTTGTTTGGGCGACAATAGTGTTTTCGAGAACATCAAGGTTTTCAAAGAGGTTGAAGGATTGAAAAACCATACCGAGTTTTTCACGATAGTGAGTAAGGTCATAGCCTTTTGCAAGGACGTTTTCTCCTCGGTAGAGAATTTCCCCCTCAGTAGGTGTTTCAAGTAGATTGATCGAACGTAGGAAGGTTGATTTTCCGCTTCCTGAGCTCCCGATGATGGAGATAACCTCTCCTTTGTGGACTGATAGAGAGATGTCTTTTAAGACTTCGTTTTGTCCATAGGATTTTTTGAGGTGTTTAATTTCAAGAATGGGTTGACTCATTATTTCAAGTCCTCCGTTTGCATTTGGTTAGCACCTGTAGTGTAGGTATCCATGTCCATACGTCTTTCGATGAAGCGTAGAATACGGGTCACTGTGAAGGTGAGGACAAAGTAAATCACGGCGATGATTGTAAATGTCTGGAAGTATTGATACGTTTGGGTGGCCACAGTATTACCAGAGAAGTAGAGTTCTACCACAGAGATAACATTCAGTACAGAGGTATCTTTGATATTGATGACAAACTCATTACCAGTAGCGGGTAAGATGTTGCGAACGACCTGAGGTAGAACAACCTTGCGCATGGTCTGATTATGGGTCATACCAAGAGCGGTTGCGGCTTCAAATTGTCCCTTGTCAACTGCTAGGATACCTCCACGGACGATTTCTGTCATGTAGGCACCCGTGTTGATTGAAACGATGAAGATGGCTGCAAGTGTACGATCGAGATTGATGCCGAAGGCTTGCGCTGTACCGTAGTAGATAACCATAGATTGAACAATCATTGGTGTACCACGGAAAATTTCAATATAGACATTGAGGATCCAGCTAAGTAGCTTTTGCAAGCCATAGATGGCTTTGTTTTCAGATAGAGGTGCTGTACGGAAGACTCCGATTGCAAGCCCGATAATAAGGCCTGTGACAGTTCCGATAATGGAGATTAAGAGTGTGATACCAGCGCCGTGCAGGAGTTGTTGCCAGTTTTCAGAAAGGATCTTAACGACTTGGTTAAAGAAACTACTGTCTTCCTCCGTTGTTGTCGCCTCTACTGGTTGCTCTTTGATCATACGATCCATGAGGGCTACTTGCTCATCCTTTGAGATGGTTTCGATGCTCGCATTGATTTGGCTGATACGGCTGTCATCTTTACGAAGTCCAATGGCAATAGCGGTGTCTTCTTCTCCGGTTTCAAAGCCCTTGTCAAGTTGGATCATCTTAAATTTTGAGTTAGCAGACTCAGCGGTCATTGCTTCAGGTCGTTCAGAAACATAGGCATCAATAACACCAGCCTCCAGAGCTTGACGCATCTGAGCAAAGTCACCCATGGCTGTTTCTTTCTTGGCGCCAGGGATTTGGGAAATCAAATCATAGAGGTAAACACCTTGTTGGGACGTGATTTTTGCTCCACTAAAGTCGTTTAAAGATTTGGCATTGGCATAGGCAGAGTCTTTTTTGACCAATAGAACAGGCTCACTGGTATAGTAACTGCTTGAAAAGGCAATTTCTTGTTTGCGTTCAGCCGTTGGGCTCATACCTGCAATAATCATATCGATTTTGCCAGAAGTAAGGGCTGGGACAAGTCCTTCCCACTTGGTTTTAACGACCAAAGGCTCCTTACCTAAGTCTTTGGCAATCTTTTTAGCGATTTGGACATCGTAGCCATTGGCATATTGGTTGGTACCATCAATTTTGACAGCGCCATTACTATCATCGTCTTGGGTCCAGTTGAAGGGGGCGTAAGCTGCCTCCATCCCGATGCGTAGATATTCATCGGCTTGGACCTGGCTAACTAGTCCCAGTGTGAGGGCTAGGATAGCAAGCACAGATAAGCATAATTTTTTCATGTTTTCTCCTATTTCTAGTCTAAAAATGACTTCTCTCTATTGTATCTAAAAATAGTGAGATTTTCAATACAAGTAAGCCTTTACTTATAAAAAATGATATAATAGGGAAAAGATTGAAAGGGAAATTGTTATGAAGAAAAGATGGCTACTGACTCTGCTACTTACTTGTTTATTATTTATCCCGAGCTTGGTTTTTGCGGTAGACTTTGATGTCTTATCCTACCATGGTGATTTGAATATTCATGCAGATAATACTGCAATTTTTAAGGAAACAATCACCTACCGCTTTGGAGATGATTATAATGGTCAGTTAGTTGGACTCGGCAAAGCTGGGAAAATGCCAGAAGGATTTGCTATTGATCCTGACCCGACCGTTCAGGTCTCTAAAAATGGAAAAATTGTTCAAGATATTTCCTACTATACTATGGAGGAAGAGGATGGCTATAAGGTAAAAATTTACAATACTGGCTATGCTGGGGATACGGTTCGGGTGACGGTTACCTGGAAACTATCAAACCTTCTCTTCTTATATAAGGATATCGCAGAGCTAAATTGGCAACCCTTGACCGATAGTACTGGAGACATCAAAGAGATTGAGTTTAAGGTTAGCTCTGATACTTCAGCAGAGAAGCTCTATTTTCATGCAGGCCAACTCCTAAGGGACTCTAGTGTTGAAAAAGTTAATAATCTCTATCATATCAAAATGAAAGACCTTCCTAGAAAGCGACAGATCGAATTACATGCTTACTGGCCGAGAAGTGCTTTTGCAGGAGCTCCAGATCAAGGATTAGAGGAAGAATGTTTAACGGATTTTAACCGGATTGAAAGCAATATAGCGACAGAAAAAGCGCAAAGTGAGATTATGATGAAATGGGTCTTCCCGATCATTTTTATGAGTCTCTTACTTCCAATTCCTATCTTTTATAGAATGTTTCGTCAGAGTACAAGCATTAAAAAGGTCTTTCCAAAAGACCACAGACTTTATGAACCGCCGATGGATTTGCCTCCAATGGTTCTAGCAGAAGCAGTGTATTCAACTTCCTTAGAGGAAGTCAATCCTCTAAACAAATCAGGTTTTGGCAAATTTACTTTTGAACGTCTGATTCAGGCAACCTTGTTGGATTTAGTAGATCGAGGTCATTTATCTATTTTTCAAGGTGATGAGGAACCTTATCTACGAATTATCAGTGAAAAAGGCTTATCCAATTTTGAGAAGGAATGTCTGCGCATGACCCTATCGAATAAGAAGGAACTGGCTATTTCGGATTTATTCCCTGATTACCAAGTCTCATCTGGCTTGTATCATGGAGCTAAAAAGTCAGATGAAAAACATATCCGAGAAACAGGTCTGCACCTCAAGCGTTCCTTTGAAAGAAGACTTCAACGCATTCAGTCTTGTGTCAAGGATAAGGTCCATGTACTTCGTATTCCAAGCTATTATCGTCCCTTGACAAGTGAGGAACGCCGTCTTGCTCTTGGGATGCGGGTCTGTTCAGCTATAACGGCTCTAGGTGGATTACTTTTCTTTTACTATAGCTGGCAAACACATGGCTTCTTTTCAGTTCCTTTTCTAATCTTAGGTTTGACAGGATTAGGGAGCAGTTTCTGGGTTCATTTTGCGATGCGAGGAGCCTATCGTGATGGAGTTCTAACAGAAGAAGGGGCGGAGATTTTCTATCTTTGGACGAGTTTTGAAAATATGCTTCGTGATATTGCTCATCTGGATCAGGCAGAGCTGGAGAGCATCGTCCTTTGGAATCGTCTACTAGTCTATGCGACTCTCTTTGGTTATGCCAAGAAGGTGAGCAAGTTAATGAAAGTACGTCATATTCAGCTAGAAAATCCAGATTTGAATCTGTATATAGCCTACGGTTGGCATACACAGTTCCATGCCTCAACTGCACAAATCAAGCAATACACAACTGTCGCAAATACAGCGAGCAATTATTCTGTATCTTCTGGAAGTGGTTCTTCAGGCGGAGGATTCTCAGGAGGCGGAGGCGGTGGTAGTATTGGCGCCTTCTAAAAAATGTATCGCAAGATCCGAAATTATGTTATAATAGAGGACAGAAAAAGGAGTAATGTATGTATTTTATTGAAATTTTGAAGTCAATCTTTTTTGGGATTGTTGAAGGAATTACAGAATGGTTGCCCATTTCAAGTACTGGCCACTTGATCTTGGTTGAAGAATTTGTACAATACAAGGACCAAAATGAAGCCTTCATGTCTATGTTTAATGTTGTCATTCAGCTTGGTGCCATTTTAGCAGTTATGGTCATTTACTTTAATAAGCTCAATCCCTTCAAACCTGGTAAAACTAAAGTCGAAGTTCGTCGAACGTGGCAGTTGTGGTCAAAAGTCTTGGTTGCGACCTTGCCTTTGCTATTGGTCTTTAAACTGGATGATTGGTTTGATGCCAACTTCCATAACATGGTTTCAGTTGCGATCATGTTGATTATCTATGGGGTTGCCTTTATCTATCTTGAAAAAAGAAATAAGGCGCAAGCTATTGAACCAACCGTAACAGAGTTAGACAAGTTGCCTTATAAAACAGCTCTTTACATTGGACTCTTCCAAGTCCTTGCCCTTTTCCCAGGAACAAGTCGTTCAGGTGCCACTATCGTCGGTGGGTTGTTGAATGGAACAAGTCGCTCTGTCGTAACAGAGTTTACCTTCTATCTCGGAATTCCTGTTATGTTCGGAGCCAGTGCTTTAAAGATTTTTAAATTTATTAAAGCAGGTCAACTTTTGAGTTTTGGTCAACTATTCTTGCTTCTTGTAGCCATGGGAGTAGCCTTTGGAGTCAGCATGGTTGCTATTCGTTTCTTGACCAGTTATGTGAAAAAACACGACTTTACACTCTTTGGGAAATACCGTATCGTACTCGGTAGTGTCTTGTTGCTCTACAGTTTTGTGCGTTTGTTTGTATAAGTTGAAAATAGAATAAAATAGGATAGTTCGCCAAAAAAACATTTGGGGAACTATCCTATTTTTTATAATCGTTTAGTTTATTTTATATTACCTTATTATGTCGCCTTGCCCGACGTTTGTCTACGGTTTTAAAAGTAAACGAAAAGATTGTATTTAATTTGATTGACTTAAAATTTCTTGGATCAAAGATTCATCAAAAATATCTAAGCCGATGGATTGAAGCATAAATTGTAAAAAATAGATACGATCAACTATTTTTTCGGAAGAATTTTCAAAAATACTTCCTTCTACCCAAAAGTTAGTCAAAAGCAAGATTGTCTCGGCCGCTTCATTAGGGAAGGGGATGGGTTGAATGGACTGATCTTCTATTCCTTTTTTTATAATATCTGCAATAAGGGGAGTTCCTATACGCAGATTGTAACGGATAATAGTCAGCATGAACTCTGCATCAAGAGGCGCGTGATTCAACATTTCGTAGTTAGTTTTCTGACTTCTTAAACTAAACTGAAAGATTTCTTTGAGCTGTTCTCTTCCAGTTAAATGACTGGTGGATTCAAGCCAGTCTAGCAATTCCTTTTCCATCAATTGATAACGCTGTTTTAAAACTGCAAAAAAAATGTCATCTTTTGATTGAAAATGGTGATAAATGGCTCCTTTTGAAATACTAGCTGTTTGCGCTATGTTTTGTACACTTGTTTTTTCATAGCCGTTGTGAATAAAAAGCTGTGAAGCTGTTGATAAAATTTTTTCAATCATTGCTTGAGATTTTTCTGTTTTTGCGACCATTGAGTTCCTTCTCTCTGTTTTATTAAATTTATTTTATCAAAAAAAGAAGAAAAGGTAATATTTGAGCGTCTAACAAGCCTCCTTCTTAAGAAAACCACTCTACTTTTTTAATTTTGCTTCTATACGTTTGATGTGATACAAGTTTGAGAGAAATGTAATCCCACCGATGGTCATTATTCCTAAACCATTCCAAGGACTAAACAAAGTAGTGATGAGCCCACCAGTGATTGTAGCATACCCACATTTCACTCCCAAACGAGAATGTCGGATACCGCTCTCTCCTTGTGTTAATCGATAAAATTGTTCTTTTTGCTGTATTATTTGCTTTTTAATGGCTTCGTGATGATGTATTTGATGTTGACGTACTCGTTGATTTTGTTTTGCAATAGAATCGATTGTTTTTTCTAGCATAGTTTTTTTCATATTAAATCCTTTCTTTTAAAAACCGACCAGACGGTATTTTTTAATATTTTCTAGTTTAACAAATAAAAATGAAGGTGTCAACACCTACCACTTATGAGAAAAAGTTTTTTAACTAGGAACTATTTGAAATCTATCTCACATTTTTAGTTTTAAGTGTTGGAGTTAATACTTAATTAAAACCAACTGCCCCTTTTCATTAATAAATTGTCAAAAAATATTGTAGTCCAAGTATATATCCTTGTACAAATGCGGTAGGACATCAAACTAAACTATAACTCCTAAAAGCATTCAGTTTTCTAATAAAAAAGAGAGGGAATAAGAGGAAGAGGCTTTCTTAAATTAGGAATTATTAGAGTCTAAAAGGGGAATAATACTGATACAGTCTGCTGCATGTTGATCAGTAATTTAAGGTATTACCTCTGACAGTTTTAGTGGTTAGCTATCACGCTCTAAGAATTATTTTTAAAACAGAATGAGGCTGAAACACTTTTGTTCCAACCTCATTTGATTTAAACCAATGAATCCCCTCAAGGATTTAAAATCCTGTCACTGTAATTCCTAGTAAACGGATACCTTTTTCTTTTTCAGCTAGCTCTTCGTAGAGTTGAATGGCAGTTTGAGAAATCTGACTAGCGTCCTGTGTTGCTTGTGGAAGGCTTTTTCGTCTAGTCAGAGTGGAGAAGTCAGCATATCGTATTTTTAGGATAATGATTTTTCCAGCTTTTCCTTGTTGGCTGAGATTGTGAGCTACCTTTTCTGAGAGAAGAGTCAGCTCTTTTTTGATGTCTTCTTCTACTTGCAGAATCTTCCCATAGGTTTTCTCCTTGCCAATGGACTTACGAATGCGATCGGACTTGACTGGAGAATTGTGAATACCACGAGCCTTTCGATAAAGATCAAAACCGAGTCTGCCAAACCGATCGATTAAAGTGACTTCTGAGACGTCCAATAAGTCTGCACCAGTATAAATGCCCATTTCATGAAGCTTTTCTACTGTTTTCTTACCTACACCATGAAATTTAGCAATATCCATTTGTTTGAGAAAGTCTTGGGCTTGGTCAGGTAGAATCACTGTCAAACCATGTGGCTTTTGATAATCACTAGCCATTTTAGCTAGAAATTTATTGTAGGAAACGCCAGCAGAAGCAGTCAAGTGCAGTTCCTGCCAGATATCTTGTTGGATGAGGCGAGCTATTTTAACAGCTGACTTGATACCGAGTTTATTTTCTGTCACATCCAAGTAGGCTTCGTCGATACTCATAGGTTCAATCAAATCAGTGTACCGTTTAAAAATAGCTCGAATCTCAAGTCCAACTGCCTTATACTTTTCATAATTCCCGGAGATAAAGACGGCTTTGGGACAACGCTCATAAGCTTCTTTAGAACTCATGGCAGAGTGAATACCAAAGGCTCGTGCCTCGTAGCTACAAGTAGAAACAACTCCTCGTCCGCCAGTTTGTCTAGGGTCACTTCCAATGATGACAGGTTTTCCTTTTAATTTAGGATTGTCACGCATTTCCACTGCAGCAAAAAAGGCATCCATGTCGATATGGATGATTTTTCTTGACAGATCATTAATCAATGGAAATATGAGCATTATTGCACCTTTCTAGCGTCATTTTCTATTCATTATACCTTTTTTTCTGAAAAAATGGAAAAGAGTAATCCTACTTTCAAAAATATAATACAGATTGTGTTCAAAAATAGACTGTATTAGAAAAGAAAGTGACAAAAAGGCCTTTTTTTGCTTGTTGAAATCGGTTACTGTATGGTATACTTGTCTCATGAATGTAACAGATGGCTGTTACTAGAAAGAAAAAAGAGGACATTAACATGGTTGTTAAGACAGTTGTTGAAGCACAAGATATTTTTGACAAAGCTTGGGAAGGCTTCAAAGGCGTAGATTGGAAAGAAAAAGCAAGCGTTTCTCGTTTCGTTCAGGCTAACTACACTCCTTATGATGGAGATGA
>NZ_KQ970760.1:54919-63876 GCF_001579175.1 Streptococcus oralis
CGTTCAGGCTAACTACACTCCTTATGATGGAGATGAAAGTTTCCTTGCTGGACCAACAGAACGTTCACTTCACATCAAAAAAATCGTAGAAGAAACAAAAGCACATTACGAAGAAACTCGTTTCCCAATGGACACTCGTCCAACATCTATTGCTGATATTCCTGCTGGATTTATCGATAAAGAAAACGAATTGATCTTCGGTATCCAAAACGACGAACTCTTCAAACTCAACTTCATGCCAAAAGGTGGTATCCGTATGGCTGAAACAACTTTGAAAGAAAATGGATACGAACCAGACCCAGCTGTTCATGAAATCTTCACTAAATACGTAACAACAGTTAACGATGGGATCTTCCGTGCTTATACTTCAAACATCCGTCGTGCTCGTCACGCTCACACTGTAACTGGTCTTCCAGATGCTTACTCTCGCGGACGTATCATCGGTGTCTACGCACGTCTTGCTCTTTACGGTGCAGACTACTTGATGCAAGAAAAAGTGAACGACTGGAACTCTATCGAAGAAATCGATGAAGAAACAATCCGTCTCCGTGAAGAAATTAACCTTCAATACCAAGCATTGCAACAAGTTGTTCGCTTGGGTGATCTTTACGGAGTTGACGTTCGCAAACCAGCGATGAATACGAAAGAAGCTATCCAATGGGTTAACATTGCCTTCATGGCTGTCTGCCGTGTGATTAATGGTGCCGCTACATCTCTAGGTCGTGTGCCAATCGTATTGGACATCTTTGCAGAACGTGACCTTGCTCGTGGTACATTTACTGAATCAGAAATCCAAGAGTTTGTTGATGATTTCGTTATGAAACTTCGTACAGTTAAATTTGCTCGTACAAAAGCTTATGACCAATTGTACTCAGGTGACCCAACCTTCATCACAACTTCTATGGCTGGTATGGGTAACGACGGTCGTCACCGTGTTACTAAGATGGACTACCGTTTCTTGAATACTCTTGACAACATCGGTAACTCACCAGAACCAAACTTGACAGTTCTTTGGACTGACAAATTGCCTTACAACTTCCGTCGCTACTGTATGCACATGAGCCACAAACACTCTTCTATCCAATACGAAGGTGTAACAACAATGGCTAAAGACGGATACGGTGAAATGAGCTGTATCTCATGTTGTGTATCTCCACTTGACCCAGAAAACGAAGATCAACGTCACAACATCCAGTACTTCGGTGCTCGTGTAAACGTTCTTAAAGCCCTTCTTACTGGTTTGAACGGTGGTTACGACGATGTTCACAAAGACTACAAGGTATTTGACATCGATCCTATCCGTGACGAAGTTCTTGAATTCGAATCAGTTAAAGCCAACTTCGAAAAATCTCTTGACTGGTTGACTGACACTTACGTAGACGCTTTGAACATCATCCACTACATGACTGACAAGTACAACTACGAAGCTGTTCAAATGGCCTTCTTGCCAACTAAACAACGTGCTAACATGGGATTCGGTATCTGTGGATTTGCTAACACAGTTGATACATTGTCAGCTATCAAGTACGCTACAGTTAAACCAATCCGTGACGAAAATGGCTACATCTACGATTACGAAACAATCGGTGAATACCCACGTTGGGGTGAAGATGACCCACGTTCAAACGAATTGGCAGAATGGTTGATTGAAGCTTACACAACTCGTCTACGTAGCCACAAACTTTACAAAGACGCGGAAGCTACAGTTTCACTTCTTACCATCACATCTAACGTTGCCTACTCTAAACAAACTGGTAACTCACCAGTCCACAAGGGTGTATACCTCAACGAAGATGGTTCTGTGAACTTGTCTAAATTGGAATTCTTCTCACCAGGGGCTAACCCATCTAACAAAGCTAAAGGTGGATGGTTGCAAAACTTGAACTCACTTGCAAGCCTTGACTTTGGTTATGCTGCTGACGGTATCTCACTTACCACTCAAGTATCACCTCGTGCTCTTGGTAAAACTCGTGACGAACAAGTTGACAACTTGGTAACAATCCTTGATGGTTACTTCGAAAACGGTGGACAACACGTTAACTTGAACGTTATGGACTTGAATGATGTTTACGAAAAGATTATGTCAGGTGAAGACGTTATCGTACGTATCTCTGGATACTGTGTAAACACTAAATACCTCACTCCAGAACAAAAAACTGAATTGACACAACGTGTCTTCCACGAAGTCCTTTCAATGGATGATGCATTGAGCTAAGATTCAATTAGAATAATAAGAAAGCCAGTCAAAATGACTGGCTTTTTACTATAATATCAAAGATTGGCCTAATTACAGATGTAACATATATTAAGCTATTTATATCAGTTTACCGATATAAATAGCTCAAAATTGAATGGCTAGGTTATAGAATGATGCAAATACGTGTATTTTTAAGTTAATATACTTGAATAGATTGTATTGAGATGTTCTAATATATTAGATAAACTCTAATTAGTGATAGAGATTGTCAGAATGGCATGTTTTAATCTCACAGGGGGATTAAAATTAGAAATTTCATATAGAAAAGAGGGAAAGAGATGTCGACAAGCAAAACGTCAAGAATGCTATCTAAATTTTCTGCGTTAGCTTTTGCAATTTTAGGTCTAGCTTCTGTTTTGATAGGCGTTGTTAGGGCAGATAATCCGGTCTCAAAAGAATTGATACAAGTGATTACAGGTATTGATCTGTTAGATGCATCAGATACTAAGCAGAATGTGACTTCGGAAGGAGATTTCTCGCTTCGTACGAATTTAGCATATAAGCTTCGCGTGACTTTTGATCTCAAACAGTATAATGAGAACTTGAATAACGGGGATTATTTTACTTTTGATATTCCGGCTCCTATTACGGTTTATAATGGTAATCAGGAGTTGATTGATCCGGTTACTCAAGTAGCTATAGGAGAGGCAGTAGTCACATCAAATGGTGATGACCAAGGTGGCAAGGCAAAGATAACCTTGAAGAACCTGGATAAATACTTGGCTAAAACTGGAGGAGACAAAGTAAAGGATGTATCTGGTAACTTTTCTGCATCATTTAGATTCTTAAAGGATCAGAATAAGACTCTAATTAATTTTAATTCTTCTTCAATGAAGCAAGAAATTAAACATGTTTATAGTTCAAAAACGATTTCAGGTCCTAAAGTTGGTACTGAAAACTACGCAAAATCTGGTGGTCAAGCATCACGTGACAATTGGACTTCTGAAAAATTAGCAGCTATTGGATCAGTTAGCAAAGGAGATGCTGTTTCAAACTGGCGGGTACGTGTAAATACGGAAAAACAAGATTTTGGACAGAACATTGTTCTACACGATACGATTCAAAACGACGATACATCCTATACTCCTGCTCAATATATACCAGAAACTTTGAGAGTTTACAGGGCGGATATTACTGGTGGAACGTCCGCTGTTCCTGATGATGCTGTATTATTATCTGAGGGAAAAGAATATACGGTTGATTGGAATGAAAACTATACTTCTTTTGATATAACATTTAAAGATGGAACGACATCTTACTTTGTTACTTATAATACAACAACTCCAAATGATGGTACTAAAGTAGCAAATATCGCAGCCTTGTCTCTAGCAGACGGAACAAAACTGGCTCAAAATACAAGTCGTCCAGGAGCTCTTAGCATGAAAGCAGAAGCGACTTCCTTGATTTCAGGGACTATCGTGGCTTCTACAGCTTACCAAATTAAGATTAATAAGACAGATGCCTTCACTCTTGCACCCGTTCCAGGAGCAGTTTATACTGTAACGGCATCAGATGATGCAAGTGAAACAACAGAAGTGACTACAAATGAAAAAGGAGTGGCACTGACTAAAACTTATGATCAGAAATGGGAAGGTAAAACTTTCAAGATTAAAGAGAAGACAGCTCCAGCTGGTTATAAGCTAGATGAGAAAGAGTATACAGTTAAACTCGGAGCAGCAGGTTCTACTATTAATCTTAAAGATGAACCAGTTCCAGCTGTATTCAATGTGACTGCTAAGAAAGTGGTAGAAGGTCGTACAGATAAACTTCCTAAAGCAGATGAGTTTACTTTCAACCTATACACAGCAGAGAACTTGAAGACTCCAGTAGCTACAGCTAAATCAAAAGCTGACGGAACGATTACCTTTGAGAATATTGAGTTGAAAGGTGCGGGAACTTATCGCTACATCATCAAAGAAGATACTTCAAAAGCAATCGATGGTATCACATTTGATGAGGAAGGCAAGGAAGTTACTGTAACAGCAGCATTTCAAGGTGGCGTATTGAAAGCTTCTGTTACTTCAGCAGAACCAACTTTCACCAACACTTATAAAGCAGCTCCAACAAATGCGACAATCAAAGCAACTAAGAAGATTACAGGTAATAAAGAGCTTGTAGCTGATGCTTATACTTTCGAATTGAAAGAGAAAGGCGCCGTTGTAGCTACAGCTAAGAATACTGCCGAAGGTAAAGTAGCCTTTGTTCGTTCATTCGAAGAAGCAGGTACTTACACTTATACCTTGGTTGAAAAAGTTGGTACTGAAGAGGGTGTTGAATACGACAAGACTGAGCATACCGTAACAGTCACTGTAGTTGCGGATGATCAAGGTCTCTTGACTGCAAAGGTTTCGTATGCGGATGGTAAAGAAGTTGTATTTACAAATAAATACACTGTTCCCACACCAACACCAGAACCAAATCCAAATCCAGCTCCAAATAATCCAGGAACAACGCCAGATCCAGCACCAACACCAGATCCAACGCCAAATAATCCAGGAATAAATCCAACTCCAGGAACAGAACCAACTGATCCAGGACAAAAAGAGGATCCAAAACCAGCACCTCCAGCTACTGAGACTAAAGGTAAAGCTGAACTTCCAAACACAGGGGAAGCAACCTCTATCCTTTCTGCGCTTGGATTTGTAGTCTTGGCATTGAGTGGATTGGTATTCTTCGTAAAACGCAAAGCTTAAGCTTTTGTAGAAGAAACATGAAACTTGGTACGTGAGAATATTTCTTCTCTCTTAAACTTGATAGAGAAAGTCTCTAGAAAATTCGTTTTCTAGGGGCTTTTTTGTACTTCAAAAAATTTTTTTAAAAAATAGTCAAATTTGGTCAAAAACTATTGACTTTTACTGACCAATGTGATATAGTAGGAACATAAGGAAAATGAATTCCTTAGAAAACTTCATTTTCAATGATTCTATTTCTTGAAAATGTACGATAGATACCCTAGAAAGGGGTGAGGCCTATGTTGAATCTAACAGACTTTGAAAAGAAGATGATAAAAGGCTTATTTAAAAAAGAAAAACCAGAAATTATACGTAGAGTAGCTAGTTAGCTAGTCTAAAATTTTTAAAACAAAGGTCAAAGATAGTCAATATCAGAGATCGCAAATAATTAAGAATAAACGAGGTAAAGAATATGAACAACAACTTTAATAACTTTAACAACATGGATGATTTATTTAACCAATTGATGGGTGGTATGCGAGGATACAGTTCTGAGAATCGTCGCTACTTGATTAATGGACGTGAAGTGACACCTGAGGAATTTGCTCACTATCGTGCAACTGGTCAATTGCCAGGAAATGTAGAATCTGATGCGCAAATGCAACAACACGCTTCAGGTATGAAACAAGACGGTGTCCTTGCTAAACTAGGTCGAAACTTGACCGCAGAAGCTCGTGAGGGCAAGTTGGATCCTGTTATCGGACGAAACAAGGAAATTCAAGAAACTTCTGAAATCCTCTCACGTCGTACCAAGAACAATCCTGTTTTGGTCGGAGATGCAGGTGTTGGTAAGACCGCAGTTGTCGAAGGTCTAGCACAAGCAATTGTGAACGGAGATGTTCCAGCTGCTATTAAGAACAAGGAAATTATTTCTATTGATATCTCAGGTCTTGAGGCTGGTACTCAATACCGTGGTAGCTTTGAAGAAAACGTTCAAAACTTAGTCAATGAAGTGAAAGAAGCAGGAAATATTATCCTCTTCTTTGATGAAATTCACCAAATCCTTGGCGCTGGCTCAATCGGTGGAGATAGTGGTTCTAAAGGTCTTGCAGATATTCTCAAACCAGCTCTCTCTCGTGGTGAGTTGACAGTTATTGGGGCAACGACTCAAGACGAATATCGTAACACTATTTTGAAAAATGCAGCTCTTGCTCGTCGTTTCAACGAAGTGAAGGTCAATGCTCCTTCAGCAGAGAATACCTTTAAAATCCTTCAAGGAATTCGTGACCTCTATCAACAACACCACAATGTTATCTTGCCAGACGAAGTCTTGAAAGCAGCAGTGGATTATTCGATTCAATACATTCCACAACGCAGCTTGCCAGATAAGGCTATCGACCTTGTCGATGTAACGGCAGCTCACTTGGCAGCTCAACATCCTGTAACAGATGTGCATGCTGTTGAACGGGAGATTGAGGCAGAAAAAGACAAGCAAGAAAAAGCAGTTGAGGCAGAAGACTTTGAAGCAGCTCTCAATGCTAAAACACGTATTGCAGAATTAGAGAAAAAAGTCGAAAACCACACAGAAGACATGAAAGTGACTGCAAGCATCAACGATGTGGCTGAGTCTGTGGAACGAATGACAGGTATTCCAGTGTCACAAATGGGAGCGTCAGACATCGAACGTTTGAAAGATATGGCTCATCGCTTGGAACACAAGGTAATCGGCCAAGATAAGGCAGTAGAAGCAGTGGCTCGTGCTATCCGTCGTAACCGCGCTGGTTTTGATGAAGGCAATCGCCCAATCGGTAGCTTCCTCTTTGTAGGTCCAACTGGGGTTGGTAAGACAGAACTTGCTAAGCAATTAGCGCTCGATATGTTTGGAACCAAGGATGCGATTATTCGTTTGGATATGTCTGAATACAGTGACCGCACAGCTGTCTCTAAACTGATCGGTACAACAGCCGGTTATGTGGGGTATGATGACAATAGCAATACCTTGACAGAACGAGTTCGTCGTAATCCTTACTCTATCATTCTCTTGGACGAAATTGAAAAAGCTGATCCTCAAGTCATTACCCTTCTCCTCCAAGTCTTGGATGACGGTCGTTTGACTGATGGTCAAGGAAATACAGTGAACTTCAAGAACACTGTCATTATCGCGACATCAAATGCTGGATTTGGCTATGAAGCCAATTTGACAGAAGATGCGGACAAACCAGAATTGATGGACCGCTTGAAACCGTTCTTCCGTCCAGAGTTCCTTAACCGCTTTAACGCAGTTATCGAGTTCTCACACTTAAATAAGGAAGATCTTTCTAAGATTGTGGACTTGATGTTGGCTGAAGTCAACCAAACCTTGGCTAAGAAAGACATTGATTTGGAAGTCAGTCAAGCAGCTAAGGACTTTATCACAGAAGAAGGCTATGACGAAGTCATGGGTGTTCGTCCTCTCCGTCGAGTAGTTGAACAACAAATTCGTGATAAGGTGACAGACTTCCACTTGGATTATCTAGATGCTAAACATTTGGAAGCAGATATGGAAGATGGCGTCTTGATCATTCGAGAAAAAGCCTAACTCGAGATTTTGAGAATAAAAAAAGAAGGAACTAGCTAAAAAGCTGGTTCCTTTGTTTTGTTTAGATGATATGGCGTTCAAAGGCATCATCTGATATTCCTTGTTTCAGGATGAGTTTTGCCCATTCTTTAGCAGAAAAGAGGCTGTGGTCCTTGTAGTTTCCGCAAGATTCGATGGTTGTTCCAGGCACATCTTCCCAAGTAGTGGTTTCAGCAATTTCCTTGAGCGAATCCTTGATAACAGCTGCAATCTCAGCGCTGGTATGGCGTCCCCACATAATCATGTGGAAGCCTGTACGGCAACCAAACGGCGAACAGTCAATCATACCGTCAATGCGGGTACGGATGAGTTTGGCCAAGAGGTGCTCGATTGTATGAAGACCAGCGGTAGGGATAGAGTCCTCATTTGGCTGTACCAAGCGAATATCAAAGTTGGAGATAACATCTCCCTTTGGCCCTGTTTCTTCCCCAATCAAGCGGACATAGGGTGCTTTGACAATGGTGTGGTCAAGTTCAAAACTTTCAACAATAACTTCTTTTGACATGGTAAATCCTTTCAGTTTTCTTCTTTCATTATATCATAAAGACTGCTCTTGAAACAGAGAGAAAACCTCCCCAAGAAAGGAGAGGTTTGAGTTTTTATTTGCGATACAAGCGATCGTATTGGTAGTATGGATCAAAGGTTACGTTGATGCCTAGTTTGCGTAGGACATTCTTGTCTTCGTCGGTCAAGATGATGGTTGAGTGGGCTTCGCTTCCTTTGAGATTACCAAGTTCCTTCATTGCGCGTGCAGCATCAGGATTTTCCATGGCTGTAATAGCAAGGGCAATGAGAATTTCATTTGAATGGAGTCGCGGATTGCGGCTACCTAGATGATTGATTTTAAGGCCTTGAATTGGTTTGACGACTTCAGGCTCGATTAGTTTCACTTCCTTAGCGATGTCAGCTGATTTTTTGATAGCATTGATCAAGGCAGCAGCTGTAGGCCCAAAGAGTTCAGAGTTTTTACCAGTTACGATTTCCCCATTTGGCAATTCAAGGGCTAGGGCAGGTCCACCAGTTTCTTCCGCCTTTTGACGTGCTGCGACAGCAACCTTACGGTCTGCAGGTGTGATACCGAGGTCGTTCATGAGCAGTTCAATCTTCTTGACAGCAGTTTCTCCGACTTTTTCAGCTTTAAAATCAAGTACAGTCTGATAGTAACGGCGAATGATTTCTTGTTTTGAAGCTTCGATAGCAGCTTCATCATCTGTAATAGCGAAACCAACCATGTTGACACCCATGTCTGTTGGTGAAGCGTATGGAGATTCACCGAGAATGCGTTCCAACATACGTTTGAGTACTGGGAAGATTTCGATATCACGGTTGTAATTGACAGTGGTTTCTCCGTAGGTTTGGAGATGGAAAGGGTCAATCATATTGACATCATCAAGGTCTGCTGTGGCAGCCT
>NZ_KQ970760.1:63966-99394 GCF_001579175.1 Streptococcus oralis
ATATTGACATCATCAAGGTCTGCTGTGGCAGCCTCATAGGCCAAGTTGACCGGATGATGAAGGGGCAGGTTCCAGACTGGGAAGGTTTCAAACTTAGCGTAACCAGACTTGATGCCATTGAGTTGGTCATGGTACATATTGGACATACAAGTTGCCAATTTTCCAGAACCAGGTCCAGGAGCGGTTACGACAATCAAGTTGCGACTGGTTTTGATGTAGTCGTTTTTTCCCATGCCTTCTGGAGAAATGATGTGGTCCATATCAGTCGGGTATCCTTTGATCGGATAATGAAGATAGGAATCAATTCCGTTTTTATCTAACTGATTGCGGAAGGCATCTGCAGCGGGTTGTCCAGCGTATTGTGTGATGACAACAGA
This sequence comes from Streptococcus oralis, assembly GCF_001579175.1. Classification (GTDB taxonomy): domain Bacteria; phylum Bacillota; class Bacilli; order Lactobacillales; family Streptococcaceae; genus Streptococcus; species Streptococcus oralis_O. Next base: position 64,344 of record NZ_KQ970760.1, read on the forward strand.
GCCGACAAAGATCCCCAGCTCATTGAATTTATCAATCAAGCGAAGAACTTCTTGGTCATAAGAAATGCCTAGGTCGCCACGCGCTTTGGAATGCTCGATATTGCTAGCGTTAATGGCAATCACAACCTCAACTTGCTCTTTCAATTCTTGCAAGAGCTTGATTTTATTGTCAGGCTCATAACCAGGAAGGACTCGAGCAGCGTGGAAATCTTCTAACATTTTGCCACCAAACTCCAAGTAGAGCTTGCCGTCAAATTGGTTAATGCGCTCCAAAATGTGGTCGCGCTGTAGATTCAAATATTGTTCAGAACTAAAAGCTTGTTTTTTCATTTTTTTACCTCTGACCTCTATTATATAAAAAAATTGGGAGTTAGGAAACTACGGAGCTAAAAAAGAAATCAAAAAGATTAGGCAAACGCTTGCACTAAGTTTTAAAAAGCGCTATCATAGACTATAGATTATTAAAATAATGAGGTAAACAGATGCAAGAAAAATGGTGGCACAATGCCGTAGTTTATCAAGTCTATCCTAAGAGCTTTATGGATAGCAACGGAGATGGGATTGGTGATTTGCCAGGAATTACGAGTAAGTTAGACTATCTAGCTAAGCTAGGGATTACAGCAATTTGGCTTTCTCCCGTTTATGACAGTCCTATGGATGATAATGGTTATGATATTGCTGATTATCAAGCGATTGCAGCTATTTTCGGGACTATGGAGGACATGGACCAACTCATCGCAGAAGCCAAGAAGCGCGATATTCGAATTATCATGGACTTGGTGGTCAATCATACATCAGATGAGCATGCTTGGTTTGTCGAGGCCTGTGAAAATCCTGACAGCCCTGAACGTGACTACTATATCTGGCGAGATGAGCCCAATTATTTGGAGTCTATCTTTAGTGGGTCTGCTTGGGAATACGATGAAAAGTCGGGTCAATACTATCTTCACTTTTTCAGCAAGAAGCAGCCTGATCTCAACTGGGAGAATGAAAAACTACGCCAGAAAATTTACGAGATGATGAACTTCTGGATTGATAAAGGTATTGGTGGTTTCCGTATGGATGTCATTGATATGATTGGTAAGATTCCTGATGAGAAGGTAGTTAATAACGGTCCTATGCTCCATCCTTATCTCAAGGAAATGAATCAGGCGACCTTTGGAGATAAGAATCTCTTGACAGTAGGAGAAACTTGGGGGGCGACACCAGAAATTGCCAAACTCTACTCTGATCCAAAGGGTCAAGAATTGTCTATGGTCTTCCAGTTTGAGCACATCTGTCTTCAGTATCAGGAAGGGCAACCTAAGTGGCATTACCAAAAAGAGTTAAATGTAGGGAAGTTAAAAGAGATTTTTAACAAATGGCAGACTGAGTTAGGAGTTGAAGACGGCTGGAATTCCCTCTTCTGGAACAACCATGACCTTCCTCGCATCGTCTCAATCTGGGGAAATGACCAAGAATACCGTGAAAAATCTGCCAAAGCCTTTGCTATCTTGCTTCATCTCATGAGAGGGACTCCTTATATCTACCAAGGTGAGGAGATTGGGATGACCAACTATCCTTTTGAAACACTGGACCAAGTAGAAGATATTGAATCCCTCAACTATGCGCGTGAGGCTCTTGAAAAAGGTGTTCAACTAGAGGACATTATGGACAGTATCCGTGTCATCGGACGTGATAATGCCCGTACCCCGATGCAATGGGATGAAAGCAAAAATGCTGGTTTCTCAACTGGTCAACCTTGGTTGGCAGTTAATCCAAACTACGAAGAAATCAACGTTCAAGAAGCACTAGCAAATCCAGATTCTATTTTTTATACCTACCAAAAACTGGTTCAAATCCGTAAGGAGAACAACTGGCTGATTCGAGCTGATTTTGAATTGCTTGATACAGCTGATAAGGTCTTTGCTTATATCCGTAAGGATGGAGACCGTCGCTTCCTAGTTGTGGCTAACTTGTCCAATGAAAAACAAAACTTTTCAGTAGAAGGAAAAGTTAAATCTGTCTTGATTGAAAACACTACTGCTAAAAAAGCAGTTGAAAAACAGGTCTTGGCTCCATGGGATGCTTTCTCTGTGGAACTGACTGACTAAAATGAACAAACCTCAAGCTTTTGAAGCTTGAGGTTTTTTACTAAAAATTGTATTGAAAAATCTTTAAAAAATATTTGTTAGAATTTTCTAAAAAATTATGCGAAAGCCCTTGCTTTTATAAAAAAATAGGGTATAATGGTGAAAATACTATCTTAAAGGAGATTACTTATGAGATCGAAAAAGTGGCTCTTAGGAGCAGGTGCTGTTTTGAGTGCAGCCCTTCTGTTAACAGCTTGTGGGCAAGGTGAAAAAAAGGCTGATGCTCCCAAGACATTTTCATATGTCTACGCTATGGATCCATCATCTTTGGACTACAGCGTGACGAGCAAGAGTTCAACTTCTGACGTTATAGCCAACGTTGTCGATGGCCTTTTGGAAAATGATAAGTATGGAAACTTAATTCCATCACTTGCAGAAGACTGGTCCGTTTCTAAAGATGGTTTGACTTATACCTACAAACTTCGTAAGGGTGTAAAATGGTATACATCTGAAGGAGAAGAGTATGCTGAAGTCAAGGCCAAGGACTTTGTTACTGGTCTGAAACACGCGGCTGATGGTAAATCAGATGGCCTCTCTCTCCTTCAAGATTCTATCAAAGGTTTGGCAGAGTATATCAGTGGAGAAAGCAATGATTTCTCTACTGTAGGAGTTAAGGCTGTTGATGATTACACGGTAGAATACACGCTTAACAAACCAGAAAGTTTCTGGAATTCTAAGGTTACAACTGCTACTATGCTTCCAGTTAATGAAGAATTCTTGAATTCCAAAGGGAGCGACTACGGTGCGCCAACCCCATCAAGTATCCTTTATAACGGTCCTTATTTCTTGAAATCATTGACTTCAAAATCAGTCATTGAGTATGAAAAGAATCCAAACTACTGGGATAAGGACAATGTTAAGATTGACAACATTAAACTAACCTTCTATGATGGTTCCGACCAAGAATCCTTGATTCGAAGCTTTACACAAGGTGCCTATACAACAGCTCGTCTCTTCCCAACAAGCTCAAACTTTGAGTCAACTAAGAAAGAGTACGGAGATAAGATTGTCTATAGTCCCCAAGAAGCGACAAGCTACTATCTCACTGTTAACGTAAATCGCCAGTCTTACGATAAAACAGCCAAAACAGACGAGGCTCAAAAAACATCAACAAAAGAAGCTCTTCTCAACAAGAACTTCCGTCAAGCCTTGAACTTTGCCCTTGACCGTCATTCTTACACGGCTCAGTTGAATGGTGAAGAAGGTGCGGATAAAATTATCCGTAACAGTCTAGTACCTCATGACTACGTTCAAGTAGGTGAAAAGACATTTGGAGAGTTGGCACAAGCAGAGCTGGTTTCTTATGGAGACCAATGGAAAGATGTAGCCCTTACTGATGGTAAGGATACGCTTTACAGTCCTGAAAAAGCCAAGGTAGCCTTTGCAAAGGCTAAGGCAGAATTGCAGGCTAAGGGTGTGACCTTCCCAATTCGTTTGGATGTTCCAGTTGAACAGACCGATGTCATTGCCGTTCAACAAACCAACTCACTCAAGCAGTCTATCGAATCAACACTGGGTACGGAGAATGTCATTGTCGATGTCCTTCAAATGACCGATAATGAGAAAATGAGCATTACTTCTCAAGCTAAGGTTCCAGCACAAAAAGACTACGACTTGAATGGAACTGGTTGGGGACCAGACTATCAAGACCCAGCTACCTACCTAAACATTCTTGATGCTAAGAAGGGTTCTGCCCTTAAACACTTGGGTATCACTCGTGGAAAAGATCCAGAAGTGATGGCTCAAGTAGGTCTAGACGAATACAAGAAACTCTTGGATGATGCCGCAGCTGAAACAAGCGACCTCAATAAGCGTTACGAAAAATACGCTAAAGCGCAAGCCTGGGTATCGGATAGTTCGCTCTTGATCCCAGTTGCTTCTTCAGGTGGTTCTCCAACTGTTAGCCGTACTGTACCATTCACAAAAGCATACTCTCAAGTCGGAATCAAGGGAGATCCATTTGTGTTCAAAGGTTTGGAATTGCAAAATGATGTCGTGACTACAAAAGAATACGAAGAAGCTCTCAAGAAATGGCAGAAAGAAAAGATTGAAACAAATGCCAAATACCAAAAAGAGCTAGAAAAACACGTTAAATAATCTATAAGAAAGGAAGGTGCATATTGCTTGCGCTTCCTTTCTTTTTATTTGACTAGGTTCATCATTCATCTATAAAAGAGTCAGAAACTTTACAATTTAAGATAAATTTGATAAAATATGGCTATGTTATAAAAAGTGACATAAAGGAGTAGAGGATGAACATGAAAAAAAGACTCATCGGAACTGGTCTTGTCCTAGCTACAGGAATTTTACTGACAGCTTGTGGACAGTCAAATACTGATACAAGCACTTTCTCATCAACATTTAGTGCAAATCCGACGACATTTAACTATCTTTTAGACTATTATGCAGATAACACTTCAGTGATTACCAATCTTGTGGATGGTTTGTTAGAAAATGATAGCTATGGGAATCTAACGCCAGCTCTAGCTGAAAATTGGTCAGTTTCGGCGGATGGTTTAACCTATACCTATAAACTCAGAAAAGATGCCAAGTGGTACACTGCTGATGGAGAAGAGTACGCTCCAGTCAAAGCCCAAGACTTTGTCACAGGGATTAAGTATGCTGCGGACAACAAGGGTCAAGCCATGGATCTCATCCAAAACTCTATCAAGGGATTGAATGACTATGTGACAGGTGCGACCAATGACTTCACAACAGTTGGTGTCAAAGCCTTGGATGACTATACGGTTGAGTACACTTTGACTCGACCAGAGCCCTATTGGAACTCAAAGACCACCAATAGTATCCTTTTCCCGGTTAACGAAGAGTTTTTGAAATCAAAAGATAAAGAATTTGGAACCTTAACGCCAAACAGCATCCTTTACAATGGACCTTACTTGTTAAAAGATTTCACATCAAAATCTTCAATCGAGTATGTGAAGAATCCTAACTACTATGATCATGACAAGGTGACCATTGAGAAAGTTAAGTTAGCTTACTTTGATGGGTCAGATCAGGAGATGACCATTCGAAACTTTGAAAGTGGCGCCTATACGCTTGCGGGAGTCTATCCAAATAGCTCGAGCTATGCCAAGACAAAAGAAAAATACCAAGACAATATCGTTAATAGCTTGCAAGACAAGACATCTTGGTACTTTAACTTTAACGTCAACCGCAAAACCTATAATCATACCGCTAAAACAACGGATGAACAAAAGAAATCAGCTCAAACAGCTATCTTAAATAAAAATTTCCGTCAAGCTATCAACTTTGCCATCGATCGGACAGCCTATTCTGCTCAATCTAACGGGCAAGAAGCAGCAAGTAATACCCTTCGTAATACCCTTGTTCCCCCAACATTTGTGCAGGTAGGAGACAAGAGTTTTGGAGAAGTGGTTTCTTCTAAACTTGTTCAGTATGGAACAGAATGGTCAGGAATCAACTTAGCAGATGCCCAAGACGGTTATTTTAACAAGGAAAAGGCCCAAGCAAAATTTGCGGAAGCTAAAAAGGAATTGGAAGCCCAAGGGGTGACCTTCCCGATTCATTTGGACATCCCAGTTGATCAAACCAATAAAAATGCGGTTTCTGGTATGAATTCGCTTAAACAGACACTTGAAACAGTACTAGGTTCTGATAATGTCGTCATTGATGTTCAGCAACTTTCAACGGATGACTTTGGGAATGTCGCTTTCCTAGCACCAAATCCAGCAGCTCGTGATTACGATTTGAACTTTGATGGCTGGGTTGGTGATTACCAAGACCCGTCAACTTATCTGGATCCATTTAACGCCGAAGATGGTTTTTATCTCAAAATTTTCGGTCTAGATGCTAAGGAAGACCAAGAACTCATCAAGAGTCTAGGACTTGATACCTATACGAAACTTTTAAAAGAAGCAGACGCTGAGAATCAAGATGTCGCTAAGCGTTATGAAAAATACGCTGAAGCTCAAGCTTGGATGATTGATAATTCTCTAGTTATGTCTGCTATGTCAAATGGTGGTACAGCCTCTGTGACCAAAGTAACTCCCTTTACACGTGCCTACTCTCTAGTGGGAATCAAAGGTGATGGAAATAACTACAAGTACATGAGACTGCAAAAAGATCCTGTTACCAAGAAACAATTTGATGAAGCTAAGGCTAAGTGGGAAGAAGAAAGTAAAAAGGCTATTGAAAAGAGTCAAAAAGAATTTTTAAACCACGTTAAATAAAAATGAAAGACAAGCTGGCAAGATAAAATGCCCTTGTCTTTTTAATTTGTCATCGAGAAATGAAGTTAGTATACTTTTAAAGTAAATAAAGCATATAGAAGTGAATGAAAACGCTGAGAATGGTGGGAATAATTGGAATTTCTTTCATAATTGTGATATAATAAACCTAATTATTAACGTATGGGGGATTAACATGAATAGACGTTCAAAGAGAACTCGGTCTGGCAACATGAAACGAAATATTAACATAGTCTTATTAACCATTTATCTATTGTTGGGTGGTTTTTTGCTGTTCTTGATTTTTAGACACAACATTTTAGCTTTTAGATACCTGAATATTATTTCTGCAGTTTTCGTTTTATTAGCTGCTTTAGTAGGACTACTGCTTATTGTTTATAAAAAAGCTGAGAAGTTTACGGTCTTCTTTTTGACGCTTGCCATCTTAGTTAGTTCATTTTCTCTCTATGCTTTGCAACAGTTTGTCGGTTTTACCAATCATATCAATTCGACGTCAAATTACTCAGAGTATTCGATTAGTGTGGTCGTTTTGAAAGATAGTGAGATCAATAATGTGACCCAACTGGATACGGTTACGGGGCCAACAGAGACAGACAATGACAATATTCAAAAGTTGTTAGCAGATATTAAGACCAGCCAAAGTAAGGACTTGACGGTTGAGAATGCGACTTCTTACCTAGCAGCTTATAAGAGTCTGCTTTCTGGTGAAACGAAAGCAATCGTCTTAAATAGTGTCTTTGAAAATATTATTGAAGCAGAGTATCCTGACTATGCTTCTAAAATCAAGAAGATTTACACTAAAAATTTGATTAAAGAAGTTGCTGCACCTAAGGTATCGAAGAATAAAGCTTTCAATATTTATGTGAGTGGTATTGATACCTACGGTCCAATCAGCTCAGTTTCGCGTTCAGATGTAAATATTTTGATGACGGTGAACCGTGATACCAAAAAAATCCTTCTCACTACAACTCCTCGTGATTCCTATGTACCAATCGCAGATGGAGGAAACAATCAAAAGGACAAATTGACCCATGCAGGGATTTATGGAGTAGACTCGTCGATTCATACCCTAGAAAACCTATATGGTGTGGATATCAATTACTACGTCCGTTTGAACTTCACTTCGTTCTTGAAGTTGATTGACCTTTTAGGTGGCGTAGATGTTTATAATGACCAAGATTTCACATCTTTACACGGGAAGTTCCATTTCCCAGTTGGAAATGTCCACTTAGATTCTGAGCAGGCTCTGGGATTTGTTCGTGAGCGCTACTCTCTTGCAGATGGAGATCGTGACCGTGGACGCAACCAACAAAAGGTTATTGTAGCTGTTATTCAGAAATTAACATCAACTGAGGCTTTGAAGAACTATGACAATATCATTAAAGGATTGCAAGATTCTCTTCAAACCAATATGCCTTTGGAAACCATGATGGATCTAGTCAATACTCAGTTAGAGAGTGGAGGAAATTACAAAGTCAACTCTCAAGACTTGAAGGGAATTGGTCGTATGGATCTTCCTTCTTACGCCATGCCAGATAGCAACCTCTATATGATGGAAATCGACGATAGTAGTTTGGCTGCTGCGAAAGCTGCTATCAATGATGTGATGGAGGGGAAGTAGAATGATCGATATTCATTCGCACATTGTTTTTGATGTAGACGATGGTCCGAAGTCGATAGAGGAAAGTAAAAACCTTCTAAGAGAGGCCTATAGTCAAGGAGTGCGAACAATCGTTTCAACATCGCATAGACGAAAAGGAATGTTTGAAACTCCTGAAGAAAAGATCGCAACCAACTTTCTCAAGGTACGAGAAATGGCTAAGGAAGTTGCTGATGACCTAATCATTGCCTATGGGGCTGAAATCTACTATACTCCGGATGTCGTTGAGAAGTTGGAAAAGAAATTAATCCCCACGCTCAACGATAGTCGCTATGCTTTGATTGAATTTAGCATGAATACACCCTATCGAGACATGCATAAGGGATTGAGTGATATTCTAATGCTGGGTATTACGCCAGTCATTGCCCACATTGAACGCTATGATGCTTTAGAAAACAATGAAAAGCGCGTGCAAGAGCTGATTGACATGGGATGTTATACTCAAGTCAATAGTTCTCATGTTTTGAAACCTAAACTCTTCGGAGAAACTTATAAATTCATGAAAAAGAGAGCTCAGTATTTTTTAGAGCGTGACCTCGTTCATGTAATCGCTAGTGATATGCACAACTTGGATCATAGACCGCCTCATATGGAAGAAGCCTATGATATCATTGCCAAAAAATACGGTAAAAACAAGGCCAAGGAACTCTTTAAAGAGAACCCAAGAAAAATCATAATGGATCAACTAATTTAGGAGAAAAAATGAAAGAAAAGAATGTTATGGAAATTGATGTATTCCACTTGTTAAAAATTCTATGGAAACGAAAATTGCTGATTGTCTTGGTAGCATTTCTGACAGGGGCAGTAGCATTTGCTTACAGTAGTTTTATTGTGAAACCAGAGTTTACCAGTACGACCCGCATTTATGTGGTCAACCGTAATCAGGGAGATAAGCCTGGTTTGACCAACCAAGACTTGCAAGCGGGATCTTACTTGGTAAAAGACTATCGTGAAATCATTCTCTCGCAAGACGTTTTAGAAAAAGTTGCGACTGATTTGAAACTAGATCTCCCTCCAAAAGGTCTAGCTAGTAAAATCAAGGTAACAGTTCCAGTGGATACGCGTATTGTTTCTATCTCTGTTACTGATCGTGCACCTGAGGAAGCGAGCCGTATCGCTAACTCTTTGAGAGAGGTTGCTGCTCAAAAAATCATCAGTGTCACGCGAGTTTCAGATGTGACAACGCTTGAAGAAGCGCGTCCTGCAACATCCCCATCGTCTCCAAATATCCGTCGCAATACCATGGTTGGATTTCTTGCTGGAGCGGTTGTAATGGTTGTTACGGTTCTCCTAGTTGAACTCTTAGATACACGAGTGAAACGTCCAGAAGATATCGAAGATGTGATGCAAATTGCGCTATTGGGAGTAGTTCCAAATTTGGATAAATTGAAATAGGAGAGAAAAATGCCAACATTAGAGATTGTACAAAAAAAATTAGATTTGGCAAGAAAAGCTGAAGAGTATTACAATGCGCTTCGTACCAATATACAGTTGAGTGGGAATAATTTGAAAGTTATTTCGATCACGTCTGTGAAACCGGGTGAAGGGAAGTCAACTACTTCTACAAATATTGCTTGGGCCTTTGCGCGTGCGGGCTATAAGACGCTGTTAATCGATGCCGATATTCGTAATTCTGTCATGTCAGGTGTTTTTAAATCACGCGAGAAGATTACTGGACTAACAGAGTTCTTATCTGGGACGACAGACCTATCACAAGGGCTATGTGACACCAATGTAGAAAACTTGTTTGTTATTCAAGCGGGTTCTATATCGCCCAACCCAACAGCCTTGCTACAAAGTGAAAATTTTGCAACCATGCTTGATACCTTGCGTAAGTACTTTGATTACATCATTGTGGATACAGCCCCGATCGGAGTTGTCATCGATGCAGCTATCGTCACCCAAAAATGTGACGCTTCTGTTTTGGTAACGGCAGTAGGTGAAGCTAATAGAAGAGATGTTCAAAAGGCGAAAGGGCAGCTCGAACAAACAAGCAAACCATTCTTAGGAATTGTGCTCAATAAATTGAATACATCTGTTGAAAAATATGGTTCCTACGGTGCCTATGGCTCTTACGGAAATTATGGGAGAAAATAGGGGCTCTTGTAGTTTAAAAATTTTCTGAGGATGTTATTACAAGGGGGAGTTTAGGTGAAACAAAATAATATCATCTATTTTTGTTTTAAAAGATTTATGGATGTAATTATCGGCTTGTGTGGAACAATACTTATTGTTTTACCCTGTTCTCTAATCATCTTTTCAATCTACAAGATTAAAGGTTATAAAGGGAGTATATTTTTTACACAATATAGAGCAGGTCTCAGAGGGAAAAAATTTAAAATCATTAAGTTTAGATCAATGGTCGAAAACGCAGAAGAAATTCTGATTTCGAATAAGGAACTTTATGAAAAATATAAAAACAATAGCTATAAATTGCCACCAAACGAGGATCCACGGCTTACAAATATTGGAGATTTTATAAGAAGAACAAGTATTGATGAAGTTCCTCAGTTTATAAATTTGGTACTAGGTGATATGAGTCTTATTGGGCCAAGGCCAATTCTTGAAAATGAACTAGATGAATATTCTAAGGAAGAGCAGGAAGTTTTATTGTCTGTTCGTCCTGGAATTACGGGGATATGGCAAGTTTCAGGTAGGAGTCAAGTATATTATCCTGAACGTTGTGAGATGGAATTGTATTATCCTAGAAATCAGTCTTTATGGCTAGACATCAAAATTTTCTTTTTGACTATTAGAAGAGTGTTATCCGGTGACGGAGCTCATTGAGAATTCAAGCTGAGTCAGTATGAAGTGGAATATATAAAGATAAAATTGAATACAAAAAGGATATCTTTGGTATTCAATTTTATCTTTTTGGGTCAGGATAGTTTTAGTGAAAATCTATTTTGGCTGGATATTTTTTCAATAGAGAATGATTACAATTTTGATTAAAAGGTAGTTGAGCTAGTTATGGATGAAGGGAATTGAATTAGGATATAGAAATGTCTAAAACGTATAGAATCATAGTTGCAACACATAAACAATTTCAAATGCCAGAGGATAAGGACTTGTATATCCCTATCCAAGTTGGTAGTGAGGGTAAGGAAGATTTAGGTTATCAACCAGATAATCAAGGAGTCCATATTTCTCACCTTAATCCTTATTATTGTGAATTAACAGGATTATATTGGGCTTGGAAAAATTTAGAATGTGATTATCTTGGATTGGTACATTACCGTAGATATTTCACATCAACACGACACTCATATAGAGAAGCAATTAGTATGGATGATATTATTCTTTCAAAGTCAGAAGTTAAAAACTTGCTGTCAAAATACGATGTTGTCGTTCCTAAAAAACGGAAATATTATATTGAAACGCTATACTCTCACTATGCACATACTCACGATGCCAATCATTTAGACGTGACACGTCAGATTATTAGCGAGTTGAGACCGGATTATATCGATGCTTTTGATCAGGTCATGAAACAACGCAGTGGCTATATGTTCAATATGTTTATCATGTCCAAAGAAAATGTAGCAGCCTATTGTGAATGGTTGTTCCTAATTATCGATGAACTCTATAGAAGATTGGACATTACAGACTATTCTGCTTTTGACGCTAGATTATTTGGTCGTATCAGTGAACGCTTGTTCAATGTTTGGTTGGCAAAACAAGATTTGCGGGTAAAAGAGATTCCGTTCATTTATATGGAAAAAATTGATTTGATTCAAAAAGGGAAGTCCTTTTTACAAGCAAAATTCTTTGGAAAAAAATATGGACAGAGTTTTTAGATAGGGAAGAATAATAAGAATGAAATTAGTACTAAAAATAAAATCTGTACCAGAACTTTTGGCTCTTATTGCTTTAGGGATATTTTTAACGGTTTCGATATTAAATGTAACTTTTTATGCTCGGTATCTGCCTGGAACAGTTTATAAATTAGCGATAGCTTTTTCCCTCTTTCTTTTGGTTATAAAAGAGTCGTTTAAGAGAAAATATGATTATAGAGCTCTCATTGGTTTGTTTGCAACGATTTTAATTTATTTTATAGTGGGGAAAATGACATCTCTCAGTTCAGAACTTCCTTTAAGTATATTATTTATTTATACTTTACGAGATATTCCCTTTAAGAAGGTGGCGAAAACTTCATTAGTCGTTAGTATGTGCTTGTTGTTTTTTGTTATCATAAGCGCAAGATTAGGAATCATAACGAACTATATAGAAATTTCTGGTCCTCGAGTGCGGACCTATCTAGGTTTTAGATATGCACTATTTCCTTCGATTTTACTGATGAATATAGTTGCTATTGTGTTTTATTTAAAGCAAAACAAAATCCAATACTGGCAATGGTTACTTTTGGCTCTTTCTGTTTATTGGGTATATGATCAAACGGATTCTCGTTTAACATTTTATAGTTCCTGTGTATTGCTGACATGCAGTTTGTTAATAAAATGGTTTCCGAAACTATTTTCAAAGTTAGGATATGTGTTTAAAGCTTTTAAACCAACCTTTATTGTAAATGCAGTTATTAGTTTTTGGGTCTCCGTTACCTATCTCAATTCAAGTCATTCTTTTATCAATGATCTTCTTTTTAAAGTGAATCATATGTTAGGTGGTCGGATATACTTGGCTAATAAATCTTTAAATCTCTATGGTTTTGGATTTTTTGGACGACCAGTTTACTGGAATGGGAATGGTCTGACTGTTGACGGTGTTAGAAACTATCAGACCTATCTGTATGTGGACAATTTGTACGTCCAAATTTTACAGAGATTTGGCCTACTCATCCTGGGATTAATGGTCTCAGTTCTATCTTTGACACTACTTAAAGTCATTAAGAAACGCCAGTGGATTCTTGCTCTGATTTTGATATTAATGAGTTTTCACTCTATGGTTGATGATTTGAATTTGTATCTTCATAACAATATTTTTTGGATATTGGTAGGTGTTTTAATAAACTCGGATTATCAGTTTTCTGATGAAAGCGATGAAGATCTAGGGGGACGTTCGTCTGAAAAAATTGTATAGTGAAATGGTAAGAAGTATTTAACAAGAACTTAAGAGAGCATAGACTGGAAAGACGGTTTTATTTCGATTTATATAGGAGGAAAGTATGTCGGATATCAAAATCATTCAAGATAAGATTTTATCTATTTTGAAAGAGTTTATTAATATTTGCGAAGAAAATAACCTAACCTACTATGCTCTAGGTGGGACCTTGTTAGGAGCGGTACGTCATCAAGGTTTTATTCCTTGGGATGATGACATTGATATTGGAATGCCCAGGGAAGATTATGAAAAGTTCAAAAAAATAGCTTCAAATGTCTTGCCAGAAAACTACAAGTTTTTAAGCGAAGATACATTAAATTACAAAAAAGCTTTCTCTGTGATCCGAGATGATTCTACAAAAATCATCATGAATTATAGTAAAGAAGAATTGGTAGAGAGTTTGTGGATAGACATTTTTCCGTTGGATGGTATGCCCTCTAATGTTTTAAAGAAAAAAATTCATTCTTTGAGATACTTGAATGCAAGGATGATGGTTCAACTCTCGCAATTCAATAGTTTGGTGAATCAGAAAAAAGAAAATCGGCCATTCATTGAAAAGATAATTATTGCTTTTGCGAATGCTGTTAATATTGAGAAGATTATTTCCTTTACATGGGCTCAGAAAAAATATTTACAAACGATAAAAAAATATTCGTTTGATGAAGCTTACGCAGGAAATTTTACGGGAGCTTACAAATTAAAAGAGATAGTACCGAGTGATTACTTTGGAGAACCAGTCCTATTACAGTTTGAAGATCTTAAACTTTGTTGTCCTTGCAAATACAAAGAATATCTAACAGCCATTTACGGAGCGGATTATATGCAATTGCCACCAGAAGATAAAAGGGCTCTTCACCACTACGAGATTATATCACTGGGTGAAAATGAAGGGGAAGTGTAGTTTAAAGATGAAAAAAATCGCTTTAGTGAAATGGAGTATCGATAGAACAGATGGAGGCCTGAAAGTAGCAACCAGCCTTGCAAATGAATTATCAACTATGTATGAAGTTCATCTCCTCTCGATGATTTCTACAGAAAATAATTTCTTCTCGCTGAAACAATCGGTTCGATATCAAAATTTATCATCAAAGAAAATATCTATGAGTAAAAATTTTCTCGAAGCGGTCAAGTTGTTGAGAAACTATCTGAAAGAAGAGAACATTGATATTGTTTTTGGAATCGGAATGAGTATGAATACAGTTTGTGTAGCAAGCACAATTGGTTTGAAAGCAAAATTTGTTTCCTGCGACCATACAAATTCTATAGTAGATATTGATACTAAAGTTAAGAAGATACAAAGGTATATTGGAGCGAAATTTGCTGATAAACTCGTGACCCTTACTCAAGAAGACCGTGAAAATTATATAAAAAAATACGGTGTTTCTGAGGAAAGAATTTGCTACATTTATAATTGGAAAGAGGCTGCTCTTTCAGATGTATCCTATAATAAAAAATCAACTAAAATTGTGACTGTGGGCCGTTTCGATTATCAAAAAGGATATGATTATCTTGTTCAAGTCGCGAAAAAAGTGTTAGCGAAAAGGTCTGACTGGATTTGGGAAATCTACGGTTCCGGAAGTCAAGATGAAGTGGACAAAATCAGAAATTTAATCAACGAAAATGATTTACAGGATAAGCTAGTCATCAAAGGGCTTGAAAAAAATCAGGATTTGATTTATGGAGATAAAGGGATTTATGTCTTAACATCTCGCTATGAAGGTCTACCTCTAGTTCTACTGGAAGCACAACAATACAATCTTCCTATAGTTAGCTTTAGTTGTCCGACAGGACCGAACGAAATTGTTGAAGATGGAGTTAATGGCTATCTGGTTGAGTGTTATGATACGGACAAGTTGAGCCAAAAATTGCTTGAGCTGATGGAAGATTCGAACTTGCGAAGTTCCTTCTCCAATCATGCCAAGGATAATATGGATAAATTCGATAAGGAAAAAATTCTCAAGCAGTGGATTGAACTAATTGAGACGATTTAAGAGATAAGATGAAGGATTGCTTGTTATCAATTGTAATGCCTAGTTATAATATTCAGGACAACATTTCAAAAGGACTGGAGTCTTTTCAATAAGTGCATCCGAATTATAAAAATAAATTTGAAGTACTGGTTGTCATGGATGGTCAATAATTCGGAAAGGTCGTTAAAGGAGCTATAAGGTAAAATTGAGCAAAGCTCATATAAATACGTTCCTACGAAAAAATTGACGGATTGTCTTACTTAAATTATAGGACTAACTTTGCTTTGGGAATAATTTTTAATCCGATTTTGAAGAAATACTCTGAAAAGAAAGAAAAAGAGAGGGGCGTTTAAGATGTTTATCAGCATCGTTGTTCCTGTTTATAATGTTGCAGACTATCTGCATTTTGCGATAGAAAGCTTAATTAAACAGACCTATCAAAACTTTGAGATAATCCTTGTAAATGATGGTTCCACAGATAATTCTCCTATATTATGCGAAGATTATGCAAAGCAATATGAAAATATCCATGTTTTCCACAAAGAAAATGGTGGATTATCTGATGCACGTAACTTTGGAGTGGCAAAAGCCAACTCAGATTGGATTTTCTTTTTAGATCCGGATGATTATCTTGAAGAATATACTCTAGAGTTAATCGTGAAAATTCAGGAAACACATCAAGCAGACTTGATTTCAACAAAGGTAAAAGCTACTTCAAAATATAATGCTTATACTTCTTATCGATTGCAAGACTCAGACTATAAAGATTTGGCTCCGATTACAAAAGAAAAGGCTCTGGAACTAATGTTGGATGACAAAGTTGCAACGGTTTCTGCTTGTGCTAAGCTTTATCGGAAATGTATCTTGGAACGCGTTCCATTTCCAGTCGGGAAAATCTATGAGGATTTTTATGTTGTAGCAGAACATCTTGCTTTAGCTGAAAGGATCGTGATCAGTCCACTTGAAACCTACAATTACTATCGTAGGGAAGGGAGTATAGTTCGTTCAACATTTACTGAAAAAAGATATGATTTCTTTGAAGCTGTTGCAAAAAACGAGGAAGTTATTAAAAGAGAGTACATTCAGAGTCCAGAATTAAAGCAAGCTTTACAAGCTAAAAAATTATTAGGTGGTTTTGTAGTAATTGGTGCAAAAGCTGACTCAGGATTAAAAGATTTTTCAAAAGATAAAGAGTTGTTGAGAGTCGAAATGGGTGATTTGTTAAAAAATAATAAATTATCATGGAAACTAAAACTAAAATACCTTATTTTTATGTTTAACCCTAAATTGTATTTGTTGCTACGATAGTATCGTGCAGAGATCCAATTTAATTTGCAACAAGTGTCAAAAAAATGTAGGAAAGAGGAAATATGAAAGAAGTTTTTAGAATAATTGACCATTATAAGTATGACCAGTCAAACTTTTTGTTTTCACTGATTAATTCTAAATTGGATGACTTGAAATGAAAGTATTAAAAAACTACGCCTACAATCTTTCTTATCAGTTATTAGTGATTATACTCCCAATCATTACGACTCCCTATGTAACACGGGTCTTTTCTTCGGATGATTTAGGGACGTATGGATACTTTAATTCCATTGTCACCTACTTTATTCTCTTAGCGACGCTAGGAGTTGCTAACTATGGTACTAAGGTCATTTCAGGACATCGTAATGAGATTAATAAAAATTTTTGGGGTATCTACTCTCTACAGTTAGGGGCAACAGTTCTTTCTCTGTCCTTATATGCTCTTCTTTGTCTGACCCTTCCCTTTATGCAAAATCCGGTAGCCTACATTCTAGGCTTAAGTTTAGTTTCAAAAGGTTTAGACATTTCCTGGCTCTTTCAAGGGTTAGAAGATTTTCGAAAGATTACTGTTCGAAATATCACTGTTAAACTCGTTGGAGTCATTTCAATCTTCCTCTTTGTCAAATCTGCAAATGACCTATATCTCTATGTCTTTTTACTAACCATATTTGAACTTTTGGGGCAACTAAGTATGTGGTTACCTGCTAGGGAGTTTATCGGTAGTTCTCATTTTAGCATAGAATATGCTAGGCATCATTTAAAGCCGGTCATATTATTATTCCTTCCTCAAGTAGCTATTTCTTTGTACATTACGCTGGATCGTACCATGCTTGGAGCCTTAGCTTCTACAAAAGATGTAGGGATTTATGACCAAGCCTTAAAATTAGTAAATATCCTTCTGACCTTGGTAACTTCCTTGGGAAGCGTTATGTTGCCTCGTGTCGCGCATATGTTAGCGACAGGTGATCATAAGGCAGTCAATAAGATGCATGAAATGTCCTTCCTCATTTATAATTTAGTGATTTTTCCAATGATGGCAGGAATTTTAATCGTCAATGATGATTTTGTTAGCTTTTTCCTTGGGCAGGATTTTCAGGATGCACGTTATGCAATTGCCATTATGATCTTCCGTATGTTCTTTATCGGTTGGACCAATATCATGGGAATTCAGATACTGATACCTCACAATCAAAATAAAGAATTCATGATTTCAACAACAGCTCCCGCAATTATCAGTGTAGGTTTGAACTTACTATTCCTTCCTAAACTTGGATATATAGGAGCAGCCATTGTATCTGTTTTGACTGAGGCACTGGTTTGGTGTATTCAATTGTACTTTACCAGAGTATACTTAAAAGAAGTTCATATTTTGGGGTCGATGACTAAAATTGCTCTAGCATCAGCTATCATGTATGGTATCTTGCTAGGTTTAAAAACACTTATACAATTTTCGCCAACTATAAATGTTATAGTATTTGTAGTGCTTGGTGGAATCATTTATCTTTTTGCAATTCTATATTTGAAAGTGGTAGATGTAAAAGAATTAAAACAAATTATTAGGAAAAACTAGAATGCAAAAAAATCGGAATATCAGTCTAGATTTATTAAAAGTGCTTGCGTGTATTGGGGTCGTTTTACTCCATACAACAATGGGCGGATTTAAAGAGACAGGATCATGGAATCTTTTGGCATATTTATATTATTTAGGTACCTACTCCATTCCCTTGTTTTTTTATGGTCAATGGTTATTTATTGTTAGGAAAAAGGGAAATAACTTATCCTTACATACTTCAAAAAGTCAAATGGATTCTAATAACAGTGTCATCATGGAACATTATCGTTTGGCTCTTTAAAAGAGACTTTGCGGTTAATCCAATTAAAAAAATTGTAGGTTCTCTGTTACAAAAAGGGTATTTCTTTCAGTTTTGGTTTTTCGGTGCCTTGATACTGATTTATTTATGTCTGCCTGTTTTGAAAACAGTTATAAATTCAAAAAGAAAATATGTATACATTCTATCTTTATTGGTGGCAATTGGGTTTATAATTGAATTAGCAAATATTTTCCTTCAGATGCCTATACAAACTCATGTTATGCAAACTTTTAGATTATGGACTTGGTTTTTCTATTATCTTTAGGTGGTTATATAGCGCAATTCAATGTAGACAAGCTCAAATATAGATTTAAAAATTGGATGAAAATAGTTAGCATACTTTTGTTATTGATTTCACCAATTATATTGTGTTTCTTAGCAAAGAATACTTACCATAATCTTTTTGCTGAATATTTTTATGATACTTTATTTGTAAAAGTCAGTACTCTAGGAATTTTTCTAACTATCCTCACGCTTACCTTGAATGAAAACCGAAACGAATGGATTGTTTTCCTTTCTAATCAAACAATGGGAGTTTTCATAATACACACTTATATTATGAAATTGTGGGAAAGGATATTTGGTTTTAATTTTGTAGGAGCATATTTACTTTTTGCTCTATTTACTTTAAGTGTTAGTTTTATTATCGTTGGAATGTTAATGAAGATTCCTTACTTCAATCGAATCGTCAAATTATAAAAAGGAGAACACTATGTACGATTATCTTATCGTTGGTGCTGGTTTGTCTGGAGCAATCTTCGCACACGAAGCTACAAAACGCGGTAAAAAAGTTAAAGTGATTGACAAGCGTGATCACATCGGTGGAAATATCTACTGTGAAAATGTTGAGGGTATCAATGTCCACAAGTATGGTGCCCACATTTTTCATACTTCCAATAAAAAAGTATGGGACTATGTTAACCAATTCGCTGAGTTTAATAACTATATCAACTCGCCAGTGGCTAACTACAAGGGGAGTCTTTACAATCTTCCTTTCAATATGAATACCTTCTACGCTATGTGGGGAACTAAGACACCACAAGAAGTCAAGAACAAGATTGCCCAGCAAACAGCTGATATGAAAGATGTTGAGCCCAAGAACTTGGAAGAACAAGCCATCAAGTTGATTGGTCCAGATATCTATGAAAAGTTGATCAAGGGCTATACTGAAAAACAATGGGGACGTTCTGCAACAGACCTTCCTCCATTTATCATCAAGCGCCTCCCAGTGCGTTTGACCTTTGATAACAACTACTTTAACGACCGTTACCAAGGTATTCCAATCGGTGGCTATAACGTCATCATTGAAAACATGCTTGGCGATGTAGAAGTAGAGCTTGGTGTTGATTTCTTTGCCAATCGTGAAGAGCTAGAAGCATCAGCTGAAAAAGTTGTCTTTACAGGGATGATTGACCAGTACTTTGACTACAAACACGGGGAGTTAGAATACCGTAGCCTTCGTTTTGAACATGAGATTCTGGACCAAGAAAACTATCAAGGAAATGCTGTGGTCAACTATACAGAACGTGAGATTCCTTATACTCGTATCATCGAGCACAAGCATTTCGAGTATGGTACTCAACCAAAGACGGTTATCACTCGTGAGTATCCAGCTGATTGGAAACGTGGAGATGAGCCATATTATCCAATCAATGATGAGAGAAACAATGCCATGTTTGCTAAGTATCAAGAAGAAGCAGCCAAAAATGACAAGGTTATCTTCTGTGGTCGCTTGGCAGATTATAAATACTATGATATGCATGTAACTGTTGAACGTGCATTGGATGTGGTAGAGAAAGAACTAGGAAGTATCTAAGAACATCACAGATAAAGGGGAGAAAAGGTGAAATATTATCTGAAGGATTCATTTCTGAGTAATGAATATGAAAAGAATGCAGGAAATAAGGCACGAAATGACGTGGAAGCTATTCTAGTCTCAGAGGGTTATAAAGGGTTGGAACTCAAGGTTGAGAATTGGTATAAGATGAATTTCTTTGAAGCTCAGCAACACAAATATCGTGCGCTCAAGTCTGTCTTTGATCAGTTGGGAGCTGGGGATGAATTGCTGATTCAGTTCCCGATTATCCACCATACATTTTTCATCTCACAACTCATTAAGCAGGCGCAAAATAGAGGAGTCAAATTCTATCTTGTGATCCATGATATTGAAACTTTGCGTCATGTAGGAAATTCAGCAGTGAAACTTCGTCATAAAGTGAGAAATTACTTCCAAGAGAAGGCAGCTCTTACATCAGTGGATGGCATTATCGTTCATAATGATATCATGAAAAATGCCTTGACAATTCAAGGCATACCATCAGATAAAATGGTTAGCTTGGAGATTTTTGACTATCTGATTCCGAACTTTGAGGAAAAAAGTGTTCCCCAAAAAGAAGAAGCGATTATCATAGCCGGAAATCTAATTCCAACAAAATCAGGCTATCTTTATAATTTGCCAGAACAGCCAGCCTATAATCTCTATGGAATGGGGTACGATGAAAGTCGTGCATTGAAAAACACGACCTACTTTGGTTCCTTTATGCCAGATGACCTCCCAAATGCTCTTCAAGGTAGTTTTGGTTTGGTGTGGGATGGTGATAGTTCAGAAACTTGCCAAGGTTCTTTCGGAAATTACCTACGTATTAACAACTCCCACAAGGCTTCTCTTTATTTGGCTTCGGGCTTTCCTCTAGTGGTTTGGAAAGAGTCTGCCCTTGCGCATTTTGTGCTAGATAAGCAGTGTGGTATAGCGGTTGATTCTCTACATGACCTCCAAAAGGCACTAGACGATTTGACAGATAAAGATTACATGGAACTGTCGGCTAATGCCAGACAAGTAGGAGCAGCGATTCGAAGTGGAGAATATCTGAAATCGGCCATTTCTAAATTGAAGTAAGAATTTGAAGCTACTTATTAATCAGTTCGTTAGAAAGATTACATCATTATGAAAGGTATTATTCTTTCAGGTGGTTCGGGAATGCGCCTGTACCACTTACTCGAGCTGCGTCAAAACAGCTGATGCTTATGACCACGTTACAGATCGAGCTGATCATGACCTCCGCTATGCCATCGATGCCAGCAAACTTCGTGATGAACTAGGGTGGAAACTAGAATTTACCAACTTTGAAGCGGATCTAAAAGAGACCATCAAGTGGTACACGGACAACCAAGACTGGTGGAAATCTGAAAAAGAAGCGGTAGAGGCTAACTATGCTAAAACGCAACAAGTGATTAAATAATCCGATACTAAAAATCAAGAGACCTCATGGTCTCTTGATTTTTGTGTATGTCGTTATCTTTTATTTTCTTACTTCTTGTTTATAAAACTCTTTAAGGGTATCTTGCCAGGTTGGAATGACGAAACCTGTCGCCTTTGCTTTTGTCAAACTCATAGTTGAGTTGAGAGGTCGTTTGGCCTTGGCAGGAAACTTGCTGGAATCTACAGGGATTACTTCGACATCACTGTCTTTAAGAATCTCGACAGCAAAGTTATACCAAGTGGTGTCTTCAGCTGTGTCATTTGATAAGTGGTAGTAGCCATACTCTTTTTGATTATCAGTCAAGTAGGTCATAAATTCAGCCAAGGTTCGTGTCCAGGTTGGGCGGCCGTGTTGGTCGTTGACCACTGTGAGCGTTTTATGGGTTTTGGCTAGATTTTGCATGGTAAAAACAAAGTTCTTTCCATAATTTCCAAAGACCCAAGCAGTACGGATGATGTAATGCTGTGACGTAAGGTTTTCAACGAGTTCTTCACCCATTCGTTTAGTACGTCCGTACTCTGTCTGCGGATCAGGTAGGTCATCGACTTCCCACTCTTGTCCGACTGGTTTCTTCCCATCAAAGACATAGTCTGTCGAGATATAGACAAGAGTAGCTCCGTATTTTTAAGAGGCCTTGGATACATTTTCAGTTCCTATTACATTTATGGCAAAATCAAGCTCTTTTCCTTCATCTTCTGCTGCATCAACAGCTGTGTAGGCGGCGCAATGATAGACTAAGGTCGGCTTGACTTCAGCAAACACTTTCTCTACCATAGCGGAATTGGTAATATCCATTTCTGCTACATCGACTGCAACGTACTCTACATTGCGTTCATCTAGTAGATAACGTAGTTCGGTACCGAGTTGGCCATTAGCGCCTGTAATTAAAATCATCCTATTCTCCTTGTTATTTCTTTCCTTCAATCATAGCAAAAAAACGCTAAAAAATCAGCTTTCGTATCCTGTTTGACGTTTAGACTGGATAAATCATCTGTCAAGTGATTAGGAAAACTAGGTAGGTTATTAAAAGATTTTTTGTCAGAATTTGCCGAATTAAATAAAAAATTCTGAAAATTCTGTTGACATCTTTCTAAAAAGGGTCTATAATGGATAAAAAGTTAAAGAGGAGAGAGATTATGAAAAGTTCCAAACTACTTGCCCTTGCGGGGGTGACCTTGTTAGCAGCTGGTGTTTTAGCTGCATGTTCCGGAGGAGGTTCGGGTGCAAAAGCTGAGAAGACATTTTCTTATATGTATGAAACAGACCCTGATAACCTGAACTATCTAACAACTGCTAAGGCAGCAACTTCAAATATTACCAGCAACGTCGTTGATGGTTTGCTAGAAAATGATCGCTACGGAAACTTTGTCCCATCTATGGCTGAGGATTGGTCGGTATCGAAGGATGGATTAACCTATACTTATACACTTCGTAAGGATGCCAAATGGTATACTTCTGAAGGTGAAGAATATGCCCCTGTCAAAGCTCAGGATTTTGTGACAGGATTGAAATATGCAGCAGATAAAAAATCAGATGCTCTTTACCTTGTTCAAGAATCAATCAAAGGACTGGATGCCTATGTTAAAGGAGAAATCACAGACTTTTCTCAAGTAGGGATTAAGGCGCTTGATGATTACACTGTTCAGTACACATTGAATAAACCAGAGAGTTTCTGGAATTCTAAGACAACCATGGGTGTGATGGCACCCGTTAATGAAGAATTCTTGAACTCTAAAGGAGATGATTTCGCAAAAGGGACAGATCCAAGCAGCATTCTCTACAATGGACCATTCTTGCTCAAATCAATCGTAGCAAAATCTTCTGTTGAGTTTGAAAAGAATCCAAACTACTGGGACAAGGATAATGTCCACCTTGATAAGGTGAAATTGTCATACTGGGATGGTCAAGATACCAACAAACCAGCTGAAAACTTTAAGGATGGTAGCTTTACAATGGCACGCCTCCTTCCAACGAGTGCCAGCTACTCAGAAACTGAAAAAGCCTTTAAAGACAATATCGTTTACACGCCACAAGATTCAGCAACTTATTTGATCGGTACCAACATTGACCGTCAATCCTATAAATATACTTCTAAGACGACAGATGAGCAGAAGACATCGACTAAGAAAGCTCTTTTAAATAAGGACTTCCGTCAGGCCCTTGCCTTTGGTATCAATCGAACTGCCTATGCATCTCAAGTGAATGGGGAGAGTGGAGCAAGCAAGATTCTTCGTAATTTATTTGTACCACCAGCATTTGTCCAAGCTGATGGGAAAAACTTTGGCGAGTTAGTCAAGGAAAAATTGGTAACTTATGGAGATGAGTGGCAGAATGTTAATTTAGATGATGCCCAAGATGGTTTTTACAATCCTGAAAAAGCCAAAGCAGAATTTGCCAAGGCTAAAACAGCTCTGCAAGCAGAAGGTGTACAATTCCCAATCCACTTGGATATGCCAGTAGATCAAACCAACACAACAAAACTGCAACGGGTGCAATCAGTGAAACAATCATTGGAAGCAACCTTGGGAACAGATAATGTTGTGGTGGATATCCAACAACTGCAAAAAGATGAAGTATTGAACATTACTTACTTCGCAGAGTCTGCTGCAGGGGAAGATTGGGATATCTCGGATAATGTTGGCTGGTCTCCAGACTTTGCAGACCCATCTACCTACCTTGACATTATCAAGCCGTCTGTTGGAGAAAATACCAAGACCTACTTAGGATTTGACTCAGGAACCAACAATGCAGCAGCCAAGCAAGTTGGTTTGGAAGACTACGAAAAAATGGTAGTCGAAGCTGGAGGCGAAGTTTCTGATGTTTCTAAACGTTACGAAAAGTATGCAGCAGCGCAAGCGTGGTTGACAGATAGTGCGTTGATCATCCCAACGACATCGCAAACTGGTCGTCCAATGTTGTCTAAGATGGTACCATTTACTTTACCATTTGCTTACTCTGGAAACAAAGGTACGAGTGAAGCGCTCTTGTATAAATACCTCGAAGTCCAAGACAAGCCAGTAACGGTCGAAGAATACCAAAAAGCTCAAGAAAAATGGTTGAAAGAAAAAGAAGAGTCTAATAAAAAAGCTCAAGAAGATCTAGCAAACCATGTGAAATAGCTTTTGCATGACCAAATAAAGGATTTAGTGTTAATAGGAACACTAAATCCTTTATTATTTTGAGAAAGCAGTTTTTGGGGTGAGTTATCCTATTTTTTCAGAATAGAGAAAAAATTCTTCATTTTTACATTTTTCCTATTGCTTTCTTTTTAATTATTTGCTATATTAAAAGTACAATTATTTTTTATTTATGGCGGTTAAGCAGTGCACTTTCGGAGGAAGGAGTATTTTTTAAAAAAGAAATGTAAACGCTTACCGGAAAATGAAAGGATTTAGGAGTTAATGGATAAACGATTTTTTGAAAAACGCTGTAAGTTCAGCATTCGCAAGTTTACGATTGGTGTAGCTTCTGTTATGGTGGGAGCCACGTTCTTTGCAACTGCCCCAGTTTTAGCAGATCAAGCAAGTGTTGGTTCAGCAACTAATTTACCTAGCGAACTGGCTGATTTGGAAAAGAGGGCTAGCACTGAGGGTCGAGAATTTGACAAGGAAGCTGCAGCTCAGAACCCTGGTTCTGTTGAGGAAGCAGAGGGGCCACAAACAGAAGAGGAGTTATTAGCTCTAGAAAAAGAAAAGACAGCTCCTTTAGCTCCCCTTCCAAAAGAGGTGGAAGAGAAGTTGGCGACAGCCGAGGACAATGGGCGTGAAGTCGACAAGGAGGAATTGTCTAAAGAAACGCATAACCTTGTTCCAGAAGATGTAGCTAAAACGACTAACGGGGAATTAAACTACGGCGCGACTGTTAAAATCAAGACGCCATCTGGAACAGGTAGCGGTATTGTTATCGCGAATGATTTGGTTTTGACCGTTTCGCACAACTTTATCCAAGATAAACAAGAGGGGAATGTTCGCAAAGTTGTAGACAAAGACCAGGGAGAGGGGGATATTTATAGCCTTTCATATCCAGAATTACCAGATGTCAAGTTTAGCAAAGCCGATATTCATCACTGGGATCGGGCTGGTTACCTAAAAGGATACAAGAATGACTTGGCACTGATTCGCTTGCGCACAGCTCTGGAAAATACTCCTGTAGAAGTGACGGAAAAACCAGCAGTTAAAAAAGTAGGTGACAAATTGACCGTCTTTGCTTATCCAGAAGGGAAATTAGCACCGATTGTCAATGCGGCTGTTGATTCTGTCGAATCCTATGGAGAAGGTGTTCAAGGAGTTGGTTACCAAGGAGGAAAACCAGGTGCTAGTGGCGGTGGAATTTTTGATACTGATGGTAAACTGATCGGAGTCCATCAAAACGGTGTCGTTGGAAAACGTAGCGGGGGCATTCTCTTTTCACCTGCCCAGTTAAAATGGATCCAAGATCATATAAAGGGAATTGAAAGTGTAAAACCAGCTGATTTGGAAGAAGCAGAAAAGCCAGCTGAAGAAAAAACACAAGAAACCCCAGCAACACCTGCTAAACCTGAAACACCGAAGGCGGTGACGCCTGAATGGCAGACAGTAGCTAAGAGTGAACAGCAAGGTACAGTTGCTATCCATGAAGATAAAGGTGTTCGCTACAATCAGTTGTCCTCAACGGCTCAAAATGACAATGCTGACAAGCCTGCCCTGTTTGAAAAACAGGGAATGGCAGTGGATACCAATGGAAATGCGACTGTTGACCTCACTTTCAGAGAAGATTCTGAAACAGGCAAATCTCGCTTTGGTGTCTTTTTGAAATTCAAAGATACCAAGAATAATGTTTTTGTTGGATACGATAGAGATGGATGGTTCTGGGAATACAAATCTCCAAACAATAATATCTGGTATACAGGTAAGCGTGTAGCGGCTCCAACAACAGGCTCTGTGAACCACCTCTCTATTACCCTCAAGTCCGACGGTCAGCTCAATGCAAGCAATAATGATACGGTTCTTTTTAATACATTGACCTTGCCTGCTGCTGTCAATGAGAATTTGAAAAATGAGAAGAAAATTCTTCTCAAAGCAGGCTCTTACGGCAATGATCGGACTGTTGTTAGCGTTAAAACGGATAACCAGGAAGGTGTGAAAACAGAGAATACTCCTACTGAGAAGGAAACAGGAGCTGAGATTGATGACCGTACAGTGACTTATGACACGATTCAGTCGACTGTCCTCAAAGCAGTGATTGACCAAGCCTTTCCACGTGTGAAAGAATACACCTTGAACGGTCATACTCTGCCTGGACAAGTGCAGCAACTCAATAAAGTCTTGATTAACAATCATGAAATCACTCCTGAGGTGACTTATACGAAAGTGAACGCCACCACAGCAGAGTATTTGATGAAATTGCGTGATGAAAAGAACCTGATCAATGCGGATCTGACAGTGCGTCTCCAAGTTGTGGAGAATCAACTCCACTTTGATGTGACGAAAATTGTCAACCACAATCAAGTGACGGCAGGACAAAGAATTGACGACGAAAGAAAACTGCTTTCTTCTATCAACTTCCTAGGAAACTCACTGGTATCTGTTTCAAGTGATCAGGCTGGAGCTAAGTTTGATGGAGCAACCATGTCAAACAATACTCACGTTAGCGGAGATGTTCATTTGGCTGTAACCAATCCAATGCAAAATTTAGCGAAGGGCTATATGTATGGATTTGTTTCCACAGATAAGTTGGCCGCAGGTGTATGGAGCAACTCACAAAATAGCTATGGTGGTGGTTCAAGCGACTGGACACGTTTGACAGCCTTCAAACAAACAGTCGGAACGACAAACTATGTCGGTATCCAAAGTTCTGAGTGGCAATGGGAAAAAGCATATAAAGGCATTGTTTATCCAGAATACACGAAAGAACTTCCAAGTGCTAAGGTTGTCATCACAGAAGATGCCAATGCGGATAAGCAGGTTGACTGGCAGGATGGAGCAATTGCTTATCGTAGCATTATGAACAATCCTCAAGGTTGGGAAAAAGTTAAGGATATCACGGCTTACCGTATCGCGATGAACTTTGGTTCACAAGCACAAAACCCATTCCTCATGACTCTAGATGGTATCAAGAAGATAAACCTCCATACAGATGGTCTTGGACAGGGTGTTCTCCTTAAAGGATATGGTAGTGAGGGACATGACTCTGGTCACTTGAACTATGCTGATATTGGACAACGTATTGGCGGTGTTGAAGACTTCAAGACCTTGATTGAAAAAGCGAAGAAATATGGAGCTCATCTAGGTATCCACGTGAACGCATCTGAGACCTATCCTGAGTCTAAATACTTTAACGAAAATATTCTTCGTAAGAATCCAGATGGAAGCTACAGCTACGGATGGAACTGGCTAGACCAAGGTATCAACATTGATGCTGCTTATGACTTGGCGCATGGACGCTTAGCTCGCTGGGAAGACTTGAAGAAAAAACTTGGTGATGGTCTCGACTTTATCTATGTGGACGTATGGGGCAATGGTCAATCAGGTGATAACGGTGCCTGGGCTACCCACGTTCTTGCTAAAGAAATCAACAAACAAGGCTGGCGCTTTGCGATTGAGTGGGGCCATGGTGGTGAGTATGACTCTACCTTCCATCATTGGGCAGCTGACTTGACCTATGGTGGCTACACTAACAAAGGTATCAACAGTGCCATCACGCGCTTTATCCGTAACCACCAAAAAGATGCTTGGGTAGGTGACTACAGAAGTTACGGTGGTGCTGCAGACTACCCACTTCTAGGTGGTTACAGCATGAAGGACTTTGAAGGCTGGCAAGGAAGAAGCGACTACAATGGCTACGTGACTAACCTCTTTGCCCATGACGTCATGACTAAGTACTTCCAACACTTCACTGTAAGTAAATGGGAAAATGGTACACCAGTTACCATGACCGACAACGGTAGCACCTATAAATGGACTCCAGAAATGAAGGTTGAGCTAGTCGATGCAGCAGGTAACAAGGTTGTTGTGACTCGTAAGTCAAACGATGTCAATAGCCCACAATACCGTAAACGAACAGTAACGCTCAACGGACGTGTCATCCAAGATGGTTCAGCTTACTTGACTCCTTGGAACTGGGATGCGAATGGTAAGAAACTTCCTACTGATAAGGAAAAAATGTACTACTTCAATACGCAGGCCGGTGCAACAACTTGGACCCTTCCGAGTGATTGGGCAAATAGCAAGGTTTACCTTTACAAGCTAACGGACCAAGGTAAGACAGAAGAGAAAGAACTCACTGTAACAGATGGCAAGATTACCCTAGACCTTCTAGCTAATCAACCATACGTTCTTTACCGTTCAAAACAAACCAATCCTGAAATGTCATGGAGCGAAGGCATGCACATCTATGACCAAGGATTTAATAGCGGTACCTTGAAACACTGGACCATTTCAGGCGATGCTTCTAAGGCAGAAATTGTCAAGTCTCAAGGTGCAAACGATATGCTTCGTATTCAAGGAAACAAAGAAAAAGTTAGTCTCACTCAGAAATTAACTGGTTTGAAACCAAATACCAAGTATGCCGTTTATGTGGGTGTTGATAACCGTAGTAATGCCAAGGCGAGCATCACTGTAAACACTGGTGAAAAAGAAGTGACTACTTATACCAATAAGTCACTTGCTCTCAACTATGTTAAGGCCTACGCCCACAATACACGACGTGACAATGCAACCGTTAATGATACAAGTTATTTCCAAAACATGTATGCCTTCTTTACAACGGGTTCAGATGTATCAAATGTTACGCTCACCTTGAGTCGTGAAGCTGGTGAAGAGGCAACCTACTTTGATGAAATTCGCACCTTTGAAAACAATTCCAGCATGTATGGAGACCAGCACGATACTGGTAAAGGAATCTTCAAACAAGACTTTGAAAATGTTCCGCAAGGTATTTTCCCATTTGTAGTAGGTGGTATCGAAGGAGTAGAAGACAACCGTACCCACTTGTCTGAAAAACATGACTCCTATACACAACGTGGCTGGAATGGTAAAAAAGTTGACGATGTGATCGAAGGAACGTGGTCTTTGAAGACAAATGGATTGGTTAGCCGTCGTAACTTGGTTTACCAAACCATCCCACAAAACTTCCGCTTTGAATCTGGTAAGACCTATCGGGTGACCTTCAAGTACGAGTCTGGTTCAAATAGCACTTACGCCTTTGTAGTAGGCAAGGGAGAATTTCAGGCTGGACGTAATGGAGCGCAAGCAAGCAACCTAGAAGAAATGCATGAATTGCCAAATAC
Source organism: Streptococcus oralis (assembly GCF_001579175.1). Lineage (GTDB taxonomy): Bacteria > Bacillota > Bacilli > Lactobacillales > Streptococcaceae > Streptococcus > Streptococcus oralis_O. The sequence continues at coordinate 94,095 of NZ_KQ970760.1, forward strand.
TTGGACTGATTCTAAGAAAGCCAAGAAGGCAACCTTCCTCGTGACAGGTGCAGAAACAGGTGATACTTGGATTGGTATCTACTCAACTAGCAATGCAAGCAATACTCATGGAGATGCTGGAGGCAATGCTAACTTCCGAGGCTACAATGACTTCATCATGGATCAGCTTCAAATTGAAGAAGTTACTTTAACTGGTAAGATGTTGACAGACAATGCTGTCAAGAACTACTTACCAATCGTTGCTATGACCAACTACACCAAAGAGTCCCTGGATGCGTTGAAGGAAGCTGTCTTTGAACTCAGTCAAGCAGATGATGATATCAGTGTGGAAGATGCGCGTGCAGAAATTGCCAAAATTGAAGCATTGAAGGAAGCCTTGGTACAGAAGAAAGTCTCCTTAGTTGCGACTGACTTTGAGAGTTTGGAGGCACCTGCTCAGGCAAATGAAGGTTTGGCAAATGCCTTTGATGGCAATCTGTCCAGTCTATGGCATACATCTTGGAATGGCGGAGATGTTGGTAAACCTGCAACGATGGTCTTGAAAGAACCAATTGGAATTACAGGATTCCGCTATGTACCACGAGCTTCTGGTTCAAATGGTAACTTGAGAAATGTGACGCTTGTGGTGACAGACGAAACCGATACAGAACACCGCTTCACTGCGACTGACTGGCCTGACAATAACAAGCCGAAAGAAATTAACTTTGGCAAGACAATCAAGGCTAAGAAGATTGTTCTGACTGGTACCAAGACTTATGGAGACGGTGGGGACAAATACCAAGCTGCGGCTGAACTCATCTTTATGCGCCCACAGGTAGCGGAAGCACCTCTTGATTTGTCCGGTTACGAAGCAGCTTTAGCGAAAGCTCAAAAATTGACAGACAAAGCAAATCAAGATGAGGTAGCAAGTGTAGTTGCCAACATGAAATTTGCTAGTGAAAACCATCTTTTAACAACTGCGATGGTCGAATACTTTGCAGGCTATCTCAATCAACTGCAAGACGCTACTCCAAAACCAGATGTCCCTTCTACACCAGAAACACCAAAAGTAGAGCAAGCAGGTGATGGAACAGTTGAATTAGCGGCTCAATTTACAGCTAACAAGCCAGCTAGCGAAGCTAGCATTGCAGCTGCTAGTCAGAGCACAGACTATCTCAAGAAAGAGTACAAGGTCTTTCCAACTCCACAAAAAGTGACTTACGGTGAAGGCGTTACAGCCCTTCGTAACCAAGTCAATCTGGTGATGGGCGAGCAATTAGATATCTATACTCGTAATCGCTTGAAGAGTGTCTTGCAGGACAATCAAGTTTCCTATACAACTGGCAAAACAGCAGTCGTTGGAGCTACTAATATCTACCTAGGAGTCCACAATCAAGGCTCACAAGCTGAACAACACCTATCAACCGTTTCAGCAGGTCTCTTTAATAAGATTGATGCTTATGTTTTGTCTATCAAAGATAATGCGATCTCCATCGTCGGAAAAGATACGGACGCTGTTTTCTATGGCTTGACAACCTTGAAACACATGCTCAAGGAGAGTCCAGTACCTGTTCTTCGTAATGTCACAGTTGAAGATTATGCTGAAATCAAGAACCGTGGTTTCATTGAAGGCTACTATGGAAATCCATGGTCTAATGCAGATCGTGCAGAATTAATGCGCTACGGTGGCGATTTGAAATTGACTCAGTACTTCTTTGCACCAAAAGATGACCCATACCACAATAAGAAATGGCGTGAACTTTATCCAGAAGAAAAACTAGCTGAAATTCGTGAACTGGCTCGTGTCGGAAATCAAAACAAGACACGTTATGTGTGGACAATCCACCCATTCATGAATAACCGTATCCGCTTTGGAAATGAAGCTCACTACCAAGAAGACCTTGCAACGATTAAAGCAAAATTCACCCAGTTGATGAAAGCGGGAGTACGTGAATTTGGTATTCTAGCAGATGATGCACCAAGCCCAGTTGGAGGCTACAATAGCTACAACCGCTTGATGCAGGATGTGACTAATTGGTTGACGGAAATGCAAGGAACTTACAGTGGTCTTCGCAAGGAGATGATCTTTGTACCAGCTCAGTATTGGGGAAATGGTCGTGAAGCAGAATTGCAGTCTCTAAACGAACATCTGCCAAACTCAACCACTATGACCTTAACTGGTGGTAAGATTTGGGGTGAAGTTTCTGAGAACTTCCTATCTAATCTCAAAAACAATCTGACTGCTGGTGGCAAGACTTATCGTCCAGTTTCTCTATGGATTAATTGGCCATGTACAGACAACTCCAAACAGCACTTGATTCTAGGTGGTGGTGAAAAATTCCTCCATCCAAACGTTGATCCAAGCCTGTTATCTGGTATTATGTTAAACCCAATGCAGCAGTCTGAACCATCTAAGGTTGCACTCTTTGCGGCAGCTCAGTATACATGGAAACAGTGGAAATCTGAGGAAGAAGCTAAGAAAATCAATGATATAGCCTTCAATTTTGTTGAAAACGGTCATTTTGAAGACAGCAAAACATCGGCAGCCTTCCGCGAACTTGGTAAGCACATGATCAACCAAAATATGGATGGTCGGGTTGTGAAGTTAGAAGAATCGGTAGAATTGGCTCCGAAATTGACAGACTTTATGACCAAACTAAAAGCAGGTCAGGATGTGACCGCAGAACGTGTTGCCTTGCGTGCAGAGTTTACCAAGATTAAAGAAGCAGCCGAGCTCTATAAAGCTTCAGGTGATCAAAAGATGGTGGCACAAATCCATTATTGGTTGGATAACACGATTGACCAAATGAATGCCCTAGATGCTCTTCTTACAGCTACAAAATTTATAGCAACAAACAATGCAGCTAAACTGTGGGATCATTACTACAAGGGATTGAAACTGTATGAACAGTCTCAAAGTTACACCTTCCACTATGTGGACCACTTGGAAAAAGCGGAATTAGGTGTCCAACATATTCGACCATTTATTCTTGGTTTGAAAGAGGTTTTAGCTTCTGAAATTCAAAAAGTATTGCATCCAGATCAAGTGATTAGCACCTTTATGACCAATAGAGAAGGTGTAGAAGGTGGTCTGGCAGAAGTGACCGATGGGGATTTAGCAACTCATGCCATCATCAAATCACCAAATAGTATCAAGAAGGGTGATTACATCGGTATGAAATTTAATAAACCGGTGGCAATCCAAAGTTTGGTATTTGCGATGGGAACACAGTCAAATCCACGTGATACCTTTAGTAAGGCAGAAGTGCAGTATCAAGATGAAAATGATAACTGGGTAACTTTGAAAGAGCCAAGCTATGTCGGAAATGAATCCCTTCTTAAGTTTGAGAATCTCAATATCAAGGCTAAGGCAGTTCGTATGATTGCGACAGCAGATCGTGAAAATACCTGGTTTGCAGTTCAGGAAATTGCAGTTAACCGTCCAGTTGAAAAAGCTCGTAGCCAACAAGCAACGACAGTTAGTCTAAGTTCAAACTTAGTTTACAAACTAAATACCTCAGCTCGTCAAATCACTGATGGCAAGGACAATACAGAAGCCATGATGGCAAATGCTGACGGTAGCAATACGACACCAGTGGATGCTTGGGTACAGCTTGACTTAGGTAAAGTTGAGCCTGTTACGAAAGTACGTCTTCGCCAAGGATCAGGTGACAAACTTGCGGCGGGTGTTCTTGAATATTCTACAGATGCTACCACTTGGCAAGAATTGGATCGTTTATCAGGTGAGCAAACCAAGGAAGTGACAAGAACTATCCACGCTCGTTACATCCGGGTACGCAATACCAAAGCTATTGATCTCTGGTGGCGTATCGCAGATTTCTCTGCTGAGACACGTACTGGAAATAGCGAGATGACCGATACCAATGTTGAAGGCTTAAAAGAAACGCCAGTGCTTGATAGTCTGGGACGTTATGAACTTCAGATTCCAGCTGGAACAAAACTTCCTGCCAATAGCTATTTAGGCATGAAACTAGACCGTATCCATCAGGTAGACCGCATCCAGTTGCAAGGCCAAGTCAATCCGGCTCTCAGCTTGGAATATTCTGCAAATGCCCAAGAATGGACTCTAGCTAGTCAATTGACTGACAGATCTGTGGTAAGTCACTTGGTTCGTTACGTTCGTTTGGTGAACAAAACTGACCAAGAGCAAGCTGTTGCTGCAACTTCTCTTCTTGTCACTACCAGAGAAGTACAACCGACAAAACTAGAATCCACTACAATGGGTATTCACCCAACATATGGAACCAATGATGCTCGTAAGATCAACAATCTGGATCAGTTGTTTGACGGGGTCTATAATAACTTTGTCGAGTTCTCAGACTATGCCCGCAAAGATGGTCATGTGACTCTGAAACTTGGTAGCGAACGTAGCATCAAAAAAATCAGAGCCTATATCCAAGATGGCACGCAGAACTATCTTCGTGATGGCAAGATCCAAGTCAGTCGAGATGGTCAAACTTGGACAGATGTGGTAACGGTTGGTGATGGTGCAGTTAATAGCGAGCACGATGATTCCTTGACAGATGGTTGGACACATGATTCTAAGATGCCAGGAAATCGCTACATCGAAGGTGAATTAACAACTCCAGTCAAGGCTAACTATCTCCGTATCCTCTACACTGCAGACTATACTGCACGTTTTGTCGGCTTCACAGAATTGGTAATCAATGATGGTGAATTTGTCAAGCCAATCAATGATCCAACTGTAGAAGGAAACGGTGGAGAAAGCCGAGGTAACCTTTATACCAATCTGGTAGATGGTAAAGTTTTGACTAGCTACAAATCAGCAGAAGATAAAGGTGAGCTTGTCTATCACTTGTCTGAACCTACCAATGCGAACCATCTTCGTCTCGTTTCAAGCCTTCCTGAAGCTGTTGCTGCGCGTGTTCTAGCGAGAACCATCAAAGATGGTAAAGATAGTTGGACAGAACTCGGTGCCATTACTTCAAGTCTTCAAACCTTCGTTATCCGAAACGGTGGTTCTCTCCTAGATGTGAAACTCATCTGGGAAGGTGGAAAAGCAGAGTTCTATGAAATGTCAAGTTTCTATCAAGAGTTGACAGATGGACCAGTTCAAACAAGTAAGGGCGACGAGCAAGCACCAACAGTTGAAGCCTTGCCGGAACTGGTGGTCGAGACTGAAACCAAAGCCTTCGATCGCCAAGAACGTGAAAATGCAGAGCTTCTCAAAGGTGAGCGTCGTGTAGTTCAAGCAGGAGTTGCCGGTCAAGTCCGCCACTTTATCGAGGTGGATAGCCAAGGCAACCGCACTCTAAAATGGACAGAAGTTCTTCAAGAAG
>NZ_KQ970760.1:99634-101792 GCF_001579175.1 Streptococcus oralis
AACCGCCAAGAACGTGAGAATGCAGAACTTCTCAAAGGCGAACGTCGTGTGGTTCAAGCCGGAGTTGCCGGTCAAATTCGCCACTTTATCGAGGTGGATATCCAAGGCAACCGCACTCTGAAATGGACAGAAGTTCTTCAAGAAGCTCTACCAGAAATCACGGAAGTCGGTACAAAAGTAGAACAAACTACCTCAAGGACAGACAATTCAACTGTAGCAGAGCCAGCTAAAGTTGAGGAAGTCGGTAAACAACTTCCAAATACAGGTACAGAAGCAGATGCTGGTATAGTAGCTCTCGGACTCCTCGGAGTGATGAGTGGCTATGGCTTGCTTTCTAGCAAGAAAAAAGAAGACTAGTCCTCCTTTGTGTCTAGTATCCTTTGAAAAAATTGAAGAGGTTGAGCAAAAACTCAATTTTATCAGAAAATGAAGAAAATAAAGCGCATAGTATCAAGGTTTTACAACACCTGATAGTATGCGTTTTTCTGATTTTAAAGACTTTTTGCCCAGCCTCTTTTCGTATATACAAAGTGATAAACAGTAAATTTCTAATAAGGAAATCTAAAACGATGTTAATCTAGTACTGCTTTTAAAGAGCTCTATCCATAGAGAAGAATGTATCTGTATTTTAAAAGCCACTCAAGAATAGAGTGGCTAACATTTTACGGTTGTGCTGGCTGAGGATTTGGGTTTTGTTGACCAGGATTGGTATTTGGCTGTTGTGTATTAGTATCACTTGTGCCAGCATTTGGAGTTGTTGTACTTGCCTGTGAGCTCGAACTCTCAGATGTTGAACTCGAACTTTCAGATGTTGAGCTTTGCTGAGGAGCAGGATTGGTCCACGTAGGACGAGCTCCATTTTTAAAGACAAAGTCTCCGCTTCTATAGAGGCCCTCAGGCATTGTCCAGTCACCAGGATGATCATCTTCAGATAGATAAGTCATCATCGAACGGTAAACCTTAGCAGCAACATAGAAGCCATCACCAACAATAGGAGTCAGGCGGTTCGAGTAACCAGTCCAAACGGCCATTGAATATTTACGGGTATAGCCAACGAACAATTCGTCAGGAGCTACATAACCAGTGTTCTTGACGTAGTTTTCAATCTCATCATCCGTGTAGTTTGATGTACCAGTTTTACCGGCTTGAGGTAGCCAAGGGAGATAAGCGCCACGACCCGTTCCATATGCCAGGACAGTTTTCATCATATCCGTCATCATATAGGCTGTTGTCTCTTTCATGGCACGAGTACCAGGATCAGAGAATTCTTTTGAACTGCCATCACTGAAGACAATTTTGTTGATATACATCGGCTTGCGGTAGATACCACCGTTAGCAAAAGCTGCATAAGCAGCAGCCATCTTTTCGCTACTTGCTCCATACTTTTTATTAGATTCAGTTGTATTACTTGAAATGGCATTTGCATAGTGCATATCTGGATAGTCAATACCAAGTCCATTTAGGAAGGTTTTGGCTCTGTCTAAACCAACTTTATTCAAGGTTTCTACGGCTGTAACGTTTCGTGATTGTTGGAGCGCATATTGGATGGTAATATTTCCAAAGTAACTTCTATCCCAGTTGTAGACGGGAGTGTCTGTTCCAGGATAATTGTAAGGAACATCGTGAACAATTGAAGCAGTTGAATCGTAGATATCATACTCCAAGGCAGGAGCATAGTCTGTGATTGGTTTCATGGTAGAACCCCAGTCACGATTGGTTTCAACAGCTTGATTGATTCCAAAAGAAACATTGCTTGATTGGTGACGAGAACCTAACTGAGCAATGACTTTCCCGTTTGTCACATCCACAATCGTTGAAGCTACTTGCATTTCATCGTCAGGATAGTTGACATACTCGTCGGTATTGTAGATATCCCAGAGATGTTGTTGAACTTTAGGATCAACGTTGGTGTAGACATCCATACCAGTCGTTAAGAGATTGTAGCCTGTTTCTTGTTCAACTTGGTCAATCACCTCTTTGAGATAATTATCCATGTGTGGAGGATAACTATTAGCCGATTTTAGACTTTGAAGTCCGTCCGTAATTGGAGTATTGATTGCTTTTTCATATTGCTCAGCTGAAATGTAACCTTGTCCCTTCATCTCAGAGAGGACGAGATTGCGTCGTTCTTGAGCCGCTTCTGGATGTGAGTATGGAT
>NZ_KQ970760.1:102076-127693 GCF_001579175.1 Streptococcus oralis
CGTTCTTGAGCCGCTTCTGGATGTGAGTATGGATCATACTGATTTGGCGCCTGAGGCATTCCGGCAAGGAGAGCCAACTGCGGGATACTCAAATCTTTGAGGTCCTTGCCATAGTAATTTTGGGCAGCAGTTTGCATACCGTAGTTACCGTTTGACATGTAGACCTTGTTGATGTAGTAGGTCAGGATTTCTTGCTTGGTTGCTTTCTGTTCAAGTTGAACGGCCAGCCAAGCTTCTTGAGCCTTACGTGAAAGGGTCTGGTCCGACGTTGATGTAGAGAAATAAGTTAATTTAATCAGCTGCTGCGTTAAGGTTGAAGCTCCCTGAAGGCCTCCACCACCACGAAGATTTCGTAGAGTGGCACCGAGGATACGAATAGTATCAACCCCACGGTGATTAAAGAAACGATGGTCTTCAATTGATACGATGGCATTAACCAACTCAGTAGGGATTTCATTTGCTTGCGCATTTACCCGACGTTCTGATCCAAGATCGGCAATGAGTTCATCGTTTTTGTCATAGATCTTGCTAGACGTTGTAGCGACTAATTTACTTTCAGATAGGGCCGGAGCCTTGCTGACATAGTAGAGGAAGAGTCCCCCGCCTAGCACAACTGCTGCGATAAATACAGTTAAGAGACAGATGCTGACATACTTAGCTATTCGCAGGAAAATTTGTTTGTTCATCTTGTTTTACCACCCAGTAAATGTTCTTTGATAATATCGAGATAGGGAATCTGAGGAAAGGCACCAGGCTCAATCCTATATCCATTTTCTTGAATATATCCAAGTGGCATTGACTTTTGTCCCATATCTTGATGATAGAAACGAATCAAGTCAATGGCCGGCAATAAGTAGGTTTCTTGCTGAGAAGAAAAGTGAAGGAGTACAAAGCAGATCCCTTGTTGGGCAAGGACTTGTTCCATGTGTTGGATCTGATGGAGATGAAAATTCTTCATCGGGATCGCATGTTTCTGCCTAGTTTCCTTTGCTTCAAAGTCGATGTAGTATCCATCATAAACCCCCGAATAGTCTGTTGTTGAGGCCTGTCTGAAGTAGGCTTCAACGATCTTGGCTCGACTTCTTTGGGGATAATCGACACGTACGATTTGGATGGGAGTCGGTTTCTTGTGGATAACAGCCAGCCCATGCGACAAGTAGTAGTCGTTCGTAGCATTGATCATCTTTTCAAAGGACATCCCCCGATTTGCGAAATTTTTAGTTTTTGAAAGGGATGGTTGTCTTTTTTGTGATGAAATTTTATGTGGATAGTTGACCATAATTCTCCTTATTGGTACAATAACATCACTCTATTATACCATAAAAGTATACAGAAAGGATGAAAAAATGCATACAGCCTTGATTTTAGGCTATTCTGCCTTCGACCTTGGTCTCTTTAATGACAAGGATATTCGTGTTGACATTATCAAAAAAGCCATTGGTAGAGACTTGGAAGGTCTAGCAGAGGAAGGGGTGACCTGGCTTGTCTTTACAGGGACTCTGGGCTTTGAATACTGGGTGCTTCAAGTAGCTAAAGAAATGAAAGAAGAGTATGGATTTCAATTGGCGACCATTCTTGATTTTGAAACCCATGGCAGTAATTGGAATGAAGTAAATCAAGCCAAATTGAGTGAGTTCAAGCAGGTTGACTTTGTCAAATATGCCTATCCACAATATGAGCACAAGGGGCAACTGCGTGATTATCAGAAATTTCTGCTGGAGAATACAGATACTTGTTATCTTTTTTACGACGAAGAAAAGGAAACCAAGTTACGATATTTTTACCAAATGATGAAAAATCAAGCGGACTATGTTACAAGACGATTAACATTTGAGGACTTGAATGAAATAGTAGAAAATTTTTCCGAAAAGTAAGGCTTTGACCTTGATTTTTACTTATCTTTTTTTATATAATAATACTAGTAACCCAGAATGGAGAGAGACATGGCAAGTATTATATTTTCAGCGAAAGATATTTTTGAACAAGACTTTGGACGTGAAGTTCGTGGATATAGCAAAGCAGAAGTGGATGAATTCCTTGATGATGTGATTAAGGATTATGAGACTTATGCAGCTTTGGTCAAATCTCTTCGTCAAGAGATAGCGGATTTGAAGGACGAATTGTCTCGTAAACCACAGTCAGTTCCAACTCAGCCTGATTCTATCGAAGTTACCGCTTCTACCTCGATGACAAACTTTGATATCTTGAAACGATTGAATAGACTCGAAAAAGAAGTGTTTGGTAAACAAATTTTAGACAATGAAGATGTATAATTGAGTGTCTATCAAGTGCATAAATGCAATTTTTGGATAATCGCGTGAAGAGATTCTCTTTTCATGAGGAAAGTCCATGCTAGCACAGGCTGTGATGCCTGTAGTGTTTGTGCTAGGCGAAACCATAAGCCTAGGGACGAGAGATCGTTACGGCAGCCGAAATGGCTAAGTCTTCGGATAAGTCAGATTAGGCTTGAAAGTGCCACAGTGACGGAGTCTCTCTGGAAACGGAGAGAGTGGAACGCGGTAAACCCCTCAAGCTAGCAACCCAAATTTTGGTCGGGGCATGGAGTGCACGGAAACGAACGTAGTACTCTGACTGCTAGCAGCTAGAGCTGTTAGTGGTAGACAGATGATTATCGAAGGAAGTGGTCCTAGTCACTTCTGGAACAAAACATGGCTTATAGAAAATTGCATATAGGTTGGGGCTGAGAAATCTTTCTCAACCTCATTTTTTAAAGTGAACAAAAGAAAGGTCTTACAAGACTGTAAAATGAAAAAAGAATTTAATTTAATCGCAACTGCTGCAGCGGGTCTTGAGGCTGTCGTTGGACGTGAGGTGCGAGAACTAGGCTATGATTGCCAGGTTGAAAACGGCCGTGTCCGTTTCCGCGGTGATGTGCGGGCAATCATTGAGACCAATCTTTGGCTTCGAGCAGCGGATCGCATCAAGATTGTAGTTGGAAGCTTCCCTGCAAAGACCTTTGAAGAGCTCTTTCAAGGAGTTTTTGCTCTAGATTGGGAAAACTATCTCCCACTTGGAGCACGTTTCCCGATATCAAAGGCCAAATGTGTCAAGTCTAAACTCCATAACGAGCCCAGTGTTCAGGCTATTTCCAAGAAGGCTGTTGTGAAGAAATTACAAAAACATTATGCCCGCCCAGAAGGTGTTCCCTTGATGGAAACTGGTCCCGAGTTTAAGATTGAGGTATCTATCCTGAAAGATGTGGCAACTGTCATGATTGACACGACAGGTTCTAGCCTTTTTAAACGTGGTTATCGTACGGAAAAGGGTGGAGCTCCTATCAAAGAAAACATGGCAGCAGCCATTTTACAACTCTCAAACTGGTATCCGGACAAGCCTTTGATTGATCCGACCTGTGGTTCAGGAACCTTCTGCATCGAGGCGGCTATGATAGCTAAGAAGATGGCCCCTGGTCTTCGCCGTTCCTTTGCTTTTGAAGAATGGAACTGGGTCAGCGATCGGTTAATTCAAGAAGTGCGTACGGATGCTGCCAAGAAAATTGACCGTGAACTGGAACTGGATATCATGGGCTGTGATATAGACGCTCGTATGGTTGAAATTGCTAAAGCCAATGCTCAAGCAGCAGGTGTGGCAGGTGATATCACCTTTAAGCAAATGCGGGTACAAGACTTGCGCTCGGACAAGGTAAATGGTGTCATCATCTCCAATCCGCCATATGGTGAGCGTTTGTCTGATGATGCAGGAGTTACCAAGCTCTATGCTGAGATGGGACAAGTATTTGCGCCACTGAAAACCTGGAGTAAATTTATCCTGACCAGTGATGAAGCATTTGAAAGTAAGTACGGAAGTCCAGCTGATAAAAAACGAAAACTGTATAACGGGACCTTAAAAGTGGATTTGTATCAATACTTTGGTCAGCGTGTGAAACGTCAGGAGTTAAAATAGAAAGGTGAACTCATGAGTAAGAAAAGACGTGATCGTCATAAAAAAGGACATCAAGAACCCAAATTTGACTTTGATGAAGCAAAAGATTTGACTGTTGGTCAAGTGATTCGTAAGAATGAAGAGGTGGAGGCTGGAGTATTGCCTGAGGACAGCATCTTGGACAAATACATCAAACAACACCGTGAAGAGATTGAAGCTGACAAGTTTGAAACTCGTCAGTTTAAAAAAGAAGAACTAGCTTCCACTCAAAGTCTAGAAGATATGATTCAAGAAGTGCGAGAATCTAGCGAGACTTCTGAAGAAGTCGAAGAAACACATCTTGTTACGGAGGAAGTTTCTGGCGATACAGAGGAAACGGAGGCTGCTAGTGTTGTTCTGTCTCCTCTAGATGAAGAAAATGAAGAACTGGAAACACTTGTATTAACCAACACAGCAACAGAAGAAGAGACAGAAAGTCTAGAAGAGGAAGAAGTGATTGTTCCTCTATCACGCTCGGCTCAGGCGGAGCCTGAGAAAGACTCTAAGAAAAAGGGAATGATCATCATTGCCTCAGTGGTGGCTGCAATTCTTGTTCTTGCTGGAATGTATTATGTCTACCGACAAGTATCTCGTTCAAATCAAGAAATTCAGGCTTCTCAATCATCTTCAGGCAATCAGGAATCGCAAACCGACTTGCAAGAGTTTAATACGCTCTATGATGCCTTTTATACAGATGAAAATAAGACAGCTTTGAAAAATAGCCAGTTCGATAAGTTGAGTCAACTGAAAACCTTGCTAGATAAGTTAGAAGGTAGTCGTAATCATACATTAGCTAAGTCAAAATACGATAGTTTAGCAGCTCAAATCAAGGCCATCCAAGATGTCAATGCCCTCTTTGAAAGTCCGGCAATCACTGACGGTGTCTTGGATACCAATGCGAAAGCTAAAGCAGACGCTAAGTTTACAGAAATCAAAACAGGTAACACAGAATTAGACAAGCTCTTGGATAAAGCTATTAGCCTCGGTAAGAGCCAACAAACAAGTGCTTCTAGTTCAAGTTCTAGTCAAGCAAGTTCAAGTTCAGCTACAGAAAGCAATGCGAGCAGCACGACACCTTCAACAAGTACCACAGCACCAGCTAGAGATACCAATGGTGGTTTGTCGAGTGATGGTGTTAACCTTCAAAGAAGTGCTAGTCGTGTACCGTACAACCAAACAGCTGTAGACGATAGCAACAACCCTGCTTGGACTTTTGCAGATGGTGTTTTGGAACAAATCCTAGCGACATCACGTGCTCGCGGTTATATCACTGGCAACCAATATATCCTAGAACGGGTCAATATTGTAAACGGAAATGGTTATTACAACCTTTACAAACCAGATGGAACCTATCTCTTCACCCTCAACTGTAAGACGGGTTACTTTGTAGGGAATGGTTCTGGTCATGCTGATGACTTGGACTACTAGGAGACCGTTACAAAATTCTTTCCTTTCATAGGTAAAAATGATAAAATAAAACATATTAAACAAGAGGAGTGTCACATGACAAAAGCTAACTTTGGTGTCGTAGGTATGGCCGTAATGGGTCGTAACCTTGCCCTAAATATCGAATCTCGTGGTTATACAGTTGCCATTTACAACCGTAGTAAAGAAAAAACAGAAGATGTGATTGCTTGCCATCCTGAAAAGAACTTTGTGCCAAGCTATGACGTGGAAAGCTTTGTAAACTCAATCGAAAAACCTCGTCGTATCATGCTCATGGTTCAAGCTGGACCTGGTACAGACGCAACTATCCAAGCCCTTCTTCCACACCTTGACAAGGGTGATATCTTGATCGACGGAGGAAACACTTTCTACAAAGATACCATCCGTCGTAACGAAGAGTTGGCTAACTCAGGCATCAACTTTATCGGTACTGGGGTTTCTGGTGGTGAAAAAGGTGCCCTTGAAGGTCCTTCTATCATGCCAGGTGGACAAAAAGAAGCCTACGAATTGGTTGCTGATGTTCTCGAAGAAATCTCAGCTAAAGCACCAGAAGACGGTAAACCATGTGTGACTTACATCGGTCCTGATGGAGCTGGTCACTATGTGAAAATGGTCCACAACGGTATCGAGTATGGTGACATGCAATTGATCGCAGAAAGCTATGACCTCATGCAACACTTGCTCGGTCTTTCTGCAGAGGATATGGCTGAAATCTTTACTGAGTGGAACAAGGGTGAATTGGATAGCTACTTGATTGAAATCACAGCTGATATCTTGAGCCGTAAAGACGATGAAGGCCAGGATGGACCAATCGTAGACTACATCCTGGATGCTGCAGGAAACAAAGGAACTGGTAAATGGACTAGCCAATCAGCTCTTGACCTTGGTGTACCATTGTCACTTATCACTGAGTCAGTATTTGCACGTTACATCTCTACATACAAAGAAGAGCGTGTACATGCTAGCAAGGTTCTTCCAAAACCAGCTACTTTCAAATTTGAAGGTGACAAGGCTGAGTTGATCGAAAAGATCCGTCAAGCCCTTTACTTCTCAAAAATCATTTCTTACGCACAAGGTTTTGCCCAATTGCGTGTAGCTTCTAAAGAAAACAACTGGAACTTGCCATTTGCGGACATCGCCTCTATCTGGCGTGATGGCTGTATCATCCGTTCACGTTTCTTGCAAAAAATTACAGATGCTTATAACCGTGATGCAGACCTTGCAAACCTTCTCTTGGATGAGTACTTCTTGGATGTCACTGCTCAGTACCAACAAGCAGTGCGTGATATCGTAGCACTTGCTGTTCAAGCTGGTGTACCAGTACCAACCTTCTCAGCAGCCATTACTTACTTTGATAGCTACCGTTCAGCTGACCTTCCAGCTAACTTGATCCAAGCGCAACGTGATTACTTTGGTGCCCACACTTACCAACGTAAAGACAAAGAAGGAACATTCCACTACTCTTGGTATGACGAAAAATAAGTAGGTCTGCCATGGGGAAACGGATTTTATTACTTGAGAAAGAACGAAATCTAGCTCATTTTCTCAGTCTGGAACTCCAAAAAGAGCAATACCGTGTTGATCTGGTAGATGAGGGGCAAAAAGCCCTCTCTATGGCTCTCCAGACAGATTATGACTTGATTTTACTGAATGCTCATCTGGGGGATATGACGGCCCAGGATTTTGCAGAGAGGCTGAGTCGGACAAAACCAGCCTCAGTGATTATGGTCTTGGACCATCGCGAAGAATTGCAAGACCAGATTGAGACAATCCAGCGCTTCGCCGTTTCTTACATCTATAAGCCAGTGATTATTGATAATCTGGTAGCCCGTATTTCAGCGATTTTCCGAGGTCGGGACTTCATTGACCAACACTGTAGTCAGATGAAGGTTCCAACGTCTTACCGCAACCTACGTATGGATGTAGAACATCATACCGTTTATCGTGGCGAGGAGATGATTGTTCTGACGCGCCGTGAGTATGACCTCTTGGCTACTCTCATGGGAAGCAAGAAAGTCTTGACTCGTGAGCAGTTATTGGAAAGTGTTTGGAAGTACGAAAGTGCGACAGAAACCAATATCGTGGATGTTTATATCCGTTATCTACGTAGCAAGCTTGATGTAAAAGGTCAAAAAAGCTACATTAAAACCGTGCGTGGTGTCGGTTACACCATGCAAGAATAGAAAAGCAGTTGCAGTTGTGTAACTGCTTTTTTTGAGGGGCTTCTATATATTGACATACAGTCGGGTCTTTGCTACAATCAGTTATGGAGGAAGATCTAATGAAATTTTTGAAAAAAATGTTGCAAGTTGCTCTAGCAGTCTTTTTCTTTGCTTTGCTAGCGACTAATACCGTATTGGCGGATGATGCTGATTCAGAAGGCTGGCAATTTGTCCAAGAAAATGGTAGAACCTACTACAAGAAGGGTGACATCAAAGAAACGGCCTGGCGAGTGATTGATGGCAAGTACTATTATTTCGATCATGTATCAGGTGAGATGGTTGTTGGATGGCAGTATATTCCCATGCCAGATAAAGGTACTACAATTGGTCCTTACCCAAATGGTATCAGATTAGAAGGTTTTCCAAAGTCAGAGTGGTACTATTTCGATAAAAATGGAGTGCTACAAGAGTTTGTTGGTTGGAAAGCATTAGAGGTTAAAACTAAAGACAGTGTTGGAAGAAAGTATGGGGAAAAACGTACAAATCCGGAAGATAAAGAAGAGAAGAGTTTTTACACGAACTATTACTTTAATCAAAATCATTCTTTAGAGACAGGTTGGCTTTATGATCAGTCTAATTGGTATTATCTAGCTAAAACGGAAATTAATGGAGAAAACTATATTGGTGGTGAAAGACGTTCAGGCTGGATAAACGATGATTCGACTTGGTACTATCTAGATCCAACAACTGGTATCATGCAAACTGGTTGGAATCAAATTGGCAATAAGTGGTACTACCTCCGTTCATCAGGAGCTATGACAACTGGCTGGTATCAGGAAGGCTCAACTTGGTACTATTTAGATGCTGAAAATGGCGATATGAAAACAGGCTGGCAATATCTTGGTAACAAGTGGTACTATCTCCGTTCATCAGGAGCTATGGCAACTGGTTGGTATAAAGATGGTTCAACTTGGTACTACCTAAATGCAAGTAATGGAGATATGAAGACAGGTTGGACCAAAGTAAATGGAAACTGGTATTATCTCAATTCAAATGGAGCAATGGTTACAGGTAGCCAAACTATCGATGGTAAAGTTTATAACTTTGCTTCATCTGGTGAGTGGATTTAATCTTGGAGGAGATACAAATGAAGCTTTTGAAAAAAATGATGCAAGTCGCACTAGCAACATTTTTCTTTGGTTTGCTAGCTACAAATACTGTATTTGCGGATACCACAGGTGGCCAATTTGTTGATAAGGATAATAGAAAATATTATGTAAAAGATGATCATAAAGCAATCTATTGGCATAAAATAGACGGTAAAACTTACTATTTTGGTGATAGAGGAGAGATGGTTGTCGGTTGGCAATACGTAGAAATTCATGGAACAGGTTATCGTGATAATTTATTTAATAATCGTCCAGTCTTAGAAATTGGCCTTCAACAGAAGTGGTACTATTTTGGACAAGATGGTGCTTTGCTAGAACAAACAGATAAACAAGTACTAGAGGCAAAAACGTCTGAAAATACAGGAAAAGTATACGGTGAACAATATACTCCATCTGCTGAAAAGAGAACTTATTATTTTGATAATCATTATGCTGTAAAGACAGGCTGGACTTATGAAGACGGCAATTGGTATTATTTAAATAAGCTAGGAATTTCTGGCGATGATTCTTACAATCCACTACCAATTGGTGAAGTTGCTAAGGGTTGGACTCAAGATTTCCATGTTACTTTTGGCATTGATAGAAGCAAACCTGCTCCATGGTACTACTTAGATCCAACAACTGGCATCATGCAAACAGGTTGGCAACATCTTGGTAATAAATGGTACTATCTCCGTTCATCAGGAGCAATGGCGACTGGCTGGTATCAGGAAGGTACCACTTGGTATTATTTAGACCAACCAAATGGCGATATGAAAACTGGTTGGCAAAACCTTGGGAACAAATGGTACTATCTCCGTTCATCAGGAGCAATGGCAACTGGTTGGTATCAAGAAGGTTCGACTTGGTATTATCTACATGCAAGTAATGGAGATATGAAGACAGGCTGGTTCCAGGTCAATGGCAAATGGTACTATGCTTATAGCTCAGGTGCTTTGGCGGTGAATACTACCGTAGAAGGCTATTCTGTCAATTATAATGGCGAATGGGTTCAATAATGAAAGAGGCGATTGTGAAGGAAACAATCGCTTTTTTTGTGAAAATATAATAAAATAGATAGGAAAGAATAAATACTTGTATGAAAAATGAGACGGCTTTTTCGTCTAGCAAAAGGAAAAAATGACAAAAAAAGTTGGTGTCGGTCAGGCACATAGTAAGATTATTTTAATAGGAGAGCATGCGGTCGTTTACGGTTATCCTGCTATCTCCCTGCCTCTTTTGGAGGTGGAGGTGACTTGTAAGGTAGTTCCTGCAGCGAGTCCTTGGCGCCTCTATGAGGAGGATACCTTGTCTATGGCGGTGTATGCCTCGCTTGAGCATCTAAATATCAAGGATGCTTGCATTCGTTGTCAGATTGACTCAGCCATTCCTGAAAAACGGGGGATGGGTTCGTCAGCAGCTATTAGCATAGCAGCCATTCGAGCTGTTTTTGACTACTATCAAGTCGAACTGCCTCATCATGTATTGGAAATCTTGGTCAATCGAGCAGAGATGATTGCCCATATGAATCCAAGTGGTTTGGATGCCAAGACCTGTCTCAGTGACCAGCCTATTCGCTTTATCAAGAATGTTGGTTTTACAGAACTTGAGATGAACCTATCTGCCTATTTGGTGATTGCTGATACGGGCGTGTATGGTCGCACTCGTGAAGCCATCCAAGTGGTTCAAAGCAAGGGGAAGGATGCCCTACCGTTTTTGCATGCCTTGGGAGAATTGACCCAGCAGGCAGAAGATGCGATTAGACAAAAAGATGCTGAAAAACTGGGACAAATCTTCAGTCAGGCGCATTTACATCTAAAAGAAATTGGTGTCAGTAGCCCTGAGGCAGATTCCCTCGTTGAAACGGCTCTTAGCCATGGTGGTCTGGGTGCCAAGATGAGTGGTGGTGGCCTAGGAGGTTGTATCATTGCCTTGGTAGCCAATCTGGATCAAGCACAAGAACTAGCAAAAGGATTAGAAGAGAAAGGAGCTGTTCAGACATGGATCGAAAGCCTGTAACAGTACGTTCCTACGCAAATATTGCCATTATCAAATACTGGGGAAAGAAAAAAGAAAAAGAGATGGTTCCTGCTACTAGCAGTATCTCTCTGACTTTGGAAAATATGTACACAGAGACGACCTTGTCGCCTCTACCAGCCCATGCGACAGCTGATGCCTTTTATATCAATGGTCAGCTCCAAAATGAGGCGGAGCATGCCAAGATGAGCAAGATTATCGACCGCTATCGTCCAGCAGGTGAGGGCTTTGTCCGTATCGATACCCAAAACAACATGCCGACTGCAGCGGGTTTATCCTCCAGTTCCAGCGGTTTGTCCGCCTTGGTCAAGGCTTGCAATGCTTATTTCCAGCTTGGTTTGGATAGAAGTCAGTTGGCACAGGAGGCTAAGTTTGCTTCTGGTTCTTCTTCTCGGAGTTTTTATGGACCACTAGGTGCCTGGGATAAGGATAGTGGAGAGATTTACCCTGTAGAGACAGACTTGAAACTAGCTATGATCATGTTGGTGCTAGAGGACAAGAAAAAACCAATTTCTAGCCGTGATGGGATGAAACTTTGTGTGGAAACCTCGACGACCTTTGATGACTGGGTACGCCAGTCTGAGAAGGATTATCAGGAGATGCTGGTTTATCTCAAAGAGAATAACTTTGCCAAGGTTGGGGAACTAACGGAGAAAAATGCCCTTGCTATGCACGCTACGACAAAAACAGCATCGCCAGCCTTTTCTTATCTAACGGATGCGACTTATGAAGCTATGGACTTTGTCCGACAGCTTCGTGAGCAAGGGGAAACCTGCTACTTTACCATGGATGCGGGTCCCAATGTCAAGGTCCTCTGTCAGGAGAAAGACTTGGAGCATTTATCAGAAATTTTCGGTCAACGTTATCGCTTGATTGTGTCAAAAACAAAGGATTTGAGCCAAGATGATTGCTGTTAAAACTTGCGGAAAACTCTATTGGGCGGGTGAGTATGCTATTTTAGAGCCAAGACAGTTGGCCTTGATAAAGGCGATACCTATCTATATGAAAGGGGAGATTGCCTTTTCTGATAGCTACTGTATCTATTCTGATCTGTTTGATTTCGCAGTGGACTTGACGCCAAATCCTGCCTACAGTTTGATTCAAGAAACGATTTCTCTAGTGGAAGATTTCCTCGTTAATCGTGGGCAAACCTTGCGACCTTTTTCCTTGGAAATCCGTGGAAAAATGGAACGGGAAGGGAAAAAGTTTGGTCTAGGTTCTAGTGGTAGCGTCGTTGTCTTGGTGATCAAGGCTCTGCTGGCTTTGTATGATATTACGGTTGATCAGGAACTCTTGTTCAAGCTGGCTAGCGCGGTCTTGCTCAAGCGAGGCGACAATGGTTCTATGGGAGACCTTGCCTGTATTGTGACAGAAGATTTGGTTCTCTACCAGTCTTTTGATCGAAAGAAGGTGTCTGCGTGGTTGGAAGAAGAAAACTTGGCGACAGTTTTGGAGCGTGACTGGAGCTTTTCTATCTCACAAGTGCAACCAGGTCTAGAATGTGATTTCCTAGTGGGATGGACCAAGGAAGTGGCTGTGTCTAGTAATATGGTCCAACAAATCAAACAAAACATAGACCAGAACTTTTTAACTTCCTCAAAAGCAACAGTGGTTACTTTGGTAGAAGCCTTGGAGCAGGGGAAAATAGAAAATATCATCGAGCAGGTGGAAACAGCCAGCCAGCTCTTAGAAGGGTTGAGCCCAGATATATACACACCTTCGCTGAGACAGTTGAAAGAAGCCAGCCAAGATTTGCAAGCCGTTGCCAAGAGCAGTGGAGCTGGTGGTGGTGACTGTGGGATTGCCTTGAGTTTTGATGTGCAATCGACCGAAACCCTAAAAAATCGTTGGGCCGATCTGGGGATTGAGCTCTTATACCAAGAAAGGATAGGACATGACGACAAATCGTAAGGATGAGCATATCCGCTATGCCCTTGAGCAAAAAAGCACCTATAATAGCTTTGATGAGGTTGAGTTAATCCACTCTTCGATACCGCTCTATGACCTAGATGAGATTGATCTTTCGACAGAATTTGCTGGTCGAAAATGGGACTTTCCTTTTTATATCAATGCCATGACAGGTGGGAGCGATAAGGGGAGAGAAATCAATCAAAAGCTGGCTCAGGTGGCTGAAGCATGTGGGATTTTGTTTGTGACGGGCTCTTATAGCGCAGCCCTCAAAGATCCAACAGATGACTCTTTTTCTGTCAAGACTAGCCATCCAAATCTCCTCCTTGGAACCAATATTGGCTTGGACA
Organism: Streptococcus oralis; assembly: GCF_001579175.1. GTDB lineage: Bacteria > Bacillota > Bacilli > Lactobacillales > Streptococcaceae > Streptococcus > Streptococcus oralis_O. The sequence continues at coordinate 115,070 of NZ_KQ970760.1, forward strand.
AGCCTGTTGAGTTGGGACTTCAGACTGTAGAAGCGATGAATCCTCTTCTCCTGCAAGTGCACGTCAATGTTATGCAGGAATTACTCATGCCGGAGGGAGAAAGGAAGTTCAGAAGCTGGTATTCGCATCTGGCAGACTATAGCAAGCAAATCCCTGTTCCTATTATTCTCAAGGAAGTGGGCTTTGGCATGGATGTAAAGACCATCGAAAGAGCCTATGAACTGGGTGTTCGAACGGTTGACCTGTCGGGTCGTGGTGGTACTAGCTTTGCCTATATCGAAAATCGTCGCAGTGGTCAGCGTGATTACCTCAATCAATGGGGCCAGTCCACCATGCAAGCCCTCCTCAATGCCCAAGACTGGAAAGACAAGGTCGAACTCTTGGTCAGTGGAGGCGTTCGGAATCCGTTGGATATGATTAAGTGCTTGGTTTTTGGTGCCAAAGCTGTAGGACTGTCACGTACCGTTCTAGAGTTGATTGAAAGCTACACAGTCGAAGAGGTGATTGGCATCATCCAAGGCTGGAAAGAAGATCTACGTTTGATCATGTGTGCCCTTAACTGTGCCACCATAGCGGATCTGCAAAACGTAGACTATATTCTTTATGGCAAACTAAAAGAAGCAAAAGATCAGACGTAGAGAGGTCGGGACAAGAATCCCGCCCTTTTTTGTAGCCTTTTGTCAACTGTAGTGAGTTGATGAAACCTAGCTTATAGGAGCGATTTCTGTCCTATCTCCTTTTTCCATCCTCAGACCGAGGTGACTTTTCTGAATTGTGATAAAATAGAAGGGAGAGGATGCATCTATGAAAAAATTTCAAATCTTTTTATTTATTGAAGCCTGTCTGTTGACGGGAGCTCTGATTTTGATGGTATCAGAGCATTTTTCGCGTTTTTTGCTGATTCTATTCCTCTTTTTGCTCTTGCTTCGTTATTATACAGGTAAAGAGGGCAACAACGTTTTCCTCCTTGTGGCGACTATTCTTTTCTTTTTCATCGTCATGCTCAATCCCTTTGTGATTTTAGCCATCTTTGTAGCGGTCATCTATAGTCTCTTTCTTCTCTATCCAATGATGAATCAAGAAAGAGAGGAGACGGATTTGGTCTTTGAAGAGGTGGTAACGGTTAAAAATGAACACAATCCTTGGTTTGGCAATCTCCATCATTTCTCTAGTCACCAGACCTGCCGATTTGACGATATCAATCTCTTTCGTCTCATGGGCAAGGACACCATTCATTTGGAAAGAGTTATCCTAACCAATCATGACAATGTCATTATCCTTAGAAAGATGGTCGGAATGACTAGGATTATCGTGCCCGTAGATGTGGAAATCAGCCTCAGTGTTAACTGCCTTTATGGAGATCTTACTTTCCTTCATCAACCTAAGAGATCCCTCCGCAATGAACACTATCATCAGGAGACCAGAGACTATCTTAAGAGTAACAAGAGCGTCAAGATTTTCCTAACTACTATGGTTGGCGATGTGGAGGTGGTCAGAGGATGAAAAAGCAATCTTATCTGTTAATCGGCCTGACTTCACTCCTCTTTATTCTCTTTTTGGCTAATAGTCTGCTTGATATTCTAAATCTTGATTGGTCCTATTTGCTACAGGATATCGAGAAAACAGAGAAACTCATCTTCTTGATCTTGGTCTTTAGCCTTTCCATGACCTTCTTTTTTGTCCTCTTTTGGCGGGTGATAGAAGAAGTCTCTCGCAGAAAAATGCAAGTCAATCTCAAGCGACTGCTAGCAGGAAAAGAGGTGGTTTCTTTTGCAGATCCAGACTTGGATGCCAGTTTTAAGTCCTTGTCTGGCAAGCTTAACCTCTTGACAGAGGCTGTTCAAAAGGCTGAAAATCAAAGCCTGGTCAAGGAAGAAGCAATCATCGAGAAAGAAAGGAAGCGGATAGCACGTGACTTGCACGATACAGTTAGTCAGGAGTTGTTTGCAGCCCATATGATTTTATCAGGGATAAGCCAGCAGGCTTTGAAGCTGGATAGAGAAAAGATGCAGACCCAGTTGCAAAGTGTTGCAGCTATCCTTGAAACAGCCCAGAAAGATTTGCGGGTCTTGCTCCTACATTTGCGACCTGTTGAGTTGGAAGAGAAGAGTTTGGTTGAGGGGATTCAAATCCTCTTAAAAGAGCTAGAGGACAAGAGTGATCTCAAGGTTAGTCTCAAGCAAAACGTGTCTAAATTACCCAAGAAGATTGAAGAACATATCTTCCGTATTTTGCAGGAGTTGATCAGCAATACCCTTCGCCATGCCCAAGCATCTTGTTTGGATGTCTATCTCTATCAGACAGATGTTGAATTGCAGCTGAAGGTGGTGGACAATGGGATTGGTTTCCAGTTGGGGAGCTTAGACGACTTGAGTTACGGACTGAGAAATATTAAGGAGCGGGTTGAAGATATGGCAGGAACAGTTCAACTCTTGACAGCACCTAAGCAAGGACTGGCGGTTGATATCCGTATTCCCCTGCTAGAAAAGGAATGATAAAGGAGTAAAGATGAAAATTTTACTAGTAGATGACCATGAAATGGTCCGATTGGGCTTGAAAAGCTACTTTGACCTCCAAGACGATGTAGAAGTTGTGGGCGAGGCGGCTAATGGGTCTCAAGGGATTGACTTGGCCTTGGAATTGCGTCCAGATGTCATTGTCATGGATATCGTCATGCCTGAGATGAATGGGATTGATGCTACCTTGGCTATCCTCAAAGAATGGCCTGAAGCCAAGATTTTGATTGTGACTTCTTATCTAGACAATGAAAAAATCATGCCTGTCTTGAACGCGGGTGCGAAAGGTTATATGCTCAAGACTTCAAGTGCGGACGAACTGCTCCACGCTGTTCGTAAGGTTGCTGCCGGTGAGCTTGCTATTGAGCAAGAGGTCAGCAAGAAGGTGGAATACCACCGCAATCATATGGAACTACATGAGGATTTGACTGCGCGTGAGCGAGATGTGCTTCAACTCATCGCCAAGGGCTACGAAAATCAGCGCATCGCAGATGAACTCTTCATCTCTCTCAAGACGGTCAAGACCCATGTATCCAACATCCTAGCCAAGCTTGAGGTCAGCGATCGCACCCAGGCTGCGGTCTATGCCTTTCAGCACCACTTGGTAGGGCAAGAGGACTTTTAGATGAGTCTTGCATATTTACTTGAGGAGCTAGAAGCGGCAAAAGATCCGCATAAAGCAGGGCCCATGGAAGCCTATATGCGCTACCAATTTTCCTTTTTAGGTATTGCAGCTCCTGAAAGAAATGCCCTTTATAAAAAATACTTTCCAAGTGCGAAAAAAACAAAGCTCATCGATTGGGATTTTGTAGACACTTGCTGGGAAAAGGAGCCTAGAGAATACCAATATGTGGGCGCCAACTATTTGAAAGCCATGCAGGTTTATCTAACGAAGGATGATTTGCCTAAGCTTGAGCGTCTGGTCGTGACCAAGTCTTGGTGGGATACGGTAGATATCTTAGATCGAGTAGTAGGAAGTTTGGTAACCGACCATCCGAAACTTGAAGAAGTGATTTTAAAATGGAGCCTATCAGACAATATCTGGCTGAGGCGAGTCGCTATTGACCACCAGTTGTTAAGAAAAGAGAAGACGGATGTTCAACTAATGGAAAAGGTCCTGCTCAATAATCTGGACCAGACCGAATTTTTTATCAACAAAGCCATCGGTTGGGCCCTAAGAGACTACTCCAAAACCAATCCGGAATGGGTAGCAAGCTTCATCGAAAAAAACAAGGAAAGAATGGCTGAACTTAGTATCAGAGAAGCAAGCAAGTACCTTTAGCATCATTGAAAAGCGCATTCATTACTTGAAAATTAACCGTGGTTTATGCTATAATAGACTGTATTTAAAAAATTTTAAGGAGAAATGACAGAATGTCTGTATCATTTGAAAACAAAGAAACAAACCGTGGTGTCTTGACTTTCACTATCTCTCAAGACCAAATCAAACCAGAATTGGACCGTGTCTTCAACTCAGTAAAGAAATCTCTTAACGTTCCAGGTTTCCGTAAAGGTCACCTTCCACGTCCTATCTTCGACCAAAAATTTGGTGAAGAGTCACTTTACCAAGACGTTATGAACGCTCTTTTGCCAAACGCTTATGAAGCTGCAGTAAAAGAAGCTGGTCTTGAAGTCGTTGCACAACCAAAAATTGACGTAACTTCAATGGAAAAAGGTCAAGACTGGGTTATCACAGCTGAAGTCGTGACAAAACCTGAAGTTAAATTGGGTGACTACAAAAACCTTGAAGTATCAGTAGATGTAGAAAAAGAAGTAACAGACGCTGACGTTGAAGAGCGTATCGAACGCGAACGCAACAACTTGGCTGAATTGGTTATAAAAGACGGCGCTGCTGAAAATGGCGACACTGTTGTTATTGACTTCGTTGGTTCTATTGACGGTGTTGAATTTGACGGTGGAAAAGGTGAAAACTTCTCACTTGGACTTGGATCAGGTCAATTCATCCCTGGTTTCGAAGACCAATTGGTAGGTCACTCAGCTGGCGAAACTGTTGATGTTCTTGTAACATTCCCAGAAGACTACCAAGCAGAAGACCTTGCAGGTAAAGAAGCTAAATTCGTGACAACTATTCACGAAGTAAAAGCTAAAGAAGTTCCAGCTCTTGACGATGAACTTGCAAAAGATATCGACGAAGAAGTGGAAACTCTTGACGAATTGAAAGAAAAATACCGCAAGGAATTGACTGCTGCGAAAGAAGAAGCATACAAAGATGCCGTTGAAGGTGCAGCAATCGATAAAGCGGTAGAAAACGCTGAAATCGTAGAACTTCCAGAAGAAATGATCCACGAAGAAGTTCACCGTTCAGTAAATGAATTCCTTGGAAACTTGCAACGTCAAGGTATCAATCCTGACATGTACTTCCAAATCACAGGAACTACTCAAGAAGACCTTCACAAACAATACGAAGCAGAAGCTGAGTCACGTACCAAGACTAACCTTGTTATTGAAGCAGTTGCCAAAGCTGAAGGATTTGACGCTTCAGAAGAAGAAATCCAAAAAGAAATCGAGCAATTGGCAGCAGACTACAACATGGAAGTTGCACAAGTACAAAACTTGCTTTCAGCTGACATGTTGAAACACGATATTACTATCAAAAAAGCTGTTGAATTGATCACAAGCACTGCAACAGTAAAATAATCTTAAAAGAGAAAAAGCCCACCTGACTAGGTGGGTTTTCTGATGCACTATTTTCCAAAAATCTCTTTTAAGTCTGCATCTGTAATCCCGATCATGGCTGGGATGCTAGACCAGTTTTCCTCGGTGAGGATGTAGGATTGTTCAGAGTCACTTGCTGTGGCAGTTTCAGAGAAGGCTTGTTTACTTTCTTCAATATTAGTTTCAATTAAATCACTGAAACGCTCAATCAGATAGGTCTTGCGGGCAGTCCCGATATGCTTGACTGCATAGTCGAAAGCCTGTAATTCACCTAGTAAGATAAGTTTGCTTTTGGCGCGTGTAATGGCTGTGTAGATGAGATTTCGCTCCAGCATGCGCTTGCTAGCACTGGTGATGGGCAGGATGACAACGGGAAACTCACTTCCCTGAGACTTATGGATACTCATGGCATAGGCTAGTCGAATTTTGTACCATTCGTTACGTGGGTAGATGACCTCATTGCCATCAAAATCAATGACAATCTCGTCTTGTTTGGACTCGGTGTATTTACCAGGAATTAGGTCTGTGATGTAGCCTAGGTCTCCATTAAAGACATTGACTTCAGCGTCGTTGACTAGGTGAATGACCTTGTCCCCTGTTCGATAGTGACACTGAGTTGCTTCAAAGCTCACTTGTCCCTTTTGCTGAGGATTGAGCAGGTCTTGCATGAGTTGGTTGATGGCGTCAATGCCAGCAGTTCCTCGATACATAGGCGCTAGCACCTGAATATCGCGAGCCAAAATACCACTTCTGAGGGCAGCGCCAAGAATTTTCTCAATCGTAGCTGGGATATGGTTACTCATAATTTCAAAGTAGGAGCGATCTGCCTTTTTCTGGGTAAAATCAGCTGGTAAGATGCCTTGTCGAATCTGGCTAGCCAAGGTAACGATAGTTGATTCCTCGCTCTGACGATAAATCCGCTCCAAGCGAGTCTGCGGAATCAAGGGTATCTGGAGCAGGTCAGCTAAGACTTGCCCAGGACTGACAGAAGGTAGCTGGTCACTATCACCCACGATGAGGATTTTACTGTTAGAAGAAATGTTGGAGAAGAGTTGGTTGGCTAGCCAAGTATCAACCATAGAAAACTCATCCACGATGATAAAGTCGGCGTCCAGATAATCTTCCAGATGGCTGGTATCATCATCACCCGTCATTCCCAAATGGCGGTGGATGGTAGCGCTAGGTAAACCTGTCAATTCATTCATGCGCCGAGCGGCTCGACCAGTTGGAGCAGCAAGAAGGATAGGCAGATTGCTTTTTTTCTTGAGATCAAGCCCTTCTAAAAGGGCATAAACAGCGATAATCCCATTGATAACAGTCGTCTTACCAGTACCGGGTCCACCTGTTAGGATAAAGACCTTGTTCTGGATAGCATCACAGATTGCCTGTTTTTGGATGCTATCGTACTGGATACCCAGCTCTTCCTCAACACTAGCGATATGCTTGTGAATGGTTTCCAAATCATGACTCTTTTGTTTTCCTTTTTCAAGGATACGAACCAAGTGACTGCGGATGCCTTCCTCAGCGAAAAAGAGGCTATTATCAAAGATTTTGGTATCAATCTGCTGAACCTTGTCCTCTTCAATTAGATGAGATAATTCCTGAGCGACTTGGCTGGGATCGAGTTCCACGGGACGGGAAGATTCGAGGAGAGTCAGGGTTTGTTCCAGCAAATCTCGGGCTTCCATATAGGTATCGCCCGTATCCATACAGCCTTGAAAGAGACTGTGGACAAGGCCAGCGCGGAAGCGCTCGGGAGCTTGGCTTTCGATACCTAGTTCGGCTGCTAGTTGGTCAGCAATGGTAAAGCCCAAGCCCTTGATATCCTCAATCAGCTGGTAGGGATAATTTTCGACAATATCCAGCGTTTCGTCCTTGTAAAAGTCTTGAATCTGAAAGGCTAGTTTATTGGGAATGCCGTAGTTGGCTAGTTTTGCCAAAACCATCTCTGTCCCATAGTTGAGACGGAGGGTGGAAACAAAAGCCTCACGGTTTTTGGCAGAGAGTCCTGAGATGCCTTCCAGCTTTTCAGGATGCTCCAGAATTTCGTCGATAGTGTTTTCACCATAGCTATCAACAATTTTCTGGGCAGTCTTGAGACCGATTCCCTTAAAATGGCTGCTAGAGAAATATTTGACCAAGCCCTTACTAGTGGGTTTTGCTCGCTCATAACGACTGATTTGTAGCTGTTCCCCATACTTGGAGTGCTGAACGATTTGCCCCCAAAAAGTATAGTCTTCGCCCTCAATCACGTCCGCCATGGTTCCTGTAACGATGATTTCAAAATCGTCAAAGTCCTCCGCATTGGTATCTTCGATATCTAAGAGGAGGATGCGATAAAAATTACTTGGATTTTCAAAAATAATGCGTTCAATGGTGCCTGAAAAATAAACTTCCATAGGTTTCCTTTACATGAGTTCGTGAGAATTGATCTCTTGGCCACTTTGAAAAGCTAGATGACGAAAAGGTTTTTCTCGCAATAGAAAAAGAGACTGAGACTTAGCGTTCTCGGCCTCTTCCTTATCTTAAAAAGTTCCGATACGGTTAAGTGGCCAGAAACGGAATTTTGCTTCGCCTTTTATTTCGCTGGCCTTGAAGGTACCAACATGGCGGCTGTCGCTAGAGACTAGACGATCATCACCAAGGAGAAGGTACTCGCCTTGAGGGACAGTAAAGCTGAAGCTGGTATTGGAATTGACATCGACCGTAAAGGCTTGTGCTTTTTGAGCAAGTTCTCTAAAGTAAACTCCCTTATTGCCCTCAAATCCTTTGCCAGTATAGGTGTTTTGCAACTTTTCTGTTTTGAATAAGTTGAGGTATTCAGCTAGGTAAGGTTCATTCGTTTCTTCACCGTTGATAAAGAGTTTGTCATTTTCGTAGCGGATGGTATCTCCAGGCATGCCGATGACCCTTTTGACAATGTCTTTATTTCCGTCTTCCTCATGCGCAACCACGATGTCGAAGCGGTCAATTGGGAGGTGTTTGACAACGAAGAGAACTTCTCCGTCGGCTAGGGTAGGGTCCATAGAGTGTCCTTCTACACGGACATTGCTCCAAAGAAAGATACGGCTAAGACCGACCAGTGCGATAATCAGGAAGAAAACTCCCCATTCTTTTAGAAATGTTTTAAACGAATTCATAATTTACCTTTCTAGAAGTGCTTTGGCTTTTTCAGTGTTTTTAAAATGCAGTTTGGCGCAGAAATGAAGTCCTTTCATTCCATAGGCCTGAAGGATTTTACTAGCAACCTTATCAGATGCAGTTCCAGCGCCACTTGGCAGTTGATAGCCCAGTTCTCGTCCCAGATTTTCTAGATTTTCCAGAAAGAGGTCACGCGCGATGATGGAGCTAACCGCAACAGCCAAGTATTTGCCCTCAGCTTTTTCTTCCAAAGTGATCTTATTTGGGAAACGGTTGGTTTCTTGTGCCAAGTACTTATCATAGTTTTTTGGACTTGTAAAAGCATCAATCACGATTTTCTCTGGCTGGACCCCTTTTTGAAGCAGGAGAAAGATAGCTTGGTTGTGAAGGGCAACCTTTACAGAAACAGCATTGTAACGCTCTCCGATGACTTCGTTGTACTTGCTCGGTGAAAGAAGGAGCGCTTGATGTGGAATCTTCTCCTTGAGGATAGGGGCAATCTGACGAATTTTTTGGTCGGTCAGAGTCTTGGAATCTCCCACGCCGAGTTTTCGTAGGAAGTCATGCTGGTCAGGTGTCACGAAGGAAGCCACGACAGCTAGTCCGCCAAAGTAGGAACCATTTCCTACCTCATCAGTCCCAATCATAGGAAAATCTTGTCCACTGTTTTCTTGTTGAACTTGATAACCAAAGAAACTAGCGTATTGCTCCGCCATTTCGCCCTGGAGGAGAACTTTTCCTGAGGTATAGACGGAAACTGTTGTCTGAGGCAGTCGCAAAAAATAGCGGATATAGGGATTTTTACTAGGACTGAGAGCCTTCTGATACTGACTTAAAAAGCTCTGAATTTCCTGTTCACTGGGTGTGAGTGTGATACTTGCCATAGTCTCTATTGTACCACAAAAGCAGGAGAATTGGTAAAAACTGACAAAGTTAGCGAAATTTGGTATAATATCGTGAGGTGAATTTTATGGCAAATCTAAATCGATATAAGTTTACATTCGGGAAAAAAACATTAACCTTGACAACCGAGCATGACAACCTCTTTATGGAGGAAATTGCCAAGGTTGCGACTGAAAAATACCAAGCAATTAAAGAACAAATGCCTGGGACGGATGATGAAACCATTGCGCTTCTTTTGGCGGTCAACTGTCTGTCTACACAGCTCAATCGTGAAATTGAATTTGATGACAAGGAGCAAGAGTTGTTAGAACTCCGCCACAAGTTGATTGCTGTCAAACAAGAACAGAGCAAGATTGAGGATTCCCTATGATTTCAATCCTACTCTTATTGGTTCTGGCTTGGGGTTTTTACATCGGCTACCGTAGAGGTTTGGTGCTGCAAGTTTATTATTTCATCGTTGCAGTGATTTCAGCATTTGTTGCGGGACAGTTTTATAAATCACTGGGAGAACACTTCCACTTGCTTGTCCCTTATGCCAATCCTCAGGAAGGACAGAGCACCTTTTTCTTCCCTTCAGACCAGCTGTTTCACCTTGACAAGGTCTTTTATGCGGGTCTCGCCTACCTTTTAGTTTTCGGAATTTGTTACAGTATCGGACGTTTTATCGGTTTGTTCCTGCACTTGATTCCAACTAAAAAGCTCGATGTCAAATGGTTTCGTATCGGAGCAGGCGTTTTGTCTCTATTGGTAACCTTATTTGTCTTACAAATGGCTCTGACCATTCTCGCAACAGTGCCTCTGGCAGTCATTCAAAATTCACTCGAAAAAAGTATAGTAGCCAAAAACATCATCCAAAGTGTCCCTTTTACGACAAACTTTATCAAACAACTCTGGGTGACAAATTTAATCGGATAAAAAGGGCGGGATTTTTCCTAGCCCTTTGTTTACAGATTTGGGGACTAGGTCAAAACCTCTAGTTGCTATAATCTTATAAACAAGCATACAAGGAAAGAATATGAATACAAAAATACTAGAAACCTTAGAATTTAATAAAATCAAAGCCTTGTTTGAACCCCATCTCCTGACTGAACAAGGGCTAGAGGAGTTAAAAGCCTTGGTTCCAACTGCTAAGGTGGATAAAATCAAGCAAGCTTTTACAGAGATGGAGGAAATGCAAGCCCTATTTGTGGAGCAACCCCACTTTACCATTCTAGCGACGCGTGAGATATCAGCTGTCTGCAAGCGTCTGGAGATGGGGGCGGATCTCAATATTGAGGAGTTTCTGCTCCTCAAACGGGTCTTACTTGCTAGCAGAGAGTTGCAAGGTTTTTATGCCAATCTTGAAAATGTACGCTTGGAGCAGTTGGCGAGATGGTTTGAAAAACTGCATGATTTTCCACACTTGCAAGGGAGTCTCCAAGCCCTAAATGACGCAGGATTTATCGAGAATTTCGCCAGCGAAGAACTAGCACGCATTCGTCGAAAAATTCATGATAGCGAGAGTCAGGTCCGAGATGTCTTGCAAGACTTGCTCAAGCAAAAAGCGCAGATGTTGACCGAAGGGATAATTGCTAGCAGAAATGGTCGTCAAGTCTTACCAGTCAAGAACACCTACCGCAACAAGATTGCAGGTGTTGTCCATGACATCTCTGCTAGTGGTAATACGGTCTATATCGAACCCCGTGAGGTCGTGAAACTGAGCGAAGAAATAGCGAGTCTTCGAGCTGATGAGCGCTATGAGATGATTCGTATCCTGCAGGAACTCTCAGAACGCGTCCGTCCTCATGCTGCTGAGATTGCTAATGACGCTTGGATTATCGGCCATCTGGACTTGATTCGTGCCAAAGTTCGCTTTATTCAAGAAAGAAAAGCAGTTGTTCCTCAACTTTCAGAGAATCAAGAGATTCAACTCCTTCATGTTCGACATCCTTTGGTCAAAAATGCAGTGGCAAACGATGTACATTTTGGTAAGGAATTAACGGCCATTGTCATCACAGGTCCCAATACAGGTGGGAAGACGATCATGCTCAAAACCTTGGGCTTGACGCAACTGATGGCCCAGTCAGGCTTGCCTATTTTAGCTGATAAGGGGAGCCGTGTCGGTATTTTCGAAGAAATTTTCGCAGATATTGGGGATGAGCAGTCTATTGAGCAAAGCTTGTCTACCTTTTCCAGTCACATGACCAATATCGTAGATATTCTTAGCAAGGTCAACCAGCACTCGCTCTTATTACTAGATGAGCTTGGGGCAGGAACCGATCCGCAGGAAGGTGCTGCCCTTGCCATGGCTATTTTGGAGGATCTTCGTTTACGTCAGGTTAAGACCATGGCGACGACCCACTATCCAGAACTCAAGGCCTACGGTATTGAGACAGCCTTTGTGCAAAATGCCAGCATGGAGTTTGATACAGCCACTCTGCGTCCGACCTATCGCTTTATGCAGGGAGTTCCTGGCCGAAGCAATGCCTTTGAAATTGCTAAACGCCTTGGCTTGTCAGATGTCATTGTCGGGGATGCCAGCCAGCAGGTCAACCAAGATAATGATGTCAACCGAATCATTGAACAATTGGAAGAGCAAACGCTTGAAAGCCGTAAACGCTTGGACAATATCCGTGAGGTGGAGCAAGAAAACCTCAAGATGAACCGAGCACTCAAAAAACTCTACAACGAACTCAATCGCGAGAAGGAAACAGAGCTTAACAAGGCGCGTGAACAAGCTGCTGAGATTGTGGAACTCGCTCTAAGTGAGAGTGACCAGATTCTTAAGAACCTCCACAGTAAGTCTCAACTCAAACCCCATGAAATCATTGAAGCCAAGGCAGAGCTGAAAAAATTGGCTCCCGAAAAAGTCGACTTGTCTAAAAACAAGGTTCTTCAAAAAGCCAAGAAAAAACGAGCTCCGAGGGTTGGGGATGATATCGTGGTTATCAGTTATGGTCAGCGTGGAACCTTGACCAATCAACTTAAGGACGGCCGTTGGGAAGCCCAAGTTGGTTTGATCAAGATGACCTTGGAAGAGAAAGAATTTGACCTTGTTCAGGCTCAACAAGAAGCCCCAGTCAAGAAAAAACAAGTCAATGTCGTCAAACGTGCTTCTGGACGTGGTCCGCAAGCAAGACTGGATCTCCGAGGCAAACGTTATGAAGAAGCCATGAATGAGCTGGACGCCTTTATTGACCAAGCCCTGCTTAATAATATGGCTCAGGTAGACATCATCCACGGTATCGGAACGGGAGTCATCCGTGAAGGAGTTACCAAATACCTGCAAAGAAACAAGCATGTCAAGAGTTTCGGCTATGCTCCTCAGAATGCTGGGGGCAGTGGCGCCACTATTGTGACCTTTAAAGGTTAGAAAAAAAGAGTGCTTCTCTTTTTTTGAAAAAGAAGT
>NZ_KQ970760.1:127791-150592 GCF_001579175.1 Streptococcus oralis
GAAAATCCATCTTTTTTCAAATAATATATTGACAAAAGCTAACTTTTCTTGTAAAATAAGAAAAAATTAAATACCAACACCGAATGAAGTTTAATAGAAGTGGAGAAAGGTTTGTTTTCCATGACTGTAAATGGACGGAACTCTGGAGAGACCGTAAAGGCACCGAAGGGGCAAGGCAGGAAACTGCTCAAACTCTCAGGTAAAAGGACAGAGCTAGGATAGACCGCTTTTTGGCATTTATCTAGGCATTCCAGAGTACATGTATCTTGCATGTGCTCTTTCTTTTGGGGTTGAAAAGATAGGAGAAGGACATGTTAGAATTGCTTAAAGCGCTTGATGCTTTCGTTTGGGGACCTCCCCTCTTACTGTTATTGGTCGGAACGGGAATCTACTTGACCATCCGACTAGGACTTTTACAGTTAGCTCGTCTCCTCAAGGCCTTTCAGTTGATCTTTACCAAGGACAAGGGACATGGCGATGTGTCGAGCTTTGCAGCTCTTTGTACAGCTCTAGCTGCCACCGTTGGTACGGGAAATATCATCGGGGTCGCGACAGCCATTAAGGTTGGGGGACCAGGGGCCCTCTTTTGGATGTGGATGGCAGCCTTCTTTGGGATGGCAACCAAGTATGCTGAAGGCTTGCTGGCTATCAAGTACCGCACCAAGGATGCAAATGGAGCAGTAGCTGGAGGCCCCATGCACTACATCCTTTTGGGAATGGGAGAAAAGTGGCGTCCACTTGCAATCTTCTTTGCCCTAGCGGGTGTATTGGTAGCCCTTCTAGGAATTGGTACCTTTACCCAAGTCAATTCAATTACAGAATCTATCCAAAATACAGCTCAAATTAATCCAGCTATCACAGCTCTCGTTTTGTCTGTTTTTGTCGCGATTGCAGTCTTTGGTGGCCTCAAATCCATTTCCAAGGTTTCAACAGCAGTCGTCCCTTTTATGGCTATTGTCTATATTCTAGGAACTCTTACAGTTATTCTCTTTAATATCGAGAAAATCCCAGCCACACTTGCTCTCATCTTTGCTTCAGCCTTTAGTCCAGCGGCTGCGATAGGTGGTTTTGCAGGTGCCAGCATTCGGATGGCTATTCAAAATGGTGTGGCGAGAGGAGTCTTCTCTAACGAATCTGGTCTTGGTTCAGCTCCGATCGCAGCTGCTGCGGCTAAGACAAATGAGCCTGTTGAGCAAGGCTTGATTTCCATGACAGGGACCTTTATTGATACATTGATTATCTGTACTCTGACAGGTCTGACAATCTTGGTAACTGGGGTTTGGAGCGGTGATTTGAATGGAGTAGCCCTTACCCAGTCAGCCTTCTCAACAATTTTTTCGCATTTTGGCCCTGCTCTTTTGACTATATTTTTGGTTCTCTTTGCCTTTACGACAATTCTCGGCTGGAATTACTACGGAGAGCGCTGTTTCGAGTTTCTCTTTGGCGTTCGCTTTATCTGGCTCTATCGAGCGGTCTTTGTGCTCATGGTCTTGCTGGGAGGTTTTATCGAGTTGGACATGGTCTGGATTATTGCAGATATCGTCAACGCCTTGATGGCTTTACCAAACTTGATTGCCCTCTTAGTCTTGTCGCCAGTCGTTATTTCCGAAACCAGAAAGTATTTTAAACACTAACCCAATCACACTTTTAGTGTGATTTTTTTCATTTCATAGACATTTCCTATCAAGGCGATTGAAAATATATATTATCCAAAGAAAAAATTCTATGATAGACTAAATGACAATAAAATGAAAAGAGGTTTCTTATGACAAGATTTACCATCCACACAGTAGAATCTGCTCCAGCAGAAGTAAAAGAAGTTCTGGAAACAGTACAAAAAGACAACAATGGCTATATTCCCAATCTGATTGGTCTCTTGGCCAATGCTCCTACTGCTCTAGAAGCCTACCGAACTGTCGGAGCCATCAACCGCCGTAATAGCCTAACCCCAGTTGAGAGGGAAGTGGTGCAAATCACAGCTGCCGTAACCAATGGATGTGCTTTCTGCGTCGCAGGTCACACCGCCTTTTCGATCAAACAAATCCAGATGAATGATGATCTCCTCCAAGCCCTTCGCAATCGCACTCCAATCGAGTCAGATTCAAAACTAGACACCCTAGCCAAGTTTACCTTGGCAGTCATCAATACCAAGGGTCGTGTAGGCGATGAAGCGCTTAGTGAATTTTTAGAAGTCGGTTATACCCAGCAAAATGCCTTGGATGTGGTTCTGGGTGTCAGCCTAGCCAGCCTTTGTAACTATGCTAATAACCTAGCCAATACGCCAATTAACCCCGAATTGCAACCCTATGCCTAGTTGGAATCATGAAGAAAAAAATGAAGGCTGAGTAAACCAGTCTTCATTTTTCTATGCTATTTTAAGCGCTTTTATGCTATACTAATAATAACATGATTATTGGAGGATCGGATGAAAAAACTCCCCTTGGTATTTTCTGGTTGTTTGTTAGGTTTGGCAGGTGCAGGAAACCTGATTGCGGATACTTGGCCTGTGCTATCGCACTTATTTAGTTCGACTGGATTGGTCTTATGGATCTTCTTTCTCCTTTTTCATCTAAGAAATTGGTCTGAAACCAAGCGAGAATTGACCAAAGCCCCTCTCTTATCTGGGATGGCTACTTTTCCTATGGCCGGGATGATTTTATCGACCTATGTCTTTCGCGTATTCCCTGCTCTTCCTTTGGTAGCACAAGGAATCTGGAGGTTTTCATTTCTCTTGGATTTGGCTTTGATTGCTACTTTTACCATCAAATTTGCCTGTCCAGGTCGGAGGGTCAATGCGACTCCTAGCTGGACGGTGCTCTATGTGGGGATAGCTGTGGCAGCCTTGACCTATCCTCTGGTAGGTATTATCGAGATTGCCTATGCGACCTTGAGTTTTGGTTTTGTCTTGACCTTCTATCTCTATCCGCTTATTTATAGCGATTTAAAGAAAACTCCACTCCCACTAGCCTTGCTTGGACAGGAAGGAATCTACTGTGCTCCCTTTTCTCTACTCTTAGCCTCCCTAGTTCGAGTTGGAGGAGCAGGCCTACCGACTTGGCTCTTAATCGTCATGATTTTGGCTTCTCAATCCTTCTTTTTCTTTGTTTTAACTCGCCTGCCTAATATTTTAAAACAAGGCTTTCAACCAGCCTTCTCAGCCCTCACCTTCCCAACCATTATCACAGCCACCTCTCTCAAGATGGCTCAGGGAATTTTGAAACTTCCATTTCTGGATTATCTGGTGTTGGCTGAAACTGTTATTTGCCTCACTATTTTATTCTTCGTATTGGGCGCTTATCTGATTTGGTTACGAAAAAAGGTCTAGCTATTTTCTAGCTAGGCCTTGTTTTTTATGGTTTGATAACTTCAGCTCCACCCATGTATGGACGAAGAGCTTCTGGAATAGTCACAGAACCATCTGCATTTTGGTAGTTTTCAAGAATAGCAGCCACTGTACGTCCAACTGCAAGTCCAGAACCGTTCAAGGTGTGAAGGAGTTTAACTTTACCATCGGCTTCATCACGGTAGCGAATTTGAGCACGACGGGCTTGGAAATCTTCTGTATTTGAACAGCTTGAGATTTCACGGTAGGTATTTTGGGCTGGAATCCAAACTTCCAAGTCGTAAGTCTTGGCAGCTGAGAAGCCCATATCCCCAGTAGAGAGGGCAACGACACGGTACGGAAGATTGAGTTTTTGAAGGATGTTTTCAGCGTTGGCTGTCATTTTTTCTAATTCTTCATAAGATTCTTCTGGTTTGGCAAATTTGACCATTTCAACCTTGTGGAATTGGTGTAGACGAATCAAGCCACGTGTATCACGACCAGCTGAACCAGCCTCAGAACGGAATGAAGGACTCATAGCAGTGAAGTAGATTGGTAGGTCCTTTCCGTCAAGGATTTCATCACGGTAGTAGTTTGTAAGAGGCACTTCAGCTGTAGGAATGAGGACATAATTAGTGTCTTTCAATTCAAAAGTATCTTCTTTGAATTTTGGATATTGACCAGTACCAAACATTGAGTCATGGTTAACAATGTATGGTGTGATGACTTCTGTATAGCCTTCCTTACCATGCTCATCCAACATGAAGTTGTAGATAGCACGTTCCAAACGAGCGCCAAGACCTTTATAGAAGAGGAAGCGAGCGCCTGTTACTTTACCGCCACGTTCCCAGTCAAGGATACCCAAGTCTTCACCAAGATCCCAGTGAGCTTTTGGCTCGAAGTCAAACTCGCGCGGAGTTCCCCAACGGCGAACTTCCACATTGTCATCTTCATCAGCTCCAACAGGAACGCTGTCGGCAGGGATGTTTGGAAGAGTAGTGGTAAATTCTGTCAATTTAGCATCGATGTCTGCCAATTCAGCATCCAAGGCTTTGACTTCAGCAGATAAGGTTTGCATAGCAGCAATCTTGTCACCGGCATTTTCCTTGTTGCGCTTGGCTTGGGCAATCTCAGCAGAAACAGTGTTACGTTCTGCTTTCAAAGTTTCAACCTTAACCAAGATGTCACGACGTTTAGCATCGATTTCTTTCATCTCGTTTAAGACAGCAGCATCTACACCACGTGTAGCCAATTTTTCAGCGACAGCATCAAAATCTGTACGAATTCGTTTGATATCTAACATAAGTCCTCCTTTATATGAAAAAGCACACCTGACAAAGCGTTGGAGTGGCAGGGCCACGGTTCCATCCAACTTCACAGGTGTGCACTTGATTGTGTATGTAATTGTGAACAACGGTAGAATTTCACCTATCCCTCCTATCTGCTCGCAGCATCCGCAGACTTTCTGAAAGAAGGAGATAACCTACTTATCCGTTGCTATGATTATACTAAAGTTTTTACTTTTTTGCAAATAGATTTTTAAGTTTTTGTCCAATGGTCTGGAGTAGAGTCGGAAGTTTCACAACCTTGTCATTTCCTAATTTTTCCCGAGCGATTTTGAGGATAGCTCCAGAGTCTTTTGAAGCAAAGAGGAATTTTCCTTGGTCAGTAAAGACTTCAAAGTGACGACTGATTTTGCGGCCACTTACGTTTGCTCCGATTTGATTGACACTAGACCAGGGGATTTGGATATATTGTTCGACATTGACATCAGGATAAAACTCCAAGGCTTGGTCCCCGACTAGAAATTTTCCAACCTTTCCCGAGATAGAGAGGTAAGATGTCCCAGTAGTTTGCAGGTCAATGACTTTATTGAGAGATTGGGCCATGATTAGTCTTCCTTACTTTCATCGAAAAAGGCATGGTAGAGAGCCTTGATAGCTGCCTTTTCTTGGTCTTTATTGACAACAAACATGATGGAAACTTCACTTGAACCTTGGGACATCATCTGGATGTTGATTTTATTCTCAGACAAAGCACGTGTTGCAGTAGCAGTTACCCCGATATGGCTCTTCATCTTTTCTCCGACAATCATAATGATGGAAAGGTCATGTTCGATCTCTACATGATCCACTTCAGCCTTTTGAACGAGTTGACGTAGAATTTCTTCTTCTTTGATAGGAGTTAATTCACGGGAGCGGAGGATGATTGAAAGATCATCGATACCAGTTGGCATGTGTTCCCATCCGATGTTAAGATCTTCTAGGATTTGTAGAGCCTTGCGACCAAATCCTACTTCACGGTTCATGAGATATTTTGACATGTTGATGCTGACGAATCCTGAGTCACCCGCAATCCCTACTACTGGGAATTTATCACTACTGTGTTCTAAAACAATGCGTGTTCCTGGGTGGTCAGGATTATTGGTATTTTTGATAACCAGAGGGATTTTCCCACGGTAGGCAGGGAGCAGAGCTTCATCGTGAAGGACTGAGAAACCTGCATAGGCCAATTCACGCATCTCACGGTAGGTCAATTCAGGGATAGAGTGCGGTTGGTGAATGATACCCGGATGGGCAGCAAAGATACCGTCAACATCCGTAAAGTTTTCGTAGAGGTCAGCTTTGACACCTGCAGCGATAATGGAACCTGTTATGTCGGATCCACCACGTGAGAAGGTACAGATTTGATCTTCCTTAGTAACCCCAAAGAAACCAGGAATAACAAGGACTTGGTTGCTGTCAGCTAAGCCCTCAATCTTGTCATAACTAGATGGAATGATACGTGCGTTTCCTGGTTCACTTGTGACAACAATCCCAGCTTCTCTTGGGTGAACATAGCGTGCATCAATACCGTTTTGGTTAAAGTAGGCTGCAATCAATTTGGCGTTGTTGTTTTCTCCAGCCGCCAGGAAGGTATCATAGAGAAAGTCATTTTCTTCAATAGGAAGAGTCGCTAAGGCACGGATACTTTTAGAAATTTTCTCTAAAACAGTTGGTTTTAAGCCTAGTTCGCTCACCATAGCAGCATAGCGGTCGATAATCCAATTTTGGCTAGTGCTGATGTCATTTCCGGCCACATAGTCACGATAGTATTTGATTAAGGCATCTGTAACCTTGGTATCCTCAGCATTGCGTTTACCCGGTGCAGAAACAACCACAAAACGGCGCTCTTTATCGCTTTTAACGATATTTAAAACTTTTTCTAACTGACTAGCAGAGGCAAGAGAGCTTCCACCAAATTTTACAACCTTCATAGGGACTCCTCAAGTAAGTATTTTATACGATTATAGCAGAAAAATGAATATATGCCAATATGACAGCTTTTTTTGATACTCTATATTTTGTTTTAAGAACTTTTTAGGAACTTTTTAACTTTTCAAGAGCCATTTCAAACACTGAAGCGGTCTTTTTTTGGTTCGTTTCAGATAGGTGGCTGTATATATCCATGGTCATGGAGATTTTTGAATGGCCTAACCTGGTTTGAATATCTTTATAACCTAGTCCAGCGTTTAACAAGATACTAGCGTGGGTATGGCGGAATGCGTGAAAACCTAGGCTTGGGCAGTCAGCTTTTTTCAAGTGCTCTTTTAAGCGGTATTGCAGGCGGTTAGTTTTTTTGTATTCGTCAAAACTATTAGGGAATACTTTTTGGTAGCTGATACCAATAGTCCGCCCGTTTTCTGCTTGTCTTGCTTTGTAAAGTCTAAGCATGAGTAGAGTTTTTTTGTCAAGATCAAGCGTTCGGATAGCGCTTTTACTTTTGGGGCTATTTAGCGTTCCTAAAAGGTTTAGCGTCTTTGTTACTGAGATAGTCCCGTCTTGTAAGTCAATATCTGACCATTCGAGGGCTAGACATTCCCCAATCCGTAAACCGGTGGCGAGTAGAGTTTTATATAGCACGGTATCGTAAAAATTTTTATAAGTATTGTCCAAACCGTCCAGGTAATCGAGGAATTTTTTTAAATCCGTATCGTTTAGATATTTGATTTTTGTTGGTGTATTTTTGGCTTTGCGTGGTACGATGGTATCCCTTGCAGGATTTGAGGGCAGAGCTTGAAGGACTACACCATACTGTAAAATTCGTTTATTGGTTGAATGCAGTAAGCTATAATTTTTGTAGCCGCAACCGCTGTTATATGCTTGCGCCCAATCGTTGACAACTTTCTGAATAATTGGGGGTGTGAGTTTGTCCAGTTTGTAAGACCCAAAGGCTGGTAAAAGATAATTTTTCAGCATACCTTTATAGACTACCATTGTGTTAGGCTTTACGGTGTGACGGTAACTGTACCACCAGCTTTCGACCAGATCCCCATAGGTCGATAGAGTGGTAGCCTTGTATATTGTCGAGCCCTTCTCTTGAAAATCTATCTGAACTTGTAAGGCTTTGGCTTTTAGCTCTTTTTTAGTGCGTGCTGATACAGTAGTTTTGATTTTTTTTCCTGTTATCTGATCAATTCCCAGATAAACGCTTGAGCGGTAGACTATTGAACCGTCTTTTTTTGTGTATGTGGTTATTTTCATGATGATAAACCTTTCTAAAATACATCAGCAGGCAAGCTATTATTAAAAAGGTTTTAGATTGTGGTTTATATCATACCAGGGCTTCACAGTTTGCCCTGTATTCGATTTTAAAGAGTCAGACGGTAATTTATATATCGGATTGTAGAAAGCGTGTATAGGGCTTTAAGCAAGGCTGATAAAAGATCTTTTTGTTTAGTCGCTCTCTTCCCCTTTCTTATAATCATCAGCAAGGTTTTTATAATACTCGTTATAATCTCTTCTTAAACTATCAATAAATCCAAAAATCAATCCAATCAGAAGTGGACTTAGAATTGTTTCAAGAACAAGTTTAATATACTCGTTGTCTAACGCAAGATATGCACCATAAAAAAGAGCTAATACATAAATGATAATAAATACTAATATTACACGACTCTTTTCTTTTAAAAAAGATTTATTTTTCCTTGTGCTTTTCATGAAATTTGTTCCTTTGAATCATTTTATAACCTATCGAACAAAGAGCGAAGTAAGAGAAGTCACGCGCTTCTGGATTGTTGGACATTGTGGCGCGTGGGTTTAGAATCCTTTCCTCCATGATTCTTTTTCTTTCTTTTGTTCCTCCTTAATCTTAATAGCCATTTTTACTTTTTCAGCCATATCAGAAACCAGATTCTTTATTATCTTTTTATCTTCCTTAGGGAGTATTCCATAATTTAGTAATAACTCTTCTTCATCGGTATATGAAAGCTGATTTACTGCAGATAAGAATGAAGTAAGATTAGAATAATCAGGCTCATCATGACCAGTTATATATCGCTCTTCCAGCACCTTCATTAAATCATCTCCAAGAATAGAATAAACCCTAGCCTTTACATGATTATTTGGATCATCGGGATCCTTTTGGTAAAGTTGATAACTTGCTTCTTGGCTGTCTCTATACTCACTGTGCCCTAACAAGTATCCAACGGATACATTGAATAAGTCGGCTAGCAGTTTAGCTTTTTCGGATCCAATAGAGTGCTTTTCATTTTCCCAATTTGAAATAGTTAGTTTAGTAGTACCTATTTCATTGGATAACTCTTCTTGAGTCAGACCTTTTTCTTTTCGCAATTCTTTCAATCTATTCATAATTTTCGTTACCTTTCATAGTTGATTATACACAAGAGATTTTAAAAAATCAAAGAAAACTATATATTTTTTAAAAATATTGTTGACAAGTAATAAAAAACTATATATAATAAAAATCAGGATATAGAAAACTATATCAACTTTTCCCTCTCCAACCTTTCACACTTTCAATCTATTTATGGAGGGGGATTTTTTTAGAAAGGGGGAAACCTATGAGCAAACTACGAGGCTATCGGGTTATGTTAGGACTAACTCAGCAACAGATGGCGGACAAGCTAAAAATTTCTTTGCAGTCATACAACAACAAAGAATTAGGTAAAACGCTATTCAATGACAAAGAACGCCTAGCGATTAAGTCAATGGTTGCGGAAATCAAATCAGATATAACCATAGATGAACTATTTTACAGTTAGAAAGGAGCGAACCTATCGCAATACTACACTACATTTACAGATTTCTTAAGTGGTGCTTTACCACTGGGGATTGAACTACTCGGAAGAAATTTCCGGCCAGAATAGAAAGGAGCTATCAGGAAATTAAGTCCACAGTATTCAGAAATAAAAAAACACGCCTAGAAAGCGCGTGAGAGCAACAAAAAAGGCTTTGAGAGCGACCAAACTATCAAGCCTTTAACACTATCACTAAAACATAATAAACAAGCAGGCAAGCTGTTATTAAAAGGGTTTTAGTAACGATTTATACCTAGATTATAGCATATTTAGGGCAATTTGACCATACGGAGAGCGCCAACTCTTTAAACTGGTCATCACTACAAGCGTTCGCCAACTTGGGGCAATCGCCCAGCGTTTGGAGTGGTGTCAATCCTGTATAGTAAACGACAATTAAAAGGCCAACGGAGGAAAAATATATGACAGTAAATACTAATGATGTTTTAGTAGATTATGAGGGCTTTTGTGCTCAATTAAGTGATATTCAACTAGTCTTAGAAATGGCTACCATGGAAGATAGTAAACAATCATCAGCTTTGCTCAATACTGCAAACCAAGCTATAAGCAAACTCATTTTAGAACATACTCAACAAGCTAATGACTATAGAAAGAGGCTATGACATGAATGAATTAGATTTGACCAATACACAATCGGTTATCTTTATGGTGGTAGCTATTGGCTTTCTAATCTATCTAAACCACCGAGACCGCAAAAAAAGCGCCAAAATTGAGCGAGAAAACCAACAGACGATAGAAACACCTAGTGAGGATTTAAACCCTTGCTACGGGCGTTATATCCAGCTTTCAGGGGTCAACGTATGGGGAGGAACTGAATGAGTCTATCAGAGAATGATAAGCGAGTATTAAGACTAATCAAGGTAGGGGCTGAGAACTCCATAACAGGGGCGGAAATCAGCCTGACAACCAAGCTAACAGAAAGAACCGTGCAAGATATTATCAGCCGTCTAATCACGCGCCATAGCGTTCCTATTGTTGGGGTTCGCCATGGGACATTTAGAGGATATTTTATCCCAGCTAACAAAGAGGAGCTACTGGACGGAGCAAAAACATTTTACAATCAGATACGAGAAGAAGAAAAGCGCCTAGCGGTGTTGATGAACAGCGACCTAGAAAGCTACAAAGAAACCTTGAAGGGGGTGGGTGGATATGTTTAGTTTAAGCCAAGAAAGTGAGCATGATTTGACGTATGGCATTCTGGAGGTAGTGGAAAGATACCTTGAAGCGCGTGATACAGTCAAACCACGACTGACAGGTTTAATCTCAGCCCAGGAAGTCATGGACGAGTTAGACGTAAAATATAAGACACTCCAAAAGTGGGAAGAAGCAGGGCTAAGACGATACCAGCCCCCACTAGAAGATACTAGGAAGATCTATTATAGAGTTTCTGACTTGCTGAAGTTTTTGGGAGTTGAAAATGGCTAGTTTTGAACGATATCCTGGACAAAGAAAATCTGTCCGAACTACCAACGGCTACACTTGGAAAAATAGACAACTAACTATTGAGCAACGCAAAGAGTTACAACAATTAAAGAAAATGAAAAAGAAACGATTGAAAAACCAGAAAGGATAACTAATGACAGAAATTAAAAAACTAGGACAAGTTCCTGCTGAGACAATAGGGCCATCTGCTAGCATTTTGACAGGATTGTTGAGACGCGGGCAAGTATTGGGTATATCGGCGCCAAGAAGATCCTTAAAGACTAGCGTAGTTATTTCCCTAGCTCTATCTTTAGCTCAGGGGAGTAATTGGCTAGAGTGGAAGAGTAAAAGAGCTTTCAACGTCTTGTATATCAATACGAATCATAAAGAAAACGACTGTTTTAGTAAGTTCATGCAGATTGCCCAACTTTTAGAAGTTGAGCAAAAAGATCTTGACAATATTTCTATCTTAACTCTTCCAAAGTCAACGGCCTTAGAAGATTTGGCCAAGGTTGTAAAAGATAAAGTACCAAACAATGTTTTTCAAGTGGTTATTATTGATAGTATTGATAATTTAAAATTACTACAGTTTGGGGGCTCCTTAGGGGATTATTTACAACAGATTAACCAACACGTAGGCGGTGGCCTGATCTATACACAAAGTCATAGAGATAGACCGAAAGGGACTACGGAAA
Source organism: Streptococcus oralis (assembly GCF_001579175.1). Taxonomy (GTDB): domain Bacteria; phylum Bacillota; class Bacilli; order Lactobacillales; family Streptococcaceae; genus Streptococcus; species Streptococcus oralis_O. The sequence goes on from NZ_KQ970760.1 coordinate 139,328, forward strand.
GTTCAGACTTTGCGCAGTGGTCAGAGTCTCTAGCTCATTGCGATAGCTTGTTGGAATTTTTCAAGATGGAATTAGATCCCGAATTGTTACGCCTAGAGAGGCTAGAAGCCGTCTGGGATTTGGCCAAGAATGTAATGACTACGCACAATAAAAGATATTTTCAGCTAAACGTAACAAATGATTATATCAGTTTTAAAAACAAGAGAGCAACAAGCGAGGATTTACGAAATCATATTGAGGTAGCGCTAGAGCATTTACCTACTGAACAGACACAGGAAATTCTACGACTTTTTGATAACATAGATTTGCCGTTAAAAACGCGAACTTATTGGAGACTTGAAGCGGTCACCTCGGAAGCTGATTACGACGGGGAGAAAAATTTTCTTTTCTACTACCCACAGTTGATAAATGATAAGGAGAAAATATTAGCCTATCACGAACCAGGGTTACCACTTTCCAAAGAACAGAAAGAAAAAGCATGGGCTAATGAAGAAACGAAAGAAAAAGCGACAAACAAATTAAAATCTATGATAGCAAACTTTGAACAGGCGAATAATAGACTACCCAATAAGTCAGAGCTTTCTCGTTTTGCCAAAATCAGCAGACCTACCTTAGACAAATTGATTGATGAATCCGATAATAACATAGTGGTCGTCGATGGAATGATACAAGAAAATCCTGCTTATTAACAACTTTAAATATGTAAAAAGTTGTAAACTTTACAAATGTAAAAGTTGTAAAAAGTTGTAAAAAAAGTGTAAAAATTTTACATGATTTTACACCTTTACAAACGTAAAATTTACAACTCTTTACAACTCATTGTAAAAGATGTAAAATAGTTATTTTTTTACACTTGTAAATTATTAAACATAACTCGAAAAGCGTTGGTGTTATTGGATTTTTTAGGAGTTGTAAATGGTTGTAAACACTTGTAAATTATACAGATGTAAAATAAGGGACATGACTAGAATAGCCTAGCGTCAATTCTAGTTTGTCCAATTTTCGTGAAATGTGGAAGTAAGGAGCAGGAACAGGGGCGATTGAGCTACGCCCCCTGTAACCCTGTCCTTTAACACTTCCACGTTGCGCGGATATATATTGTAAAAATGGAGTAGTGAACTAGTGGTAAAGAAGAGATTAAATAAACGAGTTATCCAAGACAAAAATTTTTTAGCCTTCAAGTCAATGCCCTACATGGAAAATATTGGAGAGGTTATTAAGTGGGCTGGTGAGAACGAACCGATGAGATATATTTTTGATAGAGTAAGAAAGTATTTAGTATTTGATAAAGCTATTTGTAAGTGGCAAGGTAGGAATTATGGAAAGCAGTCCAGGGAGTTGCTTTCTAAAACCCCACGTTTAAGGTACATCACAAAGAGTATATATGAGAAGATGGAAGAAAGTGAATTGGATCTTCTTCCACCACAAAATGGAGGTTCTGCTTCTTATATTTCTGAATGGGAAACTTTTAAAAACAGTGAGCTTGTCCAGACCTTGAAGCATGAAGACAAACTACTAAAATATTTTGTAATTTTAGCTATACAACAGGGGTATATTATTCTCGATAACCGTAAAAAATTTGTTGGTATTGATTATTGAAAAATAGAAAAAGGAGAAACAACATGACACTAAACGGAACACTTGAAGGGGGTAAGGGGCAAGAATACCTTGATAAAATCCTATCCAGGCTGGAGGATGGCTGTATTTTATTCTCAAAACATGGTATAATACAGGTAGTGAAACCAGAGCGACCCCATGCGAATATCTTGCTTAAAATCCAAGATAACGCTGTAGTGATGGTGGAACAAACAACTAAAGAAAAATACTGACTGAAACAATCAGAGGTACACCAATAACCAGGCAATGGTTTGAAGTGGTGTACCTCTTTTTTTAGTTATTGGAAGGAGGAAAGACGATGCAATGGCAGACACATTGACCCCGAAACAAGAAAAATTTATGCTTGCTTTGATGAGTTCGGCGAATATCACCGAGGCGAGCAAAAAAGCAGGGATTTCACGCACGACAGGTAACCGCTACATAAAGGATATTACATTTAGAAAATACTATCGGCAGTATCGGAGCGACCTTATGCAGCAGGCAACAGGTCAGCTACAAAAAGCCAGCACAGAGGCAGTAAATGTACTAAGGCAGATTATGAATGATCCGGAAGCGTCAGAGTTTGCACGGGTACAATCAGCCCAGACCATTCTAAACTATGGCTACAGAAGTCATGAGCTAGAAAATGTGCTGGAAGTGGTCGAGGAACTGGAGGCGAAGTTTAGTGAGAGATAAGAGAGCAATATTAAGGCGTGCTGAAGAATTGCGAACAAAGGTTTATTTGAAAGCAATGCCATCATTTGACGAGCTTATCAACAGTGATCAAGAATTTGAAGATAGTCCTATATCTTTGAAGCTAAAAGATATTTTAAAGCAATTAAAAGTCAATACAGAAGAATTGGAGTAAACATTATGACAGCAAAAAAAGAAATTATTCAAAAAATAACAACAACAGATTTAATTATCAAAGAATTTCAAGAAAAATACAAAGCCATCGCAGAGAGCAAAGAACTTTCAGCTATTGGCATAGAAAACAGGTTGCAAGCAATCCGAAATGAGTACCAAGAGAAATACTCGGCAGCAATCGGAGCAATTTTAACCGCGCTTGATACGGCATTGACTCAATTGGAAAAAAGTTGGAAGAAGTCAACAATTGGTAATCTTGACAATGCAGGCTATCAAGCAGGGTTACAAACAGCCTTGCTTATGTTAAAAAATCCAGAAATAGCACTGGAGGATGCCCAAAATTTAGTATCGCACTATGTAGACGATTATTCAGCTATCGGCGCAATTCGTGGGGTGTTATCTGGACGAGAGGATGAAACAGCCCAGGGTATTCTCAATAGTTTGCCTAGAGACAACCGACAACGAAATCGGGAACTTTTGAATAAATTTAAAGTAAGCCTGGAGTCATCACAAAATAATAATATTGAACACCTTTCAGAGTTTCAATTTTTTGGATGGTTGCAATTTATGGAACGTTTTGAAGATGACTTAACACTAGAAGTTGATTGGTAAAACGAAAAGAAAACGCACGCGCTTCTAATAGCTTCACACCGTCATTATACATTTTTTCTCACGGGAAAATACTTCCCAGGGAATAAATGAACCTCGAGCGAATCTAGAGAAAATACAAAAAGCCAAGGCGCTCCGCCTCAGCTATAATTTCAACACTATTATTATATCGAAAAGGAGTACCAGCGTGAACGTTGAACAGATTGAAAAAAAGCTGAAGAATTGCCAAAAGACAGATGTGCTCATTAAAAAAATGCAATTAAAACTAGACAGTTTAGACCATGGACTTTTAGCTGGATCTAATCAAATTGGCACAAGGGTAACAACTAGTAAAATAAACACTACTGAAAATAAACTACTTGAAACCTTGCAACTTAAAGACGAGGTAATAGAGCAACTCAATGTCCTTGTAAACGAGCGTATAGAAGTCATGGACTTGATAGACCAGTTAGATGAAAATGAGGAGTGGTTAGTATTGACAATGTTATATGTGAATAACCTCCCTTTGGCTCAGATTTGTAGGGAGATGAAGATAAGCAAAGTTAACGTATACAGGATTAGAAACCAGGCTTTAGAAAACTTGGCCAAAGTGAAAAATACTGTTTAGATTTAACCTTACCACAGAATTAGGAGCGTTGATTGAAGGGAGAATACAAGGCAAGTATTCGCACTCGCTCGTTTACTGGGAGAAAAAAGGAAATATAGAGAGCGAGTTTTTTGCGCATGTCTTCGAGGCACAATTTGATGATGAACGCAGAGAAATACTTGAAAAAACCTTCCCTGAGAGTTATAATTATGTTATAAATAAACTAAAGGAGAGGTAGTCATGCGGATTATCGAAAGCTATCAACGTGTAGCAGAAAAAGCAGATACATTCAGCGACATCTTTGGGTATCGATTAGTGGCCCCGATTTTTCCTGTAGCGGCTATCTATGGACCACAAGAAGAGAGTGATATCTTTGAAGTAAAATTGGACAAATGTATCAAAGATCAATACGATTATTTTGCAGATGAGTACGGCTATGATTCGGACGAGAAAAGACGTAGACTGCAACGTGAGAAGCATATATTTTACGATTGTTAATATCACAGAGCGCCGATAAGGTGCTTTTTTGTACTCAAAAACAGGAGGTAAAGAACGGAAGAAATGGTATAATATACCTATCAGCAACCAGCAATTAAAAAAGCACGTTTGACCGTGCTAGTTTCTTGCCTGCTGAACTCATTAAATTATTTTGATAGACTTGAAAAAGTCTATTTTTTGTTCCATTTTTTAGGAACTTTAGGGGGAATCAATGGCAATCTATGTCTATATGTTTATTTTAGTAATTCTTTAAAAACTCAATAAAATCAAGGGTTTAGGGTCTGTAAATTGGTAAAAAGAAAGTTGCAAAAGGTAATATACGATTATAGCAGAAAGAGGGGCTTTTTTCAATGAAGAAAATATCTTCCTATTATAATAGAAGTAAATATTAATTTATTCTGGGAATCGATAAATAGATAAAAAGTAAGAAAGTCAATTTTCCTCAAATTCATAAATGAAGGTAAAATAATCGGCTGAGACACTTTTAATTGATTTTTTCTTGTTCCTTTATCCCAAAAAAGGTATACTTTGATAATGAAATAATTTTATCATCACATAAAAGGAGAAGCTATGAATCATATCCTATACCAGATCGTAGATGATCTAGCTATTATTACTCTGAATCGTCCTGAAGTGGCAAATGGTTTCCACATCCCAATGTGTGAGGAAATCTTAGAAGCTTTGACCTTGGCAGAGCAGGACCAAGCAGTACAGTATATCTTGATTAACGCGAACGGTAAAGTTTTCTCAGTGGGGGGAGACCTGGTCGAGATGAAGCGGGCGGTGGATGAGGATGATATTCCTTCATTGACAAAAATCGCTGAATTGGTCAATACAATTTCCTATAAGATCAAGCAAATACCAAAACCAGTTTTGATGGAAGTAGATGGAGCCGTTGCAGGAGCTGCAGCCAATATGGCAGTAGCGGTTGATTTTTGTATAGCAACAGACAAGGCCAAGTTCATTCAAGCCTTTGTCGGAGTTGGCTTGGCTCCTGATGCAGGAGGTATTCATCTCCTAAGTCGTAGTATAGGAGTAACACGAGCAGCCCAGCTTGCCATGACAGGAGAAGCCCTGACAGCAGAGAAAGCTCTGGAGTGGGGCGTGGTTTATCGAGTCTGTGAGGCAGATAAGCTAGAAAAAACACGAGACCAAGTTCTAAAAAAACTCAGACGCGGTTCAGCTAATTCCTATGCAGCGATTAAAAAGTTGGTTTGGGAAAGCCAATTTAAGGATTGGCAAAACTATGCTGAATTAGAGTTGAAGTTGCAGGAATCCTTGGCTCAAACCGAAGATTTCAAAGAAGGAGTTCGCGCTCATTCAGAAAGAAGACGACCAAAATTTTCAGGAAAGTAAAAAAATACTTGCACTATCTTTTGAAGTTTGATATACTTTCTCTATCAAATGTTTTGATTGTAAAAGTTTTTTTTGAAGAGGAGGGAAAAAGTTTGGACTACCAACGAGTAAATGATTATTTAACATCCATTTTTAATAATGTCCTTGTGATCGAGGAGGTTAGCTTACGAGGTAGTCGATTCAAAGACATCTCCATCAAAGAAATGCACACGATCGATGTGATTGGGAAGTTCCCGGAGGCAACACCAAGCAAGGTTTCAAAGGAACTGATGGTAACTCTTGGAACGGTTACAACGAGCTTGAATAACCTGGAAAGAAAAGGTTATATTGAGCGTATTCGTTCTGATCAGGATAGACGTGTAGTGTATCTGCATTTGACAAAGAAAGGTCGTCTAGTCCACCGCCTTCATAAACGTTTCCACAAGGCCATGGTCGAAAAAATTATCGACGGGATGAGTCCTGAGGAGATGGATGTTATGGGCAAAGGATTGACTAACCTTTATCAATTTTTGGAGGATTTGAAATAATGGCTTTTGCTAAAATAAGCCATGTTGCTCATTATGTACCAGAGCAAGTGGTCACCAATCAAGACTTGGCTCAAATCATGGATACAAGCGATGAGTGGATTTCAAGTCGTACAGGAATTAAACAGAGACATATTTCAAAAACGGAGTCAACGAGTGATTTGGCGACAGAAGTTGCTAAAAGCTTACTGGCTAAGGCGAGCATAAAAGCTGAGCAGATCGATTTTATCATTGTAGCAACGATCACACCTGACTCAATGATGCCCTCTACAGCAGCACGAGTTCAGGCCAACATTGGTGCTAACAGAGCCTTTGCTTTTGATCTTACAGCTGCTTGCAGTGGTTTTATCTTTGCACTTTCAACTGCTGAGAAGTTTCTGACATCTGGACAGTTCAAAAAAGGGATTGTTATCGGTGCTGAAACCTTGTCCAAGGCGGTTGACTGGTCAGAACGATCGACTGCTGTACTCTTTGGGGACGGTGCTGGTGGAGTTCTCTTGGAAACAAGTGACAACCGACACTTCCTTGCAGAGAGTATACACAGTGATGGTGCTCGAAGCGAGTGCTTAACTTATGGGCAAACGACCTTGACTTCCCCCTTCTCTAATCAAGAAGCAGTTCCTGCATTTTTGAAGATGGATGGGCGAGCAGTTTTTGATTTTGCGATTCGAGATGTTGCTAGATCAATCAAGCAGACCATTGACGAAGGTCCAGTAGGGGCATCTGATTTGGACTATCTCTTACTTCATCAGGCCAATATCCGCATATTGGATAAGATGGCTAAAAAAATCGGTGTAGACCGAGACAAACTTCCAGCCAATATGATGGAGTATGGGAATACCAGTGCGGCTAGCATCCCGATTTTACTATCAGAGTGTGTGGATCAGGGGTTGATCCGTGTAGACGGCAGCCAAACGATTCTTTTATCAGGCTTCGGTGGAGGCTTGACCTGGGGCACGCTCATTCTTACAATCTAGGTAATCATGTGGTGAACACATTGTTATAAATTTTTATATTTTAAAGGAGTCCTATCATGGCAGTATTTGAAAAAGTACAAGAAATTATCGTCGAAGAACTTGGAAAAGATGCATCAGAAGTAACACTTGAATCTACTTTTGATGATTTGGATGCAGATTCTTTGGACTTGTTCCAAGTAATCTCTGAAATTGAAGATGCTTTTGACATCCAAATCGAAGCAGAAGATAACTTGAAAACTGTTGGTGACTTGGTTGCCTACGTTGAAGAGAAAACAAAATAAGAGCGAATAAGATATAGAAGGAGTAGGGGAAACCCACTCCCTCTTGTTTAGGTAATAGTTTGAGACTAAAATAATATACTAATCGAACTATTACGTAAGCAAGGACTGATGGAGGCACTATGAAAACACGTATTACAGAATTATTAAACATTAAATATCCAATTTTCCAAGGAGGGATGGCTTGGGTCGCTGATGGCGACTTGGCCGGAGCTGTTTCTAAAGCTGGCGGTTTAGGGATTATCGGTGGTGGAAATGCACCGAAAGAGGTCGTGAAGGCAAATATTGATAAGATTAAAGCGCTGACTGATAAACCTTTTGGTGTCAACATCATGCTCCTGTCTCCATTTGTAGATGACATTGTCGATCTTGTGATTGAAGAAGGAGTCAAGGTAGTAACAACAGGAGCTGGAAATCCAAGTAAATATATGTCTCGTTTCCACGAGGCAGGTATCACAGTCATCCCTGTTGTTCCAAGTGTTGCTTTGGCAAAACGGATGGAAAAAATCGGTGCGGATGCGGTCATTGCAGAAGGAATGGAAGCTGGTGGACACATCGGTAAGTTGACAACCATGACCTTAGCTCGTCAAGTTGCTGCAGCTGTTTCGATTCCAGTTATTGTTGCTGGAGGAATTGCTGATGGTGAAGGTGCGGCAGCAGCCTTTATGTTAGGCGCGGATGCTATTCAGGTTGGTACAAGATTTGTAGTAGCTAAAGAATCAAACGCTCATCCAAACTACAAGGAAAAAATCCTCAAAGCGCGCGATATTGATACAACCATTTCAGCTCAGCATTTTGGTCATGCCGTTCGTGCCATTAAAAACCAGTTGACACGTGACTTTGAGCAAGCTGAAAAAGACGCCTTTAAACAAGAAAACCCAGATTTAGAAATCTTTGAGCAAATGGGAGCTGGTGCTCTTGCCAAAGCCGTTGTTCATGGAGATGTAGAAGGCGGTTCTGTCATGGCGGGTCAGATTGCGGGTTTGGTCTCTAAAGAAGAAACCGTCGAAGAAATCCTAAAAGATCTATACTATGGCGCAGCCAAGAAAATTCAAGAAGAAGCCTCTCGTTGGGCAGGAGTTGTAAGAAATGACTAAAACAGCCTTTCTATTTGCCGGTCAAGGTGCTCAATATCTTGGGATGGGACGAGACCTCTATGACCACTATCCTATCGTCAAGGAAACCATTGACCAAGCCAGTCAGGTTTTGGGTTATGACCTTCGTGATTTGATTGATAAGGAAGAAACCAAGTTAAACCAGACTCGCTATACGCAGCCAGCTATTTTAGCGACTTCGGTTGCTATTTACCGACTATTGAAAGAAAAGGGTTATCAGCCGGATATGGTAGCAGGACTGTCCCTCGGGGAATATTCTGCTTTAGTAGCTAGCGGAGCCTTGGACTTTGAAGAGGCAGTTGCCTTGGTTGCCAAGCGTGGTGCTTATATGGAAGAGGCGGCACCTGCAGGCTCTGGAAAGATGGTAGCCGTTCTTAATACTCCAGTTGAAGTGATTGAGGAAGCTTGCAAAACTGCTTCTGAAGTCGGTATAGTCACTCCAGCTAACTACAATACTCCAAGCCAAATCGTCATTGGTGGTGAAGTAGCTGCAGTTGACCGAGCGGTCCAACTCTTGCAAGAAGCAGGAGCTAAACGATTGATCCCCCTAAATGTGTCGGGTCCTTTCCACACAGCCCTTCTAGAGCCAGCTAGCCAACAGCTAGCTGGGGCTCTTGAGGGGATTAGTTTCTCAGACTTTATTTGCCCTCTAGTCGGCAATACAGAAGCTGCAATCATGGAAAAAGATCGAATCCAAGAGCTTTTGACGCGTCAGGTGAAGGAACCGGTTCGTTTCTACGAAAGTATCGCAGTCATGCAGGATGCTGGTGTGACCAACTTCATTGAAATTGGTCCAGGAAAAGTCTTGTCAGGCTTTGTCAAAAAGATTGATAAAACAGCTCAGCTAGCCAATGTTGAAGATTTGGCAAGTTTGGATGCTTTGCTGGGAAACTAGTAATCCCTTCTCCCACAAATACAACAGGAAACAGGAGAACAGAATGCAACTAAAAAATAAAAATATCTTTGTTACAGGTTCAAGTCGGGGTATCGGACTTGCTATTGCTCACAAATTTGCTCAACTAGGAGCCAATGTGGTTCTGAATAGTCGTGGAGCAATCTCAGAAGAATTGCTGGCTGAGTTTTCAAACTACGGTGTCAAGGTGGTGCCAATCTCAGGTGATGTGTCAGACTTTGCAGATGCAAAACGCATGGTGGAACAAGCAATCGCAGAACTTAGTTCGGTTGATGTCTTGGTAAACAATGCTGGGATCACTCAAGATATGCTCATGCTCAAGATGACCGAAGAAGACTTTGAAAAAGTGCTTAAGATTAATCTGACAGGGGCTTTTAACATGACGCAAGCTGTCTTGAAACAGATGATTAAGGCGCGTGAAGGTGCGATTATCAACATGTCCAGTGTGGTTGGTCTGATGGGAAATATCGGACAAGCCAACTATGCAGCTTCTAAAGCAGGTTTGATTGGTTTTACCAAGTCAGTAGCACGAGAAGTTGCCAATCGCAATGTACGCGTAAATGCTCTTGCACCAGGAATGATCGAGTCAGATATGACAGCTGTTTTGTCTGATAAGGTCAAGGAAGCGACATTGGCACAAATCCCAATGAAACATTTTGGACAAGCAGAACATATCGCAGATGCTACAGTGTTCCTGGCTGGGCAGGATTATTTGACTGGACAAGTTCTCGCTGTTGATGGCGGACTTAGCATGTAAAAAATAAGGAAAGATATAGGTAAGACAGATGAAACTAAATCGAGTTGTAGTAACAGGTTACGGATTGACCTCTCCTATCGGAAATACTCCAGAAGAATTTTGGAACAGTTTGCAAACTGGAAAAATTGGAATTGGAGAAATCACTAAATTTGATCACAGCGAATTTGCTGTGCACAATGCGGCAGAAGTTCAAGATTTCCCGTTTGATAAATACTTTGTCAAAAAAGATACCAACCGTTTTGATGATTATTCTTTGTATGCCTTGTATGCAGCGCAAGAGGCAGTGACACATGCCAACCTTGATGTAGAAACGGTTGATAAAGATCGTTTTGGTGTCATCGTTGCTTCCGGTATCGGAGGTATCAAAGAAATCGAAGATCAGGTTATCCGCCTTCATGAAAAAGGTCCAAAACGCGTTAAACCAATGACACTTCCAAAAGCCTTGCCAAATATGGCTTCAGGAAATGTTGCGATGCGTTTCGGAGCATACGGTATTTGTAAATCAATCAATACAGCCTGTGCCTCATCAAACGATGCCATTGGGGATGCCTTCCGTTCTATTAAGTTTGGTTTCCAAGATGTCATGCTAGTTGGTGGATCAGAATCATCAATCACTCCTTTTGCTATCGCTGGATTCCAAGCTTTGACAGCTCTATCAACTACAGAAGATCCAACTCGTGCTTCTATTCCGTTTGACAAAGACCGTAATGGTTTTGTCATGGGAGAAGGTTCAGGGATGTTGGTTCTTGAAAGCCTTGAACACGCTGAAAAACGTGGGGCAACTATCTTGGCTGAAGTAGTTGGCTATGGTAATACCTGTGATGCTTACCATATGACTTCACCTCATCCAGAAGGTCAAGGTGCAATCAAGGCTATGAAACTGGCTTTGGAAGAGGCAGAAATTTCTCCAGAGCAAGTAGCATATGTCAATGCCCATGGAACGTCAACTCCTGCTAATGAAAAGGGAGAAAGTGGTGCTATTGTAGCTGTTTTTGGTAAAGAAGTACCAGTATCTTCAACCAAGTCCTTTACAGGACACTTGCTTGGAGCTGCAGGAGCGGTAGAGGCGATTGCTACCATCGAAGCCATGCGTCATAACTTTGTTCCAATGACAGCTGGTACAAGCGAGTTGTCAGACTATATCGAAGCCAATGTCGTTTATGGACAAGGCTTGGAGCAAGAAATTCCT
>NZ_KQ970760.1:150612-175023 GCF_001579175.1 Streptococcus oralis
TTTTGGCGGACACAACGCGGTTCTTGCTTTCAAACGTTGGGAGAATAAATAATTATGAATTTAAATGAGATCAAGGACTTGATGGCTCAATTCGACCAATCAAGTTTGAGAGAATTTTCTTATAAAAACGGACAGGATGAATTGCAGTTCAGCAAGAATGAAGCAAGAATAGTTTCTGAAGCACCAACTCCAGTTCCTTCAGCGCCAGCTGCAGTGGTTGCTAGTCCAGCGGTTTCAGCTCCTTCGACTCCAGTAGAGAGTCCAGTAGCAGAAGCACCAGCACCAGCTGAATCGACGGTTGCCTCAGAGGGAGATGTTGTTGAAAGCCCACTTGTTGGGGTTGCTTACTTGGCTGCTGGACCAGATAAACCTGCCTTTGTGACGGTTGGTGAAAGTGTCAAGAAAGGTCAGACTTTGGTGATCATCGAAGCCATGAAAGTCATGAATGAGATTCCTGCGCCTAAGGATGGCGTGGTAACAGAGATTCTCGTTTCAAATGAAGAAATGGTTGAGTTTGGTAAAGGATTGGTACGTATCAAATGATTGATATTCAAGGAATTAAAGAAGCTCTACCCCATCGCTACCCTATGCTCCTAGTGGACCGTGTCTTGGAAGTGAGTGAAGATACTATTGTTGCCATTAAAAATGTCACGATAAACGAACCTTTCTTTAATGGTCATTTTCCTCAATATCCAGTTATGCCAGGTGTTCTTATCATGGAAGCTTTGGCACAGACTGCGGGTGTCTTGGAATTGTCTAAGCCTGAAAACAAAGGGAAATTGGTCTTCTACGCTGGCATGGACAAGGTCAAGTTTAAGAAGCAAGTTGTACCAGGTGATCAATTAGTCATGAAGGCTACTTTTGTCAAACGTCGTGGTACGATTGCCGTGGTTGAAGCAAAGGCTGAAGTAGATGGCAAGCTTGCAGCGAGTGGTACTCTTACCTTTGCAATTGGAAACTAAGGAGGTTCTCCATGTTTCGTAAAATTTTGATTGCCAATCGTGGTGAGATTGCGGTTCGCATTATTCGAGCTGCGCGTGAATTGGGCATTGCGACCGTAGCAGTTTATTCAACTGCTGATAAGGAAGCTCTTCACACACTCCTAGCGGATGAAGCTATCTGTATCGGACCTGGTAAGGCGACAGAGTCTTATCTTAATATCAATGCAATTTTGTCTGCTGCAGTCTTAACAGAGGCAGAAGCCATCCATCCAGGTTTTGGATTTCTTAGCGAAAACTCCAAGTTTGCCACGATGTGTGATGAAGTGGGGATTAAGTTTATCGGCCCTTCTGGGGCTGTGATGGATACCATGGGTGATAAGATCAATGCGCGTGAGCAAATGATCAAGGCTGGAGTTCCTGTTATCCCTGGCTCTGATGGTGAAGTTCATACGGCTGAAGAGGCCCTTGCAGTTGCAGAAAGAATTGGCTACCCAGTCATGCTTAAGGCATCGGCAGGTGGTGGTGGAAAAGGGATTCGTAAGGTTGAAAAGGCGGAAGACTTGGTCGCAGCTTTTGAGACAGCATCCAGTGAAGCTAAGGCCAATTTTGGAAATGGCGCTATGTATCTTGAACGTGTGATTTATCCAGCTCGTCATATCGAGGTCCAAATCCTTGCTGACCAAGAGGGACACGTCATCCACCTAGGAGAACGGGATTGTTCTCTTCAACGAAATAACCAAAAGGTCTTAGAAGAAAGCCCATCTATTGCGATTGGCAAAACCCTTCGTAATGAAATTGGTTCTGCGGCCGTTCGTGCAGCGGAGTCTGTTGGTTATGAAAATGCAGGGACGATTGAATTTCTGCTCGATGAAGCCAGTGGCAATTTCTACTTCATGGAAATGAATACTCGTGTGCAAGTTGAACACCCAGTCACAGAGTTTGTTTCAGGTGTTGATATCGTGAAGGAACAGATTCGCATTGCTGCCGGGCAACCTTTACCTTTCAAACAAGAAGACATTGTCCTGCGAGGTCACGCTATCGAGTGCCGGATCAATGCGGAAAATCCAGCATTTAACTTTGCTCCAAGCCCAGGGAAAATCACCAACCTCTACCTTCCAAGTGGAGGAGTTGGATTGCGTGTAGACTCTGCAGTCTATCCAGGTTATACCATTCCTCCTTACTATGATAGTATGATTGCCAAAATCATTGTTCATGGGGAGAATCGTTTTGACGCTCTTATGAAGATGCAACGGGCACTTTATGAGCTTGAGATTGAAGGAGTACAAACCAATGCGGATTTCCAGCTGGATCTAATTTCAGACCGTCGGGTTATCGCTGGGGACTACGATACTTCCTTCCTGATGGAAACTTTCTTGCCACATTACCAAGAAAAAGAATAGACTTTCAAAGAGTATGAGAACTAAAAGGGGGATTTATGGCTCTATTTAGTAAAAAGGATAAGTATATTCGGATCAATCCTAATCGATCCGTAAGGCAGGCACCACAAGCCAAGCCGGAGGTGCCTGATGAACTCTTCTCCAAGTGTCCTGGATGTAAACACACCATTTATCAAAAGGATCTTGGGAGTGAGCGCATTTGTCCCCATTGTAGCTATACTTTTCGTATTTCAGCCCAAGAGCGCTTGGCTCTGACAGTTGATTCTGATAGCTTTGTGGAGATGTTTACGGGTATTAAAACTCAAGATCCATTAAACTTTCCTGGCTACCAGAAAAAACTGGCTAGCATGCGTGAAAAAACAGGACTGGATGAAGCTGTCCTGACTGGTACAGCTAGCATCAAGGGGCGAAAAGTTGCCCTTGGGATCATGGATTCTAACTTTATCATGGCGTCGATGGGAACCGTTGTGGGTGAAAAAATCACGCGCTTGTTTGAATATTCGACAGTTGAAAAGTTGCCAGTCGTACTCTTCACAGCTTCTGGTGGAGCCCGCATGCAAGAAGGAATCATGAGCTTGATGCAGATGGCTAAGATTTCTGCGGCAGTTCAACGTCATTCCAAGGCAGGACTTTTTTACCTGACTATTTTGACGGATCCGACAACAGGCGGAGTGACAGCTTCTTTTGCTATGGAAGGTGACATTATCCTAGCAGAGCCCCAGAGTTTAGTTGGTTTTGCAGGGCGTCGTGTTATCGAAAATACAGTTCGTGAGACCTTGCCGGATGATTTCCAAAAGGCAGAATTTTTGCTTGAACATGGATTTGTGGATGCAATTGTCAAACGGAGAGAATTGCCAGATACAATTGCTAAATTAGTGAGATTGCATGGAGGAAGTCGCGGATGAATATTGCAAAAATAGTCAGAGAGGCACGCGAGCAGAGTCGCTTGACCGCACTTGATTTTGCCAATGGAATCTTTGATGAGTTTATCGAATTGCATGGAGACCGCTCTTTTCGTGATGATGGTGCGGTCATCGGTGGGATTGGCTGGTTAGGTGACCAAGCAGTCACAGTCGTCGGAATCCAAAAGGGAAAAAGTCTTCATGACAACCTCAAACGGAACTTTGGGCAACCCCATCCAGAAGGCTATCGCAAGGCTCTTCGCTTGATGAAACAGGCAGAAAAATTTGGTCGTCCAGTTGTAACCTTCATCAACACTGCTGGAGCTTACCCAGGTGTTGGAGCTGAGGAACGTGGACAAGGGGAAGCAATCGCTCGAAACCTGATGGAAATGAGCGACCTCAAGGTACCGATTATTGCCATTATCATCGGTGAGGGTGGCTCTGGTGGAGCCCTCGCTCTCGCTGTTGCTGACCGTGTCTGGATGTTGGAAAACTCCATCTATGCCGTACTCAGTCCAGAAGGCTTTGCCTCTATCCTGTGGAAGGATGGGAGTCGTGCCATGGAGGCAGCAGAGCTGATGAAAATCACCTCTCATGAACTCCTAGAGATGGGAGTCGTGGACAAGGTCATCTCAGAAGCAGGGCTATCAGGTAAAGAGTTAGTGGCTCGTGTTAAAAAGGAGCTAAGCACAGAGCTAGAGCGATTGAAAGCTCTGCCTCTTGACCAGCTCATCGAGGAACGCTATCAACGTTTTAGAAAATATTAAGCATGAAAAGCTAGGACGTCTTGTTCTAGCTCTTTTTAGTGCAGTTTAAGTGTAAAGAATGACAGTTCAGGAACGATTGTCTTATTAGATAGAAAATAAGGTAAAATGAATAGGCAAGCTTACAAACATCTATTTTTAAGGAGGTACTTGCAATGACAGGTACGGAACAGTTTGCAGTTCTTTCAACAGAAGAGTTGAATCAAGTTTCAGGTGGTGCTATGCTTTGGTTGGTTGATGATAGACATTGGACTTCCCCTCATGCATATAGTTTGGCGACAGAGTGGAGTACAATACTGACTCATGCGACTAGACGTGCTTATGGTATTAGCTATTGATAAATTAAAGGAATGAGTATGAAAAAACTAGGGCATTTGGGGTTATATAGTCTGTTATTATTCTTAGGAATTTATGTAGTAGAGCTAGGAGCCGTCTCAATAGCTAAGTTTTTAAGATGGGGAATGGATGGTTATGCTGTTATCTTATCAGTAGAAATGACAGCTATACTCCTTTTATTTATTTGGTGGTTAAAAAAGAAGGAGATGCTCTTTATCTTTGATAAAAAAGGGTGGTATTGGTCGATTATCTTGTGTCTCGTCCTCTCTTACTTTGTTCGGCAATTTTTGAACGATTTTCAGGATGCTTTTCAGATGCGATACAATCACTTGATAGACCATAAATATCTCTTTCAACAGACTCGGTCCGTTCTGTATTCAAATGGGCAACCAACTTTTTTATTCACTGCTCTATTTTTTATCATGAGTGTTATCATCGGACCTATACTCGAGGAAACGATTGAAAGAGGCTATTTTATGAACACCTTCTTTCCTAAGTCAAGGTATTACCTAGATGTCTTCTTATCAGCTTTTATCTTTGCTTTGAGTCATATGGTATTCTCTCGTCAAGATCTGTTTAGTTTCTGCTATTATAGTTTATTAGGTCTCTTTTTTGCTCTTGTCTACCGTTGGACAAAAGATCTAAAAACTACAATCCTGTGCCATAGTTTTTTCAACTTTCTCATCTATGCAAAACCCATCTGGATTTTTGTTTACAATTATGTCTATTACAACTTTTTCAGATAGTAGTAAAATATAAGAGTGTTTGACGCTAGTCAAGCACTTTTTCGCTTATTTCAGTTTCCTTTGGGATTGATGAACTGGACAGTCTATAAATACTTTTCAAACGTAGTATCACTATTGATTGATAATAAGTAGATTAAAAGAGTGCAGATATTGCTTATGATGAGTCAAAACTTTTAAAAACCTAAACAAAAATTGTACTCCTCTTATTTCAATTCAATAGATTATAACTGAATTTCTCTCTGTAAAAGTTGCACTCAAGAATCTATGCAACGGATGGAACAAAATAGAGAAACAAGAAAAGCCACTCGTAGGAGTGACTTAAAATAAATCAGCATGTGAGCCAGTCCGAGAGGCAACCAAGACTAGTTTTCCTTTGTCGATTGTATAGACTAATAACCAGTCAGGTTCAATGTGACACTCTCGAAATCCGATGTAATTCCCAGTTAGTGCGTGATCACGATAGTTAGCATCTAAAGTTTTACCTTGTTGTAGCTGAGTCAAGACCGTATGAAGTTTTTGAAGATTGAGTCCACGTTTTTTCATACGCTTGAGATCTTTCTTAAACTGTGTAGTGGTGATGAGATCCAACATATCATTCACCATCTAGGTCATTAAACAAGTCGTCAATGGAAGTGTAGGACTGTGCTTGAACTTTTCCAGCTAAGATGTCACGGGCCTCTTGCATGGCAAGTTCGGTTTGCCTATTGTAACGTGGTTGTTTAATTTGGAAAGGAAAGCCCCCCTCCATGATGGCTGTATTCAAGAAGATGTTAATGGCATCTGTCACGGTGATACCGAAGCTAGAGAATAGTGCTTCGGCTTGTGCCTTTGTACTTGGTTCAATGCGTAAGTTAATATTTGCTGTTTTAGCCATAAAAATTCCTCCATTTGGATCTGTTGCTATTATTGTATCGCAAATGTGAAACAATCGCAACACAAAACAAGAGCTAGGAGGATAAAAATCTCTGAAAACCAATAAAAACAGACTGACCGCAGACTTTCCTGTACAAAAACTACTTTTCAAAATGTTCGTGATAATGGCAAGAGATGAAATAAATGGTGGAGCCAGACAAGCACGAGCAGGAAAAAGGACAGTCCGCAATAGAAAAAGTGCAAAAGGACAAAAAGATGGATAAAACTAGGTACTGATGAAATCATGAATACCTTCCTCCCAAGGAAGCTAGTTTTTGCCCAACCTCTTTCTGATGCTTAACTTATCATTTTGAGACATTTTTATTAAATTTTTACAAGAAAATCAAAAGGAAAGGTGGTGACTTTTGAGGATGCTTTTGATATGCTAGTATAGAAATGAGTAAAGAAAGAAGCAAGCTATGAGAAAAGAAAATAAGAAATATACGATTTATGATATTGCGAAACGTTCTGGCTATTCTCCAAAGACGGTCTCACGTGTCATCAACGGTGGTGAAAAGGTGAAGGCAGAAACCTTCCATGCGATAAAAAAAGTCATGGAAGAATTGTCTTATACTCCCAATGCTTATGCGCAAAATCTGAGCCAAAAAAATACAACCAATATTTTGATTTCGGTAAAGAAAAAGGAAAAGTTTCCCCTTATATGGTTTCAAACCCTCTTGGATCAAGTATTGATTGCCTCTAAGGAGTATGGTGTCAATACAGTCGTTGAGTACTTTGATGAAAATGATAGCATTAGTGATTCGATTATATCCAATGCAGGGAGCTTGATTGATGGGGTGATTCTTTTTTATGAAGTCGCAAATGATATCCGAATTGACTATTTAAAACAAAACAATGTACCTTTTATCATTTTTGGGAAATCACAAGATGAGCAAGTCCCTTATGTCTCAAATAACGATTTTCAAGCCCTATTTGATATGACAGAAAAGATAGAGGCAGAAAACTGTCAGACCATGTGGATGCTGATGGGAGGACGCTCTTTGGTAAACAAGGAGCGGGAGCGAGGTGTCAGAGAGTATTTGCTCAAAAATACAAGCGACATCAAATTGGAAGTTTTTTATGACCTCGCTACGATCCAATCGATTTATGAATTTTCAGTCAAGAAATTTGAAAACGAGCTTTTACCAGATATCATCTTTGTGTCAGGAGATGAAAAAGTGCAAGGTGTGATAAGGGCTTGCTATGAAAAAAATATTAAGATACCAGAAGATGTTGCAATAGTTGGGTTTGATAATATTCCTATCTCACAGTATTACACACCTGCTTTGACAACGATCGCACCAGATTATATGGGCTTGGCAAAAGAAATGATAGAGGGACTACTGGGGCTAATCAAAGGAGTTTCCTTTGAATCTAAGGAGATTGAGACAAGGTTTATCAGGAGAAAGAGTTTTTAAGATGACTTAGCGTGAGCTAAGTTTTTTTGCTTTTCCTTTGTGGGGAATTTTTTTAAAAAATAATTTGTGTAAGCGCTTGACAAAAAAATGAATACGTTTTATAATGGATTTGTACTAGAAATGACACCGGTGTCATTTTGAGGTTATATACAAAGCTAAAAAAGGAGGTTAAAGAGAATTGAAGGATTTAACCAAAATAAAATTTAAAGAAAATGGAGATTTTAATCATTTCCCGGGAAATACGGTGGTATCGAATCTATATGAAAATGAGAAGTTGATGGAGGTTGTTGAGTTAATTCAAACAGAATTTCGTGACTTGCCTTTTATCAATAAATTCACCTTAACTCCACCGGATTCTATTCACATGACGGTGATGGAGTTGCTCTGTCATGACAATCGTGAAAAAGATTTTTGGTCAAAAGATTTGGCTTTAGATATACCACTTGAAGAAGCCAATCGTTACTTTTATGAACAATTAACGGATTTTCCATTAGTTGATGAAAAAATAGTCATGAGACCTGTTGAGATGGGCAGGATAAAATCTTCTTGGAACCTGCCAATTCCGAGTCTAGTCAGAGATTAAAAGAAATCCGAGACTATATCGCAGAAAAGACAGGAGTTCGGTTTGCAAATCATAACAGTTACCAATTCCATATTTCTATTGGCTATGTGAGAGAGCCTTTGACAGAGGTTGAAAAGCAGCTATTTGATGGTGTACGAGCTCGTCTAACTCAGTTATTACTCGAAAAACTTCCTCTTATTTCGATTGAACGTATTGAGTTTACAGTCTTTGAAGACATGAGAAAATTCGTACCTTATTTACCAAAAGAAAAATAGGTGTGTTTCTGAATGACTAATGCGCTATTCATTCAGATTAGAAAGAAAGATGCATGAAAGATTTAACAAAGTTAAAATTCAAAGAAAATGGGGATTTTAATTATTTTCCCGGCAACACAGTTGTCGCAAATCTCTATACAAAACCTGAATTGATGGAAGTCATTGATATCGTTCAGTCACGTCATCTAGAATTACCATTCATTGATAAATTCACTCTGACTCCTAGAGGATCTATTCACATGACAGTCATTGAGTTACTTTGTCATGAAAATCGAGAACCAGAGTTTTGGAGTAGTCACTTAGCTCTAGACACACCTTTGCAAGAAATTCACGACTACTTTGCAAAAGAGTTGGATATTTTCCCATTGCTGAACGAAGAGATTCGCATGAGAGTGGTAGGTATGGGGAGACAGAATATTCTAGTTGAACCAGCTGATGAGGCCTCTGCCAAGCGCTTAGAAGAAATTCGGACCTATGTTTCTGAAAAAGCAGGCGTCCGTTTCCCAAATCATGACACTTACCAATTCCATATTTCTATTGGCTATCTTCGTATTCCATTGACTGAGGAAGAAGAGGCAGAGTTTACAAAAGTAAGAGCAGAGTTAACTGAAATCTTGCTCGAAAAAATTCCAGTGATTACAGTCAATCGCATTGACTATACCGTATTTGAAGATATGAGACAGTTTGTACCATATCATGAAAAAAACTAAAAAAGAAAACAAATAAAGGAGAACTTATCATGAAAAAAATGAAAGTTTGGTCAACATTACTTGCTACTGGTGTAGCGCTCACTACTTTGGCCGCTTGCTCTGGTGGCTCAGGTGGTTCAACACCGGCTGCCTCATCTGAAGAAAAAGCAGATAAAAGCCAAGAGTTGGTTATCTACTCTAACTCAGTCTCAAATGGTCGTGGCGAATGGCTAACAGAGAAGGCGAAAGAGGCTGGATTCAACATCAAAATGGTAGAAGTTCCAGGAGGCTCCCTAGCAGATCGCATCATTGCAGAAAAGAATAACTCTGTAGCGGATATGGTTTATGGGATTAATGCAGTTGATTCTAATAAAATTCGTGACCAAAAATTACTTGTGCAGTATCAGCCAAAATGGCTAGATAAGATTGATAAATCTTTGGCAGATAAAGACGGCTATTATAATCCTGTTATTGTTCAGCCATTAGTCTTGATCGGAAATCCAGGTGTTGATAAAATGCCAACTGACTGGACCAAGCTTGGTAGTGAGTATAAGGGGAAATACGCAATTTTTGCCTTGACAGGTGGAACTTCTCGCTCTATCCTAGCAAGTATTCTTGTTCGTTATCTTGATGATAATGGAGAATTAGGTGTATCAGCAGAAGGTTGGAAAGCGGTTCAAGAGTATGTAACCAATGCTTATACATTGAAGCAAGGAGAAAATACTATTGTCAAAATGATGGACAAAGCAGATGAAACACAATATGGTATGATGTGGGGATCAGGTGCTTTGTTAGGACAAAAAGAGCACAATGTTGAGTTTAAAGTAATGACACCAGAAGTTGGTGTTCCATTTGTAACAGAACAAACCATGATTTTGAATACCAGCAAAAAGCAAGCGCTAGCGAAAGAATTTATTGATTGGTTTGGTCAAGCAGATGTTCAGACAGAATATAGTGAAAAATTTGGTTCAATCCCTGCTAACCAAGACGCTGTAAAAGAATTGCCAGAAGCAACTAAGAAATTCTTGGAACAAGTGAAACCACAAGATATCGACTGGGATGTTGTTGGCAAACACTTGGACGAGTGGGTAGAAAAAACAGAATTAGAATATGTTCAATAATTGTTAGAAGCAAGAACCGTTCAAAGGAAAAGCAAGAATTTTCAGTTAAGAAAACAAAAGATCTTGCTTTCCTTTTTTATAAAGAAAGAGAAAGAAAATGATTAAATTTGACAACATTCAAATCAAATATGGTGATTTTATTGCCATTGATAACCTGAATCTGGATATCCATGAAGGAGAGTTCTTCACTTTCTTAGGGCCTTCTGGGTGTGGGAAGTCGACAACACTTCGTGCCTTGGTTGGTTTTCTAAACCCTTCTGGAGGGAAGATAGAGGTTAATGGGACAGATGTAACCAACTTAGAACCAGAAAAACGTGGTATCGGAATCGTCTTTCAATCTTATGCGCTCTTTCCAACCATGACGGTGTTTGACAATATCGCTTTTGGACTAAAAGTGAAAAAGGTTGCACCAGATGTCATCAAAGCAAAAGTAGCAGCAGTTGCAGATAAGATCAAAATCTCAGATGCCCAACTTCAAAGAAATGTGTCAGAGCTATCTGGCGGTCAACAACAACGGGTTGCCTTGGCTCGTGCCTTAGTACTCGAACCAAAGATTTTGTGTTTGGATGAACCCTTGTCAAACTTGGATGCTAAGTTGCGGGTAGATTTGCGTAAAGAATTGAAACGACTTCAAAAAGAGTTGGGAATTACCACACTTTATGTCACTCACGACCAAGAAGAAGCTCTTACCTTGTCAGATCGCATTGCTGTCTTTAACAATGGCTATATCGAGCAAGTGGGAACACCTGTGGAAATCTACCATCAATCTCAAACAGAGTTTGTCTGTGATTTCATTGGAGATATCAATGTTTTAAGTGAAGAAACAGTAGCAACTATCCTCTCACAAAATCCAGGACTTGCTTTGCAAGAGAAAAAAGGCTATATTCGCCTTGAAAAAATCCGTTTTGAAAAAGAGTCAGCAGATGATTTTATCTTGAAAGGCACCATTGTGGATACAGAGTTTTCTGGAGTCACCATGCGTTATACACTCAAGCTAGAGGGTGGTCAGATTGTCAATGTGACACGGATTGATAGTGAAGCAGCTATGAAACAGGTAGATGAAGTCGTTGACCTCTACATCAACCCAGCAGATGTTCTACAATTTTAAGGAGGAGCATGATGCGTCAAAAATTAAATTGGAAAGATTGGCTTATTCGTTTAGGCTTAATCTGGTTTTTAATCACATTTATTGTTTATCCCAATATTGATTTGGTAGTTGGTGTGTTTGTAAAAGGAGGAGAATTTTCTTTAGACGCCATTCGTCGGATTCTTTCTTCTCAACGTGCTATGCAGAGTATCATCAATAGCTTTATACTGGCCTTTTCGCTTGTTATTACAGTAAATGTAGTCGGTGTTTTATGCGTTTTGTTCACAGAGTATTTTGATATCAAAGGGGCTAAAATCCTAAAACTAGGCTATATGACTTCCTTGATCTATGGTGGTGTGGTTCTTGCGACAGGCTACAAGTTTGTCTATGGTCCTTATGGGATGGTAACAAAAGTCTTGCAAAGTCTCATACCAAGTTTAGATCCAAACTGGTTTGTGGGATATGGAGCAGTTCTGTTTATCATGACTTTTGCTGGGACGGCTAACCATACCTTGTTTTTAACCAACACCATCCGTAGTGTCGACTATCATACGATTGAAGCTGCACGAAATATGGGAGCAAAACCGTTTACAGTCTTTAGAAAAGTGGTTTTGCCAACCCTAACTCCAACATTATTTGCCCTTACCATTATGACTTTCTTGATGGGGTTATCAGCAGTTGCTGCGCCATTGATTGTTGGAGGCAAGGGATTCCAGACCATCAACCCCATGATCATCACCTTTGCAGGTATGGGAAATTCACGTGATTTGGCAGCTCTTCTTGCGATTATCTTAGGGATTGCGACAACAATCTTGTTGGTTGTGATGAATAAGATTGAAAAGGGTGGAAACTATATCTCTGTCTCAAAAACAAAAGCACCCCTCAAGAAACAGAAAATCCATTCCAAACCTTGGAATATCTTGGCTCATATTGTAGCCTATGCCTTGTTTTTGGTTTATATGTTGCCGATTACCTTTATTGTACTTTATTCGTTCACCAATCCGTTAGCGATTCAGACAGGGGAATTATCTCTTGCTAACTTTACTTTGGACAATTACAAGCTTTTCTTCAGCAATAGCGCAGCCTTTTCACCATTCTTGGTCAGCTTTATCTATTCTGCTATTGCTGCGACAGTTGCCACAGTATTAGCGATTGTCTTTGCTCGTGTAGTGAGAAAAAGAAAAGCTAAATTGGACTCTTTGTTTGAATATGGGGCGCTTCTTCCTTGGCTCCTCCCAAGTACCTTACTTGCTGTCAGCTTGATGTTCACCTTTAATCAACCACAATTTTTGGTGCTAAATCAAATATTGGTTGGAACATTAGTTATCTTGTTGATTGCTTATATTGTTGTCAAAATCCCATTTTCTTACCGTATGGTGCGTGCCATCCTCTTTAGTGTGGATGATGAGATGGAAGACGCTGCTCGCAGTATGGGTGCATCGCCATTCTATACCATGATGAAAGTTATCATTCCTTTTATCTTACCGGTGGTATTATCTGTTATTGCCCTCAACTTTAACTCGCTACTGACGGATTTTGATTTATCTGTTTTCTTATACCATCCATTAGCGCAACCATTGGGGATTATGATTAAATCAGCTGGTGAAGAGACAGCTACATCAGATACGCAAGCCCTAGTCTTTGTTTATACCGTTATTCTGATGATTATCTCAGGTCTTGTCCTATACTTCACTCAACGTCCGACGGCTAAAAAGAGGAAGGCATAATGGGTTTATCCAGCCTAGAAATTGCATTTCGCATCATCCTTTCCCTTGTGGTTGGGACCTTACTAGGGCTTGAGAGAGGAGCGAAAGCTCAACCAGCAGGGATTCGGACACATAGTATTGTTTGTATGGCAGCCTGCCTGATCATGATGACCAATGAGTTTGTCTCCTATAAGTTTGGAACGGGAGATCCGACGCGTCTCGGAGCGCAAGTGATTTCAGGAGTCGGTTTCCTAGGTGCCGGGACCATTTTGATAACAGATAAGAAAAAAATAACAGGACTCACAACTGCAGCAGGTATCTGGGCTTCAGCAGGTCTTGGGTTGGCGATTGGAGTGGGTTTTTATGAGGGAGCTATCCTAGTAGCCTTGGCGACTTGGGCTGTGATTACAGCTTTCCAACCTTTAAAAAGTTACTTACAAAAACGCTCAAAAGTCATCGAATTGTACATAGTCGTTAAAAATACAGAAGCCTATAACCGAGTCTTGGTCTATTGTGCAGAGAACGGCATTCGGATGACCGACTCTAGGACAGCTTTTGGCGATGTCAATTCCGATCGCATTGAGTATTTTGAAGTACCGGATAAAAGGATTGCCTCTTTTATCACCTTGGAGCTAGCAGGACGATTTGAACATCTTCGCTTGATGGAGGAGCTGGCCAATATAGCAGGAGTCATTTATGTAGAAGAGGTTTAGCAGAAAATGGACAAAAACATCAAACAGATTATTTTTGATATGGGAAATGTCTTGATCGAGTGGGATGCGAAAAAGATCATCGCAGCTATTGAGAGTGATCCGAAGCGACAAGAAACCTTGTTTCAGACCATTATGGAGTCTGGGATTTGGGAACAGCAAGACAGTGGAGAGTTGGCTATCGAGCGTGCCTCTCGTTTGGTGAAAGACCAACTAGATGAAAGTTATGAGCCAGCGATTGACAAGGTATTTTACAGATGGTTTGACTATGTCAAGGTCAATACCCAACTGCAAGACTATGCGATTAGGCTAAAGCATCAAGGCTATGCCCTTTATATCTTATCCAATACATCTGAGATTTACTACCAGCTTGTCAAAGAAGGAAAACTCCCTATTGCTCAAGTCCTGAGTGGCAAGGTTCTATCATTTGAAGAAAATCGAATGAAACCAGATCCCAAGATTTTCAGACTCTTGTGTGAGCGATATGGTCTAGATGCTAAGGCTTGCCTGTATGTGGATGACTTGCAGCAAAATGTCCTCGTGGCACAGTCGCTGGGCATGAGTGTGTTACAATGCCATGATTTCCCACAAGTCCTAGAGGATTTGCAGTTGATGTTGAAAAGGAAAGGATTCTTTCATTCCTAGACATACTAGCAGTAAATTACTATTTCTCCTAAAGAAAAAGTGCTTGAATGTTCAAGCACTTTTCTTATATTTCATTGCCTTCTGTTACAAACTGACTGAGTAGTCCGTTGATAAAACGGGCTGACTTTTGGTCTGAGAAGTTCTTAGCAAGCTCAATGGCTTCATTGACAGCAACGAGCTGAGGAGTGTCAAATGAAGTGATTTCAAAAACTCCCAAGCGGAGAAGGTTTCTTTCGACGAGCGTCAAGCGCTCAATGGTCCACCCTGTTTTTAGATGCTGTGTGATTTGCTTGTCAAGCTCTTCTTTTTTTGTTTGGACACCAGTAACCAAGTCTGTCAAAAAAGCTGGTAGTGGCACATCTGTCTCTTCACGATCGTGTGTGTAGGCGAAACGACAGGCCGTTTCGATATCCGTATCGTACTCCAGGCTCATCAGAGCTTGAAAGGCGCATTTACGGAGCTCTCGTCTAGATTCTAATAGTGGACTAGTCATTGAGGAAGTCCTCATCAAATAGATCTTTCAAGTCTGGTTTTGGTGTTTTATCTGGCACGATACCGGCAACGTGGATATTGATCGCAGCGAGCTCGACATCAGCCATATTGCGGACAGCATCTTTGACAGCTTTTTGGATAGCCATAGCTACTTTAGGGACTTTTACCCCATACTCAAGGTAGAGGTAGATGTCAGCTGTTAGTTCTTCGTCATTATTTTTTAGATAAACACCACGACCGAGAGAAAGTTTTGAGAGGGTATCGGATACGGATTTATTTGAAAAAGAGTGAACTCCTTCAACTTTAGCTGTTGCGATGGCGATGATTTTTTCAAGTACACGTGGGGCGATAACGATTTCGCCGAGTTGTTCTTCAATTCCCATAGAATGACCTCTTTCTAGAGATTAGGCACGAGAAACGTAAGTTCCTTCGGCAGTGTTGATGACGAGTTTTTGACCTGCTTCGATGAAGTCTGGGACGTTTACGACTAGTCCAGTTTCCAGAGTTGCTGGTTTACCAGAACCTGTAACAGTAGCACCCTTGATAGATGGTTGAGTCTCCGCAACTGTCAATTCAACAGTAGTAGGAACCGTAACACCGATCACTTCTGTTCCGTAGAATTGGATCTTCACATCTGAGTTTTCAAGGATGTAAAGCAATTCGTTTTCGACATTGACGACAGGGATTTCGTATTGGTCGTACGTTTCTGTATTCATGAAGTAAGCTGTGTCATCCATTTTGTACAAGTATTGAGCTGGGACAGTCTCGATGATGGCTTGCTCAAATTTTTCCTCTGGACGGTAGCTTGTGTCAAATGTAGATCCAGTACGGACATCACGCAATTTCATACGCATGATGGTGTTTCCTTTACCTGGTTTGTGGTGGCTAGCTTCCAAAACGCGGATCAATTTTCCATCAGCTGTTTCAAATGTCATACCAGCCTTTAATTTACTTGCTTCAATCATGTTTTTACCTCTTTAATAAAATAATTTACTCTTTATTGTACCATAAAAGAGAGGATTTCTCAAATATCAGAATGAGTCAATTAGTTGACAGGTACGATATTTCCATCTTCGTCCTTGGTTACGAGAACGTATTTTCCATCAACTTCGATATAAAAATTCTTGCTTGTGGCTTGAGGTTGAGCTTGTTTGCTGAGTTCGCCACCGAGAGTTTGTCCGAGATTCATTCCCATGAATAGATTCATTCCATTGCCTCCGCCTTCATTGTTGGCAGCAGCGACGAGAGCTTCGTTACGAGCACGACGTTCTTCGATTTCAATCGTGTTGTACTTCATCGCAACGAGCTCGCTGTCTAGTTTGCGGACGATAGCGAGACTTTCTGGGTCGTAGCTCAGGTCTTCGAGCAAGATATGGGTCGCTTCAATCCCGTAAAGCCCTGTCCAAACCTTATTGACCTCTTGTTTAGCCAGTTCGTTAAAGGTTTCTTGGTTGGCATTGAGGCTATAGATATCTACTTTATTTTCGTTGGTATAGTTCGCAATGGCAATGGCGATTTTTGGTGCGATGTTTTGGCGGAGTGTTCCTTGAGCCACGTCTTGGAGAGTAAATGCTTGCCCATCAGTGATTTGCCTGCTAACAGAACTTATGTAGAAGAGAACGGGGTCGCTTATCTTTATGTCAAACAAACCGTAGAAGCGGATATTGAGTAATTGTTGGTAGCGTTCGCTGAAATATTCAACTGCATTTTGTGTTCCAAACTTATTGCCTGCGATGGGTTGCATGCGGATAAAGATTATTTCCTGTTGGGTGATGACTTGACCACCGAAAGAGAAACGGTTTTTAAAGTTTTCCCAAGTCCCCTTAAAGCCCCCTTTATCAAGGAGCCAAGCGTTATCGCCAGCTTGCCATTCGTGGCTACCCGCTTCTAAGACATCACCGAGGAAGGTACCATTGTTTACCAAAATAGCGGTATAGCCTTGGGGTACAATGACCACACTGCCATCTGTTAGGAGGCCAGTGTTTTGATTGCTGTGGCGGGAACGTCCGTCGGGATCCTTGGTGAGTAATTGTCCCTTGACTGCTAGGGCATTACTAGAGACATTGTCCGGAAGAACAACTGCTTCCTTGAATTTACTATCGTGAAAACTATTGAGGCCTGCTGATAAGGCTGCACGTATAAATCCCATAATTCCTCCTAATTATAAAGCTCGTCTTCATCCACAACATCATAGGTATCGAGTACCCATTGGTTTGGACTGCGAGAGAGATTGGCACCACAGTAGTCGCACTCGCTAACCGCAGAGATTTTCAATGGTGCGCCACAGTTTGGACAGTGGTCGCTCACAACTTGGTCTGGATTGACTGCTTGTGTTTGGCTACCGTGTTGACGGATAAAGTTCAATTGATATACGGTGAAGAGATCTTTTTTAGGATCTCCTTCAAGGACACGGCGAGTCTCATCGTCAATGACATAGTCCCGCAAGGTAGACGATAGGATTACGACTAAGGTATCGTTTCCGTCAGGATTTTCAATGAACTCCTTGATGCGAACATTTTCGATACAAACTTTCTCTAAAACATTGGTTGTCTTAGCTCGGATGTGATCTTCTAATTGCGTGCTGTGCTGTGAATAGAGACTAGTACTTTCTAAAGCTCGGACAGAGTTCCAATTTTTCTCAGTCCAGGCAACCTGCAATTTAAGGTAGACTTCCTTAACCCAAGAAATGAAGGCATCAGCGTCAAAGTTTGGATCCCCATATTTTACACGACTAATGGCCAAAGTGTTATGTTCAATTCGTCGGTGGATTGGTTGATAGTTGGTATTACTGTGGCTTGTGCTTGAATTATTTGCTTTATTTTTTAAGGATTCAACGATAACAACTAAAACAATGGCACCCACAAATATTACCATAAATCCTAGATAGGGTGAGCTATCAGAACTACTAGAGGATGACCCGTATCCAGAGCGGTAGTAGTGATAAGATGAGCCACCAGAGCGACTTCCTCCTCCACTTGAACGACTACTACTTCTGGAGCTACTGCGACTGCTGCTACCACTTCTAGAATGTCCGACACCCGCATCAACGATTTGAGGCACGGATAGAAAAACAAGTAATAAACAGGTCATTAAAAGAGCGTAAAACTTTTTCATGTGTCTCCTAACTATATGATTGAAAAGGTAGTTTCTCTCTTGCTGAGTAGACTACTGGGTGACTAGTAGCGAATTACTCACTGTCTTTCAACTTCGCCAATTCTTGTGCAAGTAGTTTAAGGGCAACTTGTGGGTTGGCTTGGCCTTTGGTTGCCTTCATAAGGAATCCTGTGAAGGCCTTGTCTGCGTTTCGTTTGCCTGACTTGAAGTCGGCAACAGCAGCTTCGTTATCAGCAAAGACTTGGTGGATAATTGGAATCAAGATAGCTGGATCTGAGATCTGGACCATACCTGCTTTTTCCACGTATTCACGCGCGCCACCGCCATTTTTAGCCAGATGAACAAAGACTTTTTTGGCAATCTTAGAAGAGATAGTACCATCTTCGATGATGGCAATCATTTCTACTAAGTTTTCTGGTGTTAATTCGATTTGTTCTAGTGTTTTGCCTTCGGCGTTCAAGAACTGAGCGACTTCACCTTGGAGCCAGTTTGAGACTTGTTTGGCATCACCACCGAGGGCAACAGCTTTCTCAAAGAAGTCAGAAGTGACTTTGTTTGCCGTCAACTGGCTAGCGTCATAGTCTGACAAGCCAAGGTCAGATACGTAGCGCGCACGGCGTTCTTTTGGAAATTCTGGCAACTCAGTCCGCATTTCCTCAATCCACTCATCAGAGATTTCAAAGAGGGGTAGGTCTGGTTCTGGGAAGTAGCGGTAGTCTGCAGCACCTTCTTTGACACGCATGAGGATGGTTGCCTTGTTAGCTTCATCGTAACGGCGAGTTTCTTGTCGAATTTGACCACCTGAGCGAAGGATTTCAGCTTGACGTTGGACTTCGTATTCAAGACCCTTGCGAACATTTGAGAAGGAGTTGAGGTTTTTCAACTCAGTCTTGGTACCGAATTTTTCTTGACCATAAGGACGAAGAGAGATATTGGCATCCACACGCATGGAACCTTCTTCCATCTTAACGTCAGAAATGCCAGCGTACTGGATGACTTCCTTGAGGGCTGTCAGATAAGCGTAGGCTTCTTCAGGAGAACGCATGTCAGCTTCAGATACAATCTCAATCAATGGTACCCCTTGGCGGTTGAGGTCTACATAGGAGTAGCCATCTGTACCGTGGGTGTTTTTACCAGCGTCTTCTTCTAGGTGAGCACGTTCGATACCGATTTTCTTGGTCGTACCGTCTTCTAGCTCCACTTCAATCCATCCATTATAACCGATAGGTTCATCAAACTGAGAAATTTGGTAGGCTTTGGGGTTGTCGGGATAGAAGTAGTTCTTGCGGTCAAAGTGCATCTTTTTGTGGATGTCCATATTGAGGGCAAGAGCAGCCTTGATACCGGCATCGACAACACCTTTATTGAGAACTGGCAGAACTCCTGGGAAAGACCAGTCAATCACGTTAGTGTTGGCATTTTGGTCATTTCCGAAGTGGGCAGATGTAGGTGAGAAGATTTTTGAATTGGTGTTGAGCTCTACGTGGACTTCAAGTCCAATGACTGTTTCAAAGTTCATTAGTTATCACCTCCAAAAATCACGGGTTGTTGTTTGTGGTAGTCTGTTGTTGCTTCAAAGGCAGCAGCAGCTTGGTAAATGGTTTCTTCTGAGTATTTAGGACCGATCAATTGGAGTCCGACAGGGAGACCTTGAGCAAATCCAGCAGGAATCGAAATTCCTGGGAGACCTGCCAAGTTGACAGGAATTGTCAAAAGGTCAGCCAAGTACATGGCAACTGGGTCGTGGTTGAGTGAGTCCAAATCATAAGCAACACTTGGAGCAGTTGGTCCCAAAATCAAGTCATAATCCGCAAAGACTTTTTCGAAATCTTGGATGATGAGGGTACGGACTTGTCCAGCCTTCTTGTAGTAGGCATCGTAGTAACCTGATGATAGACTGAAAGTACCCAGCATGATACGGCGTTTAACCTCTTCACCGAAACCTTGGCTACGGCTGTTTACATAGATTTCATCAAGGTTGGTCGCATCCTCTGCACGATAGCCGTAACGGATACCGTCAAAACGTTGCAAGTTTGAGGATGCTTCTGATGAAGCAATGATGTAGTAAACCGCAACTCCGTATTTAGAGTGTGGAAGGCTAACTTCTTCGACGATAGCACCTAGCTTTTCAAAGTGCTTGGCTGCCTTGATAATGGTTTCTTTAACTTCTGGGTCAATTCCTTCACCGAGGTATTCCTTAGGCAAAGCAATTTTCATGCCCTTGATGTCTTGCCCAATTTTTGAAGTAAAGTCGGCAATGCGGACAGGAGCAGAAGTCGAGTCTTTGGCATCTTCGCTGGCAATAGCATTGAGCAAGAGAGCATTTTCCTTAACAGTTGGTGCAAAAGGCCCGATTTGGTCTAGAGAGCTACCAAAGGCAATGAGACCGAAACGAGAAACTGTTCCGTAGGTAGGTTTGAGACCAACGATTCCGTTGAAGGCAGCAGGTTGGCGGATGGAACCACCAGTATCAGAACCAAGCGACAAGCGGACTTGCCCTGACGCTACAGCTGCAGCAGAACCACTTGATGAACCACCAGGAACCTTGCTGTGGTCCCAAGCATTTTTAGTGGCACCGTAATAAGAGGTCTCACCAGAACCACCCATGGCAAACTCGTCCATGTTGGTCTTTCCGACGACAATCATCCCCTTGGCTTTTGCATTGGCAACGGCTGTCGCATCAAAGATAGGCTCGTAGTTGTAGAGCATTTTTGAGGCAGCGGTTGTGAGGATACCGTCAGTAGAGATATTATCCTTAACTGCCAGTGGAATTCCTGAAAGAACATTGTCTACGTCAATTCCAGCTTCATCAATGGCTTTAGCTTGAGCAAGAGCCTGCTCCTCAGCGATGGTGACAAATGAATTGAGGGCTTCCTCGCGAGACTTGATATCTTCAAGTGTTGCTTGGGTCAATTCAGTTGCTGAAATCTCCTTAGAGACAAGGAGATTGTGTAACTCTTCAATGGTTTTATGATTAAAAGTCATTAGGCATCTCCTCCATCATCTAGGATAGCTGGCACCTTGATATAGTAGTTATCTTTTTCAGGTACATTTTTAAACAAGCGGTCACGGTCTGTTCCTTCTTCGGCCACATCAGGTCGGAGTACGGTCTTACGGTCAGCCATGGTCGTAGTAGGTGCGACACCAGTTGTGTCGACTTCGCCCAGCAATTCAACCATATCAACAATTTTAGACAAGGTTGTCGCAAAGGCAGCAGTTTCTTCTTCAGAGAATCTTAATTTTGAAAGATTGGCAACGTGTGTTACCTCTTCTTGCGTAATTTTCATCTTGCATCCTTTCGTGAAATGATGATTTTTAGTCTGTTCTATTTTACCATATTTTCCTATAAATAAGAGAGTCAAACTGAAAAGAAATAGAAATTGAAAAATCGTTTTTAATTCGCTATAATAGTTAAACTAGAGAATAGAAAAAATAAGAGTTAGAATAGAAACATGTTCCATCAATTTATCACTAGATCTCAAACGGTTCCTCCTCCCATTTCACTCTTTTGGTATGGGATTATGATGCTCCTATTGGTGCTTTGTATTTATGGGGCGCTTGCTTATCACAAAAATCCCAAATTCGTCCGCTTGTTTAAGGGGATTCAGATCCTCCAGTTACTAGCCCTATATAGCTGGTATGTTGGCTTTGGGATTCCATTTTCTAATAGCCTTCCATTTTACCATTGCCGTTTGGCTATGTTTGCGGTGGTTTTCTTGCCAGATAAATGGCGGAGCAAGCAATATTTCGCCCTCTTAGGAGCAAGTGGAGCGGTCTTTGCCTTGATTTACCCGGTTTTTGACCCCTATGATTTCCCCCATATTACCAGTTTTTCATTTTTGATTGGGCACTATGCTCTTCTAGTGAATTCCTTGGTTTACTTGATGAATCACTATGATAAGACCTTGCTTAAGAAATATATGATTGTAGCCTATACCTTTATCCTCAATCTCTTTCTAGTTGGGGTTAATCAGGTGACTGGTGGAAATTATGGTCTCTTAAACAAGACACCTTTTATTCCAGATGCTCCCTTGTGGCTAAAATACCTTCTTGTGTCCGTCATCCTTTCGCTGGCTCTGGTTCTTTTTGATATCTTGTTCAAGAAACGGTGGCAAAAGAGAACTCGGGCGCAATCTGTGCTCTAGCTTGTCTTTTCATTGGATGAGCAATTGAAAAACTCCCCAAAATCCGATATAATGAAGAGTTGAAAGGAATGGTAAAATCCAATGTAAACATCATTCTTAGCTACTGAAACAACTAAAAATAGAAAATCAAAGAAAGAGAACTTATGACTATTCAAGAAGAAATTAAGAAACGCCGTACCTTTGCCATCATCTCCCACCCGGACGCGGGGAAAACAACCATCACTGAGCAGTTGCTCTACTTTGGGGGCGAGATTCGTGAGGCTGGTACTGTAAAAGGGAAGAAAACAGGGACTTTTGCCAAGTCTGACTGGATGGATATCGAGAAACAACGTGGGATTTCGGTCACTTCATCTGTGATGCAATTTGACTACGACGGCAAACGAGTCAACATCCTTGACACCCCAGGGCACGAGGACTTCTCAGAAGATACTTATCGTACCTTGATGGCGGTGGATGCTGCAGTCATGGTCGTGGATTCTGCCAAGGGTATCGAGGCCCAAACCAAGAAATTGTTTGAGGTTGTCAAGCACCGTGGCATTCCAGTCTTTACCTTTATGAACAAGCTGGACCGTGACGGTCGTGAGCCACTGGACCTCTTGCAAGAACTAGAAGAAGTCTTGGGTATTGCTAGCTATCCCATGAACTGGCCCATCGGGATGGGGAAAGCCTTTGAAGGCTTGTATGACCTCTATAACCAACGCTTGGAACTCTATAAAGGGGATGAGCGTTTTGCCAGTCTAGAAGATGGGGACCAGCTCTTTGGCAACAACCCATTCTACGAGCAAGTCAAAGAGGATATTGAACTTTTGAATGAAGCTGGAAATGAGTTTTCAGAGGAAGCTATTCTTGCAGGTGATTTGACTCCGGTATTCTTTGGGTCAGCCCTCACTAACTTTGGGGTGCAGACCTTCCTTGAGACTTTCCTTAAGTTTGCTCCAGAACCACATGGTCACAAGAAAACAGATGGCGAAATTGTCGATCCTTACGATAAGGATTTCTCAGGATTTGTCTTTAAAATCCAAGCCAACATGGACCCTCGTCACCGTGACCGCATCGCCTTTGTCCGTATCGTTTCGGGTGAATTTGAGCGTGGGATGAGTGTCAATCTCCCTCGTACTGGTAAGGGTGCTAAACTGTCTAATGTTACCCAGTTTATGGCGGAAAGTCGTGAGAATGTAACCAATGCCGTGGCTGGAGATATCATCGGAGTTTACGATACGGGTACCTATCAGGTTGGAGATACCTTGACCGTTGGCAAAAACAAGTTTGAGTTTGAACCACTGCCAACCTTTACACCTGAGATTTTCATGAAAGTTTCTGCTAAGAATGTCATGAAACAAAAATCCTTCCACAAGGGGATTGAACAATTGGTGCAAGAGGGTGCCATTCAGCTTTATAAGAATTACCAAACAGGCGAGTATATGCTGGGCGCTGTCGGACAACTCCAGTTTGAAGTCTTCAAGCACCGTATGGAAGGTGAGTACAACGCTGAAGTTGTCATGACTCCAATGGGTAAAAAGACCGTTCGCTGGATCAAGCCAGAGGACCTAGACGAACGCATGTCTTCTAGCCGCAATATCTTGGCCAAAGACCGCTTCGACCAACCTGTCTTCCTCTTTGAAAATGACTTTGCCCTCCGCTGGTTTGCGGATAAGTATCCAGACGTAGAGTTGGAAGAAAAGATGTAAATCGCCAAAGTTACTTGATTGTGTAACAATCTAAGTAACTAACGCCAAGTTTCTATGGAACTTGGCTAGGCGCTCCACTAGTAAAGTTTTACGAATATTATCGATTCGTAAAACTTTACGTCGTAACGGGTAGTGAGAGGGCTAGCAACCTGCCTTACTAACTCATCAGCGAAAATAATCGTTTTCGCCTCTTTGTGTCTACTAATCAGTATGGCATTTTACTTAAATGCTTCGTAAGAAAATCCCACGAATGGTTTCGATTCGCGGGATTTTTCTATATTTTGAATAAAAATTAATTTCTTGAGTAATTGGAATTAGTTACTCAATTTTTTAAGCATTTAGAAATGGTTAGAAAATAAATAAAATATATTAACAGAGTAAAAAATGAAGATTATATTGAAAAAAAGAATAGTTTTGAAATAAACTTATTTTTGAAATCATTTTCTTTCTTCAGAGTAAGTTATAGATATTGAATTGTAGGTATATTTGGTATATAATAAGGAGATAGTTTATATAGGTGAATAAATTCTTTTTCAGATAGAGGGAAGTAACATGTTTTTTAGACGCCAGAAGGGTGAATATAGAGAAACAGACCGTGTGACACGGTACAAATTAATCAAATCAGGGAAGCATTGGCTACGGGCCTCGACTTCCCTTTTTGGCTTATTTAAGGTGATGCGTGGAAGCGCGGATGCGAGCCAAATGAAGACAGAAATGGTTGAAAAGCAAGAAGGTCAGAAGTTGACGGGCTTGGATGTCTT
>NZ_KQ970760.1:175267-178119 GCF_001579175.1 Streptococcus oralis
ACAACCTTCAAAAGAATTAAAAGCAGTTGATTTTTCTACAGAATCCTTGCCTCAAAGTCAGTCTGGTCGTGTAAAGAATGAAGGTGTGACGGCTGAATCGAGTCTGACTATGACTTCTGTAGCCTTGACAGAAAAGCAAAGTGAAGAAAAACGGAAGAAATTAGAGGCCTTGTCTGCTGAGATTGGGCAATTTCTAGCTCAAGCGCAGGGGCTTCCAAACTCGGATGAGGCGATTACGAAGGCTAGTCTAGCGAAGAATGAGATAGCAGAAGCCTTGAAAGGGGAGGCTTCTGACCTTGCCACTATCCTACAAAAAGCTACAGAAGCTCGAAACAGTATTGCAAATGCTGTGTTACGTGCCAACTCTGGACTTCGTGACAGCAGAAATGGACAAGTTCTGACCAAAGCTTCAAATACCGCTAGCTTCAGAGCTGCTAGGGATATTGAGAAGCCAGAACTTCAGAAAATAACGGTTACAGGTGGCGCAGTTCTAGAAGGACAAAAATTTAAAATTTATCGAGAAGAAAATTTTTCTGCGACCATTGAGTTTACTGATAACAGTGGTCGAATTGAACATGCAAAATTTGTCCCTACTGCTGTTCCCGCGGCCTATCCGGCTACTTCAACTGTTGTCTCATTCACTACGAGTAATGGTCAAAGTATCAGAATGATTGTTCCGACAGATAGGCTAGCGAAGGATGGAAATGCGACAACAACCAATCCTTTCACCGTTTCAATCACGGGTTCTGTTGGAAAAAATCAAGCAGTAAATAGTTTGTGGACCCGTTATGTTTTCACCTATGATCAGGAAGGTAATTTTAGCGGAAATACGACTGACGTAGGTCTTGTAAAAGATTTAACAGCCAACCCTGCCGCAATTCAATTTGAAGTCCATGCTCAGTCTGAAAAGTACGAACCAGCTATCAATGCTGAGGTGAATCGAAACTTTACTCTTACGACAAATTCGGGAACAATCTCTGTTGGTGAAGCCAGTCAGTACATCACGAATGCTACAGGGACGCCAGAATTACCTACTACAGGAATTACTAAGGGAACTAGAACAACCTATACTTGGAAATCTGGAACCAATACAGATTTACCAGCTGGTCGTCATCAGTTAACAGCCGTGGTGACATATCCAGATGGAAGTACGGATGAAATTGACGTGAGCTTTACTGTGCGTCCTCAGACGCCAAGGATAGAGAATCAATATCTTAACGAAAAAGGTGGGCTCTCAAATCAAGCGATTACGGTAGATGGGGTTGCTCCAGGTGGGACAGTTACTTTAACAATTGCAGGTGAAACATTTACCAAACAGACAACGGGGAGTTCTACCAGTGTAACCTTTACTGCAACAGACTTGAAGAAAGTATATGATCGCAATGGAGGACGACTTCCTAGTGGACCGGTGACTGCAAGTACGACAGTAGATGGTTTGGTTTCAGATGTGTTTAATGGGCAAATTACGCCAAATCAAGCGTCGATTTCAGCAAGTAATAGCCAGTCTGCCTCAGTAAGCTCAAGCCAATCCGCTTCAGTAAGCTCGAGCCAATCCGCTTCAGCCAGCGCTAGTCGATCAGCATCGGTAAGTTCAAGCCAGTCAGCCTCAGCGAGCGCAAGCCAATCCGCTTCAGTAAGTGCAAGTCAGTCAGCGTCTGCAAGCTCGAGTCAATCAGCCTCAGCGAGCGCAAGCCAATCAGCGTCAGTGAGCTCAAGTCAATCCGCGTCTGTAAGCTCAAGCGAATCAGCTTCAGCGAGTTCGAGTGAATCTGCATCTGTAAGCTCGAGTCAGTCTGCATCAGTAAGTTCGAGCCAATCAGCGTCAGTGAGCTCAAGTCAATCCGCGTCTGTAAGCGCAAGCGAATCCGCTTCAGCGAGCGCAAGCCAATCAGCCTCAGTCAGCTCGAGCCAGTCAGTCTCAGTAAGCGCTAGTCAGTCCGCTTCATTGAGCGTTAGTCAATCTGCATCGGCAAGTGCAAGTGAATCAGCATCAGTAAGCTCCAGCCAGTCAGCCTCAGCGAGCGCAAGCCAATCCGCTTCAGTAAGCTCGAGCCAATCCGCTTCAGCCAGCGCTAGTCAGTCTGCATCGGTCAGCTCCAGCGAATCCGCTTCAGCTAGCTCGAGCCAGTCTGCATCGATCAGCTCAAGCGAATCCGCTTCAGCCAGCGCTAGTCAGTCAGCGTCTGTAAGCTCCAGCCAATCCGCTTCAGTAAGTGCAAGTCAGTCTGCATCAGTAAGTTCGAGCCAATCAGCTTCAGTGAGCTCCAGTCAATCCGCGTCTGTAAGCTCCAGCCAATCTGTATCTATAAGCTCGAGCCAGTCCGCGTCAGTGAGTGCAAGTCAATCGGCTTCAGTAAGTGCCAGCCAGTCCGCTTCAGCGAGCGCAAGCCAATCAGCCTCAGTGAGTTCGAGTGAGTCTGCTTCAGCAAGTGCGAGTCGATCAGCATCGGTGAGTTCGAGCCAATCAGCCTCAGTGAGTTCGAGTGAGTCTGCTTCGGTGAGCGCAAGTGAGTCAGCATCTGTGAGTGCAAGTCAATCGGCTTCAGTAAGTGCCAGCCAGTCCGCGTCAGTGAGTGCAAGTCAATCAGCCTCAGTGAGTTCGAGTGAGTCTGCTTCAACGAGTGCCAGTCAGTCTGCATCTGCAAGTTCAAGTGAGTCAGCGTCTGCAAGCTCGAGCCAGTCCGCTTCAGCGAGCGCAAGCCAATCAGCCTCAGTAAGTTCGAGTGAGTCTGCATCTGTAAGCTTGAGTCAATCCGCTTCAGCGAGTGCTAGTCGATCAGCCTCTGTAAGCACAAGTCAATCAGCTTCAGTGAGCTCCAGTCAATCCGCGTCAGTCAGCTCAAGTGAATCGG
>NZ_KQ970760.1:179145-180674 GCF_001579175.1 Streptococcus oralis
GTCTGTAAGCTCCAGCCAATCCGCCTCAGTAAGCGCAAGTGAATCAGCTTCGGCCAGTGCCAGTCAGTCAGCGTCTGTAAGCTCCAGCCAGTCAGCATCAGCAAGTGCTAGCCAATCAGCCTCAGTAAGTTCGAGTGAGTCTGCTTCGGTGAGCGCAAGTCAATCCGCCTCAGTAAGCGCAAGTCAATCCGCTTCAGTAAGCGCAAGTCAATCCGCCTCAGTGAGCGCAAGTGAGTCCGCTTCAGTAAGCGCTAGTCAGTCTGCATCGATCAGCTCCAGCGAATCCGCTTCAGCTAGCTCGAGCCAGTCTGCTTCAGTAAGCACAAGTGAATCTGCTTCAGTAAGCGCTAGTCAGTCTGCTTCGGTCAGCTCCAGCGAATCCGCTTCAGCCAGCGCTAGTCAGTCAGCGTCTGTAAGCTCAAGCCAATCCGCCTCAGTAAGCGCTAGTCAGTCAGCGTCAGCGAGTGCCAGTCAATCAGCTTCAGTAAGTTCGAGTGAGTCAGCGTCCGTAAGCTCAAGCGAATCTGCTTCAGTAAGCGCTAGTCAGTCTACATCGGTCAGCTCAAGTCAATCCGCTTCAGTAAGCGCAAGTGAGTCTGCATCAGTAAGTTCGAGTGAGTCCGCATCAACTAGCGCCAGTCAATCGGCGTCTGTAAGTTCGAGTGAGTCAGCATCGGTGAGTGCAAGTCAATCCGCTTCAGTAAGTTCGAGTGAGTCTGTATCGGCAAGTGCAAGTGAATCAGCGTCAGTGAGTGCGAGTCAATCTGCTTCAGCGAGCACCAGCCAGTCTGCCTCGGTTAGCTCGAGTCAATCCGCTTCAGTGAGTGCTAGCCAGTCAGCTTCGGCAAGCTCAAGCCAATCAGCTTCAACGAGTGCGAGTGAATCCGTCTCAATCAGTTCAAGCCAGTCAGCGTCGGTTAGCTCAAGCGAATCTGCTTCAGTAAGCGCTAGTCAGTCTACATCGGTCAGCTCAAGTCAATCCGCTTCAGTAAGCGCAAGTGAGTCTGCATCAGTAAGTTCGAGTGAGTCCGCATCAACTAGCGCCAGTCAATCGGCGTCTGTAAGTTCGAGTGAGTCAGCATCGGTGAGTGCAAGTCAATCCGCTTCAGTGAGTTCGAGTGAGTCAGCTTCAGTGAGTTCGAGTGAGTCAGCTTCAGTAAGTTCGAGCCAATCAGCCTCAGTAAGCTCAAGTGAATCAGCTTCAGCAAGTGCAAGTGAATCAGCCTCAGTGAGCGCAAGTGAGTCCGCTTCAGTAAGTGCCAGCCAGTCCGCTTCAGCGAGTGCTAGCCAGTCTGCTTCGGTAAGCTCAAGTGAATCGGCTTCAGCAAGTGCAAGTGAATCCGCCTCAGTGAGCGCAAGTGAGTCCGCTTCAGTAAGTTCGAGCCAATCTGCGTCAGCCAGCGCTAGCCAGTCAGCCTCAGTAAGTTCGAGCCAATCAGCCTCAGTGAGCTCGAGTGAGTCCGCTTCAACAAGTACTTCAACTTCTGCAAGTATGCTAGCAGACGAGTTGGCGTTGGAGAGTGCTTCGA
>NZ_KQ970760.1:180694-182329 GCF_001579175.1 Streptococcus oralis
CAGACGAGTTGGCGTTGGAGAGTGCTTCGATCTCAACAAGTACATCAGTGAGCGAATCTACTTCAACGAGCGCATCACTCTCAGCTAGCATGTTAGCCAGTGAATCGACTCTAGAAAGTACTTCAGTTTCAGCAAGTATGTCTGTGAGCGAGTCTGCGTCGATTAGCGCTAGTCTTTCGACTTCAGATTCTATTAGTAGATCTGTGTCAGCAAGTGCTCTGGCATCTACTTCAACAAGCATCTCTCTCTCAATGGAAAACATTGCAAGCCAAGGTCAATCCGCTTCAAGCAAGCCAAAACAAGTCTTGCCAAATACAGGAGCGTCGACTTCGGTAGCATCTGCTTTGTTGGGAGCATTGGCAGCTGTGACAGGTATCGGTCTTCTTGCCAAGAAGGATCAGAACGACGATCAAGAAAGTCATTGATAAGATATAAAAATCAATGAATAAATAGTAAAATGGAAAACCTTTGAAAACATGATTTTTCAAAGGTTTTTTCTATATGTGAGAAGGGGAAAATCCTCTTTTGAGTTTGAAATAAACTAGGGGAAAAGGTATAATAGGAAGGTGAGAGAATCATCGAAAAAATCAGAACTATAGTAGTAGAAAAGTAGCCAAAAGAATGTGAAAAGAAAAGGGGACGAAATGAAAAAAGAGCTTCAAAAAGCCATTGTACTCGGTGGTGATAATGCTTATATGGACAAGATTGAGACAACAATCAAGTCAATCTGCGCCCATAACCGAGCAGTGACTTTTTATGTTTTCAATGATGATTTGCCATCTGAATGGTTTCAGCTCATGGAGAGACGTTTAGAACCTCTAGCCTCAAAAATCATCAATGTCAAGATTAGTCATCAAGGTTTGAAAGGGTATAGTTTGCCACTAGCTCACCTAAGTTATGCAACTTTCTTTCGTTATTTTATTCCTCAGTTTGTCAGCGAAGACCTAGCCTTGTATCTGGATTCGGATATCATCGTTAGATCAAACTTAGATCAACTCTTTTTAGAAGATATGGCAGACTGGCCAGTAGCTGCTGTAGCAGATGCTCTAGTTCCTAGCACTTTTAATGCAGGTGTTTTACTGATTAATGTGGCTCTCTGGCGTCAAGAGAAGGTGACGGAGCACTTGCTGAGCTTGACAGATCAACTGCATGACCAAGTTTTTGGTGATCAGGGCGTGTTAAATCACCTCTTTGAAGGTCGTTGGAAACCGCTGCCAGCTACCTATAATTTTATGGTTGGTATGGATACAGTGGCTCGAAATTACCAGATGGATTCTTGGTATAGGGACTCTCTTACTACTGAGAAGACAGCTAAGATTATTCATTATACAGGGGACAAGCCATGGTACCAAATCAACCTCAATCGTTTCAGGGAGGACTGGTGGTTTTACTACGGACTAGAGTGGTCTGATATCGTCATGAAAAAATGTGATTTTCATAAAGGATTGGCATCTTTAGTTCAAGCTCCCCAGTATGCGACCGCTATTTTTACCAATACGTGTCACATAGAGAGAATCGAACACCTAATCCAAGAACTGCCCGATGTAGAGTTCTCTATCCTAGCTCATACCAATTTTGCGCCGGAAATCATGAACTTGCAATCGCATCTGAATGTACGCCTCTATCCTTACTTTA
>NZ_KQ970760.1:182765-186099 GCF_001579175.1 Streptococcus oralis
TGTACGCCTCTATCCTTACTTTAATCCCATGAATGTCAAAAAAGTCTTGGAAAAGATTGACTTTTACTTGGATATCAATCATGAGGATGAAATTGCAAACATTATCCAAGAGGTGCAGCAAAGAGAAATCCCTATATTTGCTTTTGAGACCACTAGTCATGACTTGAGTGGTTACAGTCACGTTTACTCACCAGCAGCCGTAGATCAAATGATCGAGTCTATCCGCACGCTTTTGGAATCACAGAAGCAGTCGTTGTGAACTGAAGGAAACTAAATGAAAAAAACAATTGTTCTCGCAGGAGATTATGCCTATATCCGCCAGATTGAAACAGCACTCAAATCTCTCTGCTACCATAATAGCCATGTCAAGGTCTATATCTTTAACCAGGATATTCCCCAGGAATGGTTCCGTGCTCTCAGACCGATAGTAGAGCAAATGGGCGGTGAGTTGGTGGATGTCAAGATGCTTGGTGCCCAGTTTCAGATGAACTGGAGCAACAAATTGCCCCATATCAATCATATGACCTTTGCCCGTTACTTTATCCCTGATTTTGTCGAAGAGGACAAGGTACTTTACTTGGACAGTGATTTGGTAGTGACGGCTGACCTGACGCCCCTCTTTGAAATGGACTTGGGAGAAAACTACCTGGCTGCCGCACCATCTTGTTTTGGAGTTGGGGTTGGCTTTAATGCAGGTGTGCTCTTGATCAATAACAAAAAATGGCGGGCAGAAGATGTGAGACAAGAGCTAGTTGAGTTGACGGAGCGGGAACACCGACATGTGAGTGAGGGAGACCAGTCCATCCTCAATATGCTCTTTCATGACAGCTACACTCATCTGGATCAGAACTATAATTTCCAGATTGGTTTTGACAGTGGGGCTGCCTCGCATGGACATGAATTTATCTTCCAGATTCCCCTAGAGCCTCTGCCAGCCATTTTGCATTTCCTATCCCAAGACAAACCTTGGAACACTCATTCGGTTGGGCGTTTGCGTGAGGTTTGGTGGTACTATCATCTGATGGAGTGGTCGGCCATTACTGAAAAATGGCGTCAGGCTGGAATTGACTATCCAGTCACAGTCTATCAGCCAGCTATGTCTTGTGTTAATTTGACCAACTCCTGGCACCTTGAGAAAATCGACTATCTGGTTCAAGCCTTGCCAGAGGTGCATTTCTACATTGCAGCCTATACAACGATGGCACCGGAACTCATGCTCTTATCACGTTTTGAAAATGTGACCCTCTATCCCAACACCTTCCCTCTCTTGGTTGAGAAACTGATCCAGCAGGCGGATGTCTACCTTGATATTAACCACGATGACAAGCTGAGTGTTGTTTATGACTATATTTCACGCTTTGAGAAACCGATCTTGACTTTTGAAAATACCCAGTCGCGGGAACTACCTGAAAGTGCCTATGCGGGTATTTTCTCAGCAGAAAGACCAGAAGAAATGGTGGCTACTTTGAAGGCTTATCTGACCGAGAAAACTCACGAAAACTGAGATAGAGATTTGAAGAGGCTAAGATAAAAAGGCTGGATTGGCCTCGTGTGACAGGACAGAAAGATAAAAAAGAAAAGGAGGAGCTAGTGAAAGAATTTCGTTCATCGATAGCAGTAAAAAAAGGGATGCACACCCTGTTTTTGCTCTTTATTTATGTGCTCGGGAGTCGTCTGGCTCTTCCTTTTGTTAACCTCAATAGTCGGGATTTTCTCGGAGGAGGCGCAGCCTATCTGGACTTTTCAGTAGCCCTGACTGGTGGAAATCTTCGCAGCCTCTCTCTCTTTTCC
The DNA here is from genome assembly GCF_001579175.1 of Streptococcus oralis. Classification (GTDB taxonomy): domain Bacteria; phylum Bacillota; class Bacilli; order Lactobacillales; family Streptococcaceae; genus Streptococcus; species Streptococcus oralis_O. Next base: position 184,557 of record NZ_KQ970760.1, read on the forward strand.
ATTGGGCTTTCACCTTGGATGTCAGCTATGATCTTGTGGCAGATGTTTTCCTTTTCAAAGAAACTAGGCTTAAACTCGGTTTCTTCGGAAGTCCAGGATAGACGGAAAATGTACTTGACGTTAGGGATTGCCTTGATTCAGGCCTTGGCCTTGACTACAAACCTCCCTGTCCAAGCTCCCTACAATCCCTTCTTGGTCTTTCTCCTCAATACCAGCCTTTTGGTTGCGGGGACCTTCTTCTTAGTTTGGCTGTCGGACATCAATGCGTCTATCGGAGTTGGAGGCCCTGTCGTCATTTTATTGGCAAGTATGGTGGCTTCACTCCCTCAGGACATCCTCCAATCGGTCCAAGTTCATAAGATATCTCCTTGGCTGCTTTTCCTATTGGTAGTGCTTGGTGTCCTCTTTACCTATCTAGTCGTTTTCTTTTATCGAGCGCGATACCGCATCCCTATCAATAAAATCGGGCTCCATTCTCGCTTTAAACGCTATTCTTATCTGGAAATCATGCTCAATCCTGCAGGTGGCATGCCTTATATGTATGTGATGAGTCTCATGGGCTTGCCTTCTTATCTCTTGATCTTGCTTCAACATCTGGACAAGGGCAATCCGCTCTACCCTGCCCTACTGGAGCAGTATGCGATGGGGAAACCCTTGTGGATATACGCTTATATCCTTATCCTCTTTGTCTTTAGCATTGCCTTTGCCTTTGTCAATGTGAGTGGTCAACAGATCTCAGATCGGATGAAGCAATCAGGAGATTACATCTACGGGGTCTATCCTGGTGAGGATACCAGTCGCTTTATCAATCGCTTGGTTCTGCGATTTGCTCTGATAGGTGCAGTCTTTAACGTTACCTTGGCTGGACTTCCAATCTTGTTTGTCTTGAAGGATGAGAGTTTGTTAAAAGTCAGCATGATTCCCGGACTCTTTTTAATTTTGAGTGGCATGCTCTTTACGATTCACGACGAACTGCAGGCGTTCCGACTAAATGAAAGGTATCAGCCACTATTCTAGGAGGTTTTGATGTATTACTTTATCCCAGTCTGGTATGGCAAGGAACGTCCCTGGCATGCCGATTTGACACCCTGGTATTTTTCTCATTTTAAGCTAGAATTTGATGACACCTTCAATCAGATTCGCCTGATGCAACGCCAAGGGATTCCTGCACAGGTCCTCCTTTTGTCCTATCAGCCTCATCTTCGCTATTTTCTCCATCGCCAAGGTATTTTAGAAGCACCAGTTTATTCCTTATTTGATGAATTGCAGGATTTTCATGAGATTCGACCGCAGGTCTTGCAGGTCAGAGATATTGAGTGGGAAGAGGACTGCGAGTTTGTTTACAGTCCCTTTACCATTTTAGTTTTGAGAAATGGAAAGCCCTATGCTCAGGTGGAGCATGGGATTGAAGGTTTCATTAGTACGATTCAGTATTTCAAGGAAGATGGGCTCTTGTTCGCCAACTACCTGATGGATGATCGGGGGCTGGTTTCCAGTGTGATTTACTACCAAGATGGTCAGGCTCTCTACCAAGACTACCTCA